>DFYO01000019.1:22522-188410 GCA_002381865.1 Clostridiales bacterium UBA4080 | reverse complement strand
TCTTGCAACTGTCAAAGATGGGATAATAAATAAATTATATCCCTAGGAAATAAAAAAGTCAATATTAAATCAAGTAATAAAGTTCATATTTGTTTGAATTAATATGATACTTAAGCCATACTTCTAAAATATAATTATCAAGGATTTGTTTATAATAATTTTATTAGGAGGTAGGATATGTTTTTATTTGAAGCTATTCCATTTCATTCAGCTTTAATGTGGTTTGGAGTATTAGGGGGACTAATAGTATTAAATGAAATTGCAAGAAGAAGTAAGTGGGCTTCAATAGCAAGCTTTATTGTTTTGCCGATTATTCTGACAATTACCGTATGGCCAAAAACAGCTGGAGCAGATACAAGTGTAGGCACATGGTTCCATTGGGCGAAGGTATATTCTGCGTTAGCTGGATGCTTGGGATTTATGGCACTTCGTTATATTAAGGGAGCAGATAAAAATAAAATATTGCTGACTTTTCCGGCATTTATTTTAGCATTAAATATTCTTGAGGCAGTAATAAGGGATTTTCAGTGTACTAATATGTCAGGAATAGTTGACGGAGTGGTTATGGTGCCGGGTTCATGGCATATAATGAATGGTATTGCAGGAATATTAAATATTGTAACGATATCAGGCTGGCTTGGAATTTATGTAAGTAAGGATAAAAGCAGGGATATGATTTGGCCGGATCAGCTTTGGTACTGGATTATAGCGTATGATTTGTGGAACTTTGCTTATGTTTACAATTGCGTATCGGATCATGCCTTTTATGCAGGGGCGGCACTATTAATGTCTTGTACGATACCTGCATTTTTAATAAAAAAAGGTGCATGGCTTCAGCACAGAGCACAAACGCTTGCATTTTGGATGATGTTTGTAATGTGCTTTCCAAACTTTGTAGATACATCTGTATTTGCAGTTAAATCATCACATAACCCTTCAGCCTTGTTTGCAGTAAGCTTTATTTCATTAGCAGCAAATATTGCAGTATTTGGTTTTCATTTTTATAAAATATACAAGCATAAAAGAAATCCCTTTGTTTCTGAGGTGTACATAGATTTAAAAAGCTATCAGGAATTAAAGGCAATATAATTTTCATATAGGTTATAATATAAAAAGAATTAGACAAAACAGTAAAGGCAGCTAAAACTAAAATGCTTTTACTGTTTTTTAACTATTTTACCGCAAAGCAATATCAGATTACTTGCTAAGAAATAAAAAAAAATCATACTAATATTGAAGTGAATTGATTATTTGTGTATAATGGGAATACACTCGGGGGAATATTTATTAAATTATAGCAATAGCACGCAATTTTATAGCGACTATAATATAAAACAGAGCCAATAGCAGGTTCTGAGCAGAAAAATTCGTATAATATTATTAGGGGGTGTTCTACTTGGAAATAACTATTGGGATGTTTGGCTTTGGAAAAACGGGAGCTATAGTAGCAAAGGAAGTTCTTAAGGACGAGCAGTGTGTTTTGAAGTGGATAATTAGAAAAACGGATACAAAGGAAGGTGAGTACGCAAGTCATTTATTTGGATTTGAGCATGATGAAGGGAGGATATATTCCTCAGATAAAATAGACCATAAAACCTTTTACAAAGAAAATCCAGTGGATGTAATAATTGATTTTTCATCGGTAAATGCCTTGCAAAATCACAAATATCTTGCAGAAGAGGGGATAAAAATAGTTTCTGCAATTTCTAAATATGAGCCAGAGCATTTGGAAAAACTTAAAAAACTGGGAGAAAAAACAGCAGTGCTTTATTCACCCAATATTACGCTTGGGATTAATTTCTTAATCGAGGCTTCTAAGGTATTGAAAAAAATAATTCCTAATGCAGACATAGAAATCGTTGAGGAACATTTTAGAGGTAAGAAAGAAACCTCTGGTACCGCAATAAGGATAGCGGAATATCTTGAATTAGATAAGGAAAAACAGGTTAATTCAATTAGAGTAGGAGGGATTGTTGGCAAGCATGAGGTTATTTTTGGATTGCCAAATCAGACCATTAGAATAGTTCATGAGTCAATTAGTAGGGATGCTTTTGGGCAAGGAGCTATTTATGCAGCTAAGTGGATAATAGATAAAAATAGAGGCATATTTTCCATGGAAGAAGCACTTGCATTAAATTTTGCAAAAAAACCTGAAAAAAGTTTAAAATAGTCACCTAAAAATTCAACGTAGTGCGTATTATGTAATGAATAAAAAATCAGGAGGCTATTTTAATGAAAAAATTATCAAGGTTAGTTACAGTGATGGGACTTGTATTAGCAATAGGGGCAGCTCCAGCAATGGCAGCTTCACCAGAAAATGCATATGTTAATGCAGGCAGAAGCTTTTTAAGAGGAATTGCAAGTAATGTTGAGCTATCAGCTGAAAGTTTTGCAGACAGCTTTGAAGCTATTGCAGAAAATTTTGCAAATCAATTTTAAGCAAGTAAGGAAATAGATAAAAGTTTTTTGTAAAGCATTACTTATTTTTTTCTAAGAGCCCTTTAAGGGGCTCTGTTTTTTAGTTTGAAGCAAAGTATAGAGTATTTAACAATACAACTAAATTCTTATAATATAAACTTGCAATAATAAAATATAATGATAAAATTATAAGGTGCACAAAACAGCATACAAATAAAGAAAGGTTTTGAAAATGAATAAAAATAATAAATTTAAATGGAAAACATTATTGATTATACTAATTATATTAGGGATGCTTATATTTTTGTACTGGCAGAATAACGATATAGTTGTAAGAAAAATTGAATATACAAATGAAAAAATACCAGCAGACTTCAAAGGCTTTAAGCTCCTTCAAATATCAGATTTACATAACAAGCAATTTGGAAAAGAACAAAAGAATATTATCAAGCTGATTGAAAAGGAAAAGCCAGATGCCATAATTATTACGGGCGATATTATTGATGCGAACAGAACGGATTCTGATATTGCGTTGGAGCTTATCAAGGGTATAATAAAGATTGCTCCTATATATTATGTGACGGGTAATCATGAATCAGAGGCAAGAGAATATAGAGAGCTAGCTGCTGAAATGACGAAGCTTGGAGTAGTTGTTATGGGAAATAACATAGAAAAAATAATTAGAAATGAAAGCAGTATTTATATTTGCGGTATAGATGATTTGGGATTTATAGACAGAAACATAGGTTTAAATAATATGAAAAACGAGTTTAAGGACAGGCTGACACTTCTTGGAATAGAAAACAAAGAGAATTTTCAAATACTGCTGAGTCACAGACCGGAATTTTTTGATTATTATCAGGAGGCAGGCTTTGACTTAGTTTTTTCGGGGCATGCGCATGGAGGCCAGATAAGAATACCACTTATTGGAGGACTTATAGCTCCTGGACAGGGGATTTTTCCTAGATATACAACAGGACCTTATTATCAAAAACAATCAGCATTAATAGTAAGCAGAGGGCTTGGAAATAGCAAATTTCCTTTTAGAATATTTAATAGACCAGAGCTTGTAACTGTGGAGTTTGATTAATTATGAAAATTCCTGCAAAAAACTTCTTTTAAATAATTGGTGCTTTATATATTGAAGAATATTGTTTATAATTAAAAGATAAATTTGAATAATTACTCAGAAGAAAAATCATCTAGATAAAAGTAGGATAGTTTAATTGTATTAAATATTCATAGTATAGAAAATGCATGGGAAGTTAGACGTTTACAAAAAAACAAAGCTATAAGAGGTGAGCTATGGGAATTTTCTTTGAAATACTTTACAAGATGAGTGTATTAACTTCATTTGCAATTATTTCTGGGTTTATTAGCTATTATAATGAAGAGGGGAAAAGAAAAAAAGTATATCAGGGCATTCTATTTGGAGTTGCCGCAATTCTTGGAATGCTTTATCCTATTGAGCTTGTGCAGGGACTTATTTTTGACGGACGTTCGGTAATGATTAGCTTGGCAGGACTTTGCTTTGGACCTTTGACTGCAAGTATTGCAGGTATCCTTGCTATAGCGCTAAGGATATATCAGGGCGGAACAGGTCTGATTATGGGAAGTGTAGTGATAATAATATCAGTGATTATTGGCTCGAGTGCTTATGCACTTAAAGAGGGGGAAAAAATTACCGAGAAAGACTTATTAATAATGGGCCTTGTACTACATATTTTGATGGTGCTTTCGATGTATACCTTGCCTGAAACTGCAACAATGGCAGCAATTAATTCAGTAGCCCTTCCAGTATTAATTATATACCCGCTGATGACCTTATTTATCGGGAAGGTTATCTTAGAAACCGGGGAAAGAAAAAGAATATATAAGGAATATGAAATCAATAAAATCAGCTTAGAGCATGCGAATAAAAAGCTGGAATATTCAATGAGGGAAATAGTCAGAAGCAAGGAAAAATTGAAAAAGCAATATGAACTATTATCTGAAAGTGAAGAGCGCTTTAGAGCTATCTTTGAACAGGCACCAATAGGAATTAGCCTTTTAGATCCTGACAGTGGAAAGGTATATAAGGCGAATAAAAAATATTTAGAGCTTATAGGAAAAACAGAAGCTCAGTTGGGTAATTTTGACTGGATAGAAATAACCTATCCTGAGGATGTTGAAAAACACAAGCACTTAAAGCAACAGCTTATAACTAAAAAGCTGGATATTTTTGAATTAGATAAAAGATATGTAAAAAGCGATGGCAATATAGTATGGACAAACATTAAAGAAATAATGTTTGGCAATAATTCAGCAGAAGGTATAAAAGAACTTTGTTTTTCAGAGGATATAACAGAAAAGAAAAAAAATATGGATGCGTTGGTTGCAAGCGAAAATAGTTTTAGAAGTATCTTCGAAAGCTCGGCGGATGCAATACTGATATTAACAGAGGACTCTATTTTAGATTGCAATATTGCGGCTTTTGAACTTTTTGGAGTTAAGAAAAAATCTGAAATAGTTGGGAAAATGGTATGGGATTTTTCACCTGAGCTTCAGCAAAAGGGGTACTCATCTTTTGAAAAAGCAAAGAGAATGATACAGCTTGCAGATATTAATATGAGCAGTAGATTTGAGTGGACACATAAAAATAATGAGGGTAAATCCTTTATAGTAGATGTTGTGCTAACAAAGATTTTTTTTCATGGAAAAGAGGCTTACCATGCAGTTATAAGAGATATCTCGGCAAGAAAAGAGCTGGAAGAAAAGTTAGAGAATATGAGCTATTATGATCAGCTAACGGGGGTCTATAACAGAAGATTCTTTGAAGAGGAGCTGTTACGATGTGATAAGTCGGAAAACTTGCCTATCACAATTATTATGGCTGATGTAAATGGTTTGAAGCTTGTTAATGACTCCTTTGGGCATGTTAAAGGTGATAAGCTCTTGAAAAAGGTTAGTGAAAGTATAATAAAGGGCTGTAGAGAAAAGGATATTGTTTGCAGAATTGGCGGAGATGAATTTGTTGTTATTATGAATAATACAAGCCAACAGCAGGCGGAGCTAATGGTAAATGATATTATTTACAGGACTACAAAAGAAAAAATTGATCTAGTTGATGTATCTGTATCTCTAGGTTGGGCAGAAAAATCAGATATGCAAACAGATATTAATCATGTTCTAAAGCTTGCAGAGGACTATTTATACAAAAAAAAGCTATTTGAAAGTCCAAGTATGAGAGGTAAAACCATTCAGACAATTATTCATGCTCTGCATGAAAAGAACAGCAATGAGGAGGCGCACTCTAGAAGGGTATCGGATTTGTGTGAAGAAATGGCAGTCACATTGGGAATGCTTGAAGGCGAGGTTAAGGAGCTGCGTTCATTAGGGCTGCTGCATGATATAGGAAAGGTTGCAATTGATGAGCATATGCTTAATAAACCTGGAAAGCTATCGGAGGCAGAGTGGGAAAGAATGACTCGGCATCCTGAGATTGGCTACAGAATTTTAAGCACAGTAAATGAAATGTCAGAAATGGCTGAGTATGTACTAGCTCATCATGAGAGGTGGGATGGAAGAGGATATCCAAAGGGCTTGAAGGGAGATGAGATTCCCTTGAAATCCAGAATTATTAGTCTTGCAGATGCTTATGATGCAATGACTAGCGATAGGGTATATAAAAAGGGAATAACTAAAGAAGAAGCGGTTAAAGAGATGAAAAGAAATTCAGGAACGCAATTTGATCCAAAGCTAGTAAATGTATTTATTGATATGATAGTGAAGTGATTTCATTGTGAGATGCGTCAAGATGACGCATCTCTTTTATTATAAAAATTGCGGTTAAAACAGTAGCAGCCAGATCAGAGGCTGGCCCTGCCATCCAAACACCATTAAGACCTAAATACATAGGAAGAATCCACAATAAAGGAATTAGGAAGATTACTTGTCTTAGCAAGCTTAAAAACATTGCACGAGGTGCTTTGCCTACAGCTTGAAAATAATTAGAGCTTACTATTTGAAAACCAATAAAAGGAAGCATTGATAAGAATATACGCATTCCTAGGATTGCTGTTTTGTTAAGCTCAGGCTCATCATTAAAAAGTGCAATTAAAGCAGAAGGGAAAAATTGAGTCATAATAAAGCCCAGAATACATAAGCTGGTTGCAGCTAGGATACCTAATTTAAGGGCTTCCTTAACACGGTCATATTGCTGTGCACCATAATTGAAGCCGATAATTGGCTGTATTCCCTGGTTAATACCAAGGACAGGCATGATAAAAAATATCGCAATTGCATTAATTACTGTCATAGCTCCAATTGCAATATCACCACCATTATTTTTAAGGGCGTTATTAGAGACTACCCCTACAACGCTTGCAGAAATCTGAATAAAAAAAGGTGACATTCCGATACTGACAATGCTTTTTACAATTTGAGTATCTAATTTTAAGTGTTCTTTTCTTAGTTTTAACTTTCCTTTGCCAAGAGTAAAATGGTACAAAACCCAGCTGGCAGTAACAAAATGTGAGATGATTGTAGCAATTGCAGCTCCTGCAATTCCCATATTAAAGGTAAAAATTAGTATTGGGTCAAGCACGATGTTAATTATTGCGCCGATAAGCATTGTATGCATAGCAATTTTAGGGTTACCCTCTGCTCGGATAATATTGTTAAGGCCAAAACCCAAGCCCTGAAAAATACTCCCTATAAGAATAATGGTTAAATAGGTGTCGGCATAACCTATTGTCGCAGTGCTAGCGCCAAATAGCATTAATAGGGGTGTTTTATATATGTAAGTAATAATTGCAACTGCTCCTAGAATCATAATAAGCAGAACGAAAGAATTACCGAGAATTTTTTCGGCAGACTTTGGCTGGTTTTGCCCAAGTCGGATAGATATTCTAGCTCCGGCACCAATGCCGATAAGCATTCCAAAGGCCATTAGTATCGTCATAAAGGGAAGAACGAGTCCGATACCCGTCATAGCCAGAGAACCAAGTTTGCCAATGTATATTCGGTCAACAACATTGTAGAGAGCGCTCACAAGCATGCCGACAATTGCAGGAATTGAAAATTTTATTAATAGTTTTAGTACAGATTCCGTTTTAAGCTGTTCGTTATTTGTCATAGTATATCCTTTCAGTATTTATTCTTTAGTTAGTTTGTTATTTATTGCATTTTCAGCTAATATTTTTAAATATGATTTAATAATAGAGTGTTCTTCAATAGGTATATTGTCCAAAAGAATGGATTCCCATATTTTTGAATAATCCTTTAATTCCTCACAAAGCAGCCTGCCTTCAGGGGTTAGCTTAACAAGATTAATACGATTATCAGAGGTAGAAATACGTCTGCTTATATAACCTAAAGTCTCAAGCTTTTGTAGTGCTCTTGTTGTGGTTGCTTTATCCACACAAAGTGAGGAGCTTATTTTATCCTGAGTTGAGTTGTCATTTGAATAAAGATAAAAAAGAAAAGAATATTGACCGCTTCCTATGGAATATTCAGACATCCTCTGATCCATATATGAACGACCGTATCTATATAATATAGAAATATATTTTCCTATTGCAGAATCTTTGCTTTCAGGTGAAGACATAATTACCTCCCAAAGTATTTAGTAGTGCAAGTATAGAATAAAAAGGTTGCGTTGTCAACTAATTTGGTTTACAGGATTTAGCGGATAAGAATAATCTTCTAATTTGAGTAATAAAAAATAATATTTAGTAAAATATTAAGCTAGAGTGGTAGTATGTAAAAAAGCTAAAAATGGCACTGCATTTACAATCACTTCGTTGACTAGAGCTTGCGATACGAGTATAATTATTTTTAAGATACAGAAAGTTAACGGATTTTTTGGAGGAGGTTTATTATGGCGAAAATATTAATGGTAGTAGATGAATTAGCAGAAGATTTAGAGTTGTATTATCCTTACTATAGGCTGATGGAAGAGGGTCATGAGGTAGTTATGGCATCGAGTGTTAAGGAAAAAGAATACAAAGGTAAATATGGAGTACCATATATATCAGCTTTATCATATGAAGAGGTTGTATTAGACGATTATTCGGGACTGCTAATTCCTGGAGGCTGGGCTCCTGATAAAATAAGGAGATATGAAATCGTACTTGATATGGTTAGATATTTTAATGATAAGAAAAAACCAATTGGTCAAATATGCCATGCCGGATGGGTATCTATTTCAGCTGGAATAATAAAGGGGCGAAAAGTAACCTCTACACCAGGAATTAAGGACGACATGATTAATGCAGGAGGAATATGGGAAAATGTTCCTGTTGTTTGCGATCAAAATCTGGTGTCAAGCAGATGGCCAAAGGATTTACCACAATATATGCAGGAGTATATTGCAGTTTTGAACGATTTTTTAGCTCAAGATGCAATTAATTAATATGGACATTAACGAAATAATAATAATTGCTTTGCTTGCATTAAACTCTGTGATTGGTATTGCTGTTTTAATTTATTTTAGAAGCCATAGTAGGCAAAATCAAGAAGAGCAGCAAGAGGATAGTAAGGAGCTTTTCAGACTCGAATATTCCTTAAAGGATGAATTTGCTAAAAGCAGAGAAGAGCTTGCAATTAACTTAAAAACCACCAGAGAAGAATTGATGAATAGCCAGAGCAATTTTCAAGATTCAATGCTTAAGCGAATCACTGAGATTGCTCAATTGGAAAAGGGTTATAGAGATTCGATGATTACACAGCTAGAGCAGCTGACTAAAAGCAACGAAGAAAAGCTTGACAAGGTTAAAGAGGCCGTTGAAAGTAAGCTCAAATATATTCAGGAGGACAACAACCGTCAACTTGAAAAAATGAGAGAAACTGTGGATGAAAAGCTTCAAAAAACATTGGAAACAAGACTGGGAGAATCCTTTAAGATAGTTAGTGACAGATTAGAACAAGTTCACAAGGGACTAGGAGAAATGCACACCCTTGCGGTGGGGGTAGGAGATTTAAAAAAAGTATTAACTAATGTAAAAACAAGAGGAGTTCTTGGAGAGTATCAGCTGGAAAATATTTTAGAAGAGATTCTTACCAGAGAGCAGTATGAAAAAAACGTAAAAACAAAAGATAATTCAAATGCTTTTGTGGAGTTTGCAATAAAGCTTCCAGGAAGAGAGAATGACGACAAATCAGTCTGGCTTCCAATGGATTCAAAGTTCCCCACAGAAGATTATCAGCTTTTATTAGAGGCTTATGAAAATGGAAATATTGCTTTAATTGAGGAAGCAAAAAAACAACTATCAAACAGAATCAAGGCATCTGCAAAAGAAATTAAGGATAAGTATATTGATCCTCCAAATACAACAGATTTTGCGATTATGTTTTTGCCTTTTGAAGGCTTATATGCGGAGGTTCTTAGAATTGGACTCTTTGAGATGCTACAGAGAGACTATAAAATAATAATTACAGGACCTACTACGGTGGCTGCTTTACTAAATAGTTTGCAGATGGGCTTTAGAACTCTTGCAATTGAAAAACGCTCAAGTGAAGTATGGGAGGTTTTAGGAGCTGTAAAGGCTGAATTCAATAAATTTGGCGATGTATTAGAAAAAACACAAAAGAAATTAAACGAAGCATCTAATGTTATAAAACAAGCAGGAGTAAGAAGTAGAGCAATTCAAAAAAAACTGAAAAATGTTGAGCTTCTTCCTAAGGATGAAGGCAGTCAATACTTTTTGGAAGAGGATTTTAGCGAAGAAGAGTTAGATGAAATTGACGAATAATAATAGTAAAAAGTCTTGAGAATAAATACTATATTGGACCTTGGGGGAACACACATGAGAAGCTTTTTCTACAAAATCAGGAATAAACTGTTAATATCTATTATTCCCATTATTATTATTTCCTTAGCTACAATTATTATTTTGGGAACACGATATGTAGAGGTTATTTTTGTAAGGGAGCATGAAAATATCAGGAAGGTTACAGGTGACTATCTGAAGAACTCTGTTATATTAATTGACAGAGGCTTTAAAATGTTGGAAAAATCAATTGAAGCTGATATGGAAAGCAGTATTCTTGCTTTTCAAGAAGAATTTGCTAGAGCAGGTAACAACCCAGATAGCATTTCCTTGGAGGAAATAAAGGAAAAGTTAGACAACAAGTATGATTTAGTCTTAATTGACAAAGAAACAACAATAATCAAAACTACTATTTCCGAGGGAGAAAATTTTAATTTCAGAAAATTTGATAGTAAATTAGGGGATGTGATTGACTCAATCAGAATCGCTGACGATATTAAGCATGAAAGAATAAGAACTAATGTCGGAACTGGTGGTTTAAGTAAGTTTACTTATGTTTCCTCAACTAATAATGAATATGTATTAGAGCTTGTGTATAGTGAAGGTGGATTAAGTACAATTGTTGCAGAAATGGACCCAGTAAAAATTACTAATAATATTGCATTTAATAATACTACGGTTACATCAGTAAGAATATTTGATATCTTTGGATATGAATTTTCGCATAACAAAGAAAGCTTTAAGCCTACGCAGGAAAGCTTGTGGATTGTAGAAAAAGCAAAAGCAGAAAATAATTTTGAGATTAAAGAAAAAAATCTCGTTAAAACATACCAGATGATTTATTTGAATGATAAAGAATATAGTATGACAGATAATAGCAAGGTAATAGAAATTACTTATGATAATTCCAAAGTACTTGAACAGATAAAAGCTATGACTTTATTACTGCTTATTTTAGGGGGATTGGCAATTTCTGCAATTATTCTCCTGGTTTACTATGTAAGTGGCAGGATTATGGCGCCAATTGCCAAGTTATCCTTAGCTGCAAAAAAGATTACGGAAGGTGATTATAATGTTTCCTTAGAGCTCTCAGGAGATGATGAGGTTGCTGAACTATCTCAAGTTATGCAGGATATGATGGTGAAAATCACAACAAATATCAAGGAAATTGAAAAGCAAAAAAACGAGCTTGAAAATTATAATATAAATCTGGAAAAAATGGTTGAAAGCAGAACCAAAGCCCTTGCAATAAGCTTAGAGGACAGTAATGAAATGCAAAGACTGCTGCTTAAGAACAATCTTCAATTCGACAGACTATTTAATAATATGCAGGAAGGATTTGTAATATATGAGGTAGTATATGAAACAATCGAGGATAAAAAAATTATTAAAGCCTATATCGGACTTGATGCTAATAAGGCGTTTAGCAGACTTACAGGAATTGGTTCTTTTGAAATAAAAGGGCAGAATCTAAAGGAAGAAAGTGATTGGCTGGAATCCAAGTGGATTGAACAGCTTGAAGAGGTAATAAGAGATGGTAAATCAATTAATTTTGAAAATCATTTTAAAAGAATTGGAAAATATTTTTCGGTAAATGTTTTTTCGCCTGAAGAAAACAAGATTGCTATGATTTTTTCAGATATTTCTGCTCAAAAAGAAAAGCAAGAAAAAATAGAGTTTTTAAATTATCACGACCAGCTCACAGGCCTTTATAACAGAAGATTTTTTGAGGAAGAAATAAAACGCGTCAACGACGAAAATCTCTTGCCAATTTCAATTGCGATGCTGGATGTAAATGGCTTGAAGCTAATAAATGACGTTTTTGGCCACAAAATGGGTGATTATGCGCTGAAAAGGATATCTGAAGTAATAATAAGTGAATGCAAAAGTGTTTGCAAGGCATCTCGATATGGAGGGGATGAATTCATAATCATTATGCCAAGAACAGATGAAAAAGAAGCAAAGAGCTTTATTGAAAAGCTTGTTCAAAAAATGGAGCATGAAAAAATTGATTCTATTGTTTTGTCCGTATCAGCTGGTGTTGCATGCAAAACGGAAAGTGAAGATGAGATTGAAGACATTTTTAAAAAAGCAGAGGATCAAATGTACAGGAACAAGCTTTCTGAAAGTAAAAGCATGCATTATAAAACAGTGGATGCAATTAGTAATACATTGTATTCGAAAAGCAGTTATGAAAAGAAGCACGCAGAAAATGTAAGCGTAATTGCTGAGATGATTGCACAAGAATTGTCTTTAAGTAAAAATGAAATTAAAGAGATTAAGACGTCAGGACTTATGCACGATATTGGAAAAATTGCAATAGATTTAAAAATTCTCGAAAAAAACAGTCAGCTTTCTAAGGAAGAGTGGAAGGAAATAAGAAAACATCCAGAAACAGGCTATCAGATTTTACGCTCTATTAATGAGTTTGGCAAAATAGCAGATTATACACTTTCACATCATGAAAGATGGGATGGGAAAGGATATCCAAGAGGCTTAAAGCATACAGAGATACCTTTACAGGCAAGGATTATTGCTATTGCAGATGCCTTTGATGCAATGGTTCAAGACAGGGTTTTCAGAGACGGAATAAGCAAGGAGAAGGCTTTGGAGGAAATAAAGAATAATAGCGGTACACAGTTTGACCCAGAATTAGTAAAACTGTTTGAAGAAAAAATTATCCCAATGATTGACAAGCTATTGTAAATTTCAGGTAAAGCATAGCTCTGAATGGTTGACATAATTATTTCGGCTTGAGATAATCAAGAAAATATAGTTATTTTGGAGGTATTATCAATGGACAAGTTAAAGGTTGCATTTGTATGCGTACACAATTCTTGCAGAAGCCAGATAGCAGAAGCTCTTGGAAAGCATTACTGTAGTGAGGTTTTTGAAAGCTTCTCAGCCGGAACACATACAAAGCCTCAAATAAATCAGGATGCAGTCAGACTGATTAAAGAAATATATCAAATTGATATGGAGAAAACACAGTATTCAAAGACACTAGAAGAAATTCCACAAATTGATATATTAGTTACGATGGGCTGTAATGTAGAATGTCCTTTTCTGCCATGTAAGCATAGAGAAGACTGGGGACTTGATGATCCAAGCGGCAAGACGGATGATGAATTTAAAAAAACGATAGCAGTGATAGAAGAAAAAATTAAAATGCTGTCAGCAAGAATAGTAAATGGACAATTAATTTAATTAATAATTACAAGAGTATTTAAAAAGGGAGCATATCTAAACTACTTTAAGTAGGGAGGGATAGCTCCTTTTTTAAAATAAAAAATACAAAAATTATTGACATATGTTATTAATGATATATAATAGATATAGAACATATGTCCAAAATATATGGAGGTGGTTTAATGTCTAGACCGAGAAAGTGGAGAAGAGTATGTGGTATGCCAGTCAGTACCTTATTTGGACCAATGAATACAGAAAGTATGGTAAGTGAAATTATAATAATGACAGTAGAGGAATATGAAACTATTCGATTGATTGATTTAGAAGGGAACACACAAGAAGAGTGTGCTGAAAGAATGAATGTAGCAAGAACTACAGTTCAAAGAATATATTTTGATGCCCGCAAAAAGCTTGCTGAGTCTTTGGTAAATGGCAATATATTAAAGATAGAGGGCGGAGATTATAAGCTTTGTCAAGAAGAAGCAGTTGATTTTGGATGTGGAAGATGCAGAAAAAGAAATGGGGCTAATGATTAAGGAGAAATTAATCTATGTATTCAGATAAAGTATATGAGCATTTTATGTGTCCGCAGAATGTCCGTTCGTTACCTTTTGCAGATGCTAAAGGTAGTGCTGGAGACCCAGCTTGCGGAGATTCAGTTACATTTTATATTATGGTACAAAATGATGTGATTGAAGATATTAGTTATCTTGTTTTTGGATGTGTTGGCTCAATTGCTACATCCAGCATGACCTCAGTTTTAGCAAAGGGTAAAACCCTGGAAGAAGCAATGAAAATAAGCGAGCAGGATATTATTGATGCATTAGATGGCTTGCCGGAGGATAAAGTGCATTGCTCTAACCTAGGAGTTTCGGCTTTAAGAGAAGCCATTATGGAGTATAGGAGCAAAGAGGAAAAAAGCATAAAGAATAAGTAACTAAGAACAAAATATAAATGAAAATATTTGTTAATTAGAAGTGTTTTGTGAAAAGACAAAGGAGAATAGTATGAGAATTGCAGTGCCAGTAGAGGAAAAAAATATTGATACAGAGGTTTGCCCTTCATTTGGAAGAGCACCATATTTTTTGATTTATGATTCAGAGATAAAGAAAGAAGAATATTTAGAAAACACAGCAGCAAATAGCTCCGGAGGAGCAGGAATTAAAGCGGGTCAATTTGTTGCAGATAGTAAAGCAACGGCTTTAATTACTCCAAGATGCGGTCAGAATGCAGCAGATGTAATGTTAGAAGCAAAAATAAAAATTTATAAATCAGACAATAGTTCAGTTAAGGAAAATATTGAAAAATTATTAGAAAACAACTTAGAAGAGTTGGGCGGTTTTCATGCTGGTTTTCATGGGAGAGCTTAATTATGAAGATAGCTGTTTTAAGTGGAAAGGGTGGAACAGGGAAAACCTTGGTTTCAGTTAATCTTGCTTATACTTTAGGTAAAGCTAATTATATTGATTGCGATGTTGAGGAGCCTAATGGTTTTTTGTTTTTTGATAAGGACTTTAATAACCAGGTTAAGCCTGAGGATATTATTACAGCAAAAATACCAAGAGTTGATGAACTGAAATGTGACGGCTGCAAAAAGTGTGTAGATTTTTGTAAGTACAATGCACTAGCATATACTAAGCGTTTAATGATATTTCAAGAGGTTTGTCATTCCTGTGGAGGCTGTATGCTGGTTTGCCCTCAAAAAGCTATTGATGAAATAGAAAAAGAGGTTGGAAAGGTTAGATATAGCAGGTTTGAAGATGTTAATGTTTTTACTGGGATGATGAAGATTGGAGAAGCTTCAGGAATACCGATTATTAAAAGATTGCTATCGTTAGCTGATGACAAGGACACTATAATAGACTGTCCTCCGGGGAGTGCTTGTATTGTTATGGAAAGCATTCAGGATGCAGATTATTGTGTATTGGTAGCTGAACCTACCAAATTTGGAGCACATAATCTTGAATTGGTGTATAAACTAACAAAGCTATTTGATAAAAAAGTTGGTGTAGTTTTGAATAAATGCTTAGAGGGTGAAAATCCATCCGAGGATTTTTGTATTAATAATAATATTGAAATTATTGGAAGGATAGCATTTGATAAGGAGTTAGGATATTTGAATTCTAAAGGTATAATAATTGCTAAAGAAGCAGATAAGTATAAAGAGGTGTTTGAGGATATTCTTGAGAAAATAAGGAGGGATAACGATGAAACAGTTATTGGTTCTTAGCGGCAAAGGAGGAACAGGAAAAACAACTGTTTCAAGTGCACTTATTAAGCTAACGGGCTGTAAAGCCTTTGCAGACTGTGATGTTGACGCACCTAATCTTCACTTGGTAACAAAAATGAGCAATAAGCCAAAGGAAGATGAATATTATGGATTAGATAAAGCTTGGATTGATAAGGAATTATGTATAAATTGTGGTTTGTGTTCAGAAAGCTGCAGATTTAATGCAATAATAAAAGAAGATAAATATAAAGTTAATAAACTTGCCTGTGAAGGCTGTGGTGTTTGTGAGTATGTTTGTCCTGTAAACGCTATTAATATGAAAAAGAATACGGCGGGTAAGATTTATTTGTACAACGATGAAGATATATTTTTTTCATCAGCTCAGCTAGAAATGGGTAATGGAACAACAGGAATGCTGGTATCAAGAGTAAAAAAACAGCTGACGGACTTAACAGAAGATATTGAATTGGCTATTATAGACGGCTCACCAGGAATTGGATGTCCAGTAATTGCTTCAATAAGCGGAGTTGATGCAGTGTTGGTTGTTGCAGAGCCTTCTATTTCAGGAATTAGCGATATGGAAAGAATTATTGCTACAGCCAAGGGATTTGGAGTTATAATTATGGTATGTGTTAATAAATATGATACAAATCTAGAAAACACTGAAAAAATAATTGAGTACTGTAAAGATAATAAAATAAGCTTTGTTGGTATGATACCGTTCGACGCAGAAGCAGTAAAAGCGGTTAATGAAGGAGTTAGTATTGTTGACAGAGATTGTATTTCAGGGAAAGCAGTAAGAGAAATTCATAGCAAAGTAATTGCTTCAATGTAGCTTATCTAGAATTAAAATATAAAATTAAGAAATGTGTTTAAAGCAAAGGCTTGAAAAAGTCTTTCAATTATAAGTATATTAGAATTATTAAAAAATATAGTTTGACTTTAAAGGAGAAAGAAAATGAGTGAGTGCAATCAAGCTTGTAGTAGTTGTTCTGAGAATTGTAGCGAAAGAAAAGAGGAACTGGATTTAAAAGAAAAGCTTCATCCTATGAGCAATGTTAAAAAAGTTATTGGTGTTGTTAGTGGTAAAGGAGGAGTAGGGAAATCCTTGGTTACTTCCTTATTGGCATCAGGTATGAATAAAAAGGGTTATAAAACTGCAGTATTAGATGCGGATATAACAGGACCGTCAATACCAAAGGCATTTGGAATAACTAGTAAGGCGGTTGGAAATGAAAATGGTATGATGCCTGTAAAAAGTAAAAACGGTACTGATGTTATGTCTATCAATCTATTGCTTAATGATATAACAGATCCAGTCGTATGGCGAGGTCCTATAGTTGGAAATACTGTAAAGCAGTTTTGGAATGAAGTTATCTGGAAGGATATTGATTATATGTTTATTGATATGCCTCCGGGAACAGGCGATGTGCCTTTAACTGTTTTTCAATCTATTCCAATTGAGGGTATTGTTATAGTGACATCACCTCAGGAATTGGTTTCAATGATAGTTGAGAAGGCTGTTAAGATGGCTGATAAAATGAATATTCCTATTATTGGAATTGTTGAAAATATGTCTGGCTTTAAATGTCCTGAATGTAATCAAGTGCATAATATATTTGGAGATAGCAATATCGAAAAGGTTGCACAGGAATATGGTATTAAGGTTTTAGACAGGCTTCCAATAGACCCAGCAATTGCAAGAGCTTGTGATGCAGGAGAAATTGAAAGCTACTCAGGAAATATTATGGAAAATACATTAAAAATTATTGAGGAGACAAGAATATGAAATACAAAATAGCAGTTGCGAGTGAAAATGGAGTAGTAACGGGTCATTTCGGACATTGTGAGGCATTCCACATCTTTGATGCAGAGGCGGGACAAATTATTAAAACTGAGATTGTTCCAAATCCTGGACACAGACCTGGATTTTTACCTAATTTTTTAAATGATATGGGTGTTAATGTTATAATATCCGGAGGAATGGGCGGAGGCGCTGTAGAAATTTTTAATGAAAAAGGAATTGAGGTAATTGTTGGAGCAGAAGGTAATTCACAAGAAGTTGCAGAAATGTATTTAAAGGGAATGCTTAAATCAACGGGAAGTGTATGTAATCACGATCATGAGCATTAAAAAAACAATCAAAAAAACTAATAGATAAAAAAAGCTAACATAGAGCATTGACATATCAAACAATAAAGCATATAATACGTATATACGCATACAAGCATATACGTATTATTTTTTTGAATATGTATTTTTATAAACAAAAATATATTTAATAGTTTAAAGGAGGCTTTATGAAGGAGATTATTGATATTTGCAAAACTATGTCAGATGAAACAAGAATGCGAATTTTATATTTGTTGGATATAAGAAGTCTGTGCGTGTGTCAGCTTCAAGGGGTTATAGAAGAAAGTCAGCCTAAAATATCAAAGCATTTAGCGAAGCTTAGAGATATGGGTTTTGTTAAAACTAAAAGACAAGACCAGATGATTATTTATTTTTTAAATCAAGAGAATGAGGTGTTAATGGATTTTATAAATACAATTAGCAGAAATTTGAAAGAGGATAGTGTTTATCACAATGATATTAAAAGACTTAAGGAAGCGGACCAGTATTTAAAGCTGCTTAATAAAGAATAAAGGAAGGTAAATATATGTTAGAATTTATAATGTCAATATGGACAGTAATTACAAATATTCTGAAATTCACTTGGCTCTACGAGCTGACAGAAAAGCTTGTGGAAGGAGTCTTTAAGCTTTCTATGGATACCAGATTAGGCTCCTCGGTACATTTCTTTATTTATGATGTAATAAAAATTGTTATACTATTATGTATTATGATTTTTGTGATATCCTATATAAGAAGCTATTTTCCGCCGGAAAGAACAAAGAAAATTCTTGAAAATTTTGGAGGGATAAAGGCCAATATTATGGCTTCTTTGCTAGGGGTTGTAACCCCCTTTTGCTCCTGCTCCTCTGTGCCGATTTTTATTGGCTTTGTAGAAAGCGGAATACCCCTAGGAGTAACCTTTTCATTTTTAATTACATCACCACTTATTAATGAAGGAGCAATTATAGTCTTGATTGCAGCTTTTGGCTGGAAGGTTGCAACACTTTATATAATAACGGGCGTAGTGATTGGGGTTATTGGTGGAAGTGTAATTGGAAAGCTTAAGCTAGAAAAGGAAGTAGAAGGATATGTTTATGAAATGACAATGGGAGAGGTTGAAGTTGAAACACTTTCAAGAAAAGAACGAATTGATTATTCGATTGGACAAGTAAAAGAAATTTTAAAACATGTGTGGTTATATCTGCTTATAGGGATAGGCTTAGGTGCTGCAATTCATGGATGGGCGCCAGCAGAAATATTATCAAAATATGCAGGACCAGGAAATCCATTTGCTGTATTGGTAGGTGTTTTAGTAGGAGTTCCGTTATATGGGGATGTCATTGGCACCGTGCCAATTGCTGAAGCACTTATTGCAAAGGGTATGGGAATGGGGACAGCACTTTCGTTTATGATGGCAGTAGCAGCTCTTTCTGTACCAGCAATGATATTACTCAGAAAGGTTATAAAACCAAAGCTTTTAATTATTTTCACAACAGTCACCGCAACATCAATTGTATTTGTTGGATATATGTTTAATGCAGTGCTTCATTAAAAAACTATAAGATATTTGGTTTTAAGGAAAGTTAGTTTACAATGGATTAAAAAGGCAGTAAAGTACAAAATTAAAAAGTTTAAAATAGGTAGTTGCATTTTATTATTATTATATATTGGAGGATAAAAAAATGGAAATTAAAGTACTAGGTTCAGGGTGCAAGTATTGTAAAACAGTAGAGGAAAACACAAAAAAAGCACTTCAAGAAATGGGTGTAGATGCGGTTGTAGAAAAGGTAACAGATATGAAAGAGATTATAGGCTTTGGTGTTATGAAAACGCCAGCACTTGTAGTTGATGGAAAAGTGAAGATGTCAGGTAAAGTACCATCATCAGAAGAAATAAAAAAATATCTGTTATAGATTATCGCAAATATTTTAAGGTATAAATTTAATGAAAGCTTTTTATTAAAGCCTTAGAGGAGATGCTTATGGAAAAGGGCTATATTCAGATTTACACAGGAAACGGAAAGGGAAAAACAACGGCTGCTTTAGGGCAGGCATTTCGTGCTGCAGGCTCAGGCTTAAATATAATAATGGTTCAATTTTTAAAAGGAAGAGAAACAGGTGAGCTTGAAAGCGCAAAGAGACTTTCTGAAAATCTTAGAATTATAAGAATAGGTGAGACCAAGAAGTTTTTTAATGAGATGAGTATTGAGGAAATAGAGCAATTAAAAGAAAAAATTGCAGAGGAAATAAAAAAAGTAATCGAAATATTGGAGAAAAAACAAACAGATATTTTGATATTGGATGAAATCTTTGGAGCTATTACCAATCAGCTGATTAGCAGAGATGTGCTTCATAGTATGCTCGATAAAAAGCCAGAAGAAATGGAAATAATTCTGACAGGAAGAGCTGCGGAGCTTGAATTTATTGAAAGAGCAGATCTTGTAACCGAAATGAAGGAAATAAAGCATTATTATCAAAAGGGAGTTAAAATACGAAAAGGGATTGAATGGTAAAGCCATGAACAGAATAACTTTAGTAACAGGCGGAGCTAGAAGTGGTAAAAGCACCTTTGCAGAACAATTATTGAAGGAAGAAGAACGGGTGCTTTATATTGCTACGGCGATTGCTTTTGATGAGGAAATGAAAGAGCGAATAAAAAAACATCAGAAATCAAGACCACGATGCTGGGATACCTTTGAAGGCTATAAAAATCTAAAAGAGGTAATTGAACAAAAAGCAAAAGCTTATAATTTTGTATTACTTGATTGTGTTACCCTTTGGATTTCAAATCTATTATTTGATTTGTTAAGCTTTGAAGAATGGGAAAGGTTCGATGAAGGTGAATTTGACAAAGCAGAGAAAATTATATGCCAAGAAGTTCAAGCTGTAATAGATATGCTAAAGACAACAAATACCAATATAGTGTTTGTGACAAATGAATTAGGATTTTCCCTAACTCCTGAAAATAAAATGGGAAGAGTTTTTAGAGATATACAAGGAAGAATAAACCAGCTTATAGCAAAAAATGCAGATGATGTTTTTTTGCTGGTTTGTGGCCAACCTTTAAAGATTAAGTAATATATACACTATCCATAAAAAACAGACTTAATTTTATAGGAGCTGTTATCTGAGCATAATTCAACTACAGATGCTGGCGGGAGCTTTAAATTCCATAGCTCAGAATAAGACATGCCAGTTAATAAAGACAAGATTACCCTAATCACTTCCCCATGTGTAATATATGCAAAGACTTGAGCTTCGGAGGGAAGATTGTTTTTGAGATTATTTTGTATTCTTTTGCAAAAAGCAGAATAATTCTCACCCTCTGGGATGGTAAAGCTTTCATAATTATTCATATAATTATTGTATTCTCTGGGATGTTTTAAGGCCGCCTCTTTTGGGGTAAGGGCTTCAAATATACCAAAATTCATTTCTATTAACCAAGAGGCTTCTATTAAGGAAATAGAATTTGTCTGCATCAGATTAAGAAGATGCTTTGTGCGCTTAAGTGGACTGTAGTATATTCGATCAATTTTTTTGAATTGCAGATAATCAACAACAGCTTTTGACTGAGTTATTCCCATCGGAGTTAGAGTATAATCAGTGTGACCATAAATTTGTTTTCTTTTATTTCCATAGCTTTCGCCATGTCGGATTAAAAATAATTTCATAATATCACCATACTATTGATTAATTGTATGCAAATAAGAAAAACTAGCTGAGATAGCTCAACCGATAAGCCAAGAATATCACCGGTAATGCCACCAAGCTTTTTTTGTATATAAAAGACTATCATAATAATTATAATATATGCGATAAACATAGGAATAACAAATGAAATATCAGTTATCAAGCAAAGCAGGAAAGAAAGTGTAATTGCATATATAAAATGTGAAAAGCCGCAGGAATTAACGATTATTTTTCCCATTCCGGCTTCTTTTTTATAATTGCTAAAAGAAGAAACGAGAAGTATCGAAGCTCTGCCTACAAAAGGGAAAAGCAGAAGCGAATAAAAATCAGAGGCTTGAAGGCATACATATAAACCAAGAAAATATACTATTAAACCTATTGCTCCAAAGGCACCAATACGACTATCTGACATGATTTCAAGAATTTTTTCAGTGGGTCTGGAGGAAAACAATCCATCAAAGGAATCGGCAAGGCCATCTATATGAAGTCCGCCAGTAATAGTTAGGTAAAGAAGTATTATAAAGAAGGCTAGGAGCTCAGAGCTTTTAAAAATACTGCTGTATAGTACAAAAAAACCTGAAAGCAATCCGCCGATTAACAACCCGATAAAAGGATAAAGCCAGATACTGCCAGGAAAATCCTTGTCAGTAATCTCGTAATTATTTGGTATATAAATCCTTGTTAGAAAAGACAGGGAAAGAATTAGCTGCTTCATAAGATAATCTCCATTCATATTTTGTCTTATTGAAGCTTATCATTTTAGAAGAAATTTTTCAAGAATTTCAAAGCATTATTAAGTAAAAGCTGTATACGAAAAACGTTAGTTTGAGCTGGAGTATAATGTAATTATATTCCATTATAGAGATGATTATGATATAATATTAAGATACAAAGGTGCACATAATATCAAGCAGGGGTAGAGATATGACAGAAAAATGGGAAGATTATTATAAAATCTTACAGGTTCATTTTATGGCAGAGTCAGAGGTTATAAAGGCCGCTTATATAAGATTGAGCAAAAAATATCATCCTGATGCTTCAGATAATTATTTGGCACAAGAGAAAATGAAGCAGATTAATCGTGCTTATGAAGTTCTTGGCAATACAGATAAAAGAAATGAATACTCTTTAAGATGGGTGGACAAATATAGTGAACACAATAGTAGCTTTTCAAAAAAGTTCAAAGAAAAAGATAGTCTGAATTTTTCTATTGAACCCATTAAAGCAGTTTTAATAAAATATTTAAAAGATATAAAAGAGGGTAATTATGAGGATGCTTATAAAGCAGTTTCAAAATATGACCATAAAAAAATAACACTTAAAGAGTTTATTAAGTGGCAGACTCTTGTTGCAGAGGTTTTTGAATTAATTGAATATGAGATTGCGCTTAATGGTATTTATACTAATATAATAATTAACAAAAACAGATTTGATATCTGTGTAACAATGGATGTAAGGGTTGTTGAAAAAAACTATATAATGGGTAGAATTGAAGAGGATTTTCTTAAAAAGAACATTGTGCTTGTAGGTAATGAATGGAAGGTTTTTTTGGGTTACACGAACCTTAAGGGAATGATTGATAAGTTCAACAAGCTTGCTGATTTAAAAAAGAACAAAAAAGCTTTTTCGAATGAGACAAAGCGTTTTCAGAATAATTGGGAAAGCTTTTGTACTATAGCTGAAAGAGAGCAGATGAGATATAATAGATATGGTAATACTTTTACGGTGATTTTAATTAATGGAATTTTAAGCTCTATAAGTACAAAATTTGAAGAAATGCTAGAGCTTCTGCTTAGAAACTTAGATATTGCATACAGAATAAAAGCAGATACCTATATTATTCTCTTGCCTGAAACAGACAAGAATAAAGCTAATACAGTGTTTGATAAAATCCAGAAAGCATATAGCTTGCTTGACAGGGGAAAAATAAAAAAATATTTTATTGAAGAGCAGGACAGCGAAACTTTGACGGAGCTATTGAACAAATGTATTGATAAGTAAAGCTATAGCCTTGCTGCAAATTAAATTGCTTTAGGATTTAACGTTTAAGAATAATTGTGTAAGGGAGATGGCTGTATATGCAAGGAATTTTTTATCAAGATATTATTAAAGGGCTTCCATTTGGATATGCATATTGCAGAATAATTAATTCATCAGAAGAAGATTTAGCAGATATAATTGTGATGGATGTTAATAACAGCTTGTTGAGAATTTTAGAAGCAGAGGAACAAGCTGTAAAAGGCAAGAGAATTACTGAACTACTTCCGCTTGCAAATCGCTTTGAATGGAAAATCCAAGAGTTTTTGAATAATATAAATGAATATCATAAAGGAAAAATCGTTGATAAGTATGTAAAGTCCTTAGATAAATGGATGGGCATACAGTTTTTTCCAATCAATGAGACTGATTTTGTTGCGCTGCTTTTAGATACAACAAAGGAAAAAGCAGATACAGAGAAAAAGAATATTATTTTAAAAAAATTAAATGATATTGTTTTTTTGATTGCAGAGGATTTGACCTTTATTGATGTAATTGTAGATGATGAGGAGTATTTGTTTATGCCAAGAGAAATGATAATAGGCAAGCCTATAAAGCTATTCTTTCCAAAGGAAGTTTTTGATAGCTTTGAATATGCATTTACAAAGGCTAAGCAAACAAAGCGAAAACAGGCTGCAATATATAAGTCACCATTACCGGGGGATTTTAGATGGTATAAAGCAGAGGTTAATTATGTTTTAGAAAGACAGGATTATAGCTATGTTGTTAGAATAAGTGATATTACACAGGGAAAAATCACTCAGGATAGTCTGATTGAAAAAACTGAGGAGCTGGAGCATTTTTTTTCAATTAATCTAGATTTGCTGGCAATACTTGATCTGCAAGGGAATTATATCAAGGTAAACGGAGAATGGGAAAAAATTATTGGATACTTTAAAAATGAAATAGAAAAGCAGAATTTCAAGGATTTTATTCATCCTGAGGATGTTGAGGTAACTCTTAATATGCTTGAAGCGGTTTTAAATACAGACAGCATTATTGAATTTAAAAATCGTTTTAGATGCAGTGATGGAAGCGTGAGAAATCTGGAATGGAGAGCTCAGAAAAAATCAGGATTTATTTATGCAGCTGCAAGGGATATAACCCAAAGGCTTGAGGAGGAATACGTTCAAAAAATAATGCTGGGTTTTTCGGATTATTTTATAGGGCAGTTTAAAATGCTAGACTATAATAAAATAGCTGAAGACTTCAAATATATTTCAAAGGCTGCCTATGTAACAATAAACCTATTTGATGAAAACTCTGCTAATTACATAAGCACAGGAATGGCAGGTGACGAAAAATACAAGCAGCAGGGAGATTACAGAAAGATAGACATAGTCAGCAATCAAGCTGTAATTGGAGATATTTGTTATGTTATGAAAAGCAAAAGAATTAAAGTTCCAGAGGATATACTGAATATTTTTGCAAGACAGCTGGGGCTTGCTATAGTTAATTTGAGGAATGAGCAGTTGCTTAGAAACAATGAAGAAAAGTACAGAATGATTGTTGATAATTCGCCGCTAGGCATAATATATTATGGTAACGATGGAATAATAAAGGAATGTAATGATATTTTTGTGAATATAATAGGTTCTTCGAGAAAGCAGCTAATTGGACTTAATATGTTAAAACTGCCAGATGAAAAAATGGTTTCTTTATTAATGGAATCCTTGCTTGGAAAGCAAATGGTTTACGAAGGAGAATACGCTGCAGTTACATCAAACAAGATAATTCCAATCAGGCTATTATTTTCACCAATAATTAATGAGGATAATAAAGTGGACGGCGGAATTGGAATTGTAGAGAATATTACTGAACGAAGAAAAATGGAAAGAGAAATATTTAGAGAAAAAGAAAAGCTTCAGACTACCCTGCTATCTATTGGTGACGGAGTTATTGCGACTTGCAGACAGGGCAGAATTGAGATAATGAATTCTGTAGCTGAAGAAATAACAGGATGGACCGCTGAAGAAAGCGTAGGAAGAGATTTTAGCGAGGTTTTTAAAATAATAGATGAAAAAACAAGAAAGGAATGCGAAAGTCCTGTAGAGCTTGTAATGCAGAAGGGAGAAATAATTGAGTTAAAAGCGCAGACCATATTAATTGCTAAGGATAATACTGAGATTGCAATTGAAGACAGCGCAGCTCCGATTAAGGATGAAAACGGAATGATTACTGGAGTAGTTGTTGTTTTTAGAGATTATACTGAAAAGAGAGAAAAACAAAAAGAAATATTATTTTTAAGCTATTATGATCAGCTTACAGAGGTGTATAATCGAAGATTTTTTGAAGAAGAGGTAAAAAGGCTTGATACTCCAAGAAATTATCCTATTACATTTGCGATGCTAGATGTGAATGGCTTAAAGCTAATGAATGATGCGTTTGGGCATTCGGCAGGCGATGAGGTTTTGAAAAAGGTCGCAGCTTCAATAAAAAATGCCTGCAGGGCGGATGATATTATTGCCCGAATTGGCGGGGATGAATTTGCGATGATACTTCCTAAAACCACATTTCAAGATGCAGACGATATATTAAAAAGAATAATGAATACTATAAATACACAAACAGTCAAAGAAATTAATCTTTCGGTTTCTTATGGTGCAGATACTAAAAAGACCAAGCATGAAAGATTTGAAGATGTGTTTAATAGGGCAGAGGATATTATGTATAAAAGAAAGCTGCATGAAAGTAAAGCTATTAGACACAATACAATTGAGGTTATTCTCGATACGCTTTATGAAAAATCCATAAGAGAAAAAGAGCACTCACAAAGAGTTAGTGATTTGTGTGGTCAATTTGCAAGGGTGCTGAATATGGATAAGGAAGATATTGATGAGATTGTTGAAATGGGTTTATTGCATGATATTGGGAAAATTACAATAGATTTAAATTTACTTGACAAAGCTGAAAGACTTTATTATGATGAAAGTATTGAGATGGAAAAGCATTCAGAAGCGGGATATCATATTTTGAAATCACTTAATGAATATTCAGCGATATCAGAATATGTGCTTTCACATCACGAAAGATGGGATGGCTCGGGCTATCCTCAGGGCTTGAAGGGAGAGGATATACCTGTTAATGCTAGAATTCTTGCTATTGCAGACAGCTATGAAGCTATGATTAGTGAGCGTCCATATAAAAGCATCCTGACTCAAAGAGAAGCAATTGAAGAAATTAAGCTATTAGCAGGTACACAATATGATCCGAAGCTTGCTATTATATTTATTGAAAATGTAATTAAGGGGAATATCATTATATAAATAGCTTTAGAATATTTTTATTAAGGAGCAAAAATGAAACAATTTAGAGAAATACTAAAGGGGATAATTATTGGAATTGCAAATATTATTCCAGGTGTAAGTGGCGGTACAATGGCTGTGTCCATGGGGATATATGATAAGCTGATTGGTGCAATAAACAATATTAGAAAGGATTTTAAAAATAGTGTTATATTGCTATTGCCATATCTAATAGGAGCAATTCTAGGAATAGGGATATTATCCTTTGTAGTTAAATATACATTATCAACATATCCATTACAAACCAGCGGACTGTTTATAGGTCTTATTGTTGGTGGTCTACCTATAATTGTAAATAAGGTTAAGGGAGAGAAACTCCGTTTTTCTTATATTATAATGTTTGGAGTTTTTTTTGGAGTGGTATTATTAATGGCTTTTTCAAAGGAAGGCAGCTCTGCGGCTTTGGATATAAAGCTTAATGTAATGCAGATGTTTATTTTGCTGCTAGTAGGAGTGGTTGCAGCTGCAACTATGATTATTCCGGGAGTCAGTGGGTCAATGGTAATGATGCTGTTAGGATATTATAATATTATTATAAGTAATATAAGCAATTTCATTGAAGCGGTTTTTAAAATGGAAATAAATGGGATTATTCATGGGATTGGTGTTCTTACACCTTTTTGCATAGGGATATTATTAGGAATTGGAATAATTGCTAAGCTAATCACATGGCTTTTTGAAAAAGCACCGACACTAACCTATTGGGGAATTTTGGGATTAATTATTGCATCACCGATCGCAATAATAGCAAAGGCGGGTGCCATCACCTATACTGCAGCAGCCGTTGCTTCAAGTCTGGCTTGTTTTGCAATCGGATTTGCAATTGCTTTTTTCTTAGGCAGAGAATAATGAAAAGAACTTAACATCCTCATGTTCAAGATGCTCCATAATAACCTCATCAAAAACGAATGAATAAAAAACACTGGCTTTAACATCTCCTATGAGATATTTTTCGTAGAGATGCTGAAGCCTTTTTTCAAGACTAATATGAATTGAGTGATGGTCTTCGACCTCAAGATAGCCATGCTTTCTTAAAATGTCAACCTCTTGAGCAAAGTGTACTTTAATATGCTTGATTAATAAATCAATTTGAGCTTGAATAAACTCTGGTGGCTCTTTTTTGTAGAAACTATCAAAAAGAGAAATAGTTATATCGAGTAGCTTTTTATGCTGTTCATCAATAATCTTATTTCCGCTGTTTAACTTTTCGTCCCATGTAATATTTAGTGAAAGAATTGGCGGCTCCGAATCCCTATAACAAACCACCTTGTTTCTGCCAGTGCTTTTTGCATTGTATAAGGCTTCGTCAAACCTGCGATACCAGCTTTTGAAGGTTTCACCTTTAAAGCGCTCAGCAACTCCAAAGCTTGCAGTAATTCTTCCAGCCTTGGGATGAGGTTCCTGCTCGATTGCACGACGAATTTTTTCAGCAACAAATTCCGCCTGCACTATATTGGTCTGAGGCATCATAATGGCAAATTCTTCGCCGCCAATTCGAAAAGCAACATCAGTTTTGCGGATATTGCTTTGAGCAATTTTCGAAGCCCATTTAAGTACTTCGTCTCCTACAGGATGTCCAAAGGTGTCATTAACCTTTTTGAAAAAATCCAAATCAAAGGTAAGGATTGAAAGGGGGAGGTCATATCTGTCGGAACGGTCCATCTCAGAATATATGCGACTCTCAAAGCTGTATCTGTTATAAAGGTCAGTTAATTTATCTTTGCCAGCAAGATCCTCCAAATTTGTGGTTAGGGTTTTAAGTTTTTCGATTTCTTCTTTATATTCTTTGTTTTCTAATACAAGGGAAGTGATATCTCTTCCAAGAAAATATAAATTACCATACAATGCTTGTGATTTCCATTCTATGTGTTTTATGCTACCGTTTTTACAAACTACGGGGTTGGAAAAGCTGATAACAAAAGTACTAGTTAAAATTGTATTAAGAACTGAAGAGGTGTCAGGCTCCCCTAAATAGGGCAAAATATTCTTACCCAAAAGCTCCTGGTCAGAATATCCAAGCAGACGTTCAAATTCCAGACTGGTTTGAAGTATTGTTCCATCAGTAGTAGTAACACATATTAAATCTAAATTTGTAGAGAAGAATGATGCAGTCTCCATAACAAAGCCTCCTCGTATTTATATATAACTTAATTATGCATTTTGGAGAAAATATAGTCAAGAAATATCGGGTTTTTTTGATGTAATTTAGTCAATAAAACAAAAATATACTATTCTAAATTTCTTGTTGATTTTTTCACAGACTTATGATTTAATAGTAGGGAACTGTAGATTGAGCTTTTCATACTACGCAATCGTTATCTCAATACAGAATAGTCTCTTGCTTGTGCAAGAAATTGCTGTTTATAGGTTCTTTAGGGTACTAGAATCTATGTGAGAAACAATAATGATAAATGAATAACAAAGTTATGTTAATCAAGAAAATCAAGGAGGTTTTTATGGCTGCTAAAAATGATTTAACGCAAGAAAAGTATCAAGAATTGGAAGCATTTATTAACAGTTTACCAACTAAAAAAGGTAAATTAATAAGTGTTTTACACAAGGCTCAAGGTATCTTTGGATATCTTCCTGAAGAGGTGCAAATTTTTGTTGCAAAGAAATTAGGAGTTCCAACTGCTAAGGTATATGGAGTTGTTACTTTTTATTCCTTCTTTACAATGACACCTAAGGGAGAATATGACATTGCAATCTGTCTTGGAACTGCATGTTATGTTAAGGGTGCAGATGAAGTGTTAAATGCAATTAAAAAAGAACTTAATATTGAAGTTGGAGAAACAACTCCAGATGGAAAATTTTCTATTACTTCACTTCGTTGTGTAGGTGCATGTGGACTAGCTCCTGTAATCCTTATCAATGACAAGGTATACGGAAGACTTACACCAGATATGATTAAGGGAATTATTGATAGCTATAGATAATCATTTTAAATAAGGAGAACAAATATGGCTAAGATTAAATCTTTAGAAGAATTATTAAAAATCAAAGTAGAAGCTCAAGCTGGAATCGACTTAAGAGAGAAAGGCGAAGGCATTGAAGACTTAATACAAATTAAGGTTGCAATGGCAACTTGCGGTATTGCTTCAGGAGCAAGAGAAATCATGAATTACATGATTGAAGAAATGAATGCAAAGGGAATTCAAAATGCCGTTGTAACACAAACAGGTTGTATGGGTTATTGTTATGCTGAACCAACAATCGAAGTTACTGCTAAAGGTCAAGAGCCTGTAGTATATGGTGACGTAACAATGGAAAAAGCTAAATTAATCATTGAAAAGCACATTATCAATGGGGAATTAGTTGATGGAATTATACCAATTACTCATAAAACAATTGATGAGAAATAAGAACCTAAATCAAAATAGCAAAATAGATGTGGAGGTTAAATAATGGCTAATTATAAAATGAATATATTGGTCTGCGGAGGAACAGGTTGTAAATCATCTGAAGCTGATTTGATTGTAGAAAACCTTAATAAAGCTCTTGCAGAAGCAAATATGTCTGATGAAGTACAAGTAGTTGTTACAGGATGTTTCGGATTTTGTGAAAAGGGACCGGTAGTAAAAATTCAACCGGATAACACATTCTATGTAGAAGTAACTCCTGCAGATGCAGAAGAAATTGTTAAAGAGCATATCGTTAAAGGAAGAAAGGTTGAAAGACTTTTATATATCGATCCAAAGACTGAAGAAGTAATCAGTGATTCAAAGAAAATGGATTTCTACAAAAAGCAATACAGAATTGCTCTTAGAAATTCAGGATTAATCGATCCTGATAAGATTGATGAATATATTGCAAGAGACGGATATATGGCACTTGCAAAATGCCTTACAGAAATGAAGCCTCAGGATGTAATTAAAATTATTAAAGACTCAGGCTTAAGAGGTAGAGGGGGCGGTGGTTTCCCAACAGGACTTAAGTGGGAAATAGCTTCTAAAAATGATGCAGACCAAAAATATGTTATCTGTAATGCTGACGAGGGAGACCCAGGAGCATTCATGGACCGTTCTATTTTAGAAGGAGATCCACACTCTGTAATTGAAGCGATGGCTATCTGCGGATATGCAATCGGAGCTACAGAAGGTAAAGTATATATTCGTGCTGAGTATCCACTTGCAATTAAGCGTCTTGAAAAAGCAATTGATGATGCAAGAGAAACAGGAATGCTTGGAACAGACATCTTCGGATCGGGATTTGATTTTGATATTGAATTATCATTCGGAGCTGGAGCATTTGTTTGTGGTGAAGAGACTTCATTAATACATTCTATGGAAGGTGAGCGTGGAGAGCCAACTACAAAACCTCCATTCCCAGCTGAATCAGGATACTGGGGCAAGCCAACAAATGTAAATAACGTTGAAACCTTTGCAAACGTTGCACCAATTATTTTAAAGGGTGCTGAATGGTTCTCAAGTATCGGTACTGAGAAATCAAAAGGAACAAAAGTATTTGCACTTGCTGGAAAAATTAACAACGTTGGATTAATTGAAGTTCCAATGGGAACTACTCTACGTGAAGTAATTTATGATATCGGTGGTGGTATCAAGGATGGCAAGAAATTCAAAGCAGTTCAAACAGGTGGACCATCAGGCGGATGCTTAACAGCAAATGACCTTGATACACCAATTGATTATGACAACCTTATTGCTAAAGGCTCTATGATGGGTTCAGGTGGTATGATTGTTATGGACGAAGACAACTGTATGCCTTCTGTTGCAAAATTCTACTTAGAGTTTACAGAAGAAGAGTCATGTGGTAAATGTACACCTTGTCGTGTTGGTACTAAGAGAATTTCTGAATTACTTGAATTAATTACTGAAGGAAAAGGAAAAATGGAACACCTTGACGAGCTTAAGAGATTAAGCAGAGTAATCAAAGACACTGCTCTTTGCGGACTTGGTCAAACAGCTCCAAACCCTGTACTTTCAACACTTGATGCTTTCTGGGACGAATATATTGCGCACATTCAAGATGGAAAATGTCCAGCTGGACAATGTACAAATCTTCTTCAATACATAATTGATGAAGCTAAATGTATCGGATGTACTGCTTGTGCAAGAGTCTGTCCTGTAAATGCAATTTCAGGAAAAGTAAAAGAAGCTCATATAATTGATCAGGATAAATGTATCAAATGTGGTGCATGTATGACTGCATGTAAGTTTGGTGCGATTTCTAAACACTAATAGATGATTTTTTAAATTTGAATAAAAGGAGTGTAACCCATGTCAGATATTAAAGTTATTGTTGACAATAAGGAAGTCGTTGTTCCTGCAGGCAGTACGGTATTAGATGCTGCAAAAAAGGCAAACATTCATATTCCTACTTTATGTCATTTAGATCTTCACGATACAAAAATGGTTAACAAGGCAGCTTCTTGCCGTGTGTGTGTAGTTGAGGTTGAAGGAAGAAGAAATCTTGCACCTTCATGTGCAACTCCTGCAACTGATGGAATGGTTGTAAGAACTAATACAATAAGAGTGCTAGAAGCAAGAAAAACAGTTATTGAATTATTAATCTCTGATCACCCTAAGGACTGTTTAAGCTGTGCTAAGGCTGGAGAATGTGAGCTTCAAGATTTAGCAGAAAAATGTGGACTTAGAAAAATCAATATTACTGGTGATGCTCAATCAACATATAAAAAAGATATTACTCGTTCATTAATCCGTGATATGGATAAATGTGTAATGTGCCGTCGTTGTGAAACTATGTGTAATGAGGTTCAAGTAGTAGGTGCATTATCAGGAATTAACAGAGGCTTTAATGCAGTTGTATCACCAGCGTTTGAACTGCCAATGGGAGATACTGTATGTACTCATTGTGGACAATGTGTTGCTGTTTGTCCTACAGGAGCATTAACAGAAAATGATGCAACTTGGGAGGTTGTTGAAGCTTTAGCAGATCCTGAAAAGGTTGTTCTTGTTCAAACAGCTCCAGCAGTAAGAGTTGCATTAGGCGAAGAATTTGGCGGAGAGCCAGGCTCAATCGTTACAGGTAAAATGGTTTCTGCATTAAAGAAAATCGGATTTGATCATGTATTTGATACTGACTTTGCAGCTGACTTAACAATCCTTGAAGAAGGAACAGAGCTATTAGAAAGACTTAATAAGTTCTTAGGCGGAGATACAAAAGCGCTTCCGATTTTAACTTCATGCTGTCCAGCTTGGGTTAACTTTGTAGAGAGCCAATTCCCAGAGCTAATTGATATTCCTTCAACAGCAAAGTCTCCACAGCAAATGTTTGGTTCTGTAGCAAAATCTTATTTTGCAGACAAATTAAATGTTAAGAGAGAAAATATGGTAGTAGTATCAGTAATGCCATGTTTAGCTAAAAAATATGAAGCAACAAGAGAAGAGTTTTCAGTTGATGGAAACCCAGATGTAGATATCGTAATCTCAACTCGTGAGTTAGCTCATATGATTAAAAAATTCAATATTGATATGGATGAAATTGAAGAGCAAGAGTTTGACAATCCATTGGGTATGTCAACAGGGGCAGGAGTAATTTTTGGGGCTACTGGTGGTGTTATCGAGGCAGCTGTAAGAACTGCTTATGAAGTACACACAGGAAAGCCACTTCCAAAGATTGATTTTGAAGAGCTTAGAGGCTTTGACGGAATTAGAGTTGCTTCTGTAGATGTTGATGGATTAATTCTTAACATTGGTATTGCTCATGGACTTGGAAATGCAAGAGCTTTACTTGAGGAAGTAAGAGACGGAAACCCTAAAAACCTTCATGCAATCGAAGTAATGGCTTGCCCAGGCGGTTGTATTGGTGGCGCAGGACAGCCTTACCATCATGGAAATGCTGATATTCTTAAAAAGCGTATTGCTGCAATCTATGAAGTAGATAAGAATATGCCAATCAGAAAATCACATGAAAACCCAGCTATTAAAGAAATTTATGAAACTTACCTTGGAAAACCACTTGGAGAGTTATCTCATAAATTACTTCATACACATTATCACACTAAGGATAAAGTGTAGTAATTAAATAATAATAAAGAGATTATATATTCAAAAAGCTCCTCGATTCGAGGGGCTTTTTCTTGAATTAAAAAGGAATTTACTATATACTCTATATAGATTATTATAAACAATAAAAATACAAATTGGAGGACTAATATGAAAAAGAAATTTAGACTGATGGGATTATTTTTAGCATTAACAATAATTGCAATGAGTATGACAGCTTGCTTTGATAATGAGGAGAAGGTTCAAAAGAATTCGATTCCAATGAAAATAGCGGTGCTTAAAGGACCAACAGGAATGGGTATTGTTAAGCTGATGGAAGATGATTCAGATGCAGAAAAAAAACAATATCAGTTTACTGTTTCTGGTATGCCGGATGAAGTAGCAGCACAGATAATAAGCAAGGAAATAGATGCAGCAGCGGTTCCGACAAATCTTGCATCTGTAATATACAATAAAACAAAGGGACAGGTTGCAATAGTTGCAATTAACACATTAGGTGTTTTGTACGTTGTAGATTCAACGGGGACTATTAACAGCTTTGAAGATTTAAGAGGTAAAAAAGTCTGGGTAAGCGGAAAAGGGAGTGTCCCAGAATATGCTTTTAAATATTTACTTGAACAAAACAAAATTGATAGCACAAAGGATATACAAATAGATTATTCCTTGTCACATGAAGAGCTTGCAACAGCAGCAGCTTCTGGAGATGCACAAATTGCACTTTTACCTCAGCCACATGTTACAGCAACACTAGCTAAAAATTCTCAGGTTAAAATTGCACTTGATCTTACAAAGGAATGGAATAAGCTAGAGGGAGACAGTGAGCTGGCAATGGGATGCCTTATTGTTAACAAGGACTATCTTGAAAATAACAAAGCTGGTATAGAAAATTTCTTAGCAGATTATAAGGATTCGGTTTCATGGGTTAATGAAAATAAAGAGCAGGCAGGAGAGCTAATTGAAAAACATGAGATTTTAGCAAATAAAGCTATTGCAACAAAAGCCATTCCTAATTCAAGTATTGTGTTTTTAGAAGGAAATGAAGCTAAAAATATTTTGCAGGGATTTTTTGAAGTATTGTACAATATTAATCCTAAGGCAATAGGAGGAGCAATGCCTGATGATGAGATTTACTTCATTAAGTAAAAGCATTTTAGCAAGGCTTATTCCAATACTTCTGTGGATTGTTATATGGCATTTAGTTGCAATAGCAGTTAATAAGCAGCTTTTGCTTCCAACACCAAATGATACATTTAAAGCAATTGCTGAAATAATTAAAGGAGAAGATTTTGCAATAATTGTTGGTATGAGTATCTACAGAGTATTGCTAGGAATGCTGCTAGCAATGCTTTTTGGAACATTAACAGGAATTATGTCGGGATTAAACAAAACAATATATAATTTTTTAAATCCTTTAATAATAGTTATTAAGTCTACACCTGTACTCTCTTTTATTATTATTGCATTATTGTGGTTTGGAGCTTCTAATGTACCTGTTTTTATTTGCTTTTTGATGTGCTTTCCAATTATATGGACCTCTTATGTTGAAGGAATAAAGCAAGTAAATAAAGAGTATCTTGAAATGGCACAGATATATTGCTTAAATAGAAAACTGATTTTAAAGAAAATATATTTGCCGACAATTAAGCCATATCTGACGGCTGGTATATTCAGTGGACTTGGTCTTGGATGGAAGGTAGCGGTAGCAGCAGAGGTCCTTAGCCATCCAAAATATTCTATTGGCGGAATGCTTCATGATGCAAAAATATATCTTGAGTCAGAGCATTTATTTGCTTGGACAATAATCGTTATTGCATTAAGTATGACCTTTGAGCTGATTTTTGAAGGCATAATCAAAAGCAAAGGAAAAAAGAGGGTGATTTAGATGATAGAAATTATTAATCTCTCGAAGAAATATGGAGAACTGGCGGTATTTGAAAAGTTTAATCTTGAAATAGAAGAAAGTGAGATAACATGTATATTGGGACGCTCAGGCTGTGGAAAATCAACGCTTTTAAACATTATAGCCGGACTTATCCCTTTTGATAAGGGAGAAATAAAGGGAGTGGATTATAATAGAATATCTTATATTTTCCAAGATCCAAGACTACTTCCATGGCTTACAGCCTTAGAAAATGTTAAGCTGGTTTTGTTAAGCTTAGAAGAACCTAAAATAGCAGAAAAAACAGCAGCCAGATATTTGGAAATGGTAGGATTAAAGGAATATTATGATTTTTATCCACATCAGTTAAGTGGAGGAATGAAGCAAAGAGTTGCAATTGCAAGAGCCTTTGCCTATCCATCTGATTTACTGTTAATGGATGAGCCTTTTAAGGGATTAGATATTGAACTTAAGGAAAATCTCATAAGCTCTTTTTTAGATATATGGGCAAAGCAAAAGAAAACTGTTGTCTTTGTTACACACGAAATTGAAGATGCAGAAAAAATAGGACATAAGCTGATAAATATATCTAATTTAACTTAGCGTTATAGATTGAAAAACGCATATCACAATGATACAATTAGCTTAGCTTATTTCAAAGGGGTATACCAATGGCTGATTTGAATAATAATACACTGGAAGAAGCATTTTTAAAGAGAATATATGATGAAATTCCCATGCCGATTTTCTATAAAGATATTAAGCTTTGTTATAAGTACTTTAACAAGGCTTATTTGCAATGCTTTGAAAATGTAGCGAAAAATATGTTGAATAAAACATCGGATGATTTTGCGGACCAGAAAAATGCTAAGCTATATTATCAGACAGATATTGCTGCTATAAATACAGGTGAAGTACAGTGCTTTAAGACAAAAATTATTAATAAAAATCAAGAAGAGGTTTGGTATGATGTATATAAAAAGCCGATATATGAAGATAATAGTGTTATCGGTATTGTAGGAATAATGAAGGATGTTACGCAAGAGGTTATACAGACAAAAAAAGCAGAACAAATGGAAAAAATGAAGGACTATATTTTAGAAATTAGTAATTCTTTAATGGAAAAAAAGAATATTGTTGAGCTGTTTGAATTCATATTAGATAAAACACTTAACCTGATGGAAAATGCAAATTTTGGCAGTTTTTTAGAATTAGAAAATGGCATACTCAGAATTAAGGCTTCAAAAGGATATCTTGATAAGGATGCAAAGAGCTTTGAACTTCCATTAAAGGAGTCATATCAATGGGCAAAGAGTAAAGGAAATATTAAAAAAACCATGATTATTAATGATATTCACGACTTAAGCTCATTAATGGATGAGAATGTTTTTTTGAAAAATAATAAAGGTCAGCCTATTCGTTCCACAATTAGTGCACCTGTTTTTGTTGATAACACTTTATTTGGGTTTTTAAGCTTTGACAGTGTTAAAAATAATACCTATGGTATTAAGGATTATGAAATTTTGGAATATTTGAGAAAACAGATTAATATTGCAATTACCAATTATAAATTATATGAAAAGACCATTTATATATCTGAACATGATACTTTGACAGGCTTGAAAAACAGAAGATATTTTGAAGACTTACTAGTAAAAAATATAGAAAGGGCTAAAACGAATGATGAGCAATTTCTGGTAATATCTTTTGATTTAGATGGGCTTAAAAAAATAAATGACAGCCTTGGACATTTGGCAGGAGATGAATTGATAAGGTATTTTTCAAAGAATTTACTTAAAATGATTAAGGAAAAGGAATCTTTGTCAAGAACAGGAGGAGATGAATTTTTAGCAATTATTAAAGAGGAAACGAAGGAAAGCTTTAATGGAAAAATGGAAGCACTTAGGCTTTTTTTTATGGAGGATGCATTAATTGTTAATTCACATAAAATTGAGTGCAATTTTAGCTTTGGAGTTTCAAGCTTTCCGGAGGACGGAGAAACCTATGACCTTCTTGTTGGGAAAGCTGATGACAGAATGTATATGAACAAAAAAGAAAAAACCGGAGGAAGATAATGAAACAAAAATTAACAGTGGGAATCTTATTTGGAGGAAGAACAGTAGAGCATGAGGTTTCCGTAAAATCTGCAAAGAATATTTATGATGCAATAGATAAGGATAAATATAATGTGATTCGTATTGGAATTACTAAAAGTGGAAAATGGATACTAGAGCCAGAGGAAGCAGATTCAGGAATTGTTGAGGGAGGTACGGAGCTTGCTATACTTCCAGGAATAGATTCAAAGATAATTGTAGTGGATACTATGGAAAAGCTTGAAAAACCAGATGTTATATTTCCAGTATTGCATGGCACCTATGGAGAAGATGGAACAATGCAGGGACTTTTAAAATTAATGGACATTCCCTTTGTAGGGCCAGGAGTTCTTGGCTCTGCAGTTGGCATGGATAAAGAAATAATGAAAAGATTATTAAAGGAAAAGGGGATTTTAAGTGCAAAGTATCTAGTATTTAATAAATACTTAGATGCCGAAAAAAATCCGGATTTTAATGAGGTTGAAAACAAGCTAGGAATGCCTGTATTTATTAAACCAGCAAGCTTAGGCTCATCAGTAGGCATTACAAAAGCTAGCACAATGGAAGAATTTGATAAAGGAATTGCTGAGGCATTTCAATTTGACAATAAAGTAATAGTAGAAGAGAACATTACAGGAAGGGAAATTGAATGTGCAGTTCTTGGAAATGAAAAGCCCGTATCAGCAGTACCTGGAGAGGTTAGGAGCAAGCAGGGATTTTATTCCTATAAGGCTAAATATATTGATGATGATGGAGCAGACTTGATGATTCCGGCAGAATTAGATATAGAAATGGCTGAAAGAATTAAGATGTTTGCTGTAGAGACCTATAAAACTCTTTATTGTGAGGGGCTTACCCGAGTTGATATGTTTCTAACTCAAAATAATGAGCTTTTAATTAACGAGGTGAATACTCTTCCAGGCTTTACAAAAATTAGTATGTATCCTAAGCTTTGGCAGGAGAGCGGTATCAGCTATAGCGGTTTGATTGACAGACTATTAGAGCTTGCATTAGATAGGTATAATAAGGATAAGCAGCTTAAAACATCAATATAAAAAGCAACTACATATATTATAAATATAGTATAGGAGATACAATGAAGGATTTATTGATTAAAGATATTGTTAGTATCGTAGAGGGAAGAACTCAATATGATTTTGCTGAAACAGCTGCAAATTGCATAACAACCGATTCTAGAAAAATAGAAAAGGGTGATTTGTTTGTAGCATTAAAGGGAGAGAATTTTAATGGCAATGACTATGCAAGGCAGGCTATTTCAAAGGGTGCTATAGCTGTTATTGTATCTGAGGAGATTGAAGCTGCTGAAAATTTACCAATAATATTTACAGAGAATACTCTTGAAGCATATCAAAGCATTGCAAGGCATCATAGAATTACTATGGATAAGCCTATAATAGCAGTAACCGGAAGTGTTGGAAAAACCAGTACAAAGGATATGATTGCAGCAGTGCTTGAACAAAGATTTAAGGTTCATAAAACACATGCAAATCATAACAATGAAATTGGTATGCCTCAAACTATACTGGGAATAAAGGATGAACATGATGTTGCAATTGTAGAAATGGGCATGAGAGGTTTAGGTGAGATTAGAACTCTTTCAAAAATAGGAATGCCTGATATTGGAGTTATTACTAATATTGGAATTTCCCATATTGAAAGGTTAAAAACAAGAGAAAATATTCTAAAGGCTAAGATGGAAATAGCTGATGGAATGGATGAAAACAAGCTGCTAATTTTAAATGCTAATGATGAACTACTTATACAGGCAGGTAAAAATGCTCATACCAGAGTAGAATATACAGGCATTGAGGTGCCTTGCACATACTCGGCATATAATGTTGAAAGCTTAGGCCAAGAGGGTTCATATTTTTCAATTAATCATAGTGATAAAACCTACAGAGTGAAAATAAATGTTCCTGGAGAGCATCATATATCTAACGCATTGGTTGCAATTGCTTGCGGAACTGAGCTTGGAATGACAATGGAGGCTATGATGGAAGGGATTGCAAATTATAGTCCTGGAGATAATAGACAAACGATAATAAATATAAATAATATCAAGTACATTGATGATTCCTATAATGCAAGTCCTGATTCTATGAAGGCCGGACTAAAAGTGCTTAAGAGCATAGCAAAGGGAAGAACAGTAGCAGTTTTGGGGAATATGTTTGAGCTTGGGGATATGGCAGAAGAGGCGCATAAAGAGGTTGGAGAGATGTGCCAAGAGCTCGGGATTGACTTTTCTTTGCTGCTAGGAGATAATGCAAAGAATATGGCAGAGGGTATTGGTGATTCCAACAAATATAAAATATGTCATAATCATTTAGAAATAGCTGAATACCTTGAAAAGAATCTGATTCCCGGTGATACCGTTCTTATTAAAGGCTCTAGAGGGATGAAGATGGAAGAAGTGCTAAAGAAAATTACAGAAAACAATTAAAACCCCAACAAGGGGACGGTTCTTTTGTGTTGTTGGATTCATTTGCATTACTGCATTAAAGGTGATTTTAATGTCTGTTAATAAAGTAATGGTATTTATATGTGTACTTAATAAGCCGAGTTACTGGCTATACTATTACGGTCGAAATTTTAGCTTGAATAAATGCTAATATGACAAAATATAATGTTGCTAATATTCTAGAGTCAGAATTTTAGCTTAAGTGTATTCATCTATGACCCTTGGGGTTTCATTCTGCCTTCCCATGCACGTCGTGTGCATAAGGGAAGGCGTTTACTCTTGTGCACTTCTGAATGAACCCCCAAGGGTCATTTATAAGCTGATCAATAATTTGGGCTAAAATTCTTCCGTATCGTAAGGTTTAAGTTTGTTGATAGAAAGTAAAATTATTTTGTGTAAGAGCAAAAGCTTATAACACCCCCTCCAATGTATTCTCAAGGTAAAGTTCCTTTTGAATAAAAAAGGGAAGTTAATATAGAATTTTACCATAATATTTAAATATAAAAGAAACCTCCTATACAGTGGAGGTTTCTTTTAATATAATACCTTTATTTCTTTCTTGGATATGCTTTACTGCCCATTCGTTTTGGAAAAGTACAGCGGGTTCATCATTTTCCCCAAAGACAAGGATTGTATCCATAGGAGGGTTAAACTCTTCGATTTTAATACTTTCGGCTGCTATCCAGCGTATGTGCTTATAAGGCAAATGTTGGCTTTTGGTTTCAACTCCATATTCGTTTTGAAGACGATACTCTAATACTTCAAATTGGAGCATACCAACTACTCCGATTATAAGCTCTTCTGTTCCCCAATTAGGTCTTTTATATACCTGAATTGTACCTTCTTCAGCAAGCTGGGTTATACCCTTTAAAAAGTGCTTTCTTTTTAATGCGCTTGTTGTTGATATTTTCATAAAATGCTCAGGTGCAAACTTTGGGATGCCTTCATATACAACGTCAATATCAGCTTGGCTGATGGTATCACCAATATTAAATATGCCGGGGTCATGTATACCTATAATATCACCGGGATAAGCTTCCTCGGTAATTACACGGTCCTGAGCTAAAAACTGCTGCGGCTGTGAAAGCTTAATTTTTTTCTTCTTCTGAACAATATTAGCATTCATGCCCTTTTCAAATTTACCAGAACAAATTCTTAGAAAGGCAATTCTATCTCTATGAGTTGGATTCATATTAGCTTGTATTTTGAATATAAAGCCAGTAAAATTTTTGCTTTCAGGGTCGATTGGTCCTTGATTTGTTTCGCGAGGAAGAGGCGGAGTAGTTATATCCAAAAAGGCTTCAAGGAATGGTTCAACACCAAAATTAGTTAAAGCACTTCCGAAAAACACCGGAGTAAGCTCCCCCTTTAGAACCTTTTCTATATCAAAAGGGTCTCCTGCAATATCTAAAAGCTCAATATCACTTAACAACTGCTGATGCAAAGAATCTCCTAGAAGTCCATTCAAGGCTTCATCACTAACGCTTGCATTAACAACATTAAGCTTGTTTTGACCATGGTCGCCACTTTCAAAGAGCTCAACCTGCTCCTTTTGACGGTTATATACACCGCGAAAATCTTTACCGGAGCCAATTGGCCAGTTTACAGGGCAGGAGCGGATGCCTAGAACATTTTCTAGTTCTTCAAGAAGCTCAAAAGGATCCTTTCCACTTCGGTCCATTTTGTTTATAAATGTAAAAATTGGAATTCCACGCATTTTACATACATGGAAAAGCTTTTTGGTTTGTGCTTCAACACCCTTTGCACAGTCTATTACCATTACGGCGTTATCAGCCGCTACAAGTGTTCTGTAGGTATCCTCACTAAAATCCTGATGTCCAGGAGTGTCTAAGATATTAATACAAAAATCATTATAATTAAATTGGAGGACACTGGAGGTTACAGAGATACCTCTTTGTTTTTCTATCTCCATCCAATCAGATACAGCATGCTTTTCTGTTCTTCTTGATTTAACAGACCCTGCTGAACGAATTGCTCCTCCATAAAGTAAAAACTTTTCAGTAAGAGTAGTTTTACCTGCATCAGGATGCGAAATAATAGCAAAGGTTCTTCTTCTTTTAATTTCTTCTTGAAATGTATATGATTTGTCTGACATATTGTTCTTCCTTTTTGTTTGCTTCAATATATAATCCTTTATGATGTTACCTTTTAATAGTAAAAATGTCAATTAAAATATGATATAATATAAGAAAATAATACTAGGTGGTGATGCTTTGTGAGAACGGAGCAAAGATTGAATTATGCCTATAATATTGCACCTGTAATTGAGATTGATAATGATACAAAAATGATTTTTTTTGGCGATGTTCACAGAGGAGACAATAGTATGTCGGACGAATTTGCGCATAACCAGAATATTTATTATTTTGCTTTAAAGCATTACTTAGAGCATGGCTATTCCTATGTAGAGGTTGGAGATGGCGATGAGCTATGGGAGCATGCCAGTTTTAGACATATACGTAGTGCTCATAGTGATGTTTTTTGTCTGCTTAGAGAGTTTCACAACAAAAATAAGTTTATGCTTTTATTTGGTAACCACAATATGGAAATAAAAAATACTCACTTTGTTGAAGCCAATTTATATGAATATGAGGATGAATTTTATGATGAGAAAAATTCTCTATTCCCTAATATACAGATATATGAAAGCTTGCTGCTTAGATATAAGCCCACAGGGCAGGAATTTTTAGTGGTACACGGTCATCAGGGAGATATGATGAATGACCAGCTTTGGAGAATATCTATGCTTTCTCTACGATATTTTTGGAGATATATGCATATAATTGGCTTTAAAAATCCAGCCAGTCCTGCAAAAAACAGAATTAAGAGACATAAAATAGAAAGCGTTTTTTCAAAGTGGATTGAAAAAAAACGAGTTAGTATAATTTGTGGGCACACTCACAGACCAAAGTTTCCTCATAAGGGAAATTGTGGCTATTTTAATACGGGATGCTGTATACATCCAAGATGTATAACAGGAATAGAAATCAGAGACGGACAAATAATGCTGGTAGATTGGAGAATAAGACCGAAAGAAAATGGAGAGCTGAAAATAAGCAAAAAAAATATCAGAGGTCCTGAACCAATAGCAGCATTTTTATGTGGAAAGGACTAAGCTTGTGCTTGAATAATATACAAGAGTGTATATAATATAATTAGATACAAAAAATTCAAAAAATCTTTATAATATAACAAATTGCATATTTTTTTAAGCAATGATTATAAACCTATTAGATTGCTTGAAGCATCAATGCATTGCTATATAGCAAATGATTAGGATTTTATTGTTGGAATATATATAAATAGAGGATGGTATATTATGGTAGAAGCAGATATCGGAATAGATCTTGGAACAGCAAATGTTCTTGTTTGTATAAAGGGAAAAGGATTGGTACTTAGAGAGCCAACAGTAGTAGCTGTTGCAAGAAGTGATGGAAGGATTTTGGCAATAGGAAGTCAGGCAAAGGAAATGCTTGGAAGAACACATGATGATGTTATTGCAGTAAAGCCTTTATCACAAGGAGTAATATCAAACTTTGATTTAACTGAAAAAATGCTCAAGTATTATATACATAAATTCAAAGGTAATCAATTCAGAAAGCCTAAAATATCAATATGTGTTCCAAGTGGAGTTACAGAGGTTGAGAGAAGAGCAGTTGAAGAGGTTACCTATAAGGCGGGGGCAGGTAAGGTTTTTATTATGGATGAGCCTATTGCTGCAGCTCTTGGAGCCGGGATTGTTATTGATGAGCCTTACGGCAGAATGATTGTGGATATTGGGGGAGGAACTACGGATGTAGCCGTTATATCCTTGGGAAATATTGTTCTTAGTACCTCAGTAAAAATTGCAGGAGACGACTTTGACGATGCTATTTCAAAATATTTAAGAAATCAGTATGGAATGTTAATTGGTGATACTATGGCAGAAGAAATAAAAATAGGTATAGGATCGCTATTTAAAAGGGAAGACAATGAAGAACATACAGTAAGAGGCAGAAGCTTAATTACGGGATTACCCACATCAATAGATATATCCTCTAACGAATTGGTTCCCGTATTATCAGAGGTTGCTATGAAAATTATTGACAGTATATATTCAGTTCTTGAGAAAACTCCGCCAGAGCTTACGGCAGATATTGCAGAGGATGGTATTTTGATTACTGGTGGTGGAAGTATGATAAATGGATTTACGGACCTAATTGAAGCAAAGACAGGGATACCTGTTAAGCTTGCAGATGATCCGCTTTCAACAGTAGCAGTTGGTTTGCAAAAAAGAATTAATTAAGACAATTGTAATAAGTCTTTTCATGTAGTAAAACTAAAAGGGGGTTTTGCAGTGGTTAAAAAAATATTTGTTTCAATAGTGTTTGTTATTGTGGGTATACTTATGTTTATTGGTATAAGGGATAATCAGAAAGGGATTTATTATTCTGATGGTAAAAAATCTATTTTGGAAAATTTAGATTATGAGGTTGAAATCTTAAGAGATGGCAGTGCAAGAGTTAAAGAAGAGCGAACCTATGAATTTGTTGAGGGTGAGTTTTCAAGAGGATACCTAGATATTCAAGGCTTTGCAGATGAGATATCGGTAGAAGAAGATGGAGTTTCATACGCCAGAATTGATGGCTTTAATGATCAAAGACCGGAGGGCAAATATGCAGTCGGTGAAACCGGAGGAAACACAAGAATAGAGTGGTATTATAGGACGGATAATAATCAGAAAAAAACCTTTACAGTGTATTATAAAATACATAAAGCGGTTAAAAAATACAATGATTGTGCTGATTATTTTCAAAAATATCTTTCTTCGGACAATGTATATGTAATTCAAAATTTTAGTGTATTGGTTAAGCTTCCAGAGGGAGCAAATTCAGACAATACAAAAATATGGGGACATGGACCAGCGGGAGGTAAAATTGAATTTTCAGGAAACAACACTGTTGAGTTAAAGATGAAAAATGTTCCGGCAAAGAGATATATTGAAGCAAGATTTTTGATGCCTGTTGAAGCGATGGGTGCTTCAGTAGAAAAAATTAATCAAAACAATTATGAATATCTTTTAAATATGGAGAATGAAGCATCAGAAAAAGCAGACAAGGAGGCCGGTAAAAACAGCCTGATTTTTGTTGTCAGTGTTCTGCTTTCGGCTTTAGGGCTTGTAACTCCTCTTTTCTTATTATCCTTAAATAAGAAAAAAATGAAAAGATTAAAGCCGGAGATAGAGCCGGACTATTATAGAGATTTGCCGGCAGATATATTTCCTGCGGAGCTGGATTATCTAATGAATCATTATTCGGGGAAAAAGAATGTTTCTGTACAGATTTCGGCGACACTGCTAGACCTTATTAACAAAGGCTATGTTTTTGGACAACTAATTGAGAATAATGGTTTTATTGGCAAGAAAAAGGATATGGAATTGGTTAACAAGTCTTCGAATTGGAACGAGCTGGCAGTACATGAGAAAGCACTGATGGAATTTTTGTTTGTTACAGTAGGATTAAGTACAGGGAAGGTACTTCTCTCAGAGGTTAAAAAATATTGTAAAAATAAAGGAACATCCCCTTATGCATATCATTTTTACAATAGCTTTAATAAAGAGGTTTATAATATTGCAAACAGAAGAGGATATTTTGAATATGAGAGAAATAAAAATGCAGCCTTTATTGGATTTTATGTATTTATTAGTTTGGTATTAATAGTTGTCCCAATGTTGCTTTATACAAATGTTGATTTCTTTAAAGGAACAAAGGTTTTTTATGTTGCAATAGCGGGGCTTGGAAGCCTTCTGATGATGATTGCATTTGGAAAAAATCAAAAGCCATTGCTTACGCAATTTGGAGAAAATCAGTTTGCTCTATGGAGAGCTTTTAAAAAATTTATTGAAGATTTTACTACCTTTGACAAAAAAGAATTACCTGAATTATTTATGTGGGAAAAATATCTGGTATATGCAACAGTCTTAGGTTCAGCTGAAAAGCTTTTGAAACAACTATATGCAAAATATCCAGAGCTTTTAGAGGCGAAGGATACAAATAGATTATTCTACATGATGTCAGGCAGGGATTATCAAACATCCTTTCAGGCAATTGATAGTATAGGAAGCAGTTTTTCAGATGCAATAAGAGATATGCTAAACAATGAAACAAAGGCATCAAAGGGGGATGGCGGAGGATTTTCATCAGGAGGAAGTGATGCAGGAAGCGGAGCTGGTGGTTCAAGCGGAGGCGTGGATTAATAAGGCTGAAGGCATCCTATGAGCTAGTTATGTCTATCATAGTGGTTAGATAAATAAACTAATAAACTAATAAACTAATATTAGGAGGAATAGAAATGTTTTGTAAAAATTGCGGGAAGGAATTAACAGAACAAGCTAGCTTTTGTCAGGGCTGTGGAACAGCAGTACAGGGGAACACAAAGTCAGAACATATAAAAGAGTCAGTACAACCAGTAGTGCCAGTACAACCAGTACAACCAGTACAACCGGTACAACCGGTACAACCAGTACAACCAGTACAACCAGTACAACCAGTACAACCAGTAGTGCCAGTGCAACAATTTGATCCGTATCAAACAGAAAAGCCTAAAAAATGGGAGATGGATTCACCATACGCAGAAATGCCTGATAAAAGAGCAACTAAGCAGACTAGCAAGCATTCAAGAAGAATTATTTTTATTGGAGCCGCAACAATTGCATTGATTGTAGTATTAGCGGTATTAATTAATTCAATGGGTGGGATTAAAAATATTATTCCGGAAAAATCGGGAGGCTCTACTGCTTTAAATGACAGACCAAGTCTTGAAACTATATATACAGCCAGTCCATTATACGCACCAGATATTTCCTATAATACAGAGCTGGGTAAAGAACACAAAAAAAATATTGATAAAAAAACTAAGGCAATGATTACTATTGCTGATGACACTATGGATGCATATAAAGAAATGAAGGATGAATTGTATGAAAATATCAATTTGTCGCTAGGAATGCTTAAAAAGGCAGATGATATTAATAAAACAAAGCAGCTTGAAAATAGCAAGGTTGTGAATGAGCTAGATCAGCTAATTGTAGCTTTTGAACTTCAGGAATTGAAGTATGACAGCTTTGACATTGATAAAATGGGAGAGGCTTATTATGATAGCAATATTGCTTATGAAAGAATTACAGCAGCAATTATTGCAGTAGAAAATATGGTAAAAGCAACAGAGCTTGTAACAACATTAAGTGCAAATCTAATTGTTGGATATGAAGGGAATGCTTCATTTGCTCAAGATATTGAGCAGCTTAAAAAGTTTTATGAAGAAAGCAAGATGCAGGAGTACGCTTCAGTTGCTCTTGCAGGTGTTTCAACGCTTGATCAAATGATAGAGGAGGTTAGAGTTTATAATGCGATTGTAGCATTAGATAACCTTAACAGTATGGGAGAAAGTGTTGATGAAGCTATTGAAGATGCTAATGACCTATTAGATTCAGATAAGGTCGATAAAGAATTTGCAGAGCTTACTGTAATGATGGCAGAGGAATATGAAGCAATGCAGGAGGGCTTAAAGGATGAGCTTGAAGGATATCTGGATCAAGCTGATTTAGAAATTAGCTGGGATAATAGGGAGGTTTTTAAAAATCCATTTAAACCAATTATTGCAAATGCTTCCTCGGGTTGGTACGGGGGTTACAATCCTCAACAGCTTCAAGAGGATGGAATGAAACATATGAAAAAAGAAAGAGATGAGCTAAGAGAAAAATATAAAGATGAAACCTATATTGAGTCTGCAATTAGAAATGCAAAACAGCTTAAAACAGGTGTTGGTGAGCTAGTAGAAAATGTTGACACGGGTGTATATGAAGGAATGAGAATGGGTGCGGCAATACTAGTGGAAACTGAAAGCGAAAATAAATATGAAGAGGCATGGAAGGACATTAAAGAAAGACATGAAATAAATCAAAAGAGAAAGGAAACTAATAAGGCTGGAGAAGAGGTTTTTGCCAATGCAATTAAAGGCTTTGAAGGAGTTCAAAACCTTGCAGCTGACGGATGGTATAATATAGGTGCTATGATTGAGGATGAGCTTGGAATACCAGAGGACACTGTAAGTCAAGTAGCAAGTACAATGGGAAATCTTGCAGCAGAAAGCTTTACGCAGTTTGGATTAGGTATTTCTAGAGTTCTTGATCCAAATGCAAAGGATTCAGATATTGTAAAAGGATGTCTGGAAATTGGTTTTTCAATGGCAGGAGGCTCTAACAATGTGTTTTCTGCAACAAAGGCAGGAGGAGCGGTAATTAAAAAGGTGGGCTCGGTTCTTGCAAGCCCAAGAGTTAATACAAAAGCAGTATTAGAAGTAATTAAAGCCTTAAAAGAAACAGGATTACCTAAGCTTGGCTCTTTAGCATACAAAGAAACAACTCTTAAGGGTGCTATGGCAATCTTGAAAAAAACCAAGGATGTTGCAGGTAATATGGCTAATAAGCTGACAGAAACCTTTACCAAAGACATAGGAGGATTTTTGACTAAAACCTGGAAGGAAAACTTGTTAGGAATAAAAACCTATGCAGGAGAATTGGTTAATAATTCAGATGATGCAGCAGTTAAGCTGATAGACGAATTTTTAAATGGGTATATTGATAATAAAGTTACAGAGCTTGCATCAAGTCCATGGCTATGGGATCCTAAAATGAGCGACGAAGAAAAGGAAGCTAAGCTAGGAGAAGAAATGGATAAGATTAATAAGGATATAGAAGAAGGCTTAGAAGAAATAGAAAAACAAATAGTAGCAACAAGCCAGATAGATGTAAGCTTTTTCAATGGAGTATGGAAGGGAGAAATAGATAAGGAGGCTGTTACCTGTACAATCAAGATTGCAGATGGAAGCTATGCAACTCTTGCAATGAACGGACTTAATACCAGAACGGAATATAGCTTTTCACAAAGCACCCAGACATTAGAGCTATATCCACAGGACAGACTTGAAGAGGATGGATATGATTTCTTGGGCGCTAGGATTAAAGGTATTCCTTCAGATTCGGGAGACTCTATTAATATTGATGGTTTTGTTTTCAGAAGATCTGGGAATTAATTTATAATTGACATTAATTAAACAAAATGGAGGTATTATATGCAATATTTTATGATTGGAATTGTAGCGGTATTAGTGTTTTTTGGTATTACCATGATTATGTTTTATAATAAAATGATTAAAAACAAAGCAAAGGTGGATAATAGCTGGGGACAAATTAATGTGCAGCTAAAAATGAGAGCAGACCTTGTTCCTAATCTGGTTGAAACTGTAGGGGCTTATGCTGCGCATGAGCAGGAAACACTTGCAAGAGTGACACAAGCAAGAAATATGTATATGAATGCTCAGACACAAGAAGAGGTAATGAAATCTGCTGATGCAATGACTGGAGTTCTTGGAAGACTGTTAGCTGTTTCAGAGCAGTATCCAGATTTGAAGGCAAATCAAGGTTTTGTTAACCTTCAAGCACAGCTTGGAGAGCTAGAACAAAAAATTGCAATGTATAGACAGTTTTACAATGATACTGTATTAAAATACAATCAATTTGTGATTACCTTCCCAAATAATATTTTTGCAGGAATACTTGGCTCCAGAGAATTACCATTTTTCCAAATTGATAGTAGTGAAAGAAGTGCTCCAACAGTATCCTTTAAAAGATAGTAATGCTCCTGCACTATTATTTGAAAAATAGTAAAGCATTAGAGAGGAAATTATAGTATGAAAAATTACGAGAACAAATATGCTGCAATCTGTATGACTATAATAATAGCCTCAGGGCTTACATTAATTGTAGCATGGAATAATGAAGTATATCCCTTAGTATTATTAAGTGGTTTCTTTGGTATATCAGGGTTAGTTATAGGGACCTTGTTCTTTAATAGAGCAAGTTGCCTGGCAAAAATGATAGATGGCAGTGATTTGGTTGTATTTTGGCAATATACTCAAAACGAGACGCTTAGTAATATAATTGAAAAAAAGGAAGAAAATAAGGGTATGATTGTTTTGATTTTTCCTTTTTTTTCCTTTGTTATTGCGGTGGTAGCGTTGACAGTCGGATTTGCTTCAGAAAATGCAATTGCAGGAATTATTATAACCCTTGTACTTATAGTAATTAATATTATCTTTTTTAATGTCCTGCTGAAGCATGATTTTAAAGAAAAAGAGGTTGTGCTTAAGCAAGAGGATGAAAAAAAGAGCTATGTATATATAGCAAAAAACGGCGTGTTTGCTCATGGTCTTTTGCATTATTGGAAGGGCTGGGGATCGTATATTAAAAAGGTTGAATATAGCAGAGAGGATAAAAAGCTATATTTTACTTATTTATATTTGAGACCCTATGGATATGGAAGCTATACTGTAGATATAAAGATTCCTGAAGGCAGGAACGATATTGTTGAAAATGTTAGAAGAAGCTTTGAAGCTTTGTGGATAGAAATATAGAGATTGCATAGTACTATTAAGACAAAAAAGGAGGTAAACTATGAAGCTTTCTAATAAGGATTATGAAAAATTATTTGCAAATTATATAAATGAAAGCAACGGAAGAACCTCGTCAAATCAAAAGAATATTAATGCAGGCCAAAATGAAAAGGCTGTTGAATTTAAGAGGTATATGGATGCAATTGAGCTTCAAACAAATAGAATTATTAGCAAAGACGCTAACAATGAGCAGATAGATTCAGATAATTTAAGTGAATGGGATATCCTCTTTTCAAGCATTAATTCATTAAATACAGCAGCCTATAATAGCCTGTTGAAAAGCACCTTAAACAATCAAGAGAATAATATTTCTGAAGATATTAAGGTTGAGAATACGATTAAACCTAAGCTATATCCGCAAAACAATACTGAAGATTCTAAGGTACCTGTACTAAGTGATATAAAAGCTCTTGCCAGAGAAATTACCAGCCAATTTGAAGGTGGTCAGCTTGCGGGGGATTTTGACGGTCAGGGAATATCTTTAGGATATTTGCAATGGAATATTGGACAGGGAACCTTGCAGCCACTATTAAAGGAAATGGCTCAAGGCTCAAATACAACAGCAGATTTTCAAAAAATATTTTCTGGAACAATTGTATATGAAAATAGTCAGGGTAAAAAAACAGAAACTACTATGGCAGCAGCACTTAAGGATGTCTTAGCGAGAAGTAGACAAGAGCAGCTGGCCTTTGCAAAATCGATTAACAATAAAAATAACCAAATAGCTGAGCCATGGAAGTCTGCTTTTCTTAAGCTAACTCAAAATAAGAGCTTTATTCAGATTGAAGACAGATATGCAAAGCCATATATGGATCAAGCTGAAAAAATAACAAAAAACAGTGTTTTTGGAGTTAACTCTGACAAAGGCTACGCTCTTGCCTTTGATATTGCGGTACAAAATGGTTCAGTAAAGCCTTCTGCAAAAGCATTGATTGAGGGTGCTTTAAAGGGCGAGAGCAATAAGCTTACTAATCCTTTAAGTAAAGAACTGACAGCAAATCAAAGAGCTGTAGTTACAGATTTGAACAACAGACTTAAAAATGTAGAGGATATAAACACTAAAAAGCTATATTATACAGCTGCAGCAGTTGCAATTTCTTCAAATGATAAGTATGTAAAGGATGTTTGGTCGAGAAAATCAACTATAGTTGCGGGACAAGGAAAAGTACACGGCAGATATTTTGATTTTAAGCAGTTAAAAGCATAGAAAGGTGCGTGGATAAATGAGATATCGTATTGTTTACGAGGATGAGCCTTTTCCTTTGAAATGTGGAGTTCATACTGATAAAACAGTTATTGTTAAATACTTAGATGAGGATTCTAAAATAATTGACGAGAAAAGATATGGATATCTTGAAAAGCAAGATATTATAAATATCAAGAACACAGATTCATCATTTATACTTCAAGAGCTTTTTTTAGAGGATTTTAATATTCATGAATATCGTAGCTTATTTGAATGGGAGGATTACAGAACAATTAGTTCCTTTCATATTGAGAAATGTTTTTTTCAAGGAGATTTGATCCTTGATAATATGGTGTTTGGAGAGGGCGGATTCAGTCTTGCACATTGCAGCTTTGGAAATGGAAAGATAGACTTTCACAAAACAGTTTTTTTGTCAGAAACTGTTAATTTTAGCGGAATAAAAATGGGTACAGGAGAAAAAATATTTTCATCTACAAAGTTCCATGGTAAGATTGTACATTTTTTTAGCACTGATTTTGGCAATGGTGATGTAAATTTCAAATGCAGCAATTTTGAAAATGCACACTTGAATTTTAGCGGAGCAATTTTTGGAGAAGGAATAGTTGAGTTTGACTTTACGGTTTTTGGTGTGGGCGGAGTTGATTTTTCGGGATCAGATTTTGGGAAAGGAGGAGTATCCTTTAGAAACACAAATTTTCACAATGGAGAGGTAATATTTTTTGGCTCTAGCTTCAGTGATGGGAAAATTAGCTTTAGCGATACAAGCTTTGGGAATGGAAACATAGATTTTAGCTTCTGCCAGCTGAAAAACTGTACTATGCATTTTAAGTATGCAAAAACAGGACTCGGAAAATTTAATATGAATAATATTAAAATGGAAGAGGGATATATTCTATTTAAGTCAGTCAGATTTAGAAATAGAAGCATTTATTTTTTAGATAGCGTGATTTCAAACTTGAATTTTTTGAATTGCCTGTTTGTTGAGCATGTTGTTATGGGATTAGAAAAGTGTGATAAACTAACGGTGGAAAATTGTATAGTAGAGAAAACCTTTGATATGATTCCTACAAACAAAAAAGAGAAGAATGTAGGATGTATTAATTTTATAAATACAAAAAACCTTGGGCATATATATTTAGATTGGATAATGAATGATGTTAAGACAATGATATATGCACAAGGCGATGATACAAGCTATATAGATAAAGCAAATCAGTTTCGTATGCTTAAGGAAAACTTTCATGAAATAGGACAATATAATGACGAAGATTATGCATATCTGGAATTTAGAAGATGCCTGAGTCTTTCGGAATATTATGGTGAAGATATTACATATCACAAGAAAAATAATATTAAATTATTAAGGAGAAAAATAGAATTTTTAATTAAGTGGTTTTTTCTTGATTTTATTGGACATTACGCGACAAATCCCTTTAGAATTTTAGGAACTATGATTATGACAATTGGAGGCTTTGCGTTTTTTTATACATTACCCTTTGTTATTTTAAATGGTGATAAAAAATATATAGATAAAGAGCTTTTTCCTTATGCTTCAAAGCTAATCAATGCACTATATCACAGCCTTGCAACAATGTTTACAATTGGCTATGGCGATATTAATCCGGGAAATATCCAGGCGATGATTATATCAGGGGTACAAGGCTTTGCAGGAGTTTTCTTGATGTCATATTTTACAGTAGCCTTTGTAAGGAAAATTTTGAGATAACATTTATAAATAAAAGAATTTTTTGGATATATTTATACTACTAAGCTGGATATAAAGTTTGAAAATATAAAATCTTGCCTACCATTCTATATATGTGTTATTATAAATATACATCTATTTTATAAAAAATAATTATTAGGATGAATTAGAAATATAATTTCAAGCAAATATAGAAATTGCTAGAACAAATTTTACAAAGCAGGGGTGAAAATATGAATGTAACGTACTTGAATCCGGTAATTGGAGCCGCAACCTATGTTTTAAGAGAAGTATGTGGAATGGAGATACAGACTGATAGCCCATATCTTACACAGATGGCTTATGAGGAAACAGTGTTTATAGTAATGATTGGTATAACTGGAGAACTGCATGGTCAGGTAATCTTAAGCATGAAAGAATCAGTTGCATGTGATGTTGCGTCAAGAATGATGATGGGAATGCCAGTGCCAGAGCTTAACGATATGGCACGAAGCGCAATTGCAGAGCTTATGAACATGACAATGGGAAATGCTGTAACAGCTTTTTTTAATATGGGGATTAAGCTAGACATAACTCCGCCGACATTATTTGTGAGTAACACATTATCAATGAATGTAGGCAATGCCAAGATGATTTGTATGCCTATTACCTATGAGGGTGATAATCTAATTGAATTGCATATAGCTATAAAGGAGCCTGACAAAAAGAAATAATGGATATAGTGGACAAAGCTTTTATTAAGCATTCTTATGCAGGTGAAGACTCTGTTAAGGAGTATTCGGATGCGACCAGAGCAGTAAGCCTCTGGAAATCTGAGGAAATAGTATTTGAAAGATATTTAAAGGCAACAGACAAAATTTTGGATTTAGGTTGTGGAACAGGAAGAGTAGCCTTTGGACTTGTTGAGAAAGGCTATAATAATATATCCGGTGTTGATTTAAGTGAAGATATGATTGCTGAAGCAAAAAAAATTTGCAGGCAAAAGCAAATAGACATACCGTTTTATACTGGAGATGCAACTGACCTTGCGTTTGAAGAGGAATCTTTTGACGCTGTTATTTTTGCTTTTAACGGGATTATGCAGATTCCGGGAGAGACTAACAGACTCAAGTCTATGGCTGAGATAGCTAGAATTTTGAAAAAAGACGGTGTTTTTATTTTTACAACTCACGACAGAGACAAGGAAAAAGATAATGAATCGTATTGGAAACAGGAAAAATATCTTTGGAATAAAAACAGACAGGATAGAAGACTTGTTGAATTCGGAGATTTAATATATAGCTTTCACGATAGAGAAATGTTTATACATGTTCCAGATAGAGAAGAAGTATTAAAATGCTTAGCTGCAAATAACCTTTTATTGCTGGAGGATATATTCAGAGATGAAATTGTTCAGGAAAACGATATAGTAAAAGAATTTGCAGATGAATGCAGATTTTGGATAGTAAAAAAACAATAATAAATTAACGAAAAACTATTTACTGTACAAGATTCTTGTGATAAAATTAACACTGTAGCGGCGTTCAGAAAAGAAAGCTTAGCTTTAAGAGGGCATAGCCTTCTTATTGAAATAAATACACAATTAGTAATTAATTAAATTATTAGGAGGAACGAAAATGGCAGTTAAAGTAGGTATTAATGGTTTTGGACGTATTGGACGTCTTGTGTTTCGTGCAGCTGTAGATAATGCAGAGGTAGAAGTAGTGGGGATTAACGATCCTTTCATCGATCTTGACTATATGGTATATATGTTAAAATATGATTCCGTGCATGGTCAATTCAAAGGTGATGTAGCTATCAAAGGCGACAAGTTAATTGTAAATGGCAAAGAAGTTTCTGTTTTCGCAGAAATGGACGCAGCAAACATCAATTGGGCTTCTTGCGGAGCAGAATATATTGTTGAATCAACTGGTGTATACACAACTACAGACAAAGCATCTGCTCACTTAAAAGGCGGAGCTAAAAAAGTAGTAATCAGTGCTCCTTCAGCTGATGCTCCAATGTTCGTAATGGGCGTTAATCAAGAAAAATATACAAAAGACATGGTAGTTGTTTCTAATGCTTCATGTACAACTAACTGTTTAGCACCAATCGCTAAAGTAATCAACGACAATTTCGGAATCGTTGAAGGCTTAATGACTACAGTTCACGCAACAACAGCTACTCAAAAAACTGTTGATGGTCCTTCAAAGAAAGACTGGAGAGGCGGACGTGCAGCTGCAGCTAACATTATCCCTTCATCAACTGGTGCTGCTAAAGCAGTAGGTAAAGTAATTCCTGAACTTGCAGGAAAATTAACTGGTATGGCTTTCCGTGTACCAACAATCAACGTTTCTGTTGTTGACTTAACTTGCCGTTTAGAGAAGCCAGCTACTTATGAAGAAATCAAAGCAGCTATCAAAAAAGCTTCTGAAAATGAATTTGCAGGTATCTTAGGATATACTGAAGATGCAGTTGTATCAAGTGACTTTGTTACTGATGCAAGAACTTCTATCTTTGATGCAAATGCAGGTATCAGCTTAAATGATAACTTTGTAAAAGTAGTATCATGGTATGACAATGAGTGGGGCTATTCAAACAAAGTAATTGACTTAATTACTTATATGTCAAAAGTAGACGCTCAATAATTAATAGTTAATTATTAAAAGCTCTTAGCCAAATTGGTTAAGAGCTTTTTTAATAGAATAGGAAAGTTCGTCTTGCTTGCAAGAGACCAAACTTTCCTATTCTAAGAGAAACGCGTTCACCGAACGCTATTCTTGTAGAAATCTATGGAAATATTTGATTTTGGTTCATAACCAAGTAAGAATTAAGTGGAAAATAATATGCTAAGTATTTCCAAAATTGCTATAAAGAGCTAACTAATATTTCTTTCATTTCTTCATAGGTAAGTGTTATTGGATTTCCCTTCATGCTACTTGAGGAAGCTGATTTTTCTATTATTTCATCTAATAAGTCTTGAGTTATGCCATATTTGGAGAGACCTTCTACTTTTAGGGCAGAATACAATTCTTCAAGCCAAATAAGACAATCCTCAGGTAAAGCATTTTCTTTACCTAAAAGGATTTGAGATAATTCTGTATAACGGGATAAAGCTTGGCTTTCAAGGTTTCTTGATTTAAGAGCGTTAATATTGACTTTTATTACATTAGGCAATAGAGCAGCACAGATAAATCCGTGAGGTGCACCAAATTTACCGCCAATTACACCAGCAAAGCCATGAACTGCACCAAGCTTAGAATTAGCAAGAGCAAGCCCACCAAACAAGCTACCCAAAGCCATATCTTCACGTGCTGTAATATCATTACCGTTTTGATATGCTTTTTTCAGCGAGCTAGATATGCGCTTAATACCCTCGCGACAAAATGTATCGGTGATAGGATTTGCATAAGAAGATACAAATGGCTCAATAACCTGAGTAAGAGCATCTAAACCTGTACTGGAGGTTATTTGAGGGGGCATTGATACGGTTAAGGCAGGGTCTATAAAAACTAAATCTGCAAGCATCATTGGACTTCTCAGGCTTACCTTGATTTTAGTATTCGTGTCAGTTAGTACTGAGTTTTTGGTGACCTCAGAACCTGTTCCAGAGGTTGTTGGAATTAAAATCAAAGGTAAATGCGGGCTTTTTATTTCTTGATTTTTGCCAATGATTTCAAGATAGTCTAAAATATCACCAGGATTATTCATTAGTATAGCGATTGCTTTTGCACTGTCTAAGGCACTACCACCTCCAAAACCAATAACCATATTACATGAGGAGTCTAGAGCTAGTTTTACAGCTTCACGAATTTGATTAATATCAGGTTCATCCTCAACAGAGAAAAGAACGTAATCCATAGATACATGTTTTAATGCAGCAAGCAAAGGTTTAAGTCTGTTTTTGTTTTTTCCAGTTACGATAAAGGGGTAAGTTCCTAATTTAAGAGCATGGTTGCCAAGTTCTAGAATGCCTTTAGTTTTAAAAATAATTCTGTTTGAAGTAGAAAATTCAAAGTCCATAATTTTTTAGCCTCATTCTCAATAAGGCTGCACCTCCTTTGTAGTTATTTAACAAATGAAGATAGTCGTAAGCCGCTTGTATAAGTTATGCTGTTATATAAATTATTATAACATATTTTGAGAATAGCATTTGCAGAAATATATAAAAACCCTTATAATATTTAGTAAGCATGAACTTAATGATTTGTAAAAATGTAACTAGAATTAAGACGTTAAAGGAGACACTATGAAGCTGATTTCTTGGAATGTTAATGGGATAAGAGCGTGTGTAAAAAAAGGCTTTATGGATTTTTTTGAAAAAGAAAATCCGGATATAATGTGTCTGCAAGAGACTAAGCTGCAGGCAGGTCAGATTGAGCTTGACTTAAAGAATTATCATCAGTACTGGAATTATGCAGAAAAGAAGGGGTATTCTGGAACGGCAATATTTACAAAAAAAGAGCCCTTAAAGGTTCAGTATGGAATTGGACAAGAGGAGCATGATAATGAAGGAAGGGTCATAACCTTGGAATTTGAGGAGTATTACGTAATTACTGTGTACACACCTAATTCTCAAAGGGGATTGGCAAGAATTGATTATAGGATGCTTTGGGAGGATGCTTTTTTTTCTTATCTAAAAGAAATTGAAAAAGAAAAGCCCGTAATTTTTTGTGGGGATCTAAATGTAGCTCATAATGAAATAGATCTAAAAAATCCCGAGTCTAATAGAAAAAATGCAGGATTTTCAGATCAAGAAAGAGAAAAGATGAGTTATTTGCTAGATAATGGTTTTGTTGATAGCTTTAGGTATTTTTATCCGGAGAAAGAAGATGCTTATACCTGGTGGTCATATATGTTTAAAGCCAGAGAAAACAATGTCGGTTGGCGTATTGATTATTTTTGTGTTTCACAAGCTTTAAAGGATAAAATGAAAGATGCTCTTATTTATACCGAGATTGAAGGTTCAGATCATTGCCCTGTAGGACTTATCCTAAACTAAAAATAAATTCATGGAGGTAGACAATGAGTATTAAATTAAAAAATATTATTGTTGTAGAAGCTCTTGTATTGGTTATTATGGTTTTGAGCTCAATTTTTGTGTATAATCTGATAGAAAAACAATATATGAGTTCGTTGCAGGAAAAACTGAAGGTGGTTGTATCGGCTGGTTCTAATTATGTTGACGGAGAGATTCACGAAGATATTTACAACAAAAAGGAAAAGGGAGCAAGCTATAAGAAGCTATTTGATTATTTTACAAAAATAGTTAATGAAAATGAGCTTGAATACATTTATACCCTAAAAGCAGAGGGAGATAAGGTTCTTTTTGTAATTGATTCAGATGCAGAGAGTGATACTGCAATTGGGGATGAGTATGACAGCTTTGACAATCTGCCGGCTACTATAGCTTCAGCACTTAAGGAAGGCAAGGCAGGAGTGGAAGATGAGCTTTATCAGGATGAATACGGGGTATTTTTATCCGCTTATTCGCCGATTTTTGATAAAAATGGTGAAGTAGTTGGAGCCTTAGGTGCAGATATTGAGGCTGGATACATTAAAACGGCTTTACAGGCAATAGTAAGAAATATTGTTATCTTTGTAATTGCAACATTGATTTTAGTATTTTTTGTTATATCATTTGTTTTTGATAAGCTAACAAGACCTATTTTGCAGATTAACAGAAAGGTATATGAATTATCCACAAGTAATGGAGACTTAACCCAGAGGCTTGAGGTTCAAACAAATGATGAAATAGGAGAGTTAGCACAAAACACAAATGCATTGCTGGAATTTTTGAGAAAAGTCATTAAAAGCATTGCTGAGCAGACAAAGGTTCTTGAAAAGAATACAGAGAAAATACAAAACAAAGTTGATAATGTTGATGATGATATCAGAGTTCTTTTAGAAAAAGCACATATCTTAGACAGAGATGCAGAAAATACAATAAGAAATATAGATAGCAGCTCTGAAAGCTTCAAATATGTTTTCGAGGCTATAAAAAGTATTCTTGAAACGATGGATGATTTTAAAAATAAGCTTACAACCGTTAATGAAACAATTGAGGATAATAAAAAAATTCTTAACACAGAGAGAGAAAGCATTGACCGACTTAGCAATGCAAGCGATAAAACATCGTTGGCAGTTAATAAGCTTATGGATGTATCAGGGAATGTTGGAGATATTTTAAAAATCGTTATGCAGATATCCGAACAAACTAATCTTTTGGCATTAAATGCAGCAATAGAAGCCGCAAGAGCAGGAGAGTCAGGAAAAGGCTTTTCAGTTGTTGCAGATGAAATAAGAAAGCTGGCAGAACAATCTGCTCAATCAACGGGCAAAATTGGCAATTTAATGTCGGAAATACAAATAGAGATTAACAATATTATTAATGAAAAGGATAGTATGGATTCTGAATACAGAACAACAGTTAGTCTGTTTGAAGAAAACACCAAAGAAATGGATGAAATATTTAATATTATAGGAGCTATTAATGGCTTGATTGACGATAGCCAAAAGAAAATAATGGATCTTTCAACTAAAAAGAATGAGATTGAAAAAAGTATGGATAGTATACATGGCATTGCTATGACAACCTATGAAAGCTCAGATTCAATAGAAAAAAGTGTGGCAAGCCAGAAAAATAATATTCAAGAGGTCTTAAACTCAATGAGAGAGCTTGTAGCAATAGCAAACAATCTAGAAAAGCAGGTTAAGAGATTTAATATATAAAAGGAAGAGTTACTCTTAAAAACAGAATTTTTGAAATAAATGGGGCTGAATCTATTTGGATTCAGCCCCATTTCTATTTATTTATGCATTTATGCTTCTTGAAGTTCTTTTAATAAAGATTTCATGACATCCTTAACTGATTCAATTTTATCACAGCGATACGCATTGCTTCCTACGAAAAGCAGTCCCTCATTAACATTGCCCTTAACTGCATTAATCAAAGCCATTGTTATACAATAGGGAGTATCAGCAGGATCACAATGGTTTAAACAGCGATAGCATTTTGTGATATTTTCCTTGCCGTTTTCCTCAAGATTTTTTAGAAAATCATTTCTAATTGCTCTTCCTGGAAGGCCTACCGGACTTTTAGTAATGATTATATCCTCTTTTTGTGCCTTTATATAAGTTGATTTGTATTCTTCGCTAGCATCGCACTCAAAGGTTGGTACAAAGCGTGTAGCCATCTGTACTCCTTGTGCTCCCAGTTTTAAAAATTTTGCAATATCATAACCGTTATAAATTCCGCCTGCAACTATTATTGGTATATTTAAGTTTATTGATTTGAAGTATTCAATTATTTCGGCAGTTATTGTTTCTAAATCTTGAGCAGTGTGCTCGGTAAGGTCATTGAATTTAAAACCAAGATGACCGCCTGCCTCAGGACCTTCTATTATAATTGCATCGGCTTCTCGATTATAGGTTTTTTTCCAAGAAGTAGTGATAATTCGTGCAGCTTTTAATGAAGATACAATTGGTATTATTTTAACCTTAGTATTCTCAACAAACTTAGGAAGGTCAAGTGGCAATCCTGCACCTGATATTATTACATCAGCCTTTGCTTCTACTGAAGCCTTAACAAGCTCAGCGTAGTTTTTCATTGCAACCATTAGGTTAACACCAATGAAACCATTATTGCTTTTTTCCTTGGCAGATTTTATATGTGCTTTAAGACTCCTGATATTAGCTTCTAGTGTGTTTGTTTCAAAATCAGGCTCATCAAAGCCAATTTGCGCTCCGGATATTACACCTAGACCGCCTTCTGCTGCAACGGCTGCAGCAAGTGAAGAACGGGAAACGCCTACGCCCATTCCGCCTTGGATGATTGGTGCCTTAAGAATGATGTCTCCGATTTTAAGTTCTGGTATTTTCATTTACATACTCCTTACAATAGTTTGATAATCAAAGTAATACATTAATAGAATATCATAATTTAAAAAAATAAACAAGCATATTATTAAATATAGTTTTAAAAACTACATAATAGTTTAACAAAAAACTTGATTAATAATTAGCAAAGCATTTACAAAAAAATATTTGATTTTAAAGATAATTAATCTTTATTGTAATAAAATAAGTTGAGGATTTTCTAAAAATAAACTTGATTTTACTTATAATTTATATTAAAATTCAAAGGTAGCAGTTAAATGCTACAGCTCGTATAAATTTGACAATATGGGTCAAATGTTTCTACAAACTACCGTAAATAGTTACAGGCTACGAGTTCACACAATGTCAATTAAGCTTTTCAAGCTGTTGAGGTTGTAGGAACTCTGCGCAAGCAGGGTTTTTTTATTTTTATTCTCATTTTTAGATAGGAAGACAAATGATTAAGACAGGAGAAATCTAATGGAATCTTTGAAAAAAAGAATATTGGATGAAGGCAGGGTTGTTTCTGAGGAAGTATTAAAGGTAGATTCGTTTTTAAATCATCAGCTGGATATAGAATTATTTCAAGATATCGGCAAGGAATTTTATGATAGATTTAAAGACAAAAATATCACAAGAATACTTACAATAGAAGCTTCAGGAATTGCTATAGCATCAATTGCTGCAATGTATTTCAAGGTTCCGGTAGTATTTGCAAAAAAGACAGAGTCAAGAAATCTTGACAAAGAAACGTACAAAAGTGTTGTGTATTCTTTTACAAAGGAAAAATATTACGACATTCAAGTCTCTAAAAGATACATTCATAAGGGAGATAACGTACTAATACTAGATGACTTTTTAGCAAATGGAAAAGCAGCCTTAGCACTCATTGACTTGGTAGAGCAGGCACAAGCTAATGTAAGCGGTGTTGGAATAGTCATTGAAAAAGGCTTTCAAAATGGAGGCAATAAGCTTAGGGAAGCAGGAGTTAACCTGGAATCCTTAGTTATTGTAGATCGTTTTAAACACGGCAAAATCACCTTTATCAACTAATCAAAACCTATCAACAGATTAAGTGAAAAAACACATTAATTAAATTTCAGGAGGTAAAAAGATGAAAAAACTCGTATCACTATTATTGGTTTTGTCCCTCGTTTTTGCAATGGCAGGATGTGGAGCAAAAACTGATGACGGTACAAAAAAACAAGAAGCAGCTAAAATTGACGCAAAAGACATGATTGTTGGATTTATTTATGTAGGACCAATCGGAGATGGCGGTTATACTTATGCACATGATCAAGGAAGATTATTTCTTGAGCAAGAGCTTGGAGTAAAAACTATATATAAAGAATCAGTTCCTGAAACACAGGATGTAGAGCAGGAAATTCGTAATATGATTGACCAGGGAGCAAAAGCAATTTTTGCAACAAGCTTTGGATATATGGAATATGTAGAAAAAATTTCCAAGGAATTCCCAGACGTAAAGTTTTTCCATTGCTCAGGTTATATGAGCACAGACAATATGGCTAATTATTTCGGAAGAATATACCAAGCAAGATACCTATCAGGAATTGTAGCAGGCTTAAAAACTGAATCCAACCAAATCGGTTATGTTGCGGCATTTCCTATTCCTGAAGTAGTACGTGGTATCAATGCATTTACATTAGGGGCGCAATCAGTTAATCCTGATGTAAAGGTAAAAGTAACATGGACATCTACCTGGTATGACCCAGAAAAAGAAAAATCAGCAGCAATTGCATTATTAGATGGCGGAGCAGATATTATTGCACAACATCAGGATACAGCAGGACCACAGCAGGCAGCTGAAGAAAGAGGTGCTTTTTCAATAGGATATAATACTGATATGAGTAAGATGGCTCCAAAAGCATATATGACAGCACCAATCTGGAACTGGGGACCATATTATGTTGAGCAAACACAAGCGGTAATGGATGGAACTTTCAAGTCACATTCTTCATGGGAAGGAATGGCGGAAGATGTAGTTAGACTTGCACCACTTACAGCAAATGCTCCAGAAGGCGCACAAGAGGCAGTGGATGCAGCTAAGGCGACAATATTAGACGGTTCAGAGTATATCTTTGAAGGACCTCTTTATGATCAAAGTGGAGAAGTTAAGGTAGCTGAAGGCGTTAAAATGACTGACCAGGAAATGTTAAGCTTTGACTGGTTCGTTAAAGGCGTTGAAGGAACAATAAAATAGTTTATAGGAGTTTGCCATGAATCAGAATGTTTTTGTTAAGATGAAAAACATATCAAAAACCTTTGGAACGGTTAAGGCAAATGATCATATTAATTTTGAAGTGAATAAAGGTGAAATTCATGCACTGCTTGGAGAAAACGGTGCAGGTAAAAGCACACTTATGAACATGCTGTCAGGTATATACAGACCTGACAGCGGTTCTATTTATATCCATGGAAATGAAGTGAAAATTAATTCACCAAAGGATTCCATTCAAAAGGGAATTGGTATGATTCATCAGCACTATAAATTAGTGGAGGTACAGACTGCAAAAGAAAATATTATTATCGGTCAAAGTGGAAAGCTTTTTATGAACAATAAAAAGCTGACAGAACAGATTAATAAAATTTCAAATCAGTTTGGGCTTGCAATTGATCCGGATAAAAAGATTTATGATATGTCAATTGGAGAAAAACAAGCAGTAGAAATATTAAAGGTATTATATCAGGGAGCAGATATCCTGATTATGGATGAGCCGACAGCAGTACTTACACCTCAAGAAACTAAAAAGCTATTTAAAATAATGAAAAATATGGCAAAAGAGGGCTGTGCAATTATAATTATTACGCATAAGCTCCATGAGGTTATGGAGGTATCGGACAGAGTTACGGTTTTAAGAAAGGGTACAACAGTTGGGACATTATACACAGCAGATACAAATCCAAAGGCGCTTACGGATTTGATGGTAGGTATGTCTGTGAATTTATCAATTGAAAGACCTGAAACAGAAAAAGGCGAAGCTATATTAAAAATAAATGCGCTTAAGGCAACAGATGTCGAGAAGGTTGAGGTGCTGAAAAATATCACCTTTGATTTGCATGCAGGAGAAATACTGGGAGTTGCAGGAGTTGCTGGCAGTGGTCAAAAAGAATTGTGTGAAAGCATTGCGGGCTTATATAGTGTTGATAGTGGCGAAATAATATACGATGGAGAAAACATTGTTGGCAAGACGCCTAGAGATATTATAAAAAAAGGAATAAGCATGAGCTTTATTCCGGAAGACAGATTAGGAATGGGTCTTGTTGCATCAATGGATATGGTAGATAATTTTCTGCTAAAGGAACATCATAATCAAAAAGGGTTAATATTAAAAAGAAAACCAGTTTCAAAAAAATGCAAGGAAATGATTGAAAAGCTTGATATTAGAACACCGGGTATTCATCATCCTGTAAGACAGCTTTCAGGAGGGAATATACAAAAGGTTCTAATCGGAAGAGAAATAGAAATGAACCCTCATGTTTTGATAACTGCCTATGCTGTAAGAGGGCTGGATATTGGAGTATCACATAAGATATATGATTTGATAAATGAGCAAAAGAAAAAGGGAGTTGCAATCTTGTTTATTGGAGAGGATTTAGATGTTCTCTTAGAGCTATGCGATAGAATTATGGTTCTTTGCGATGGTGAAATAACAGGAATTGTCTCAGCTAAAGAGGTCAATAAGGAACAGCTGGGTCTTATGATGGCTGGTGAAAAAGGACCTATGGAGGTGAGCCTGTGATAAGAATGATAAAAAGAGCTGATATTACACAAAAGCAATCAGCTTTAATTAGAATTTATGCTATTTTATTAGCATTAGTCGTGTCGGGAATATTCATTTTGATATTAAAGCATAATCCTGTTGAGGTTTATGTTTCTATGATAAAGGGTGCCTTTGGCTCGAGCTTTAGATTAAAGGATACACTAACAATTGCGATACCTCTTGTAATAACGTCGATCGGAATAATGATAGCCTTTAAAATGAAATTTTGGAATATTGGTGCAGAAGGTCAGATATTAATGGGAGCCTTTGCAGCAACCTATTTTGCTCTTTATTTTGACGGACTGCCTAAACCCATATTGCTTTTATTAATGTTAATAGGAGGCTTTGTTGGCGGAGGCTTATGGGCTAGTATTCCTGCTTTATTAAAGGTTAAGTTTGATGCTAATGAAACAATTATTACCCTGATGATGAATTATATTGCTATAAAATGGATTACATTTTTACAATATGGGCCGTGGAGAGATCCAAATTCAATGGGATTTCCAAAAATCAAAAACTTTACCGATAGTGCTATATTACCAAAGCTTTTTGGAATTCATATTGGATGGATTATTGCATTAATTTTTGTTGTAGCAGTAGCATATTTGATGAATAATTCTAAGAGAGGCTATGAGATTTCTGTAGTTGGAGAAAGTATAGATACAGCTAGATATGCGGGAATGGATGTAAAAAGAATCATTCTTACCTCGGTTATTATTAGTGGCGGGATTTGTGGTATTGTTGGAATGATGCAAGCCTCGGCTGTAAATCAGACGCTTACCTCACAGCTCTCAGCGGGCTATGGATATACGGCTATTATTACAACCTGGCTTTCTGGTTTAAATGCTGCAATAATTGTGCCGGTATCAATTTTGTTTGCTGGTCTTATCAAGGGTGGAGGATTTATTCAAACTGCATATCAGATTCCACAGTCGGCAGCAACCTTAATTCAAAGTATTATTCTGTTTTTTGTAATTGGCAGTGAGTTTTTTGTTCAGTATAAGCTTGTTTTTAACAAGGCTAAAATGCAAGGAGGTGCCATAGATGAAAAAAAATAATATATTACTTATAATTGTTGTTATAGGATTGATTGTTAGCGGAAAATATTTTATGGGTAATTCATTTATGGTGGCAGTTGTAATAGCGGGAACACCATTGCTGTTTGCAACTTTAGGAGAGCTGATTACTGAAAAGGCGGGCAACTTAAATCTTGGTGTTGAAGGAATGATGCTTTGTGGAGCGGTTGCTGGCTTTGGAGCGGGTTATTACACAGCCAATCCTTATATGGCTATGTTAGGCGCATTACTTGCAGGTGCTTTAGCTGCTATGATATATGGGTTTCTGACTATATCCCTAAGAGCAAACCAGGTAGTATCAGGACTTGCGCTTACTATTTTTGGAACAGGCATGTCAAGCTATCTTGGAACAAATTTTATTGGGAATAAAATGCCAGAAAAGGTTATTTCTTACTTTGAGCCAATTGCAATTCCCGTATTAGACAAGATTCCGTTACTAGGGAAAATATTTTTTGTTCAAGATATTTTTGTTTATCTTGGTTACATATTGGCAATAATTATGGGAATATATCTTTACCATACAAGAATGGGACTTAATTTGAGGGCAGTTGGAGAAAATCCTGGTGCTGCTGATACTTCGGGGGTTAATATAACCGTATATAAGTATGCACATATTTTGATTGGCGGAGCCCTTTGTGGACTTGGAGGAGCTTATCTTTCAGTAGTTGAGGTTCCGCAGTGGCAGGAAAATATTACGGCAGGAAGAGGATGGATTGCTATTGCATTAGTAATTTTCTGCAAATGGAACCCATATAAAGCAGCAATTGGAGCATATCTTTTCGGTGGGCTTAGTATTATAGGCTTCAGGCTTCAGCATTTAAGTATTTCACAAAATCTTTTGGATATGCTGCCTTATCTGGTAACTATAATTATTCTCGTTATTGGCTCGGTTAAAAAAAGCAAGGAAAATGCACCGCCAAAAGGGCTAAGTGTTCCTTATTTTAGAGAAGAAAGATAAAAGAAAGCTAAGGTTTATATGAAAAAGATAGTAAATCAAAGAAAAAGCGAGAAAAATTAAGAAAATCAAATATAAACAAGTGTTGAAAAAGAATAATTATTAGCACTCGAGCCAAGTGAGTGCTAATAAAACTTGAGATAATATTTCTAATATGGTAAAAATAATATAAAGAAAACAATAATTATTTTACTATTTGGAGGTGTTATTATGTTTGGATTATCACCAATCAGAAAAAATGAGGTACAAAGAAATAATAGCTTATGGAATTTTGACAGTATGTTTGACAGTTTTTTTGAAGATAGCTTTTTTCCTTCATTTGGAACAGCTTATACTGGTTTGAATGTTGATATTAAGGAAGAAGAAAATGAATTTCAAATAATTGCTGAGGTTCCAGGATTGAAAAAAGAAGAAATTAAGGTTAATATTGAAAATGATTTGCTTACTATAGCTATCGAGAAAAGAGAAGAAAGTAATCACGAAAAGGATAATTACATTAGAAAGGAACGTAAGGCAATAAATATGAAAAGGTCTTTTAGACTTGAAAATGTAATATCAGAAGAAATAGCAGCAAAGCTTGAGGATGGAATATTAACTCTTACACTTCCAAAGCAAGAGCCTGTAAAGCCTAAAGCTAAAGAAATAGAAATTGAATAGGGTTGCTTAAAGAAGGAGCTAAGCGAGAAGCATAGCTCCTTCTTTAAAATATTAAAAGTTATCTTAATGCTTATAAAGTGAGAAATCTCGTCTTTTATATTTTAGGTTATTGATGTCTTTTATGCAGTCTTATAATATAGAAGTCATTTCTGATTTTTACAATAGCTGTATAATTTATTGAAAATATAAGAAAAACCCTCGTAGTTATTGTCAAACTAACTTCCCGAATGCCGAAAAACGGGAAGTTTCAATAAAAGTTTACGCAATAAAAGTTTACGGCAAAAAAAGTGCTTGACATTTCGGGGGGGGGTATAATATACCATGTTGGTGAAAAAATTAACCAACCCAATCTAAAAAGAAATCTGAGGCGGGGAATATCTAAAATTTTCCCTATTGAAAAAATTGAATAAGCTATAAACAGTTTAATCTGGTATTAATAATTGATTTATTATTTGCGCGCGAAAATAATAATCGGTTACTTAATATACTAAAGTAGCAATCATTTGTGTTGTTATGCAAGAGGGAGAAATATAGGCATTAAATGTATGCTATACTTTTTATCTAGAGTTAATAAGTGTGGGAGCAATCGACAAAAACGGAAAATCGCAGACTTTTTAGCAATCACGGGAGCTGATAAAGGAGCACCGGGAGTAAACATTTACTCTACAGGGATTGATGGAAGATATGTAGAGATGGACGGAACGTCGATAACGACGCCACATGAAGTAGGAAAAGAAATCTATTAAAAAAGGGGAAAAAATGATGAAATTAATTAGAAGATGTATTACAATGATTTTAGTATTAGCGATGGTAGGTAGTATTAACGTTTCGGTTTTGGCAAAAGAAAAAGATACGGTGGCTGAAGACAAGAAAGAAATAATAATAGATAAGGGGAAGTATGATGTTGATTGCGTTGGTAATATTAGGTTAAAAGGAAGAGCAGAAGTCGGTGAAGAAAAATTTCTTAAATCAATTAATTTTCTGGTAGACTTAGGTTTAATTAAGGTTAACAGTGACTATTCAGTAATAAACTATCTAGATCAGGAGATTAAGGAGGACAGAGAAGGAGTAGAGTTTTTGTGTGAAAACTATGATGCAATTTATCATGAATTGACAACAAAAGGCGGAAAGTATTATGGGTTGATAGATGATAAAGAACTCTATGAAATAAATAATAAAATAGAAAGAAACTTTACTGGAAATAATGAAATAAAAGAGTCGAATAATAATGATGCAGTAACAATCAAAATGCTTGACTATCCTTACTATGATATAGCAAAAAGAAATGCAACAATACTTTATGGAGTGTATACATCATACTATAATGCAGGACATAATCACAATAATTCCATTACGTACGCAGCATTATATTTTGTATCAAAGGTTAAAACTGGAGGAGCATGGGATTACAAGAAAACTTTAGGCAAGACAAACAAGTATTATTGTGATTTTAAATCATATAAAGCGATTAAAACGGGTGAGGATATTGGGAATATGCATTATGGTACTGTGGGAAGTGTATTGTTTGTTAAAACAACTTTATGTGCAGCGGCTGGTGTATATCAAATAGTATCAGGAACTTATCAAGCTAGTTGGTTTAGTACATATTTTGATGATCCAAGAGATCAGGATGCCATTATTGAAGGGATAGGGCGCCATACGGCGTGGAGATTTAGTAAAGTATACCCAAGGTTTTGATTAGCAATATTTGATTTATTTAAGAAGAAGGGGGAGGAAAATGAATAATAAAAAGGAATGGTTTTTCGGCATAACAATAAGTTTTATTATTATAGTGTGTATAATGTTATATTTAATTTTGTATTTCTTTAATAATATGGAGCGCTTGCCAGAAGGAGAATTGATTGGGGAATCAATATCCCCTTCTAATGAATATACAGTAAAAACTTATTTGTGTAGAGGAAGCGCTACAGTAGCAAATGCTATTCGTGGTGAATTAATAGTTAATGGAAATAAAAAAAATATCTATTGGGGATATAGGGAAGAGGAGGCAATTGTCGAATGGGCTGATGATGACACAGTAATAATCAATGGAAATTCAATAGATTTACCTAATGGAGTTTATGATTGGAGAAGAAAGTAATTTGTGACAGTGTGGAATAATCCTTGTAAAATAGTGTTATGATTTACGGGAAATAAGAACTTAGATATTTAAGATTAAATGTGATATATTGAGGTATAAGATAAAAAACATTAATAGACTATCAATAACTCTGGGGGCAGGATAGTTGTCATAGTAACATTGCGTGATTTTACTTTCGGAAATAGGAATAAGATATTTGTGCAAGGCAAAAAAGAATGGGGATAGTTAAAGCTGTTTTAAGAAGGAGCTAAGCGAGAAGCATAGCTCCTTCTTTTACGTATTTTACAATATTATTCGGAGGATAAATAAAAAAATAAAAAATATTATTGACATATGTTCTAAATGGATGTAGTATTATATTAGACATATGTCAATAATTATTTCTTGAATGAAAGGAGATGATATTTGTGCCTAGAGGAGATAAAACAGGACCTTTTGGAATGGGAGCTATGACTGGAAGAGGTGCAGGCTTTTGCAATGAAAGCACAGCTAATAACTTGGGTTTCGGAAGAGGACTCGGATTTGGAGCTGGAAGAAGACTAGCTGGAGGTCGAGGCAATAGAGGGTTTAATTGCTTTAATGGCCTTGGCAGATTTTTCAAGTATAGCTATAGTGGCGATGCTTTAAAAAATCCATGGATGAATGAAAAAGAGGGCTTGGAAAAGCAAGCTGCACTATTAGAAACTCAGCTTTCATTTATTAAAAAACAGCTTGAATCACTTAGTAATAATTAAATCAATAGCAAGCAAATAGGCAGGGATGCTTCCTGTCTTTTTGCTGTTGAAAATATAAATATCTTGGAGGATTATTATGAGTTTGAAGAAAGAAGCGGCAAAAAAATCTGCATTGCAGCCAGTGGCAAAGGTATTGGTATCTTGTAGAAGTCTAGAGGGGGAGGATAATGTTTTAGCGGTTGGATACTGTGGGAATTGTAGCTACGATCCTCCTATGGTTATGGTTGGAATTGTACCGTCTAGATATTCCTATAAGATGATAAAGGAATCGGGTACATTTGTTGTAAATCTTGTTGATAAGGACTATAAAGAGGTTTTTGATTATTTAGGCAGTAATAGTAAGCGAGATGGAAATAAGCTTGAGAAAATGAATGTCAAATTAGAAGAGGGAAAAACTGTTAATGCTCCGATTCTGTCAGATTGTCCGGTTAATATTGAATGTAAGGTTGTAAATTCAATAAAGACAGGTTCGCATGAAATGTTTATTGGTAAAATTGAATATGTTCATGCAAAAGAGAACATTATGAACGAGGATAATACAATCGATTTTTCAAAGATATCATTTTTGTAAATAGTGGCCAAAAAATTATGTAGATGAGAGTATTAAAAAACTAGACATGAAAAAAGCCGTTGAAAAAATTTTTTATAAAGGGTATATTACATATAGAATAGCAACCTAAAATAAAAGAATTTTTAAGAGAGGACAATATGATAATAAATATTAAATGCTTGGGATGCAATATTGCTCAGGTTGAAAAAATAGGAGAATTAATTGGAGCTTCAGAGGAAAGACAGGAAAAAGCATTAAGAGAGGTTTTGTCAGCCTTGTCAAAGGAAAGCTATTCTCAATCAGAGCCTGAATTAATGCAGACAACCTATAAAATAATTACAGAGGCTTATAATGAAAGCAATCCCTATAAAAAAATCAAAGAGTTTTACAATAGCGAATTAATGAGCTTATATCCTGTTTTAAAGGAAAAGCTGGATAAACGAAAAGACGCCTTTTATTTGGCGCTTAAGCTTGCAGCAGCTGGAAATAAGATTGATTTTGCAGCAAGCCATTCCTTTAATAGAGCAGAAGTGCTATCTGATATTGAAGATTTTGAAAATAAAGGAGAGTTTTGCATTGATCATTCTGAAAAATTGTATGCAAGCTTGAAAAGGTCAAAAAAGCTTCTGTATATAGGGGATAATTGTGGCGAAATTGTACTAGATAGACTTTTTATTGAACAAATAAAAAAAGATTTTCCTGACATTGAAATTACCTTTGGCGTAAGGGGTAAGCATATAGTGAATGATATCACTGAAGAAGATGCTTTTCAGATTAAGCTAGAAGAAATATCAGAAATTATAAGCTCGGGAAGTGGTATTCCAGGAACAATATTGGAAAGAACCTCTGAAGAATTTCAGAAATGCTTTGATGAAGCAGATACAGTAATTGCAAAAGGACAAGGGAATTTTGAAGGTTTGCGTAATCAAGAGAAGAATGGATTATTTTTTCTGTTTTTAATAAAATGTTCAGTAATTGCTGATATAACAAAGGGAACGATTTTTCATAGTGTATGTATGGAAGGGAAAAAGCCTTTGAGATAATTATTAGGAGGGACATAATGATAATAAAATGTCTAGTAGAAAATACAGCGTGTAAAGAAAATTATAAAACAGAGCATGGGTTAAGCTTATATATAGAAAGCGAAAGTGGTAATATATTATTTGATACAGGACAAAGCGGTTTATTTGCAGAAAATGCAAAAAAAATGGATGTTAGCATTGAAAAAGCAGATAGGGCTATTATTTCTCACGGACATTATGATCATGGAGGAGGATTGAAAACCTTTTTCAGCATTAATTCAAAGGCTAGCGTTTATATACACAAAAATGCCTTTGGAGATTATTATTCAAACAGAGAAGACGATGAAAAGGCCTATATTGGTTTAGATAAAAATATGGAAAATAATCCGCAATTTGTATTTATAGAAGATACTTCCCATATAAAGGAAGGTCTAATAATTTTTGTGGGAGCAGATGAAAAATACTTATTTCCAAGAGGCAATGATGATTTATATACTATGAAGGATAATGAATTTGAAAATGATGCTTTTTCACATGAAATTAGTCTTATAATTCTTGAAAAGGAAAAGGCTATATTAATAGCGGGATGTGCACATAATGGCATTGTGAATATTATTAATAAAGCAAAATCAATTATAGGAAGAGAATTAGATTTAGTGATTGGCGGCTTTCATCTTCATAGCAGAGCTAATAACAAGTCTGAATCAAAAGAGCATTTAAAATTATTGAGTGAGGCACTTTCCAAAAACAATACAATGTATTATACTTGTCATTGTACCGGAGAAGAAGCTTATGAAGAGCTAAAAAATAGTATGGGCAATAAAATAGCTTATATTAGAACCGGTGAGATGTTGGATACTAGTACTAATACTAAGGCTATGCTATAATCGTAATCCTTTATTGTATTAGTATGGACAAGTTTGGATTTTTAAAAAGGAAGGCTAAATAATCTTTCCAAGTCTATATTGTAGGAAAGATGTATATAATTATAAGGAGAAATACAAAATGAGTACACAAGAAAAACAAAGCTTAATTGTTGAACCTCACGAGCTAAGCAATATTAAAAAAACTATAGGAATTGTTAGCGGAAAGGGTGGGGTTGGAAAGTCAATTGTAACCTCAATGCTTGCCGTGTCGATGGAAAGAAGAAATCATAAGGTGGGAATTATTGATGCAGATATTACAGGACCATCAATCCCAAAAAGCTTTGGATTAACTGAAAAAGCTCATCAAAGCGAATTTGGTATATATCCAGTAAAAAGCAAATCCGGTATTTCTATAATGTCGGTAAACTTAATGCTGGAGGATGAAACAGATCCTGTAATTTGGAGAGGGCCTCTTTTAGGAGATATGGTGAAAAAATACTGGCAGGAGGTTATCTGGGGCAATATTGATTATATGTTTATTGATATGCCGCCAGGGACTGGAGATGTAGCCTTGACAACATTTCAATCTATCAAGCTAGATGGCATCATAATAGTAACAACACCGCAGGAATTGGTTTCAAGTGTAGTAACAAAAGCTGTTAAAATGGCTAAGCTAATGAATGTACCAATAATTGGAATAGTTGAAAATATGTCATATTATAAATGCTCAAATTGTGAAACAGAGTTTCCCGTTTTTGGAGAATCAAAGCTTGAAAGCTATGCTAAAGAACAAGAACTTGAGGTTTTAGCAAGAATACCTATTGCAGAAGGGCTTTCAAAGGTATGCGACAATGGTATTATAGAATTGTTTAAGGGTGATTGGTTAGAGACTCTAGCTGAAAAGCTAGAGCAGTAATTAGCTCGCTAGTTGATTTTTGAAGCTTTAAGACGAACTTTAAGCTCTGATAATAAATAGCTTAAAAGCCAAGAGAATAATAATACAATTATAAACTCCAGTATGATTAAGATGCTGGGGTTTGTTTTTAATAAATTTTTATAAGGAGTAAGGAAATGCAATATCTTCATAATTAAAGGATGACAAAGATATATAGTAAAAGAGTGTTTTCCGATTGAAGTAATAAAAGAATTATTAATCAGAGCTGGAAGCTTTTTTTCGGAAAAGCTTGAAATGCTGTATAAAAAAAGTATAGATACAATACTAAAGTACCACCAGCTATGCTTGTAAAGATATCTGGAGATTAAATCAGCATTAATTAAAACCTTATAGGTATCAAGTAAATAGTATGTGGCAACCATTGAGTAGATAAGCGTAATAAGAGTTAAAAAATATAATGATGGTTTTATTTCCTTCTTTTTAAAGTCGGCTAGCAGGAAGCCTAGAATAAAGAACATAAGATAATAAATAAAAATACGGTCACTGAAATTTATCTTAACATAACTTATAAAAGTGAAGTTAAGTAATGTAAATAGTCCTACTGGAATAATTGGGTTTGAAAAACGCTGGTATATTTTCAAGAGAATTGGAAAAAGTATGTAAAACTGTAAAATTAAGCTTATATAATAAAGATGATAGTTAGCCTTGCCAAGAAAAAAATAATATGTAAGACTTTTAAGATTAATAGGCTGACCGACAGCTGCATAATTTACTAGAATATATATTGTGCTCCAGATTATATATGGAATAATAACCTTGAACATTCTTTTTTTATAAAAATCGATTAAATGTAAATCCCTTGAAGAATAAACATAATAAAGTACAAAGCCACTAATAAAAATAAAGGCAGGTACTGCAAATTTGGATAAGGTGTTTAAAAAAATTATTGTCTTGAATTGAAGGCTGCCTTGCTCAAACACATACCAAAAGGCTGCAGTAACATGAATTATTACAACAAGTATACAACAAATTGAACGCATAAAGTCAATGGATAAAAGGCTGTTTTTTCTAGAGTTATTTACAGGGGTAACATTTGATGACATATCTACTCTCCTAAGGTTATCTTTATGAAATATTAAAGGCAGACGTTTTTAATGCTGCCTTTATAAATTGGTTTTGGGGGGACAATTTTTAAGTAATTTCTTGTTTGAGTGAAATTGTTTTATAATTATAAACACCTAAAGTGTTTGTAATTAAGGACACAAGAGACGGGACTCGAACCCGCGACCCCTAGACCCCCAGTCTAGTACTCTACCAACTGAGCCACTCCTGTATATTTTAGCTACATAGTTATTAAACTAAATTTTAGTAATATTGTCAATAATTTGAATAAAACATCTATTGTTTTGCTTTAATTAAAGATATTAATGAAGCACCCTAAATTTTACAAGGGTAAGTTTTTTAAAGTTTAAAGCTAATCAAGTATTCGATATTGGTTTTGTTCCTTATCATAGAAATAGCCTATTTGTTGCATAGCTATATCTAAATCATTCAATTCAATATGATAATATGCACATAACCTTTGCGGAGAAGAAAAATGATTACGCAGCTTCATATTGATAGTACTAAGCAGAATATATGGATCTTTTGGTAATTGTTCGCTCATAAGAAACTCCTTATACAATCTTAATTGTGTTACATTAATAAGAATCTTCAAAACAGCAATAAAAGAACTATTACATTATATAAAACAAATTAGCTAATTGCAATAAATATGCCTAAGACGAATAGCAATAATTATGATATAATTATTGGGCATGGAAAATAGATATTAGTTTAACTTAATATATATTTATTAGAAGGAAGGAATTTATATTGAAGATTAATAACAATGTTATTTTGTGGGGTAATTTTTACTCATTTATTATAATGGGAATGCTCACTTTGTTTTTTGGTACTAGTATGAACAATATAAGACTTGATTATGGGCTGAGCTTCGAACAGGGAGGACTTATTCTTTCTACATTTGCAGCGGGCAGCCTGACCTTCAGCTTTTTATGTGGTGTTTTAGGAGATTTGCTGGGAATGAAAAAAGTGCTTATATTTGCACATATTTGTTTTTTGATGGGAATTTTTACTATTTACTTGAGTACTAGTTCTCTGTTATTATATCTTGGCACGTTTCTAATTGGAGCAGGACTTGGAGCAGGAAGTACCAGTGTTAATATTGTAGTAAATGACTTTGTTCATGGTGATGGCAAGATAATGAGTTTGCTACATATGTGTTTTGGAATTGGTGCATTATTAATACCTGCTATTTCAAGTAAAATGCTGATGTGGGGCTTTAGGTGGAAATCAGTTTTAATTATAATGGCAATTTTAGAAATAATTGCAATTTTTATAACTATTAAAATGGAAATACCCAAAAACGATAAGCATCCTGATGATCAAAGAATTATTACTAGAAAAGCGTTTGGGAATATTAGGCTCTATATATTTATGGCGATATTGTTTTTTTATGTGGGAGCAGAAAATGCTTTTAATGGATGGGTAGTTACATATCTCACAGAGGGAGTAAAGCTATCAGAAGAATTTTCACAGCAAATGTTATCCTTGTTTTGGGTTGTTATGATGTTTGGAAGATATCTGAACAGTCTTATTAGCAGGAAGGTTCTAAAAGAGACAATTTTGCTTGTATCTAGCATTGGGGCTGCGGTGATGATGCTGTTTTTTGTTACCGCCTCATATCAGGAATTGATTATTACAATTATTATTGTAATGGGACTTATGTTTTCGGGAGTATATCCGATAACTGTTGCAAATGCGAATCCAATCATAAGGGGCTCAGCTTTATCAGGAGCGTTACTGGGTTCAGCTGGTTCACTTGGTTCTGTTTTTATTCCTTATGTAAGCGGAATAGCAGCTGAAAAAACGGGAGTAAAAGGAATAATGGTAACAGTCTTTGCTTCACTAGCAATAATGAGTATTTTTGCTTTAATAAATAAAAAATTTCAGTTATCAAGTGATACACCGAGTGTAGCGGAGGAAATTATATTATAATGGATTACAAGAATTTATTGAAATATGCAATACAAACAGGTGAAATAATGCTTAAGAGTGGAGCAGAAACCTCTAGAGTTGAAGATACAATTAACAGAATTCTAGCAACCTCTGAATTTGAAACGGTAGAATCCTTTGTAACTCCAACGGGTATCTTTGCTACCTTAGATGACCCATCCATTGAAATAATAAGTATAATTAAAAGAGTTCATAAAAGAGAAGCTCATCTTCATAAAATTGCACAAGCAAATGATTTATCTAGAAGATTTTGTGAAGGGCGAATTAAGCTTGAGAATGCTTTGGAAGAGTTGGAAAGGATTAAAGAGCAAAAACCCTATTCAAATACCGTTATGGTATTTGCGAAAGGAATAGGAGGAGGAGCATTTACGATGCTTCTAGGAGGAAGTCTTACAGATTCAACAGTTACATTGCTAATTGGCTTAGCTTTTGCATTAGTACAGGTGTTTTTTGACAGATTTGAAACCTCAAAGTTTTTTGAGGATATATTGTGTGGAGCTATTATTGGATCGCTAGCTCTGTTTTTTTATCATTTCTTAAAGATAGGGACAAATTTTGACTATATCGTGATTGGAAGCATAATGCCTTTGGTTCCCGGGGTTGCCATAACAAATGCAATCAGAGATATTATTGAGGGAGACTTCGTTTCTGGAATATCCAGAGGAGCGGATGCTTTTATAGTAGCAGCATCAGTGGCGATAGGGGTCGGCAGTATTTTGAAAATATTTTATTACTTCATAGGAGGAATTCAAATATGATAATTAAAATTCTTGCTGCCTATGTTACTACTATGTGCTTTGCCATTTATATAAACGTGTCAAAAAAAGAGATTGTTTTTTCGGGCTTGACGGGATGCATTGGATGGCTGGTCTATATTATTTCTAGCACATATTTGGATGAGATAATTTATTCGAATTTTTTTGCAGCTATTGCAATTAGCACAACAGCTCATATACTTGCAAAAATAAGAAAAAACCCAGTGACAATATATCAGATTGCAGGAATGTTTCCTATTGTGCCTGGAGCTGGAATGTATAAAACATTATATTATATTGTAAATGAGGATTATTCACTTTCAATGAAATATCTTTTTGAAACGCTTCAAATTGCAGGTGGCATAGCAGCTGCAATTGTATTGGTAGCAACCTTTAATAATTTACTTCAAAAAAAACAATTGGCATAGTTCATAAATAAACATCAAATATTTAGATTAATTTTAGATGGTATTTTGTTTGACACTAAAGGTGTTTATATGTTAAAATCATTACAATTTGAGCACAAGAATATCTGGGGTTTTTAAGCAGATAATAGATACCATAAATCAGAACTACCTTTAATTTGGTACAGAGATACCAGCAAGGGAGGATATGAAAAATGATAAGCAAGGATACGATATATCATCATAAAAAAATTTCTATAAACAGTAAAGACAAAAAGGCAATAAATACTTTAACTATTATTTTTAGTTAATGTATTTGTTGCTTTTTTTTTAGAACAGGAGGCTAAGAGATGCTAAAAAGTAAGGATTTATTAGGACTTAAGGATTTGTCAAAGGAAGAAATCATCGAAATACTGGAATTAGCTAAAGATATGAAGCCTATAATTGATTGTAAGAGCTTGAGCAAAAAAGAACTTGCAGATAATAGTATAGTAACCTTGTTTTACGAAAATTCTACAAGAACAAAAATGTCTTTTGCACTGGCAGGAAAATATCTTGGAGCAACTGTAACAGATCTTGGTGTAAGCACTAGCAGTGTTTCAAAGGGAGAAAGCTTAATTGATACGGGAGTAACTCTTGATCAGCTTGGAACAGATGTAATTATTATGAGACACTCTATGACAGGAGCACCTCATGTATTGGCAAAAAATGTTAATGCCTCTGTAATAAGTGGAGGTGATGGAGTAAATGAGCATCCTACTCAAGCCTTATTAGATCTTTTTACGATTATGGAAAGCAAAAAAAGCTTCGAAGGCTTAAAGGTTGCAATTATTGGAGATATAACGCATAGCCGTGTAGCCAGAAGTAATGTTTTCGGGCTTACCAAGCTTGGAGCAAAGGTTGTGCTTTCAGGACCATCAACCTTAGTATCTTCTGGAATGAAGATTATTGGAGCAGAAGTAACCAATAATGTTCGAGAAGCAGTAAAGGATGCAGATGTTGTTATGGGCCTTAGGGTACAGCTGGAAAGACAAAAAGGCGGATTGTTTCCTGATTTGAGAGAATATTCACAGCTTTTTGGAGTGGACGAGGAAATTCTGGCACTTGCAAAGCCAGATGCATTATTAATGCATCCAGGCCCTGTAAACAGAGGTGTTGAGCTAACTTCAGAGGTAATTGACGGAAGACAATCAGTAATAAATATACAGGTTAAAAATGGTCTTGCAGTCAGAATGGCGGTGTTAAAGCTATTAGATGAGGTAAGAAAAAACAACTAAAGAACACCGTAAAGACATGGCAGAAAAAGCTTTTTATTGATAAAGTTAAAATTAGAGCATATAAATTAGAAATTTGCAGCACTTTAGAGGCTGCTGACTATATATAAAACCAAGAGTAACATTTAATCAAAAGATTTTGATGATTTGTAAAGGAGATAATATGAAAACGATAATTAAAAATGGCAGATTAATAAATCCTGCAACAAATATGGATCAAGCTGCTGAAATATTAATAGAGGATGGAGTAGTTACAAAAATTGACAGTCTAATAAACGATACTGCAGATGAAATTATAGATGCAAAGGATTGTTGGGTAGTACCGGGATTAATAGATATACATGTGCATCTTAGAGAACCGGGATACGAATATAAGGAAACAATAGAAACAGGAACAAAAAGCGCAGCAAAGGGAGGCTTTACAACTGTATGCCCTATGCCAAATACAAACCCTGTGACAGATAATGAAATTGTAGTTGAATACATTAAGCTAAAAGCATCCAGAGAAGGCTCAGTACATGTGCTTCCGATAGGAGCTATAACAAAAGGACAAAAGGGCGAGGAGCTTGCCAATATTGGTAAAATGAAAGATGCTGGAATTTGTGCTATAAGTGAGGACGGACGTTCAGTTCTAAATGCCGGCCTATTAAAAAAAGCAATGACCTATGCGAAAATGTTTGACTTGCCGGTTTTATCTCATTGTGAGGATGACAGCCTGGCAGGAGGGAGCATGAATGCAGGTGATGCGGCTACAATATTGGGAATGAAGGGAATTCCTGATGAGGCAGAGGAGCTTATTGTTGCAAGAGATATAATACTTGCACAAAAAACAGGAGTAAAGCTACATATTTGCCATGTAAGTACTGTTGGCTCGGCGGAAATAATCAGACAGGCAAAGAAAACAGGAATGGGTTTAACGGCGGAGGTTACACCTCACCACTTTGCATTAACTGAGCAAGCGGTTCAGATTCACGATGCAAATACAAAAATGAATCCTCCTCTTAGAACACAAAAAGACGTTGAAGCTATGAAGCAGGCTTTAAAGGATGGAACAATTGATATAATTGCTACAGACCATGCGCCACACCATTTAGATGAAAAAAATTGTGAATATGACAAGGCTGCAAATGGGATTGTTGGTTTTGAGACAGCACTTTGCTTATCAATAACCGAGCTTGTAGAAACAGGTGTTTTATCACCGATGCAGCTAATTGAAAAAATGAGCTATAATCCAGCAAAGCTAATGGGAATTGATAAAGGTAGTATTGAAGAAGGAAAGATGGCAGATATTACAATAATTGACCCCAATAAGGAATATAGCGTTGATGTAAATAGCTTTGTATCAAAACGCAAAAACAGTCCTTTTCAAGGCAGAAAAGTAAAAGGACTTGTTAAATATACAATTGTCAATGGAGAAATAAAATATAAAGCATAAAGCTTAGGAGGAATACAATGATTGATATACTAGTAAAAAAAATTAAAGTAACAAAGAATCCGACAGTAGTAGGACTTGATCCAAGACTTGACTATATACCAAAGCATATTAAAGAAGAAGCCTTTGATAAATATGGTGCAGGCTTAGAAGGAGCGGCAAAAGCATTTTTAGCCTTTAATAAGGAAATAATAGATGCAACCTATGATTTGATTCCTGCAGTTAAGCCTCAGGTAGCAATGTATGAGCAATATGGTTCAGCGGGTATGCAGGCATATATTGATACAATAGCGTATGCAAAAAGCAAGGACCTAGTTATTATAGGAGATATAAAAAGAAGTGATATTGCCTCTACAGCAGAAGCTTATTCAGATGGACATATTGGAAGAGTTAAGGTTGAAAGCAACAGCTTTGAAGTATATAAAGAGGATTTTATAACACTTAATCCTTATTTGGGATATGATTCTATAGAGCCTTATGTTGGCAATTGTAAAAGCTATGATAAGGGAATGTTTGTACTTGTAAAAACCTCTAACCCAAATAGTGGAGAAATACAAGATATCAAAGTCAATGGAACAGATGAAAAGCTTTATGAATATATGGGTAAGCTTGTTTCAAAATGGGGAGAAGAATTAATAGGAGTAGAAGGCTATAGCAAAATAGGAGCTGTAGTTGGAGCAACTCATAAGGAGCAGGGAATTAGACTAAGAGCATTAATGCCTAACACATACTTCCTGGTTCCGGGCTATGGGGCACAAGGAGCAACTGCAAGTGATCTTGCGGGATGCTTTAATAAAGATGGTTTAGGAGCAATTGTAAATTCATCCAGAGGAATAATTGCTGCATATAAATTAAATAAGTACAAAGATAATTATACAGAAAAGGAATTTGCTCAGGCATCAAGACAGGCAGTAATTGATATGAGAGAAGATTTGAACAGTTGCTTATAGAAGGAGGAAGAAAAATGAAGGCAAAGCTTATTTTAGAAAATGGAACAATATTTGAAGGCAAAGCCTTTGGAAGCCTTAAGGAAACCGTAGGAGAGGTTGTTTTTAATACGGGAATGACAGGCTACCAAGAGGTTTTAACAGACCCATCCTATTATGGACAAATAGTAACAATGACTTATCCGCTTATCGGAAATTATGGAATAAATTTAGATGATATCGAGTCAGTAAATGCAAAGGTAAGAGGATTTATAGTAAGAGAAAAATGTGATTCTCCAAATAACTGGAGATGTGAATTTGAGCTTGAAGAATATCTTAACAGAAATAATATTATGGGCTTAGAGGGAATTGATACAAGAGCGCTTACTAAAATAATTAGAAATTACGGTACAATGAGAGGTATTATTACTACAACAGAGTTGAGCCCAGAGCAGATAAAAACCAAGCTGGACAGCTTTGATAATTCTAATGCGGTAAAAGAGGTTTCGACTTCGCAGGTTAAAGTAATTGAAGGAGAAGGCCAGCATATTGCAATAATAGATTATGGAATTAAAAATAATATTATCAGGTCCTTCAAAAAAAGAGGATGTAAGATGACTATTTTTCCATCAAATACAAAGGCAGAAGAAATTTTGAAAATTAATCCGGATGGAGTATTCCTTTCTAATGGCCCTGGAGACCCTAAGGATTTGATGCCTGAGGTTGAAGAAATTAAAAAAATAATCGGTAAAAAGCCAATTACTGGAATATGTCTTGGGCATCAGCTATTAGCTCTTGCTCTTGGAGGAGATACAGAAAAGCTTAAATTTGGGCATAGAGGAGCCAACCATCCGGTAAAGGATATTCAGGCTAACCATGTTATGATTACCTCTCAAAACCACGGATATGTTGTTAAGCAAGAGGGGCTGCCACAGGATGTTGAAATTACACATATTAATCTTAATGATAATACAGTAGAAGGTATGAGGAACAAAGACAAAAAAATATACAGTATTCAATTTCATCCAGAGGCTTGTCCGGGACCCCATGATACTGATGGTATTTTTGATGAATTTGTAGCGGCAATGAAATAGATAAAATGCTTTGAAAGGAAAGGTGAATGGTATGCCAAAAGATTTAACGATAAAGAAGGTAATGGTTATAGGCTCAGGACCAATTGTAATCGGTCAAGCAGCAGAATTTGACTATTCTGGAACACAGGCTTGTCAAGCTTTAAAGGAAGAAGGAATCGAAACAGTACTTGTAAACAGTAATCCTGCAACAATTATGACAGATAAAGAGATTGCTGATAAAATTTATATAGAGCCATTAACTATAGAATTTTTAGAAAAGGTAATTGCAAAGGAAAGACCGGATAGTCTGATAGCTGGAATGGGCGGGCAGACGGGCTTAAATCTGGCAGTAGAGCTATATGATGCTGGAATATTAGAAAAATACGGAGTTAGAGTAATTGGTACTCAGATAGAAGCAATAAAAGAAGGCGAAGATAGAGAAGGCTTTAAAAATCTTATGGAAAGAATCGGGCAGCCGGTTATTGAAAGTAAGATTGTAACAACAATGGAGGACGGAGTAGATTTTGCAGCACAAATTGGATATCCGGTTGTTGTAAGACCTGCATATACACTTGGTGGCTCAGGCGGAGGAATAGCAGAGGATAAGGAAGAGCTTAAGCAAATTTTAGCTCAAGGTCTGCAATTAAGCCGTGTTGGACAGGTATTATTGGAAAAATCCATCAAGGGCTGGAAGGAAATAGAATATGAAGTAATGAGGGATGGGTTTGGAAACTGTATTACTGTATGTAATATGGAAAACATTGACCCAGTAGGTGTGCATACAGGAGACAGTATTGTTGTTACTCCATCACAAACCCTGTCAGATGTTGAATATCAAATGCTTAGAAAGGCATCCATTGATATAATTAATGCTATTAAAATAGAAGGCGGCTGTAATGTGCAGCTTGCACTTCATCCACAATCCTTTGAATATGCTGTAATCGAAATTAACCCAAGGGTTAGCCGTTCCTCAGCATTAGCTTCAAAGGCAACTGGGTATCCTATTGCAAAGGTTGCAGCAAAAATTGCATTAGGCTATGGACTAGATGAAATACAAAATGCAGTTACTAAAAAAACAACGGCTTGTTTTGAACCGACACTAGATTATTGTGTAATAAAAATACCAAAATGGCCATTTGATAAGTTTAGAAGAGCAAAAAAGACACTTGGAACAAAGATGATGGCAACTGGTGAGGTTATGGCTATCGGCAACACCTTTGAAGCAGCCTTACTAAAGGCGGTAAGGTCTCTTGAAATAGGACAGTATTCTTTATATCACAATAAAGCAGCACAAAGAACTATGGATGAGCTGAAAAGAAGAGTACAGGTACCGGATGATGAAAGATTATTTGACCTTGCAGAGCTTATCAGAAGAGGCTACAGAATTGATAAGATTTGCAGGATTACTGGAATGGACCCGTTTTTTATCAATAAAATAAAAGGAATTGTCGATGAAGAGGAAAAGCTTAGAAGCTCACATCTTGAGGATTTAGATAGAGAGTGGATGTATTCCTTGAAGAAAAAAGGCTTTTCTGATAAAGCAATTGCTGATTTTCTAAAATGCCCTCCTACAGAGGTTTATGAACTTAGACATGCCTATAAGATTAATGCAGTATTTAAAATGGTAGATACCTGCGGTGGAGAATTTGAGGCTATATCACCTTACTATTATTCAACCTATGATGAGTATGATGAGGTTGAGGTAACTAACAATAAAAAGGTTATGGTTTTAGGCTCAGGGCCTATCAGAATAGGACAGGGAATTGAATTTGATTATTGCTCTGTTCATGGAATAATGGCACTCAAAAAAGCGGGGCTTGAAACGATTATTGTTAATAACAATCCTGAAACGGTAAGTACAGATTTTGATATTGCAGACAAGCTATATTTTGAGCCTCTTACCGAAGAGGATGTACTTAATATAATAGAAAAAGAAAAGCCAGCAGGAGTAATCCTTCAATTTGGAGGCCAGACGGCAATTAAGCTGGCAAGCTTTTTGAGTGAAATGAAGGTTCCGATTCTAGGTACTAAGCCAGAACAAATTGATGAGGCGGAGGACAGAGAAAAGTTTGATGACCTTATGGAAAAGCTGGATATCAAAAGACCAAAGGGTAAAGCGGTCTGGAATCTTGAGGAAGGCTTAGTTGAAGCTGAACAGCTGGGGTATCCTGTACTTGTTAGACCGTCCTATGTATTAGGTGGACAAGGCATGGAAATCACACACAATGAAGCTGAGTTAAATCGATACTTGGTTCAGGCATTTGAACGTGATCATAAAAATCCAGTTTTAATTGATAGATACCTTACGGGAAGAGAAATAGAGGTAGATGCAATTTGTGATGGTGAAAGCATTTTAATACCGGGTATTATGGAGCATTTAGAGAGAGCTGGAATTCACTCAGGTGATAGCATATCAATATATCCATCACAGAATATTTCTCAAAGCATAAAGGATAAGATATTAGTTCAAACTGAAAAAATAGCAGTAGCATTAAAGGTAATAGGAATGATAAACATTCAGTATATTGAATTTGAAGGGGATGTTTATATAATTGAGGTTAATCCTCGTTCATCTAGAACAGTGCCTTATATAAGCAAGGTAACAGGAGTTCCGATGATAGAGCTTGCAACAAGAGTAATGCTTGGAGAAAAGCTTAAGGATATGCCTTATGGAACCGGAATATACAAGGAAGCAGAGCTAGTTGCAATTAAAGTACCTGTTTTTTCAACACAAAAGCTTCCGGATGTCGAGGTAAGCCTTGGACCTGAAATGCGTTCAACAGGAGAAGTGCTAGGAGTAGGAAGAACCTTTGAGGAAGCTCTATATAAAGGCTTTATTGGCTCAGGGATGGGTATTATCAAAGGTGGTGGAACTATACTTGCAACAGTTAAGACCTATGACCAGCAGGAATTTATTCCGATTGCGAAGGAATTCTCTAAGCTAGGATTTAGATTTGTTGCTACAGAGGGAACAGCTAGGGTTTTAAGAGAAAACGGAGTAGAGGTTACTCAGGTTAAGAAAATAAGTGAAGGAGTCCCTAATATTATTGATATGATAAGAAGCGGACTAATTGATATGGTAATAAATACGCCAACAAAGGTAAATGATGTAAAAAGAGATGGCTTTATGATTAGAAGAGCAGCTATTGAAGCAGCAGTTCCAGTACTTACATCACTTGATACTGCTAAAGGAATGCTTAGTATTATTTCTGCAAATATGTCAATTGAGGATGCAGATATATATAATCTTGGAGAATAGTATCTGATAATAAAGTTTTGTTAGAAGAATATTTAAGAGTGACTTCAGAAGGAGCTATTATGTGTGAAGAAAAAAAGCAAGGAAGAGTTAAATGTCAGGTTATATATAATAAAAAAATAGCTGAAGATATATATGAGCTTGTGTTTTCTAATAATAAAATGGCAACAGAGGCAAAGCCGGGACAGTTCGTAAATGTATATTGTAACGGTGAAATGCTATTGCCAAGACCTATTAGTATTTGTGAGGCTGATGAGGATAAAGGAACAATTAAGCTTGTATATGCAATTGCCGGTGCTGGAACAAAACTCTTTTCAAAGATTCAAGATGGAGATTTTGTAGAGGTTCTAGGTCCACTTGGAAATGGCTATACCTTGGCTGACGCAGACAGTAGCATTTTGGTAGGTGGGGGAGTTGGAACACCTCCGTTATTAGAACTTGCAAAAAGAATTAAAGGAAAAAAAACTATTTATCTTGGCTTTAGAAGTGAAGCATATCTTGTTGAAGAGTTTAAAGCTTATGGTGAGGTTTATGTAGCTACAGATGATGGAAGCTATGGGCACCATGGAAATGTAGTGGAGCTTATGGAAAAAAATATAGCTAAAGCAGAACAGATTTATTCTTGTGGACCTAATCCGATGCTTAAGGCTGTTCAAAAATTTGCATCAGACAACGATATTGAACTGCAAATATCCTTAGAAGAGAGAATGGGTTGTGGTTTCGGAGCCTGTGTTGGGTGTGTGTGCAAGATAAAAGCAGATAATGAAGCAGGCTATACTTATAAAAAGGTATGCAAGGATGGCCCTGTATTTCCAGGTTCGGAGGTGTTATTATAATGAATTTATCAGTTAATATTGCAGGAGTAGAATTCAAAAATCCTGTTACAACTGCATCTGGAACCTTTGGTTCAGGAAAAGAGTTTGAAGATTATATTGATTTAAGCAGGCTTGGCGGAGTTATTGTAAAAGGAGTTGCCAACAAGGAATGGCTAGGTAACCCAGCTCCGAGAATTGCAGAAACCTATGGAGGAATGCTTAATGCTGTAGGTCTTCAAAATCCTGGCGTTGAGACTTTTATTCGTGAAGATATACCATTTTTAAGAAAATACAATACAAATATTATTGTAAATGTGGTAGGTAGAACAATTTCTGACTATTGCGAGGTGGCAGAGAGACTTCAAACAGAGGATGTTGATATGCTTGAATTAAATATATCTTGTCCAAATGTTAAGGAGGGAGGAGTTGCGTTTGGAATTAATCCGCAAATGGCTGAAGAGATTACAAGGCAAGTTAAAAAAGTTGCAAAGCAGCCGTTGATTGTAAAGCTAAGTCCGAATGTAACTGATATCACTGAGATTGCAAGGGCTGTTGAAGCTGGAGGAGCAGATGCTATTTCACTTATAAATACGCTAATTGGTATGAGAATAGATATTAATAAGAGAAAACCGATTATTGCAAATAAATATGCAGGTCTTTCAGGACCGGCAATAAAACCAGTGGCACTTAGAATGGTTCACCAGGTTTCAAAGGCAGTGAAGCTTCCTTTAATTGGGCTTGGAGGCATAATGACAGGCGAAGATGCTATAGAATTTATTATGGCTGGAGCAACAGGTATTTCAGTAGGAACTGCAAATTTACTTAATCCGAAAGCAACTATTGATATTCTTGAAGGAATAGAAATGTTTATGAAAGAGAAAAAAATTAGTGACATTAAAGAAATTATTGGTATAATAGAATAGTAAACTTGGCTTTACGGGGGAATGGTTTGCAAAATATTTTTGAAAGGATTTTATAAATGGAGCAATACAAAAAAGATTTCATTGAGTTTATGGTTTCATGCGGAGTACTTACTTTCGGCGATTTTACAACAAAGAGCGGAAGAAAGACACCATTTTTTATCAATACGGGCAATTACAAAACAGGAAGACAGTTAAGTCAGCTGGGTGATTTTTATGCAAAAGCAATCAAAGAGAACTTTGGGACTGATTTTAATGTATTATATGGTCCTGCATATAAAGGTATACCTCTAAGCGTAGCTACTACAATTGCACTTGCTAATTCCTATGGAGCAGATGTTTCTTATTGCTCTAATAGAAAAGAAGCTAAAGATCATGGCGAAACAGGAGTGCTTTTAGGAAGTAAGCTAAAGGATAAGGATAAGGTTATTATTATTGAAGATGTTACTACGGCTGGAACTTCAATATATGAGACTATGCCATTACTAAAAGCGAATGCAGATGTAGATGTTTTAGGCTTGATTATTTCAGTAGACAGAATGGAAAAAGGCAAATCCGAGAAAAGCGCACTTACAGAGCTTAAGGAGGCCTTTGGGTTTGAAACCTGCGCCATTGTTACGATGGAAGAGGTTATTGGCTATTTGTATGGACGTCAGATTGATGGAGTTGTGTATATTAATGATGAAATCAAAGGCAGAATAAATGAGTACTACAAGCAGTACGGAGCACAATAATAGACCAAATATATAATTGGTATATACCAGAAGCAAAAATAGCAATATTTTTGCTTCTTTTTTATTGAAGCTAAGCTTTTTAAAGTGTTATAATGTATCCGCAAACAGAACGATGATAACAAGGAGAAAACGATGGGAAACTTATTTGGTACTGATGGAGTAAGGGGAATAGCAAATAAAGAATTGACAATTGATTTAGCATATAAACTTGGACAAGCAGGAGCTTATGTTCTTACAAAGGAAAATCATCATAAGCCAACTATTTTAATTGGCCGAGATACAAGATTATCAGGAGAAATGCTTACTGCTGCAATGATTGCAGGAATATGCTCTGTGGGAGCAGATGCGTTGTCGGTTGGAATTTTACCTACACCGGCGGTATCATATTTAACAAGAGAGTACGAAGCAGATGCGGGAGTAGTAATTTCAGCGTCACACAATCCGGTAGAATATAATGGAATCAAGTTTTTTAATAAGGATGGCTACAAATTATCTGATAAAATTGAAGAAGAAATCGAAGAATTATTAGCTAATGATAATAAAGATATTGAACTTCCGGTTGGAACTGCAATTGGGAGGGTCATTGAAAGGACAGAATGTGTTTATGATTATATAAGATATGCAAAAAGACAAATAAACACTTCTCTTGAAGGTATAAAAATTGTAATTGACTGTGCAAATGGAGCATCCTATGTTTCAGCGCCAGAGGCATTAAGACAGCTTGGAGCAGAGGTAATTATTATACATAATGAACCTGATGGAACAAATATCAACAAAAAATGCGGGTCCACTCACATGAAGGATCTTCAGCAATATGTAGTGCAGGTAGAAGCTGATCTTGGACTTGCTTTTGACGGAGACGCTGACAGGTGCCTTGCAGTTGATGAAAAAGGAAACCTAGTTGACGGAGATCAGATTATGGCTGTAATTGGTCTTTATATGAAGCAACAGGGGACACTTAAGAATAATACAATTGTAGCAACTATTATGAGTAATTTAGGGTTTTTTATTATGGGCTCAAAGCAGCAGATTAATATAGAGCAAACAAAGGTTGGAGATAGGTATGTTCTTGAAAAGATGTTAGAGGATGGTAATAATCTAGGTGGAGAACAGTCAGGACATATTATATTCTTAGATGAGAATACTACTGGCGACGGACTACTTACAGCACTTCATTTATTAGAAGTAATAAAAGCATCGGGTAAAAAGCTTTCAGAGCTAGCATCAGTTATGGAGGTACTTCCTCAAGTGCTAGTGAATGCAAAGATAAAAAATGAAAATAAAGAAAGCTATATGAATGATAAAATTATTCAAGAAGCAATTAAGGTACTTGAAGAAAAGTTTGCTGGAAGCGGAAGGGTTTTGATTCGCCCTTCAGGAACTGAGCCCTTAGTCAGAGTTATGATTGAAGGGAAAAATCAAGAAGAGCTATTAACTGAAGCAACTAAGCTGGCAAAACTATTAGAGGAAAGACTGAATTAGGAGGATAACAGAATGTGTGGAATTGTTGGATATATTGGAGAACAGCAAGCAACGCCTATATTGCTAGACGGGCTAAAGGCGTTAGAATACAGAGGCTATGATTCAGCTGGTGTTGCTGTTTATAATAGCAATATTAAGCTGGTAAAAACAAAAGGCAGACTTGTTAATTTGGAGGAAAAGCTAGAAAAGGATACTGCGAAGGGGAATATGGGAATTGCTCATACTAGATGGGCTACACATGGAGAACCTTCTGATGTTAATTCTCACCCTCACATGAATACTGAACAAACAATCGCCTTAGTACATAATGGTATTATTGAAAACTATTTAACCTTAAAAGAGGAGCTAGAGTCTAAAGGCTATGTATTTGTATCTGAAACAGATACAGAAGTAGCTGTTATGCTTATAGATTATTGCTATAGTATTACTAAGAATCTTTTTGATGCTGTAATTATGGCTACGGAAAGAATTGAAGGCTCGTATGCTTTTGCGGTAATGCACAAGGACAATCCAAACAAGATTATTGCAACTAGAAAAGACAGCCCTTTAATTATTGGCTTGGGAAAAGGTGAAAACTTTATAGCATCAGATATTCCGGCAATTTTGAAATATACCAGAGATATTTATTTGCTTGAGGATAGCGAAATTGCAATTGTTGAAAAGGAAGGGGTGACACTTTTTGACAGCAAAAAACAGGAAATCAAGAAAAAGATTTTTAAGGTAACTTGGGACATTGCTGCTGCAGAAAAAGGTGGATATGAACATTTTATGGCAAAGGAGATTTTTGAACAGCCAAAGGTAATTAGAGATACCTTGATGCCAAGAATACCTTTGGATCAGGATGAAATTATTTTAGACGATATAAAGCTTACTAAAAAAGAACTCTCAAAAATCAACAAAATATATATTATCGGCTGTGGGACAGCTTTTTATAGCGGATTTGTAGGCAAGTATTTAATAGAGAGAGTATCTAGAATACCCGTAGTTGCTGAAACAGCATCTGAGTTTAGATATAGAGAACCTATTATTGATAAAAACACATTGATGATTGTTGTATCTCAGTCAGGAGAGACTGCTGATACTGTTGCAGCACTTAGAATGGCCAAAAAAGCTGGAGCACATGTGATAGGCGTAGTCAATGTTGTGGGTTCAACAATTGCAAGAGAAGCATCTGATGTGTTATATACTTGGGCAGGACCAGAGATAGCGGTAGCCTCCACAAAAGCATATTCTGCACAGCTATGTGCAATGTATTTGATATCAACAAAAATTGCAATGGAGCTTGGTGAGATTACAGATGAAGAATTTGTTGAAATCAAAGAAGAGCTTTATAGCTTGCCGGGAAAGGTTGAGACTATATTAGAGCAGGCAGATTACATTAAAACGCTTGCCGATAGATTTATTAGCATGAAAAATGTTTTCTATATTGGAAGAGGACTTGATTATGCTGTTTCTATGGAAGGTGCGCTTAAAATAAAAGAAATCGCTTATCTTCATGCTGAACCTTACGCAGCAGGAGAGCTAAAGCATGGGCCTATAGCATTGATTGAAAAGGGTTCATTACTCATAGGATTAGTTGGACAAGAGGAATTGTATGAAAAAACTGTAAGCAATATCAAAGAAGTTAAAGCTAGAGGAGCTAAGGTCTTGGCAATTGCACTTGAAGGAAATGAAGAAATCAAAAAGGTTGCAGATGAGGTAATATATGTTCCTAAAACCCACTGGATGTTTACATCTATTCTTGTAAACATACCGCAACAGTTATTTGCGTATTATATTGCGTGCGGTCTTGGCCATGATGTTGACAAGCCAAGAAATCTGGCAAAAAGTGTAACAGTTGAATAAAAATAAATAATAAATATTACAGCATATAAATGATTGGACATTATGTCCAGTCATTTTTTTGTATAATAGGAAAGTTCGTCTTGCTTGCAAGAGACCAAACTTTTCTATTATACAAGAAACGCGTTCACCGAAAGCTATTCTTGAGAAAGACAATAATAAGAGAATGAGTATAAGTAAAATTAATAGCATGTTAAATACTGACAATTTGGCAAGAATAATCATATTAACAAAAAAATAGGCTTTTTTAGAAAAAGAATAGAAAAAATTTAACATATAGGATATAATCTAATAACAAAGATTTATATAATAATTTAAGCTTAAAATGAGGTGTTAATATGAGAGTGCTGGTAGTAGATGATGACAAACTAAATTTAAAGTTTGCTGACGGTTATCTGAAAACCTATTTTAATGATTATACGGGAATCTTGTGCCAAAGGCCGCAAGATGTTATCGGAATATTAGAAACAGAAGCAATAGATATTCTTTTGCTTGATATTATTATGCCAGAAATGAGCGGAATTGAAGTTCTTAGAAATGTACGTGATATTGATGCATTTAACGATATTCAGATTATTATGTTAACATCCCTTGATGATAAGGAGAGCTTAAAATCATGCTTTGAATACGGAGCAAATGATTATATTCAAAAGCCTATAGAAATAATTGAATTTAAAGCCAGAGTTAGTGCAGCAGCAAGAACAAGGGCCAATACAAGAATGCTTAGAGAAATGCTGGAGGTTGTAAAGGGTCAAAATGAAGAACTGAAAATTGCCAACAAGCTCTTAGAGGATGCACAGTTTCATTTGGTGCAATCAAGAAAAATGTCTAATATTGGAGAGATTGCAGCGGGGATAGGATATGAAATAAACCAACCTATTGAAAAAGCGTATCTTAATCTTCAACAGCTGGCAAATTACTGTGAGAAGGTTAAAAAAGGAGAATTTGAAGAGGGGAATTTTGAAGAAGTACGTTTGATCATAGATTCCTCAAAGGACTCTTTAGAAAAGGTTTCACAGATAATTCAATCGCTTTTGAACCTGTCTTGGGCAAAGGCTAAAAATGAATATGATATATGCGATATTGAAAGTCTTATTAATCAAATAATTATAGTTATTGCAAATGAGGCTAAGGATTCGGTTGATATTACAAAAGAAATAGATAAGCTCCCGGAGATATGGGCAAATTCAAGTCAGCTAGGACAGGTTTTCTTGAATGTTATGCTTAATGGAATTGAAGCAATAAGAAAACAGTATCGTGAAGACCGAGGGCATATACATATAAATGCCTATAAAGAAAGTGAATATGTTTGCATTAGAATATCTGATAACGGACCGGGAATAAATAACGAAAATCTAGAAAAGATATTCAATCCGCTATACACAACTAAAGCCTCTCAAAGAGGAACGGGGCTTGGATTAAGTATTTCTTATGACATTATTGTTAATAAGCATGGGGGAGAAATTGAAGCTCAAAGTGAAGAAAATCAAGGGAGCAGCTTTTTGATAAGGCTTCCTATTAAAAAGGGATAAAGAAGGAATACAGCTAATGAATTTTGATATGGATATGATTTACTCCCAAAACTTAATACTGACGCCAAAAATGGAATATTCATTAAAAATTTTAAAGCTAGGCAACGAAGAATTGTCAGAAATGATTCATGAAGAAATATTAAGTAATCCTGCACTTGAATATGACGAACAATCAGATAAAAGCTCTGTTTTAATACAAAGGAATCAGGAGGATGCGGATTATTACAAGCATAAAAACAAAAAGGGACAAGACGACCAGGATTTTTCAAATGAAATAAAGGATGAATCGTTTATTAAACAAACATTATCAGAGTTCCTCAAAGAACAATTAATATTTCTTAAACTAGATAAAAAAACTAAATTGATAGTAGAATTTCTTGTTGAAAGCTTAGATGAAAAAGGATATTTAAGCTTTGAGCTTGAGGAAATTACAAAAAAACTCAGATGTGATAAAAAATCAGCAGAGAAGGCTGTGGTAATAATACAAAAGATGGAGCCTTCAGGAGTTGGGGCTAGGAGCTTAAGAGAGTGTTTGCTGATACAGCTTGAAAATCAGGGGAAAAAGAATACATTGACATATCTGCTTGCTGATAAGTATTTGGAAAAGATTGCTGATAATAAAATCAAGCATATAGCAGAAGAACTGGGAATTGAAATAGCTGAGACACAGGAGCTTATTCGAGAAATAAAAATGCTTAATCCTAAGCCAGGAGCTTCATTTTACTCTGGAATTACTCAATATATCAAGCCTGATATTGTGATTGAACAAGGTGAAATGGGGTTGGTTATTTCTATAAATGAAGCAAATATTCCAAATATAAAGATAAACACAGAATACTGTAAATATTTGAAATTAACTCAAGATAAAGAGCTGGTAAAGTATTTGGGTGATAATTACAGTAATGCAAGTTGGCTATTAAAATGCATTAATCAGAGAAACGACACCTTAGAAAAAATTGCAGAGGTATTGGCTAAACAGCAAAAGGATTTTTTTGAAAAAGGAAAAGGCTTTTTAAGACCTCTAAACTTGAAAGACGTTGCAGATATTACACAAATGCATGAATCCACTGTTAGCAGAGCAATAAATGATAAATATCTCCTGTGTAAATGGGGATTGTACCCTCTGAAATATTTTTTTTCATGCAAAAACGTTGGGAAAAATATTCAACAGGATAATTCCTCTGATAGCATAAAGCAAGCAATATTAAGTATTGTTAAAGCTGAAAATAAGAGAGAGCCACTGAGCGACATGATGATAGTTGAGAAGCTTCAGCAAGAAGGCATGAAGATTTCCAGAAGAACAGTAGCAAAATACAGAAGTCAGCTTGGAATAATGGCAGCAGATAAAAGAAGGGAATATATTTAGATAATTATTGACAACTTTATCTAAATAAGAAGATAATTAACAGATAGCAAGAAAAAAAGTCAAATAATACTTGGCACGATTCTTGCTATTATAATAATGTGACTATTAATTGATAACAGGGGTAATATTATGGCTAAAAAGAGTATAAGTAAAAAAATTGTTATGCAACATGCTAAGGGCTTGCACGCAAGAGTTGCGGCAATGATAGTTCAGAAAGCAGAGGAACTCCAAAAAAAATACAATGTAGAATTTAAGGTGAAAAAGGGGGCATATAAAGAGGTGCCGCTAAATAGCATTCTGCTATTGATTTCAATGAAGATTAAAGCTAAAGAAGAGTTTGAAATGCTTACAGAAGGTGAGGGTGCTGAAGAAGCATCAATATTAATGGCGGAATATCTTGGTGGTGATTTCGAATTGGACCAAAATGCGGTAGGAGATATTGATAGTATCTTACAGGATAATATTTTGACAGCAGAAAATATTTTCGACAGCATTGCAAATGGATTGATTGTAATAAATGAAAATAATATTGTAACCTTTTTTAATAAGGAGGCTGAAAGAATATTTGATGTACCGGCAGATAGAATTGCTGGAAGGGATATAAGAGATGTATTCCCAGACTCTATTTTGCCAGAAATCGTTCAAACTAAAAAAACTGAGATTGGCTATACTCAAAACATTGGTGATTATACAGTTGTAACTAATAGCTCACCGCTTTTGGTTGAAAACCAGATAAGAGGCGCAGTCAGTATATTTGAAGATGTTTCAATGCTTACAAATGTTTCTTGGCAATTAAAAGAAATAAAAGAGCTTAAGGAAAAATATCAATTGATATTGGAATCTGTGCAAGATGGAATTTGTTTTTTTGATAATAATGGTGAAATTACTTATGTAAATGCAGCATATTGCAAAATAATTGACAAAAAAGCCAAGGAATTGATAGGAGTTAATGTCAGGGAATTGTCACCAGAAGGAGACAGGGTTAAGGTTCTTGAACATGGCAAAGCGGTAAGGGGTGGAATCAGCAAAAAAGAGAATGGAGTAACAGTTGTAAGCAATGTTAATCCGTTAATAGTAGATGAACAGATAATGGGAGGAATATCCATAATTAAGGATATTACTGAGGTTCAGACATTAATGGAAAAGCTGAGCAAGGCATCAGCGAAGGCTGACTATTTGCAGGAGGAATTAATCAGAGTTAAAAAGCTAGGCCCCGCATTTGAGAATATTAAGGGAGTAAGCGGAAAGCTTTATGATTGCATGACAACAGCAGCAAAAGCTGCTACAAGCAAATATACTGTTTTAATTAGAGGAGAGAGCGGAACAGGCAAGGAGCTTATAGCTGAAGCAATTCACTATTCTAGCTCTAGGGCTTCAGAACCATTTGTTAGAGTAAATTGCGGAGCCATCCCTCCTACACTGATTGAGAGTGAATTATTTGGACATGAAAAAGGCTCATTTACAGGAGCATATAAAACAAAGCTGGGAAGATTTGAACTAGCAGATAAAGGAACTATATTTTTAGATGAAATCGGAGAGCTTGATAAAAGTATGCAGGTTAAGCTACTTCGTGTAGTTCAGAGCAAGGAATTTCAAAGGGTAGGTGGAGAAAAGAATATTAAGGTAGATGTAAGGATTGTAGCGGCTACAAACCAAGATTTAGAGCAAATGGTAAAAAATGGAGAGTTTAGAGAAGATTTATACTATCGTCTTAATGTTATTCCTATTTGGCTGCCGCCTTTAAGAGATCGAAGAGAGGATATTCCGATTCTCGCGGAACATTTTTGTGAAAGAATATCTGAAGATTTGGGAAAAGATAAAATTATGTTCGAGAAAGAGGCGCTTAGGGCTCTAAAGAATTATACTTGGCCAGGCAATATCAGGGAACTGGAAAATGTAATGGAAAGAACTATGATTTTAATGGAAGGAAATGTTGTAAGGGCAGAAAATATTCCAATGTATATTTTAGACAACCAAAGGCAAATAGAAACAGATGATTTTGAGTGCATTGTGGAAAAAGAGGTGGATATGCTTTCCTGGGAAGAATATGAAAAAATTGTTATTGAAAAGGCTCTTGAAAAATATAAAAGCTTTAATGCTGCGGGAAAGGTATTAGGACTTACACATAATACGGTTGCAGCAAAGGCTAGGAAATTTAATTTATGCAAATAGCTGGCACACTTCTTGCTTATTATATTAGCAAGATAATAGGGGCCATATACCAAATCTATTATCAAGATCAAATGGAGGAAAAAAAGATGGCAACAAATATTAATGGCTACTTAAAGGCTGTGAATGAAGAGATTACTAAAAACAAAGAATATCTTACTGAGCTTGATGGAGCAATAGGAGATGCTGACCATGGTATTAATATGGCTAGAGGCTTCAATGCGGTTGTTCCTAAGATTACTGATGAAGATAAGGATGTTGGCGCTACATTAAAAAAAGTGGGTATGACTTTAATTTCTACAGTTGGAGGTGCTTCGGGTCCTTTATACGGAACTGCATTTATGAAAGCGGGAGCAGAAGCTGTGGGGCAAGAAACAATTGACTTGACAGCTATGGAAAAAATGCTGACAGCTGCACTAACTGGAATAAAAGACAGAGGTAAAGCAGTTAAGGGTGAGAAGACTATGATAGATGCAATTGAACCAGCAATTGAAGCATTAAAAAGTGCTCATGAGCAAGGTAAAAGTATTGCTGATTGTCTGGACTTAGCTTTAAAGGCTGCCGAGGAAGGAATTGAATTTACTAAAACAATCAGAGCTACAAAGGGAAGAGCAAGCTATTTGGGAGATAGAAGCATTGGACATCAGGATCCGGGTGCAACGTCTTTTTACATTATGCTCAAGGCTGCAACGGATTACTATAAAGCAAATGGAATGGAGGGCTAATTGTGGTTGGAATCGTAATAGTGTCTCATAGTAAAAAGGTTGCAGAAGGAATTGCAGAGCTTTCTATGCAAATGGCAGGTCCGAATCAGAAAATAGTTTCTGCAGGAGGAATGGAGGATGGAGGAATTGGAACTGATGCTGTTAGAATCAGCGAGGCTATAAGAATGGCGGATACCGGAGAAGGCGTTGTAATTCTTGTAGATTTAGGAAGTGCGGTATTAAGTGCTAATCTGGCTATTGAACTTTTAGAAGAAGCGGGAGTAAAAATTGACGCAAAAATTGCAGACGCTCCAGTTATGGAAGGCTCTATAAGTGCAGCTGTACAAGCATTTATCGGAGGAAATATTGATGAAGTAATTGAAGCAGCAGAGCTAGCAAGAGAGGTACTAAAGCTTCAATAACGCTCTGAGGTTTTTGCTCAAAGAATTATGGAGGACTATATAATGAAACAGAATAAATATACAATAATTAATTCGCTGGGGATACATGCTCGTCCAGCAGCTGAAATTGCAAAAATTTCTTCTCAATATATAAGCAATATTACCTTGCTTGGGAATAATAAAAAAGCAAATGCCAAAAGCTTATTGATGATTATGTCTTTGGGTATTAAAACAGGCCAGGAGCTGACAGTAGCAGTAGAAGGAGCAGATGAAGATAAAGCAATAGAAGCCTTGGATACCTTGATTACAAATAATTTTTATGAAGACTAGAGGTGGATTTATGGAGTTCAAAGGCAAGGGCGTGGTTGAAGGTATTGGTATTGGCAGAATTATGATATTAAGGGATAGCTTTGAAGAAGAGCTAAAAACCTATCAAAAGGGTGATTCTGAACAGGAGAAACAAAAATTAAACCAAGCTATCGCTATAGCTGAAAAACAACTCAGCGAGATATTGATTAAAGCTAAAAAAGAGGATGAAAGAGAGCAGGCTGATATTATGGAAGCACACATGCTTATGCTTAAGGATCCAATGTTTTATGATGGGACTTTACAGCAAATTGAAGCTGATATCTGCGCTCCGACAGCTATAATAAATGTAGCAAAAGAATTATCGGATATGCTGGGAGCCCTTGATGATCCTTATTTAAGAGAAAGAGCTGTTGATGTTAAGGATATTTCAAAAAGAGTATTAAAAATTATTTTGGGAATAGAGGAAAATGTTTTTGAGCAGGATAATATTATTTTATACGGCAAAGAAATTGAACCCTCGGTTGTAGCAAATCTTCCACAAGAAAAAATTGCAGGAATTGTTATGGGGAATGGAAGCACTACATCTCATGCGGTAATTATTGCCAAATCTAAAAACATTGTAACAGTTGTTGGCGTTGGAGAAGAAATAGGCGACTATAGTAAGGAAGATGTTGCAATTATTGACGGTTATAATGGAAGTCTTATATTGAAGCCAGACAAAGATAGCATTGACAAATATAATAAGCAGCTTAAGGAAGAGGAAAAGAAGAAGGCATATTATATGAGCTTAAATGAAATACCGGCAATTACCAAGGATAACAGAGAAATAATTCTGGCTGCTAATATAGGTAATCCGGAGGATATTGATGAGGCTTTGAAATACGGCTGTAAGGGTGTCGGGCTTTTTAGGACAGAATTTATATTTATGGGTAAAAAAAGACTTCCTACAGAGGAAGAACAGTTTGAAGCATATAAATATGTAGTGCAAAAGCTAAAAGACGAATTATGCGTTATAAGGACGCTTGATATTGGAGGAGACAAGCCTCTATCTTATTTGGAAATAGGCAAAGAGGAAAACCCGTTTCTAGGATTTCGTGCTATTAGAATAAGTTTGGAAAGAACAGATATTTTTATTACTCAGATAAGAGCTATATTAAGAGCTTCTGCCTATGGAAGGGTAGCTATAATGCTGCCTATGATAATCAGCCTTGAAGAAATAAATAAAGCAAAAGAAATAATTGAAGAAGCTAAAAAGCAACTTGATAATGAAGGCGTAAAGTATGGTGAAAATATACAACTTGGCATTATGGTTGAAACACCGGCAGCGGCAATTATGGCGGATGTATTTGCTAAGGAGGTTGACTTTTTCAGTATTGGAACAAACGACTTAGTTCAATATACATTAGCTGTAGACAGAGGAAATCAAAAAATCAGCAAGCTATATTCGCATTTTGATATTGCAATCTTGAGGCTTGTTAAAAAGGTTTCAGAGGCAGCACATGAAAACGGAAAATGGGTAGGAATATGTGGTGAAATGGCTGGAGACCCTATTATGACAAGGTTACTTGTTGGAATGGGCATAGATGAGCTAAGTATGAGCGCCCCATCAATACCGAAAATCAAAGAGCAAATAATAGAATCTAAGGCAGAAAAGCAATTTGTAGAAAGTATTATGTCATATAATCAAGCTTCTAAGATTAAGGAACTATTAACTGGCACGATTGTTGCTAGTAATATAAATGATATTAATTAAACCAGGAGGATGCAAAATGAAAAAAATTATTAACAATCCAGACAATGTAGTTGATGAAATGCTTAAAGGTATTGTGGCAGCACATCCGAGCTATGTAAAGAGAGTTGAAGGATTTGAAGTGCTTGTAAGAGCGAATGCGCCACAAGCAAAAGTTGCATTGGTTAGTGGTGGTGGAAGTGGACATGAGCCTTCACATGGAGGTTTTGTTGGAAAAGGAATGCTCGATGGAGCTGTTGCAGGAGCTGTATTTACATCACCTACTCCTGACCAGGTATTTGAAGCAGTAAAAGCAGTTGATGGCGGCAAAGGGGTTTTATTGGTAGTTAAGAATTACACAGGGGACATTATGAACTTTGAAATGGCAGCAGAAATGGCAGCAGAAGAAGGAATTGATGTTAAATACGTAGTTGTAAATGATGACGTTGCAGTTGAAGACAGTACATGGACTACAGGCAGAAGAGGTATTGCAGGAACTGTTTTAGTGCATAAGATTGCTGGAGCTAAGGCAGAAGCTGGAGCAGACTTAGATGAAGTGAAAAGAGTTGCAGAAAAAGTTATTACAAATGTTAAATCAATGGGTATGGCATTAACCACCTGTACTGTTCCAGCAGCTGGAAAACCAAGCTTCGTTCTTGGTGAAGATGAAGTTGAAATCGGAATGGGAATTCATGGTGAGCCAGGAACACATAGAGAAACATTGCGTTCAGCAAATGAAACAGTTGATCATTTGTTAGAAAAAATTCTTGAAGATTTAAAACCTGCAAGCGGTGACGAGGTTGCAGTATTAGTAAATGGATTAGGCGGAACTCCTGTAATGGAGCTATACGTTGCAAACCTAAGAGTTGCTGAAGTTTTAGCTGAAAAAGGAATTAAAGTTGCAAAAACAATTGTTGGAAACTATATGACATCATTGGATATGGCAGGATTTTCAATTTCAATATTGAAATTAGATGCAGAATTAAAAGAATTGTTATTTGCACCAGCAGATACACCTGCATTTGTACAAAACTAATACAAGGAATATAAAAAATATCTATTAGAAAAATAAGGCTATAATATTTTACAGGGTAATTCAAGAGCTTGCGAATATTGCTGACAAAGCTATCGCAGGCTCTTTTCTTTTTTGGTTCTTTGTGGTCACAAATAACGCCTTCCCTTATGCACACGATGTGCATGGGAAGGCGAATGAAACCCTAAGGGTCATAGAAAAATACAAATTGTTACTATGTAATTATTGACAAACAAAATAGAAAACAGTTATTTTTGATATACAATTTTAATATAATTTGATATAATTTTCAGTGGAGCTTTTAATAAAAATTAAAACAAATAGATAAAAGAATACAAGAAATCGAGGTGTATATGATGTATGATTTGATTATAGTGGGTGCAGGTGCGGCAGGTGTATTTTGTGCTTATGAGTTAGTAAAAAGCGGGACCAATAAAAAAATCCTTATGCTAGAAAAGGGCTATCCTTTAGATAGAAGAAAATGTCCAAAAACTATTAATCCAAGAATAACTGAATGTAAATGCAAAAGCTGCAGCATTATGGAAGGCTTCTATGGGGCGGGAGGTTTTTCGGATGGTAAATTTAATATTACAAACAATTTTGGAGGAGAACTGTATAAATTTGTTGGAAGAGATAAGGCTATTAGCTTGATGTGGGAGGTTGATGATATTAATCTTGCAATGGGAGGAAGAGAGGCAAAGCTTTATTCTACAGAAAACAGTAAGCTGAAAACAGAAGCATTAAGGCATGACCTTCATTTGTTGGATGCAAAAGTAAGACATCTAGGTACAGATAGAAATCTTGTTATTGCAGAAAATATGTTTCAATATATAAAAGATAAAATTGATATAAGATTTGAAACTGAGGTTACAAATGTAGAAAAACAAAAGGATACTTTCTATGTAGCTACAAAGGAAGAAACCTTTGAAACAAAAAAGCTAATTGTTGCAACAGGAAGAACTGGTTCAAAATGGATTGGAAAGGTATGCGAAAAATTTGATATTAAAACAACTAATAACCGAGTAGACATAGGTGTAAGAGTTGAATTACCGGCTTTGGTTTTCAAACACATTACAGATGATGTGTATGAAAGTAAAATTGTCTACAAGACAAAAAAATATAATGATGTAGTAAGAACCTTCTGTATGAATCCTTACGGAGAAGTGGTAACTGAGAATTACGGTGATATTGTAACGGTAAATGGGCATAGCTATTCAGAAGAGGCACTTCATACAGAAAATACAAATTTTGCTTTGCTAGTTTCCAGTAAATTTACAGAACCCTTTAAAAACAGCAATGAATATGGCGAATCAATTGCAAGATTAAGTAATATGCTAGGAGGCGGAGTTTTGATGCAACGCTTTGGAGATCTTGTAAAAGGAAGAAGAAGTAGTGAAAGAAGGATGCTAAAGTCGTTTTTAAATCCAACGTTAAATGCAACTCCTGGGGATTTGAGCTTGGTTTTACCAAAAAGACAGTTAGATGATATTGTTGAGATGATTTATGCATTGGATAAAATTGCACCAGGGACTGCAAATGAAGATACACTATTATATGGTGTTGAGGTTAAATTTTACAATTCAAATATTGAAGTAGATGAAAACCTTGAAACCAATGTGAAAGGACTCTACGTTTTGGGAGACTGCTCGGGAGTTACGCATTCATTATCTCAAGCAGCCGCGAGTGGAATTCATGTTGCAAGAATTATAGAAAACGTGTAAAATTAATTAGAGTGTATTTTGCAAGCAGATATTGTGAATTCATTGGCACGAGCCATTGAAATAAAAGAATGATGGAGGTTTAAATTGTGAAGGTTATGAAAAGGATTTTAAGCTTAGTGGTAGTACTTGCTTTGGTTTTTTCAGTTAGCGGATGTTCTAAAATCAAAGATAAGATGGCTGAAAAAGCAGCAGACACAATTTTAGGACCAAATGTAGACGTTAAGGACGGCGAAGTAGAGATTAAGGGTGATGATGGAAGCAGCTTAAAAACTGGAAGTGATTTGGAATGGCCAAAAGATGGCTTGGGGGATCTTCCGAAGCTTAAAGGCAGGGTAGAAACAGTAATGAATATCGGAACAGGACAACTAATTGGACTAAAAGAAGTAGACAGGGATGATTATTCAGAATATGTAGAAAAGCTTAAAGGAATGGGATATGAACAGACCTTTGCAATGCAGGATGAAAACACATTATCATTTATGGGAAGCAAAGAAGAGACAAAAGAAACTGTATCGGTAAGCTATACAGTAGCAGATGAGTATGTTTCAATAACTTATAATAAAGAAGAACCACAGGAATAAGAGGATTAAGTTAAAGTATAAAAGAATCATAAGAAGTAGTGAAAAACAGAGCAGATTTTGAAAAAAATAGGCTCTGTTTTTTTAAAAGCCAAAAAGGAAAGTGTTGCTTTCCTATTTACTCTGTTTTGCTAATATGATAATATAGCATCAAGGAAAACGATAAATAATATATTTCACAGGAGGATTTGGTTTTGAAAAAAATAGCAGCAATAATAATGATGCTTGTAATTGCTATAAGCATGACGGCATGTGCGCCAAAAGAAAACAAAGAGAATGAGGGAGCTAAAGATGTTCCTACAACAGAAGGAAAGCTAATAGTAGGTTTTGATCAGAATTTCCCGCCAATGGGATTTGTAGGAAAAGATGGGGAGTTTACAGGCTTTGATCTTGACCTTGCAAAAGAAGCAGCAAAAAGAATGAATATGGAATTAGTACTTCAGCCAATAGCTTGGGATTCTAAGGACATGGAGCTTAAAGCAGGAAATATTGATTGTATATGGAACGGATTTACAATAAATGGACGTGAAGACAAATATACATGGACAACTGCATATATGGAAAATGAGCAGGTATTTGTTGTGAAGGCAGATGCAAACATTAAAACATTAGCAGATTTAAAAGGCAAGACTGTAACTGTTCAGGCAGATTCAAGTGCAGAATCAGCACTAAAGGATAAAGCGGATCTTGTTGCAACCTTTGGCAATTATCTAACCTCAGCTGACTACAATGCAGCATTAATGGATTTAGAATCTGGAGCAGTAGATGCAGTTGCAATGGACAGTATTGTGGCGGATTATCAAATTGAACAACGCGGGGATACCCTTATAGCTCTTGAAGAATCAATTGCTTCAGAGCAATACGGCGTTGGCTTTTTGCTTGGAAATGAAGAATTAAGAGATAAGGTGCAGGCAACGCTCGAGGAAATGGCGAAAGATGGAAAGCTTGCTGAAATCTCTAATACTTGGTTTGGTAAAGACGTAACTACAATCGGAAAATAAAGGGCATGAATTTTTCTGTTAAGGGCTGTCGGATGACAGCCCTTTTAACCGTCAAAAATAAAATTCTGAGTTTGAATTAAATAAAAATATATTGTGTAATCACTCACATTAATAATTATAGGAGGTAAAAGCTTTGGAACTATCTGCTTTGATTTTACAGCTTATGGCAGGGTTTGGAGATACAATTAAGATATTTTGTCTGACGCTGCTATTTTCTTTGCCGCTTGGACTTATTGTTGCATTTGGAAGAATGTCAAAAAATATAATACTCAAAAATATAGTCAGAATATATATTTCTATAATGAGAGGAACGCCATTAATGCTTCAGCTGATGGTTGTTTTTTATGGTCCATATTTTATTTTTGATGTCAAAATCACAAATGAATATAGATTCATTGCAGTAATTATAGGATTTGTATTAAACTATGCGGCTTATTTCGCGGAAATCTATCGCGGGGGCATTGAGTCCATACCGGTTGGACAATATGAAGCGGCAAAAGTACTAGGTTATAGTAAAATACAGACCTTTTTTAAAATTATATTTCCTCAGGTGATTAAGCGAATTTTACCTTCAGTTACAAACGAGGTTATTACCTTAGTTAAAGATACTTCATTGGCTTACGTAATCGGACAAACTGAGATGTTTACAATTGCAAGAGCGCATGCATCCAGATTGTCAAATATGATTCCGTATATTGCGGCAGGAGTATTTTATTACATATTTAATTTTGTTGTTGCAATGGGTATGGAAAGAACTGAGAAAAAACTGAGTTATTATAAATAGGAGCGAATCTTATGAAATTATTGGAAATAAAAAATTTAAAAAAAAGCTTCGGTGACCTTGAGGTAATAAAAGATATATCCTTAGAGGTAAAGCAAGGAGAGGTGCTTGCAATAATAGGACCATCGGGCTCGGGTAAGTCAACACTATTAAGGTGTGCAACCTTTCTTGAAAAAATAGATTCAGGAGAACTTATTTATGTTGGAGAGCATGCGGTAAAAAATGATGAAAATGGAAATGCTGTTTATGTGAGCAATAAAGATCTAAAGAGAATGCACAATCATTTTGGGCTTGTATTTCAAAATTTCAATCTTTTTCCGCATTATTCAGTAATAAAAAATGTAATTGATGCGCCAATGCATGTTCAGGGTAAAAGTAAAGAGGAGGCAATGAAAATAGGAAGAGAATTGCTGGCTAAAATGGGTCTTGCCGAAAAAGAGGATTCTTATCCATGCCATCTTTCGGGAGGACAGCAGCAGCGTGTATCTATTGCAAGAGCACTTGCGCTTAATCCAAAGGTATTGTTTTTTGATGAGCCTACTTCGGCACTTGATCCAGAGCTTACAGGAGAAATACTCAAGGTAATAAAAGACCTGGCGGCAGAACATATGACTATGGTTATTGTAACCCATGAAATGAGCTTTGCCAGGGATGTTGCAAACCATATTATATTTATGGATGGGGGAGTTATTGTTGAACAAGGAAGCCCGGAAGAAATTATAAATAATCCAAAAAACGAGAGAACAAAATTGTTTTTGAACAGATTCTAAAACAATAATTGTCAGCAATAACAAAGTGTGGACTAATTCTGTCACGAATAAAACTCTTTAAATATTAAAGTAATTGCTATAGTAATAGAGGGTACAAACAATAGAAAACTGTATATTCGGTAATATTTATACAAAAAAATACTTTTAAAAAAACTTTAAATATACAAAGTTAATAAAGCCCAGAGCTCTTGACAAGGAATTAGGCATAGAATATAATTGATTTATGTGATACATAAGAGTGTGAGAAGTGCTTTTGATTCTATAATAGGAAAGCTAGACTTAATTTAGAAAGTCAAAACTTACCTGACATACAAGAAAGGCATTCCATAGAATATTAATATTCTAAAAATGAGAGTTCGATATGCGTTTAGCTTTAAAACTTAAAGGCTATGTGGTGAAATACTAAAAAATTTTGCGGGGTGGTTTGACTATGAATACTAAAGTTAAGTTTTATCTGGCAGCGGGAATTGGAATTACAGTAGTACAGGGTGTCCTTTATTTTATGGGAACCCAAGGAATTACCAATTTGTTGCTGGCGGTTATTGGAGGAGTTATTGCAGTAGTATTAACTGATTACACATTAAATCAGGATACTGCAAGACCACAGGAGCAGACGCAGCAATATAAAGCGCCTGAAAGCGCTCCAAAGACTAAAGCAATTAATATTGTAGGTTCGGGATTGGATGAGCAGTTATTTAATATAGCAGAGAACATGGGATTTGATGCACAGCAGCTATTATGGCTCTCACAAGATAATATAAATACCTTTGAAAAGCTTGCTAAAATCTCCTATGAGATTGAAAAATTCAGTGAACAGAATGCGGCAAGCTCTCAGGAAATCAATGCCAGCATCAATGAGCTGGTGGATACATCTACTAATTTGAATTCAAGTGTATTGGAAATAGAACAACATTCTGAAACATCCATTCAAATGCTGGATAAAAACAAAACAACTATCAGTAGCATTGGTGAAGTAATGAAGAGCTTTGCTGATATTATTTTGACAGCTACTGACAATAATGAACAGCTTTTAAGCGCCTCTAAGAAAATCAATGAAATTGTTGATTATATTAGAAAGATTTCCAGTCAGACAAATCTTCTGGCACTTAATGCTGCAATTGAAGCGGCAAGAGCTGGCGAGGCAGGAAGAGGCTTTTCGGTAGTTGCAAGTGAAATTAGAAAGCTTGCTGAACAGACCGATGATGCGATTTCTGTAATTGAAGGCGTAGTTAAAAACATTCTTGAAAAAATAGATGCAACTAATATTGCAATGAGCGAAATTGGCGATAAGATGAATGATGTTGATGTGGTTGTAACTGAATCAGCAACAGTTATTGGAGAAATCAGCACAATTCTTAAGGATGTTAAGACTGATTTGTCGGCACTTAGCGGACTTTCGACAATTCAAAAAAATAGTGCAATGGAAATTGAAAAAGCAATTGAGGATGTAGCTATTGCGGTAGAAGAAACACACAACGTAACCTATAAGTCTATTCAAATGGTAGATTTGCAAAACAAGAAAAACAAAGAAATTCTTGTTTTCTGTAATAAGATTAGTGAAATGGCTGAGGTACTTCAAAAAGAAGCAGTTAATTTCAAAAAAGACAATGAGATTATATTTGGGGTTAACCCATTTGCTGAACCACAGAGTATTAAGAAGATGTATGTGCCTATCTTAGAAAGAGTATGTGCAAGCATAGGCTTCAAGGCAAGAACAATTATTGTTCGTAATTATGATGCATTAAGTGAAGGTATTGAAAAGGGTATTATTGATATTGGATGGTTCTCACCATTTGCCTATGTTAATGCTCATGAAAAGTGTGGTGTTAAACCTATAGTAACTCCTAAGGTTGGTGGAAAGAGCTATTACAATGGCTATATAATAGCTAGAAAAGACGGTGAAGTTAAGAATATGAATGACCTAAAGGGTAAATCCTTTGGTTATGTTGACGAAAACAGTGCTTCAGGATATCTATATGCAAAAGACAGCATTAAAAAGAGCGGCTTAAATCCTGACACAATCTTTAATAAGGTTACCTTCTTAGGAAACCATGATAATGTAATCAACTCAGTTATGTCTAGGGAAATAGACGCTGGAGCTACCTATAATGAAGCGTTTGAAAAGGCCGAAGCGAATGGAATACCTGTTCATGAACTAAACATTATATCAAAGACAGATGATATTCCTAAGGATGCACTAGCTGCAAGAAAGGATATTCCTGATGATATTATTGAAAAATTAAGAAAAGCATTTGTAGAGTTTAATGATTATGCTGGAATCGAAACCAAGGTACAGGGCTTTATTGAAAGTACTGACCAGCAATATGATATTATCAGAAACCTGAATAAGTAAGAGTAGGATTATGATATACACTTATATTAATGCTAAAGATTTATAGATTATTGGATTATTTGGGCAGACTTCTTATGAATTCTGCCCATTATTATTGAGAAATATTTGAGAATGATGTAGTAATTTTGGGGTATATACTAGGTGCAAAATAATATTGTTTACCTTGACATTGTTATGTTGATATAGTAAAATTACTACGAATTATTAGTAAAATTTATGTTATAATCATAAAGTTAGTATAAACAATAAAGTAGGTTTTGCGGTTTTTTGTTTTTGGGCTAAGGTGATTTTGAAATGCAATTAAAAAATGCGGGGACGCAAAACATATTTGATTATTATTGAATCAAGATATTCGGAGGCGAAAATGAGAAAAAAAGATATCTATGAGATTCTTGCAGATAATCCTATCATAGCTGCGGTTAGCGATAGAGAAAAGCTGGACCATGCACTTGCATCACCATGTGAGGTTATTTTTATGCTTTATGGTGATATATTTAATCTTAAAAAGGACGTACAGGATGTTATTGATAAAAACAAATATGTCTTTGTGCACCTTGATCTAATCAAAGGATTTGCAAATGATGCATATTCTCTCAAGTATATTCAAGAAGAAATTAAACCCAGCGGAGTGGTTACAACTAAAACAAGCTTGGTTAAGAAAGCAAAAGAGCTTAATTGCTTTGTGGTACAAAGGCTCTTTATTTTGGACTCAAAATCTATTCAGGCAGGAATTATTTCAATCAATCAGGTTACACCTGATGCAGTTGAGATAATGCCAGGTGTAGTGCCTAAAATTACTAGAGAAATAAGCAAAACTGTAAAAGTGCCAATAATTACAGGCGGATTAATTGAAAGCAAAAATGAAATAATAGAAAGTCTTGATGCAGGGGCTACCTGTATTTCTACCAGCTGCGAAAAAATATGGTACAGCTAGCATTATTATCTTTTAGCCCAAGGCAGAACAGATAAAAAAACGTTTAATAGGTTAGAGTGTTTACATAAAGAGCTTTATAAGCGATATGAGTATATAATGCCGGCTTCGCATAGGCTTTTGCGCTACTGGCATTGTATACGGGGTAAACTTGACTATTATTATTAAAAAATATTAATAAATTAGAATTAGACAATATAGTTAAAAGCAACAAAAAAACCTAGTAAATATATTGAAAATAAAGGGTTAAAATGTTAACAAACTATGAAAATGTAAAATTAGGTATGCAAAATGAATTAAAAAAAAAAACATATTGACAAAATAGTTGTTTGTTTTGTATAATAGGTTCATAATTAAATAACGTAAGGCAGAGACGATGAGAGCCGTGTTTGTAATATATCTATATTGTACATCTTGAAGATATCTTAGTTAGATGCAATAGAGATTTTCAAGAAGTTAATATTAGCCATAAGATGGATACAGCTTATTTTTTTTGGCTATCGCAAGAAAAAGGTCATCGTTAACACTAAGCGTTAAAACAATTAATTAAATTTAAGGGAGGCAAATTCATGAAACATGTAGGTACATTTTTAGGAACAGCAATAGCAGGTATTTTTGTTATGAGCGTTTGGGGAGCTTTTGCTGGCGCGTATGGTATCGCTGGAGGTTGGTTTGCAGGTTTTGCTATTATTAGTGGTATGTGGTTCTTAAATCACTTTATTGGCATTATCAACAATGATGGAGCATTTGTAGACATGGCTTGTGGTATCGCTGTGGCTGGAACAACTCGTGATGGATTTATGAACGGATGGGATAAAGTAGGAAACGCAGCTCCAACTTTAGGCTTAGTTGTTCTTGGTGGTATCTGTGGTGGTATTACTGCAGGTTTAATTCAAAATCATTTAGCAAAATCAAACTAATTAAAAGGAGGAAAACTTAAATGACTGCACAATTAGCATTAGCTACATTTTTTGGGGGATTTATATTTCCATTTTTCATTCGACTAGGCTGGGGGAAACTTTGTGATACTTTTGGACCTATCGGCGGATGGTTAGCAGCAGGATTTATCGTTGGTACTACTTGGTCACTTAATCATGGTGTTGGTATGATTTATCAAATGCCAGATTCAGCTTGGATCGATATGGCATGGGCAGCTGGCTCAGGTTTATTCGTTGCAAACGTAGTAGTAGATAAAGCAGATTTCGGAAAAGGATTTGTTAACTTAATCGTTGCAATTCTTGGTGGTACTTTTGGTGGTTTCGTTCTTTCTTGTTTCTTATAAGAAATATTATAAGAAATACATCTAGATATTTGGGTTTTTTAAATGTTAGATAGTTATGGGGTTTAGTTTTTAAGTTAAAAACAAGTTAAACAATCAACTAATTTAAAAAAATTATATGGGGGTAATACAAAATGAAAAAATATGTTATGTCTTTGGACCAAGGTACTACTAGCTGTAGAGCGATCTTATTTGATCATGCTGGAAAAATCGTTGGAGTAGCTCAAAAAGAGTTTGCTCAGATTTATCCTAATCCAGGTTGGGTTGAGCATGATGCTAACGAAATTTGGTCAACTCAAAAAGGCGTTATGCTTGAAGTTGTTAAAAATGCTGGTGTTAACGCTGAAGAAATCGCAGCTATCGGTATTACAAACCAAAGAGAAACTACAGTTGTTTGGGATAAAAATACTGGAGAACCTGTTTACAATGCTATCGTTTGGCAATCACGTCAAACAGCTGGTATTTGTGATGAGTTAAAGAAAGCTGGATACGAAGACTACGTAAAACAAAACACTGGTCTTGTAGTTGATGCTTACTTCTCAGGAACAAAAGTAAAATGGATCCTTGACGAAACTGGAACTAGAGCGAAAGCACAAGCGGGGGATTTATTATTCGGAACTATGGACACATGGTTAATCTGGAACCTTACTGCTGGTAAGTCACACGTAACTGACTACTCAAATGCTTCTAGAACTTTAATGTACAACATTCAAGACCTTAAGTGGGATGATAAGATGCTAGATGCTCTTGGAGTACCAGCTTCTATGTTACCAGAAGTTAAGCCTTCAAGTGCTGTATACGGATATACTACATTATTAGGACCAGAAATTCCAATTTCAGGTGCTGCTGGTGACCAACAAGCTGCTTTATTCGGACAAGCATGTTTCGAAAAAGGTATGGCTAAGAACACTTACGGAACTGGATGTTTCATGTTAATGAACACTGGTACTGAGTTAGTACATTCAAAAAATGGTCTTTTAACTACAATTGCTTGGGGAGTTGATGGAATCGTAGAGTACGCTCTTGAAGGTTCAATCTTCATCGCTGGTGCAGCTATCCAATGGTTAAGAGATGAAGTTCATCTATTAAACAGTGCTAAAGATAGCGAATACTTCGCAACTCAAGTTAGCAGCACTGATGGAGTATACGTAGTTCCTGCATTTGCTGGACTTGGCGCTCCTTACTGGGATATGTATGCACGTGGTGCAATCCTTGGTTTAACTCGTGGAACAGGTCAAAATCATATCATCAGAGCTACTCTTGAGTCATTAGCTTACCAAACAAGAGACGTACTTGATGCAATGCAAAAAGACTCAGGAATCACTTTAGCAGCTCTTAAAGTTGACGGTGGTGCTTGTGCAAACAACTTCTTAATGCAATTCCAAGCTGATATCGTTAAAGCTCCAGTTGAAAGACCGGAAGTTATCGAAACTACAGCTCTTGGTGCTGCTTACCTTGCTGGTCTTGCAGTTGGATTCTGGCAAAGCAAGCAAGACGTTATTGACAGCTGGAACCTTGAAAGAAAATTCGTTCCATCTATTGACAACGCTGATGAGTTATATGCTGGATGGCAAAAAGCAGTTGGCAGAGTTAAAAACTGGATTGAAGCGTAAATTTATACTTGATATTCAGGTAGAAATTTAGTATAATTAATTTTAGTGGCATGATAATGAGAAGCCGTGTGTATAGAGCCTATAATAGCTTTATCGTCCACGGCTTCTTTTTTATCCATATACTCATAGGAAATATTACAAGGAGGCAACACAATGTATGATGTAGTAGTAATAGGTGCTGGTATTGCCGGTACATTTATTGCAAGAGAACTATCACGTTACAACTTGAATATTGCAATTGTTGAGAAAGCTAATGATGTAGCTAACGTTACAACAATGGCTAACAGTGCAATCATTCACGCTGGTTACGATGCTCCAGCAAAAAAACAAAAGGGGTACTTCAACGCAAAGGGTAATGCTATGTATGATCAGGTTTGCGAAGAATTAGATGTTCCTTTCAAAAGAGTAGGTTCTTTAGTAGTAGCTTTTTCTGAAGAGGATAAAAAAACGTTACAAGATTTATATGATAATGGTGTAGATTGTGGAGTTCCAAATATGAAAATATTAACTAAAGAGGAAACTCTTGAGATGGAACCAAACTTAAACCAAGATATTTTTGGCGCCCTATACGCACCAACTGGTGGTATTATATCCCCTTGGGAAATGGCTATTGCTCTATGTGAAAACGCAATGGAAAATGGCGTTGAATTATTCTTGAATACAGAAGTTGTTGATTTGAAAAAAGAAGATGATACTTTTAAAGTATTTACAGCAGATGGAAAAGTAATAGAAGCAAAATATGTTATTAACTGTGCTGGATTATATTCAGACAAAATTAACAATATGATTGCATCACCATTATTTGAAATTAAGCCACGTAAAGGACAATACTTCATCTTAGATAAGAGTGAAGGAAATCTTGTTAACAAGGTTATTTTCCAATGTCCAAGTGAAAAAGGTAAAGGTATCTTAGTATCTCCTACAGTTCACGGGAACCTTTTAGTAGGTCCTGACTCTGAATTTGTAGATGACAAAGACGATTTAAGCACAACTCTTGATGCACTTGATATTATCAAGGAAACTGCATTAATGACTTGTAAGACTATACATTACGGAAAAGTAATCCGTAGCTTCTCAGGAAATAGATCAACCTCAACAAGCGGAGACTTTATTATTGGTGAATCACCAGAAGTTAAAGGATTTATCAATGTTGGCGGATTTGAGTCTCCTGGATTATCTTCAGCACCTGCAGTAGCAGTATATGTTGCAGATATTATTAAAGAAATTTCAGGCGGTTTAACTGAAAAGGCTGACTTCAACCCTAGAAGAAGACCAGTAGTTCGTTTTGAAGAATTAAATGAAGATGAAAGAGCAAAAGTTGTATCTGAAAATGCAAAGTTTGGTCGTGTAATCTGCCGTTGTGAAAACGTAACTGAAGGTGAAATCATTGATTCTATTCATAGAAAAGCTGGTGCAACTACAGTTAAAGGTGTTAAGAAAAGAACTAGAGCTGGTATGGGACGTTGTCAAGGCGGTTTCTGTTCTCCAAGAGTCGTAGAAATTTTAGCTAGAGAGCTAAAATGTGACGTAAAAGATGTATTGCTTGATGGACCAAACAGCTACATCTTATCTGGCAGAACAAAAAACGTTGAAGAATAAGAGAGGTGAATAAGATGCAAAATTATGATATAGTTGTAATCGGTGGCGGACCAGCTGGACTAGCGGCTGCTATTGAAGCTAAGAAAAACGGAGTAGACAGTATTCTAGTTATTGAACGTGATAGAGAATTGGGCGGAATTCTACAACAATGTATTCATAATGGTTTTGGATTACATGTATTTAAAGAGCAATTAACAGGACCTGAATACGCTGAGCGTTTTATTGTTGAGCTTAAAGAAATGGGAATCGACTACATGGTTGATACAATGGTTCTTGAAGTTGGAAACGACAAAAGAGTACATGCAATGAATCCAAAGCAAGGATATTTCATTATTGATGCAAAAGCAGTTATACTTTCAATGGGATGTAGAGAAAGAACTAGAGGTGCAATAACAATTCCAGGTTTCAGACCTGCAGGTGTATTCACAGCTGGTACAGCTCAAAGATATACTAACATGGAAGGATATATGCCAGGTAAGAAAGTATTCATCCTTGGTTCAGGAGATATCGGATTGATTATGGCTCGCCGTATGACATTAGAAGGTGCAGAGGTTATTGGTGTTGCTGAGGTTCTTCCTTTCTCAGGCGGATTAAAGCGTAATATAGTTCAATGTTTAGATGATTACAATATTCCTTTATACTTAAGCCATACAGTAACTGAAATCAGAGGTAAAGACAGATTAGAAGGAATTACAGTTGCTCAAGTTGATGAAAACAGAAGAGCAATCGTAGGAACAGAAAAATACTATGAGTGTGATACTTTATTATTATCTGTTGGTCTTATTCCTGAAAATGAGTTATCAAGACAAGCTGGTATTGAAATCAATCCAAGAACATCAGGACCTATTGTTAACGAGTCAATGGAAACAAGCGTAGAAGGTATCTTTGCTTGTGGTAACGTTGTACACGTTCATGACCTTGTAGACTTCGTTACTGAAGAAAGCCGTCGTGCTGGACTTAACGCTGCAAGATTTGTAAAAGGTGAATTAAAAGCTGAAGGTTCTGAGGTTTCTACTGAAGCAGGACCTGGTATTGTTTATATCGTACCAAGCAAGATTCGTGTAGAAAACATTGAAACAAACTTAGACTTATTCATGCGTGTTAATAATGTATACCACAATGCGAAATTACAATTAATTTCTGATGGAAAAGTATACAAAGAGTACAAGAAAAAGCATTTAGCTCCAGGTGAAATGGAAAAAGTTAGATTAAATAAACAACAACTATCTGAGTTAGGTAATGATTTACAAATCAAGGTTGTAGTAGAGGAGGTAGTTTAGATGTCAGTAAAAAGTTTAACATGTATCGCATGTCCTGTTGGATGCCAAATGGAAGTAACAATTAATGGCGATGAATTTATCGTAACAGGAAATACGTGTAATCGTGGACCAGAATATGCTAAGAATGAGCTAACTAACCCTACTCGTGTTCTTACTACAACAGTTGCAATTAAAGAGGGTTTCTTAAATCGTTTACCAGTAGTTACAGTAGGTGAAATTCCTAAAGGAAAGCTTTTTGAAGCGATGGATGTAATCAACAAAACTTTAGTACAAGCTCCTGTTAAGGTTAAAGATGTAATCATCAAAGATCTTCTAGGAACAGGTATTGATGTAGTAGCTGCAAGAAGCATGGAAAAAAAAGCTAAGTAATAATTAACTATAGGGTGGAGCTTTATTAGCTCCATCTTCCAATGAGATAGAACCATCTATCTTATTGGAGGATAGAACCTGTAATATACAACTACATATTTCTTCGGGGCAGGGTGAAATTCCCGACCGGCGGTAAAGTCCGCGAGCCTATGGCTGACTTGGTGAAATTCCGAGACCGACAGTAAAGTCTGGATGTGAGAAGATAACTATTAAGATTATAATAGTTTAATAAACCCTGAGGATATTTCTTCAGGGTTATTTTTGTAGAATAGGAAAGTTCGTCTTGCTNNACCTTGCTATGGTAATGTGTAAAAGTATCTTTCCTATGAAACAAAAAAGGCACTGCGTGCCAAAGATGCGCACCTCGCGGATAAGAAGGTATTGCTTCGCAAACCGCTCGGGCGCGTAGTGTCTGACTTGTCAGACACTTTGTTCTTCAAAAGATAAAGAAATTGAGGCATTTTTTAAACATTCTAGAAAGGCACCTGCTTCAATAAGTGGGGTTGATCTGCTTTTGAAATCAGTTACTATTCAACTGCCCACTACAAGAGAAGCTTGTTATTGAGTTAAGAGCTTGTTGTGAAAGCAAAAGAAAAGGATTAGTTTACTAAGCATTAGTGGAAAGAGGAAAGCTATGGATATAAAATATATGAAAAGAGCAATTGAATTGTCTAAACAAGGGATTGGCAAGGTAAATCCAAACCCCTTGGTCGGAGCGGTAATTGTTAAAAACAACAGAATTATTGCTGAAGGCTGGCATGAATATTTTGGTGGAAATCATGCTGAGGTTAATGCATTTTTAAATGCTAAGGAAAGTGTAGAAGGGGCAGAAATGTATGTTACCTTAGAACCCTGTTCACATTTTGGAAAAACACCGCCCTGCGTTGACCGCATAATTGAGAGTAAGCTTTCAAAGGTATATATTGGGATTAAAGATCCAAATCCGTTAGTAGCGGGAAGAGGAATACAAAAGCTTAAGGATAATAGTATTATCACTGAGGTTGGTATTTTGGAGGATGATATTAGAAAGGAAAATGAAATTTTCTTAAAATATATTACTACAAAAATGCCCTTTTGCATAATGAAGACAGCCATGACATTAGATGGCAAGATTGCTACAAATAATGGAGATTCAAAATGGATTACAAATTCAAAATCAAGAGAATATGTTCACCAGCTTAGAAATAGGGTAATGTCAATAATGGTAGGAATAGGAACTGTTAAAAAGGATAATCCACAGCTAACAACAAGACTTGAGAATAAGGAAGGAAGAAATCCAATCAGGATAATAATTGATACCTTTGCAGAAATTCCAAAAAGCTCATTTATTTATCAAAACAGCAATCACCAAAATACTATTATTGTAATTGGAAACAATGTTAAAAAAAGTGTGAAACAAGAGCTTGAAGAGAGAATGAAGGTTATTTCGCTTCCTGAGCATAATGGAGAGGTTGATTTGAAAGTCCTCTTTAGTCTGTTAGCTACAGAGCACGGTATAGATAGTGTTTTGCTTGAGGGAGGAGGAAGCTTGAATTTTAGCGCAATAAAAAGCGGAGTAGTTGATAGGATTATGAGCTTTATTGCCCCAAAGCTAATTGGGGGGGCGCAAGCTCTAACACCGCTTGAAGGAAGTGGAATAGATAAAATGCAGAATGCAATACAAGTAAAAGAAATTGAGATTATGAGATTCGAAGAGGATATATTAATAACAGGAAAGCTCATATAATAATAAAAAATTCTGAAATAAGTAAACTTATATAGTAGTAAAAAATGTGAATTAAATAAAGGAGGTAATTGGATGTTCACCGGCCTTGTAGAAGAAATCGGAAATATCAAAGCAATTAACAAAGGAATTAGCTCAGCAGAGATAACTATTGGAGCAAAGCTAGTTTTAGATGATTCAAAAATTGGAGATAGCATTTGTACAAACGGAGTATGTCTTACAGTTACAAAAAAAACTGAGGATTCATTTACTGTAGATGTAATGCCAGAAACCCTTAGAAAGAGTTCGTTGGGAGATTTATCACCAGGCAGTAAGGTTAATCTCGAAAGGGCTTTAAAGGTATCAGATAGGCTTGGAGGGCATATTGTATCAGGTCATATTGATGGTACAGGAACAATCACCAGTATTAAGGAAGAAGATAATGCTACATGGGTAACCATACAAGCAGAGGATGAGCTAATGAAGTATATTATCAACAAGGGCTCGATTGCAATTGATGGCACAAGTCTTACGGTTGCTGATGTAACTGATAATACATTTAAGGTCTCAATAATACCGCATACAAAGGAAATGACCATTTTGCTTTTGAAAAAAGCAGGGAGCATTGTGAATTTGGAATGTGATGTTATTGGAAAATATGTAGAAAAGCTTCTGGGCTACAAAGAAACAAAAAAAGAATCAAAGCTGACAATGGATTTTTTAAGAGAACATGGATTTTAACCTGACAACGATACAAGTTATAAGATTAAGAAGTAATAATAAATCCCTCACTAAATCTTTGACATAATAAATTTATGAAAGGCGGTAATATAATGGTATTTAACACAATTGAAGAAGCTATTTTGGATATTAAAGCAGGTAAAATGATAGTGGTAGTAGATGATGAAAATAGGGAAAATGAAGGTGATTTAGTTTTAGCGGCAGAAATGGCGACACCTGAAAACATTAATTTTATGGCAAAATACGGAAGAGGATTAATCTGTACGCCAATGCTTAAGGAAAGGTTAAATGAATTAAACATTCACAAAATGGTATCAAATAACACTGACCCAAAGGAAACTGCATTCACAGTATCAGTTGATCATAAGGATTCAACAACTGGTATATCTTCCTTTGAAAGAGCTAATACAATTATTAAGCTAATTGATCCAGAAGCAAAGGGTGAGGATTTCACTAGGCCTGGACATATTTTCCCTTTGATTGCAAAAGACGGGGGAGTACTTAAAAGAGCTGGACACACTGAAGCTGCAGTAGACCTTGCAAGGCTGGCAGGCTTGTATCCAGCAGGTGTAATATGTGAGATTATGAATGAGGACGGCACAATGGCAAGAGTTCCTCAGCTTGAAGAATATGTAAAAGAGCATAGCTTGAAAATAATTACAATTGCAGACCTTATTGCTTACAGAAGCCAGACAGAAAGCCTAATTCAAAGAGTATCTGAAGCAGTAATGCCAACAAAATACGGGGATTTTAATATTATTGGTTTTATTAATAAGCTTAATGGAGAGCATCATGTAGCATTAGTTAAAGGAGATATTAAAAAGGATGAACCCACCTTGGTAAGAGTTCATTCAGAGTGTCTTACAGGAGATGCATTTGGTTCACTTAGATGTGACTGTGGAGACCAGCTTGCTTATGCACTAAAAAAGATTAATGAAGAAGGAAAAGGAATTCTTTTGTATATGAGACAGGAAGGCAGAGGTATCGGTCTAATAAACAAAATTAAAGCTTATAATCTTCAAGATGGTGGAATGGATACAGTAGAAGCAAATATTGCATTAGGCTTTCCAGAGGATATGAGAGATTATGGCATAGGAGCTCAGATATTAGCTAATCTAAATGTAGGAAAAATGAAGCTGATGACTAATAATCCCTTGAAGGTTACAGGGGTAACTGGATATGGTTTAGACGTTGTAGAAAGAGTTCCAATTGAAATGGATACACATACATGTAATGAATATTATCTTCATACAAAAAAAGACAAAATGGGACATATACTACATTTTGAGGAAGAAGAATAGGCTATATCCTATAATGAATTTTCAAATAAACAATTCAAATTGTATTAATCAATCGATAAAAAGGATTTATCAAGAAATACATACAATAATAAAAAAATAATAATATATTTAAAGGAGAACAAAAAAATGAAAGTATTTGAAGGAAAACTAATAGCTGAGGGTTTGAAAATTACGATAGTTGCTGGAAGATTTAATGATTTTGTTGTTTCTAAGCTTGTATCAGGAGCAATAGACGGTCTTCAAAGACATGGTGTTAAGGAAGAGGATATTGATATTGTATGGGTTCCAGGAGCCTACGAAATCCCATTAGCAGCAAAAAAAGTTGCAAAAGCAGATAAAAGTGATGCAGTAATATGTCTGGGAGCAGTAATCAGAGGAGCAACACCACATTTTGACTTTGTTGCGGGTGAAGTTTCAAAGGGAGTTGCACAGGTTTCACTAGAAACAGAAAAGCCTATTGTTTTTGGAGTTATTACTACGGATAGTATTGAACAAGCTATTGAAAGAGCAGGAACTAAGGCAGGAAATAAAGGCTTTGATGCTGCAATGACCGCAATTGAAATGGCAAATCTAATGAAGCAATTTTAATTAGGAGAACAACCTGAATAGTCGAATTGTGATAATTAGCTTACAAAATTATTTGGGCTTAAGCAATCATTATGGGCAAGTAAAGCTTGCAATTGGATTAAGAGCTAAAAGAATGAGAAAGCCGAGTATGCCTAGACTACGTGCAAAAGACATAAGCTCTGTTAGGAGGCACAATGCTATCAAATATTAAAACTATATTTTTTGATTATGACGGAACGATTCATAATAGTATAGAAATATATACACCTGCATTCAACAAAGCATATCAGTATTTGGCGGATAATGGTTTAGTTAAAGAAAGAACATGGAAAAAAGAAGAGCTTATTAAATGGCTAGGATATAATAGCAAGGATATGTGGATGGCTTTTATGCCAGAGCTTGAAGAACAGCTCAGGGAACAGGCAAGTAAAATTGTAGGCCAGGAAATGATGGAAAATATTAATAAGGGAAAGGCAGTCTTATATGAGGATGCATTAGATACCTTGGATTATTTGAAGAAAAAGGGCTATACCCTTGTTTTTATAAGCAATTGCAATACCTACTACAAGGATAGTCATAAAGCTGCATTTGATTTGGGCAGATATTTTAAAGATATGATTGGTTCACAGGAGTTTGATTACATTTCCAAGGCGGATATTTTAGAAAAAATAATGAATAGATATCCGAAGGATTATTGTATTGTTGGAGATCGAAGTTACGATATTGAAGCTGGAACTAAAAATAAAATACACACAATAGGATGCCTATATGGCTTTGGAAGCAAAGAAGAGCTTAAAGATGCTGATATTTTTATCGGCAGTATCTCAGAATTGAAAAAATACTTTTAGCCAACAAAAAACTCCCTAATTAGAGGGAGTTTTTTTGACTATATTATAATTAACATCGACAAAAAAGTGCTAATAAAATATGAAATAAGTTAATATTATAATATTAAAAAAGCAATCCATAAAAATTACTGCACTATATTATTAAAAAATAACAATAAAAAAAACTTGAAGTATTTATTTGGTTATGGTAAACTAAATTACTAGTTAATTCCATTAAAAGCTAATATATTATTGGAATATTTTTTCAGAGGAAAAAAACCGCAAACTCATTCAAATTAACATAAAAATAAATATAAAATAAATATGCTAATTTAGGTAATAGCAATAGTAATGCTATCCTTATTATAAAAAAACAAACAAGTAAGGGAGGAAGATATTATGAGTAAAAAAGAAAGCAATATTATGCAGGAAAAAGATTTAATTGAAAAGTGGAGCGAATATGCAAAGGATTGTAACTTAGTAGATCCTGAGTTATATAAAAAATATGAGGTTAAAAGAGGTCTTCGTGACATAAATGGAAAGGGTGTTTTAGCTGGATTGACGCGTATTGGAGAGGTTCACTCGTATATAATTGATGAGAATGAAATGATTCCGGTGCCGGGAAGATTAATTTACCGTGGAATAGATATTGAAGATTTAGTAAACGGATTTTTAAAAGACAAGCACTATGGCTTTGAAGAAACCTGCTATTTATTATTATTTGGAGATCTTCCGTCAAAAGAGCAATTAGACGAATTTAATGCAGTACTAGCTAACTATAGAAAGCTACCAGAGGATTTTGTAAGAGATATGATTATGAAAGCACCTAGTAAGGATATGATGAATGTTCTTGCTAGAAGCGTACTTGCTTTATATAGCTTTGATGATAAGGCAGATGATACTTCAATTGAAAATGTATTAAGACAAAGCTTGGAAATGATTTCTTATTTCCCACTGCTTGCAGTTTATGGTTATCAAGCTTACGCACATTATCATGGTAATAGCAGCTTGATCATTCATAGCCCTTTACCAGAGCTAAGTACAGCAGAAAATATACTGCATATGCTTAGAGCAGATAATAAATACACTGAATTAGAGGCCATGTTACTTGACCTTTCTCTTGTATTACATGCTGAGCATGGAGGAGGTAATAATTCTTCCTTTACTACTCATGTTGTGACTTCTTCAGGAACAGATACTTATTCTACAATTGCAGCTGCTCTTGGGTCATTAAAAGGACCAAGACATGGAGGTGCAAATATTAAGGTTATTCAAATGTTCGAGGACATCAAAGCAAACCTTAAAGATTGGGAAGATGAAGATGAAGTAAGAGAGTATCTTAAAAAGCTATTAAACAAAGAAGCCTTTGACAAATCAGGACTAATCTACGGAATTGGACATGCCGTATATTCGATTTCTGATCCAAGAGCTGTTATTTTCAAAGGATATGTAGAATCTCTTGCAAAAGAAAAAGGTCTTGATAAAGAATTTGAGCTATACGATAGAGTAGAGAGACTTGCACCAGAGGTAATTGGTGAGATTAGAAAAATGTACAAGGGTGTAAGTGCAAATGTGGACTTTTATTCGGGCTTTGTATATAATATGCTTGGAATTCCTCAAGAGCTGTATACTCCAATTTTTGCTGTTTCCAGAATTGTTGGATGGTGTGCACATAGAATTGAAGAGCTTGTAAATGCAGGAAAGATTACACGACCGGCGTATAAGAGCGTTGCACCAAGAAGAGAATATATTCCTATTGATAAAAGATAAATTAGTATTAATGTTTTAAGCTGTATCTGCTACTAGCAGATACAGCTTTTTTATAGAATAGGAAAGTTCGTCTTGCTTGCAAGAGAGCAAATTTACCTATTCTAAGAGAAACGCGTTCGCCGAACGCTCTTCTTGATAGAAAAATTATTGACTTAAGATTTAAGCACCAGTAAAGGATATAAGACATATAGTATTGATTACTTTTATATTAAGAAACTAATAATAAGTTGTATAGATTAATTAAAGAGAGTAGAATTATATAAAGACTAAGAATTAAGCAACTAATTATGAAAGGATGTGTAAGGAAATGAAACTATTTATAAGGATAAAAGAAGCATTAAAAGAGTTTATTAATGCTGCAGCAAGATTTCCACTTACATCAGTTTGCTTGGCTATTGCGGCAGCTATTAATGCAATAGCAATCAATCAAGAAAAAGATCTATATGCAAAATATATAGCAACTTTAATGATTGGTGCATTGTTAGGGATTGTAGCACAAATTGTGTATGAACGGTTTTTTAAAACAGAGAGTAGTAATGAAACCACATCAAATACCAATAATAGCTTATTGGCATACCCACAAGTGCTCTTAAATATTGGAGCAGTAGCGTTGATTGCAGTCTATTATCTGATTGTTAAGGAGTCAGATAAATATGATGAATTGCTGATGGTAAGAACAAGTGCATCTGCGCTTATGCTGTTTATTGCTTTTATATGGATACCTTCAATTAAGAGGGAGATTACATTTAATGATACATTTATTGCAGTGTTTAAAGGGTTTTTTATTGCGTTGTTTTTTTCGTCAATTTTATTTGCTGGCAGCTCGATTGTCTTGGGCTCGATTGACAGATTACTGACAGCGGTCAATTATAAAGCTTTTCCGCATACAGCTAATATAGTATATGTGCTTTTTGCCCCAATGTTTTTTTTGTCCTTGATACCAGTTTATTATAAAGAAACCCTTGAGGAAGAAGAAAAACAGAGCAAAGCAATAACATGCCCCAAATATCTGGCTATTCTTATTTCCTACATAATAATACCTATTACTGCTGTATTTACGATTATTTTAGTGTTATATATTTTCAGAAATATTATGGGAGAATTTTGGACTGATAATTTACTAGAACCAATGCTTGTAGCATATTCAATTACAGTAATATTGTTATATTTTCTGGCTAGCAAAATTGAAAATTCTTTTTCAAGAGTTTTCAGGAAAATTATTCCTAAGATTTTGGTTCCGATTGTGCTGATTCAAACTATTGCATCGGTTCTGAAAATAGGAGATATGGGTGTTACTCACGGAAGGTACTATGTTATAATTTATGGGATATTTTCTATAATTGCAGGTATAGTTTTTTCGATTTTTCCTATAAAGAAAAATGGTATTGTAGCAGTATTTTTAATAGCACTTACTATGATTTCGCTGACACCCCCTATAGATGCTTTTACTGTAAGTAAAAATAGTCAGATAGCTGTTTTGGAAGAAACCCTTAATAACAACAAGATGCTCGAAAATGGAAAGATAACAGCAAATGATAAAATAAGTGATATGGATAAGAGCAAAATAGTATCAACAATGTCATATCTGAATTATATGGAGCATTTGGATAAGCTGAAATGGCTGCCTGAAAAGTTTGAGATGTATAAAGATTTCAAGACAGTATTTGGCTTTAATGAGTATGATATAGTGGTTGGAGCAGAAGGGAAATCAATAAATGTATCAAAAAAACAGGATGAGCCAATAAATATAACCGAATATGATATATTGGTAAATGTTCAATTTTATAATGAGGCAAGAGGATATGAAAAAAACCAGGATATTGTTTTTGTGCATAACCAAAAAGAATATAAAATAACAAAGAACAATGAATATAATTTTCCTTATTATATATTACAAGATGAAGAGGGAAAGGAAATAATAAGCTTTAATACAGAAGAATTTTTTAAAAAATTCGAAAGCCAGTATACAAGACAGGGACAGATTTCACTTGAAGAAGCAATATTTAACAATGAAAATGAGCAGGCAAAGTTTACTATCATTATTAATTATGTGGATTTATATCAAAGAAATGATAAGTATGATTACGGTGGAGATATTGATATTTTGGTAGATATCAAGTAAGATTATGCTGATTACAATAGAAAAGCAATATGTGCTTGGCTTATAAATGAGCTTGTATTAGTAAACTTAACTTAATAAAGGATTAAGGATTAAGAATATAAATATGGCATACAAATTAATGTATGCCATTATTTTTTATATAATAGGAAAGATCTGCTTGCAAGAGACCAAACTTTACTATTATACAAGAAATGCGTTCACCGAACGCTATTCTTGTAGTCAAGCAGACTATGTTCTGATTATTGTAAGAAGACTAGCCGATTAAATCACCCATATTATATAATCCAGGAGTTTTATTTGCTAAAAACTTAGCTGCATTTACTGAACCAACAGCAAATATTTCCTTAGATAAAGCACTGTGCTTTAATTCTAATATTTCATCCTGGCCTGCAAAAATCACACTATGCTCACCAACAATCGTACCGCCTCTGACTGCATGGATGCCTAATTCCTTTTTATCACGAGGAACTCTTTCTTGGCTACGGTCATATTTGTAATAAAGTGAATTATTAAGGGTATCATTTATTCCGTCAGCAATTGCAAGAGCAGTACCGCTTGGTGCATCAATTTTTAGGTTGTGATGCTTTTCAATTATTTCAATATCAAAATTAGAGGGTGATAGTATCTCAGCAGCTTTTTGAGCTAAGGATATTAACAAATTAACACCTAAAGACATATTTGCTGAAAACAATATAGGAATTGACTGGCTTGCTATTTTAACAAAATCCAATTCCTTCTGATTTAATCCTGTTGTACAGAGTACTACGGGAAGTTTTTTCTCAATAGCATCTGTAAGAAGTGGAATAACAGCAGCTGCAGTTGAAAAATCAATTATAACATCTGCAGTCACAGAACACTGACCTAATGAAGAGAAAACTGGATAAGAGTTTGCGCTGCTAGGGGATAAATCAATACCGGCAACCATTTGAGTGTTTGGGTCTTTTGCTACAATGGATGAAATTACCTGCCCCATTTTTCCGTTACATCCATGCATAATAATATTTGTCATTTTAGTCTCTCCTTTTTTAAGGGGAATAATATTTTTGTTTTTAGCTTATAAAGTTTAATTCAATTGAAAGCATTGAAAAATAAATTACGCTATTAGATTATCCCATAAGCCTTCATTTGATTGGACAATAACTCGATATGAGCATCTTCCATAGTAGTTAGAGGTTTGCGACAGATTCCTGAGTCGTATTTTGAACCCATTAAGGATAAAGCAGCTTTAACAGGAATAGGATTAACCTCAACAAAGAGTGAATTAATCAAATCCAACATTTTTATTTGAAGCTCAAGGCTTTCTTTGGTTTTGCCTTGAAGATAATAATCAACAATATTGTGTGTCTCTTGAGGGAGAATATTAGCAACTACAGAAATAACTCCTAGACCGCCAAGAGATAGAATTGGTACTATTTGATCATCATTACCAGAATATAGATCTAATCTTCCTTCACATCTTTTGACTAATTCGGCAACCTGTGAAATATTTCCGCTTGCTTCTTTGATAGCTACAATATTGTCGATTTTTGAAAGCTCAGCCGCAGTTTTAGGGGCAATATTTAAACCTGTTCTTCCAGGAACATTGTATAATACAATTGGTATATCTACACTTTTTGCAATATCTGTAAAATGTTCTATTAATCCCTTTTGAGTTGTTTTGTTATAATAAGGAGTAACCTGTAAAAGAGCATCGGCACCTAGCTGAGCAGCATTTTTGGAAAGCTCTATTCCGTGAGAGGTATCATTACTTCCCGTTCCTGCAATAACAGGTACTCTTTTTGCAGTTTGTTCAACTGCTACGCGGATACATTCTAATTGCTCTGCATCAGTCATTGTAGAAGCTTCGCCAGTTGTTCCACAAATAACAATACTATCCGTACCGTTTTCAATTTGAAAATCGATTAAATTTCTTAATTTGTCATAGTTAATAGATAAATCTTTATTAAAGGGAGTTACAATTGCAACACCTGAGCCTGTGAAAATTGACATAATAATTACCTCCTGAATAAGTTCATTATAATTTGTTTGCTATAAGCTTAAGCTGTGAAATAAAAAAACAGTTGACATGTGCCAACTGTGAATATGTAAAATAATAATTCACATGTAGCACTCCATATATTATATCACATACTATGTGAAAATAAATATATGACAGTTGAAAAGCTATTAGCCAGTCAACCAGATAATAAGCTATCAGGGGCTTACCTCTTCGGCATCGTTTCCTTTCATCAAATCTCATATATGCCTGAACATATCAAAATGACTACTGATAAAAAATGCACCTCTACTGTTTTGATATTAATAAATTTTGTTAATCGTAGCACTTAAAAGAATAAAAGTCAATAGCTAATAGAAACAAACCTAAAAGAAGCAGAAAAAAATCATTAAAAGCTAAAAAAATAGAATGAAGATTAATTGACAATAAAAAGCAACAGACAAATTGTAAATTATTTAGCACATCAACGCAATAAACTTAGTATTTTGCTTTATTATAAAGCATTAATAGTAAAATAATTAAATTAAATGGTAATACTTATATAATTATTTGAGAGGGTTTTGTTGTATCTCTGTTTTGAAATATGGTATAATAAACAGGTTAAAAAATAATAATAAGAGTATTTGGAGGAGAAAATGAAAAATATTAAAGTAGTTTTACCAGTTATTCTAGTACTTGCAATTGTCCTAATTGGCGGAGGAGCATATTATGCAAAAAATTATGCAACGCCATATAACAGATGGGAAGCTTCAATTTGGAAATCATACAATGCCAATCAAGCTGATATGACTTATAAGGTTTCCTATAATCTGGTTCCGGAAAAATATGAAGAGTTTACAGGTATTGCGTTAGCTGAAGCAGATAAGGCAAATATTGAGTTTGCAAACGAACTGTTAAAAAAATCAATACTTGAAATGAATTACAAATTAGACTGGAATAAAGCAAATCCGATAGATACAAAAATGCAATATTCAATGGTATTGCTATATGATAACAATATTCTGGCAGATGCAGTTGCTTCTATGGATGAAAACGATATTAGCATAACTATGCCGTCGCTAATAACAAGCACCTTTTTTGTAAACAAGGCAGAACTTTTTAAAACTATGAATTTTGATTACAAGAGTTTTGATTTTGAGAAATATGTAAAAATAATTGAAAGTCAAAAGAAGAATTTAGCTAAAGCAGATAAAAAAGCATATATGGGAAGCTTTGAAGCCTTTTTCAAAGATAAAGTTAAAAAGGGTGAGAAAATTGATTTAAAACTTGCAGATGGAAAAACTGTAAAATGTACTGAACTTATAGTTGAAATGACATTTGAAGACTATATGAAGCTTTTAAAAGAAATGAAGGATATAGCAAAAAAAGATGCTGGGCTTAGAGAATATGTAAGAGGTTTAGCACTAGCAATTGCAGAAGAAATGCTTTCATCAAAGGATTATGAAAAGTTATCTTTAACAAAGGAAGATTTAGAAAAAGCGATTGAGGAGCTTAAGGATGCTACAGCTTTTGAAGAAGATTTCTCTGAGCTATTTATTGGACTTGATGAAATGTTTGCACAAATGGATACAATGGCAACACAAATGGATTTGACTTATATTATGAAATACGCAGTAGATTCCTCAAATACTATGAGAGGATTGACAATGGATATGGATATGGGCTTTGTAAAGGCAAAGTATGAGCTTATAATTAATTCTTTAAATAAAAAGGTTGATTTTGCAAGCTATCCTGATAATAAGAAAATCAATATAATGGAAATGATGGGTAAGGGTGACGAAGAGGTTGCTAAAATTACTGAAGAAATTGTGAAAAACGCAGGAGATAAGATTGTTAATAACAAAGGGCTTGATTCATTGATGAAAGATATTATGGCTAATATTAACAAGCTTCCAGAAGAGTCAAGAGCATCGATAGAGGCTATAGCTTCTGAGTTTAACAATAACAAAGAGAAATTTGTTAAGGATATGATAGATCAAATTATTATGACTATGTCAGCACCATCACCTTATGAAATGTCTCCAGACTATAATTATGAGGATATGGAATATAACTATGATATGGATGGTATGGATTATCAAGATATTGATTTGGACTCATATGATTTAGATTCAATGCAATAGAACCAATAATGCTCTGAAAATGAATAACTAGTAAGGAATCCCTTTTATAAGGGGGATAAACTTACTTTTAAACAAAAAGAATAGCGTCCTTGAGGATGCTATTCTTTTTGTTTATATCGTATAAAGCCCATTGCCTCAATACTTTCCTTATAAAAGCGAAGTCTTTTTTCCATAGCTTGGCCACTTTTTCTAGCATCATCAGCTTCCAAATGGATTTTATTACTGAGTTCCTTAATCTGAGCTGTCATTGCTTTGATTTTTTCTATATCCTTAGTCAGCGAAATATCCAAACACAGCTGATGAATATCTTGAGAATAATTAACTATATTTTCGTGTCGGCTACAAATAATTGTTGGCATAATAATCACCTGCTTTCGATTTTTTGTAATATAAAACCATTATACACCTTTAATTGATTTTTATGTAAAATATTTAAATGAAGGGAATAATGTCTAAAAACAAACTATGAAATATAAAAATAATAAGTAAGATATTAATTATTTAGCAATCAAGAATAGAGAAGGATTGATATATATTTTTAGATAAGATATAATTCTAATAATATAAAGATTTTAGGAGGAGATAAAAATGAGTAGAAGATTATTATTTGCAGTTTTAATGGGAAGTTTTCTTTTGTTATCCGCTTGTTCAAAGGAAAGTGCAATTGATGAGCAAGACAAATTAAATGTATATACAAGCTTTTATGTTATGAATGATTTTGCTGAAAAAATTGGTGGGGACAAAATTAATATTACAAACCTAGTTCCAGCAGGAACAGAGCCTCATGATTGGGAGCCAACAGCAAAGGATATAGTTAAATTACAGCAGGCAGATGTTTTTATCTATAATGGAGCTGGTATGGAAACATACATTGACAAAATACTAGCTTCAATTGAAAATGAAAACTTAGTAGTAATTGAAGCCTCAAAGGGAATTGAACTTCAAGAAATTGAAGAAAATAACACGGATAATAATAATCACGAAGATGAAAATCACGAAGATAATAATCACGAAGATGAAAATCATGAAGATGAAAATCACGAAGATGATAATCACGAAGATGATAATAATCACTATCATGATATTGATCCTCATGTATGGCTTAATCCTCTAATGGCTAAGGTTGAAATAAAGAATATTGCTGATGGTTTAGCTAAGGCTGACGAGGATAATGCTAAATATTATCAAGATAATTATGAAAAGTATGCACTTGAATTTGACAAATTAGACAAGGAGTTTAGAGAAGAGCTAAAAGGCTTTGAAAATAGAAGTGTTGTTGTAACTCATAAGGCTTATGGTTACCTTTGCAAGGAATATAGTTTAAATCAAATATCAATTGAGGGTCTTAATGCAGATGCTGAACCAACTCCCTTGAAAATGGCAGAAATTACAAGATTTGCCAAGGAAAATAATATAAAGGTTATATTTATTGAAAGTCTGGTAAGTCCTAAGCTGGCAGATACAATAGCGAGAGAAATAGGAGCTAAAACCATGATACTAAATCCTTTAGGCGGCTTAAAGCAGGAAGAGATTGAAGCGGGTAAGGATTACTTCAGCATAATGAGAGAAAATCTTCAGGCTATAAAAACTGCACTAATACAATAATTGGAAATAACAACCATAAGAATGATTCTCAAAAATGAGGTGCCAAAAATGAAGGACAAGATAATCGACATAAAAGATGTAAACTTTGGATATCAAGACTCCTTGGTTTTAGAGGATATTAGTTTTTCAGTTGATAAGGGTGATTTTATAGGTGTTATAGGTGCTAATGGCTCTGGTAAAAGCACCTTAGTAAAATTACTATTAAATATATTACAGCCAGAGTATGGAGAAATAAATCTTTTTGGAGAAAGTATCAAAAATTTTAAAGAATGGAAAAAAATCGGATATATTTCTCAGAAAGCAAATTCCTTCAATGGGAGCTTCCCTGCAACAGTGGAAGAGGTTGTTATGTCAAACCTATATTCTAAAATTGGAGCAATGCGCTTGCCTAGAAAAGAACATAAAGAAATGGCAAGGGAGGCATTAAGCAAAGTAGGGATGGTTGATTTTGCTAAAAATATGATTGGAAATCTTTCGGGGGGGCAGCAGCAGAGAGTGTTTATTGCAAGAACCTTGGTAAGCAATCCGGAGCTCTTAATACTAGATGAGCCGACAGTAGGCATAGATTTAAAAGCAGAAGAAGCCTTGTATTGCTTGCTGGCAAGGATAAATCGAGAGTATGGGCTTACAATAATGATGGTTACACATGATATTGGTGCGATTACTGCACATGCAAATAGATTGATTTGCTTAGGAGAAAGCGGAATGTTTGAGCATAATCCAAAAGAAGGAATGACTGAGGATTTTGTTAAAAACCTATATGGTTATTCGGTTAATTTGCATAGCCATCAAATGTGTGATAAATGTATAAATAAAGGAGCGGGATGCTAATGGAGATATTTGAATATGCATTTATGCAAAAAGCATTTATAGTAGGACTTCTTATTTCAGTTATTACACCGGCAATAGGCTTGATTGTTGTATTAAAAAGACTTTCTATGATAGGGGATGCATTATCGCATAATGCTCTTGCAGGAGTTGCAGCGGGTCTTGCCTTTGGATTTAATCCTATTATAGGAGCTGTTGGAATATCGATTTTATCTGCTTTTGGTATTGAAAAAATAAGAAAATCATTTCCAAAATATTCAGAGCTTTCTATTGCCATAATAATGGCAACAGGTATAGGATTAGCAGGAATTTTTTCGGGTTTTGTAAAAAACACCGCAGTTTTTACAAGCTTTTTATTTGGCAGTATTGTGGCAATTACTGATTTTGAACTTTATATAATACTAATACTTAGTATAGTAGTTATTTGTGCGCTTATTATGATGTATAAGGAGCTTTTTTATATAACCTTTGATGAAGAATCTGCTAGACTTGCAGGTGTTCCAGTTAAGCTTGTGGATTTTATATTTACCCTATTAACAGCAATTACAATTTCTATTTCAGCAAGAACGGTAGGAGCACTTGTAATATCTTCGCTAATGGTAATACCAGTGGCAACTTCCATGCAGCTTGCAAAAAGCTATAAACAGACAATTGTTTTTTCTATTTTGTTCGGGATGTTTTTTACTATTTTTGGGTTATTTATTTCATACTATTTAGGACTTAAGCCAGGAGCTACTATTGTTATGACTGGAGTAATTATACTTGTTTTAACAATTGCACTTAGAGCAGTAGCGGGCAAAAAAACAATAAAAAGCATCTCTAAATAGATAGAATAATACTATTAAAAATGATACAATTAAATAAAACAAATAATGAATAAAGGAAGTGGAGGTATGCTTGTAGGGAGCGGTATAAAAAAGAAAGCATTAATTTTTTGTTTATTATTATTTGTACTGTTTTTTTCTGTATCGGTATTCACTAAAGAAAAAGAAAATACACAGGGCCATAGCTATCAGCAAGAGAAAGCTTCATTTCCTAAGGATCTGGATACTTATGAGGATTCACAATCCAATGGGCTTATAGAAATATTAAAAAACAGAGCACATACAGAGCCTTTTAACCTTATTGCAACATTTATATTTGTGCTGGCAATTATTCATACAATGCTTGCAAGTCAAATTCAAAAAAAAGCACATGGCTTGGAGTGCAAATATGAAGAGCTTGTAAAAAATGGACTTAAAGAAAAACAGTCTCATTCGGTACTAGCTGGAATACTTCACCTATTAGGAGAAATTGAGGTTGTTTTTGGTTTGTGGTCAGTAGTATTAGGAATAGCAGTTTCAATTTATTATGACTGGAACACCTTTGTTGGATACTTGAACGGTTTGCATTATGCAGAGCCATTGTTTGTAATCGTGGTAATGAATATTGCTTCAAGCAGACCGATAATTAAATTTTTCGAAAAGATTTTATGGGGTATTGTAAAGATATTTGGTAATTCCTTAGAAGCGTGGTGGCTTACAATTCTAATTATTGCTCCACTATTAGGTTCCTTTATTACAGAATCTGCAGCGATGACAATAGCGGCTTTTTTACTAGTTGATAAGTTTTATGGTTTGAATCCATCAAACAAACTAAAATATATTACGCTTGCACTGTTGTTTGTAAATGTATCTATTGGAGGAGTTCTTACAAATTTTGCAGCACCGCCGATACTGATGGTCGCAGAGCCTTGGGATTGGTCTCTTTCATTTATGCTTTTAAATTTTGGATGGAAGGCAGTGGTTGCAATTTTCTTTTCTACAACACTTTATTTTCTGTTAATTAAAAAAGATATAAAGGCTATGAAGCCTGCTTATGATAATTATTTGTACAAAAATCAGATTCAAAAACGCTTTATAAGTAAAAAAGAGCTGGAGGAAAGCTTTGAAAAGCTAGCTGGTATCGTGGATAAAAGGGTAGCTTTTACAAGTGAGCTAGATGCATATAGTGTAATTTTGAGAGAAAATATAAAGGAGCTTGCAGCACAAAAGCTAACCAAGGAAGAATGCGAGCAATATGACATTGAAAATGCCATTGATGAAAAGTTTAATGGAATTAAGATGGATGAAATGAGAAGAACGATTCCGGGGCTTCTTTCAGAAGAAGAGAGACCAGTTTATGTTGATCCAAACTGGGATCAGAGAGAAAATGATGTGCCTGCATGGATTATGGCCATACATTTGGCTTTTCTTATTTGGACAGTAATAAATGCACATCAACCAGTGCTTTTTATAGCAGGATTTTTGTTTTTCTTGGGATTTTATAAGGTTACTTCATATTATCAGAACAGATTGGATTTGAAGCCAGGCTTGATGGTAGCCTTCTTTTTAGCCGGATTAATGATACATGGAACACTTCAAGGGTGGTGGATTGCGCCATTATTATCTAATTTGCCAGAGCTTTCCTTGAATCTAACTGCGATAGGCTTAACAGCCTTTAATGATAATGCAGCAATTACTTATTTGTGCACACTTGTAACTGATTTTCCAGATCAATTAAAGTATGCAGTAGTGAGCGGTGCTATAACAGGAGGAGGACTAACGCTTATTGCTAATGCTCCAAACCCGGTAGGCCAGTCAATATTGAAAAAACATTTTGACAATGGCATTTCTTCGGTTCAGCTTTTTAAATATGCGCTATTACCAACGATAATATCTGCAATGGTGTTTTATTTATTCAAATAATTTGAAGAGGTGGTAGGTATGATTGTTTATGAGAAATTTATAGAGTCAAATTTTCAGGCAGCTAATGATGCAGCAATTGAAATAATTGAGATACTTAAAACCAGATGGCCTTGCTTAGACGCAAAGGTAATTTTCAGGATTAATTTTGTGCTGAGAGAGACACTTAATAATGCAGTTGAACATGGCAATAATTTTGACAAAGAAAAAAAGGTTATGTGTAAGGTAATTAAAGAGTCAGAACACCTGATACTTGAGATTAAAGATGAAGGAAATGGAATTACAATTAAGGATGAGTTTTTTGATAAGGAGGATACTGAAACCTTATTAAGAGAGAGAAAAAGAGGCTATCAGATAATTAATGAAATGGCATTTCAGGTTAGTATAATAGGTAATTGTGTTAAAATTATACTGGATTTAAAACAGGAGGAATGTGACAATGGAAAACAATGAAAAAATTCAAAATATTACCTATTCCGTAGGAGAGGGTTTAACCGCTAACAATATTTCAAGATTTTCAGATGAATGTGAAAGCCTATTTAATCAAGAAAATCAGTTTGAAGAATTTGTTTTAGACCTTGGACAAACTGAGAATATAGATTCGGCTGGAGTTACTTTTGTAATTAGTTTATTTAAAAAAATAAAAGCAATGGAAAAATCTTTTAAAGTGACAGGTGCAAATGAAGAGGTACAAAGCCTATTTGTTTTAATGAAATTGGACAAATTTTTTACTATGGAAAACTAAGCAAAAAGGGGTGGTATTGTGAAGTACAAAATTTTGATTGCAGACGATGCTACTCTTAACAGAGTACTGGTGAAAAATGTATTAGAAAAAAATCTTGAGGATATAGTTTTTTTGGAAGCAGTAAATGGTAAAGAGGTTTTGGAAATAGTTAACAATACCGAGGTGGATTTGATTATTCTTGACTTGATTATGCCGGTGCTTGACGGCTATGAAACCTTGACAAGCTTAAAAGCAAACCCGAAATTTAAGGATATTCCAGTAATTGTAAATAGCTCTATTACAGAAATAAGATCCATCGAGCTAACATTAAAAGAAGGTGCAATGGATTATTTTACAAAGCCGCTTTCACCTGATGAGATGAAAACCATTTTGCCCTTGAAGGTAAAAAATGCCCTTTTACTATATGATCAAAACAGAACTATTGCCGCACTTAACAGACAAATTAATGAAGAACTTAAAAATGCGAATGCCTTTGCAAATATTATGCTTCCTAAAACAAAGGATATGAGAGGTATTGAGCTTTTTATTAAATACTATCCATCCATGGGAATTGGAGGAGATTTTTTCGATTGTGTTGAGGCGGACGATAAAATATATTTTATGGTTGCCGATGTAACGGGACATGGAATTGCAGCGGGTATGGCTTCTTCGATGGTTAAGATTTTATTTAGAAAATGTATAGAAAAGAAAGAAATTATGCCGCATGAAATACTTGAGGACATGAATAATTCCGTATTCGCATATTTTGATTTTGCTGGAAAGGATAATTACCTTGTGTTTACAGCTTTTGTAGGGGTTATAGATCAAGGACAGCTTTACTATGCAAATGCAGGACAACCATATCCTATGTTATATAGAAAAGAGGATGATAGCTTTGAGATTATACGAGAAAATGGATTTTTAATTGGTATGCTTGAGGATATTACCTTTGAAACAAAGCAATTAGCTATGAATAGGGAGGATGTTATATTTCTTTATACAGATGGATTGTTTTGTACTGGTAGTGGAAAGGATTTTACTGGCTGGGAAAGTGTTTTTGCTATCGCTGAGAATTTGAAGGCAGAGCTTAATAATACGCCAGAGGATTTTTTAGAAGAGGTTTTTTATAGTTTTCATATGATTCATAAATCTAAACACATGGACTTTACAGATGATGTTGCGATGATGCTAATTAAAATCTCATAAAAGCAATAAATTGTAGAAAAATATAGATAAAATTACAGAATTGATGATGAATATTAGTGAAATGTGCCTTTTGACTGAACTATATATTGGTGGTATAATATAAAAAAGGTCTGTTAAGAGGTGATATTATGATTAATCCTATTCAAAGTGCATACAATGCTCAAAAAGTTCAACAAGGCAATGTATATCAGGAACCCGTAACTAAGATACTGCCTGCAAGTGCAGATAGTAATAGGTTTATTAAAGGTGAAACCGCTCGAGTGGAGCATTTAAAGTCTTTATATAGCGAAAAAACCCTAAAGCAAATGGGAGTAATTGAGTGTGAAGCATGTAGCAGCAGGAGATACGTAGATGGTTCTAATGATCCAGGAGTATCATTTAAGACACCTACACATATTTCTCCTGAGCAGTCAATGGGTGCAGTCATAGGCCATGAAATGGAACATGTTCAAAATGAACAGGCAAAGGCAAAAAGTAATAATGCAGAGGTAATATCGCAGTCTGTTTCAATTCACAGGGCGGTTTGTCCTGAATGTGGCACCTCCTATGTTTCAGGAGGACTTACAAAAACGGTAGTCAAAAAACCAGTTAATCAGATTAAAACGGGTGAATTAGTAGATTTAAAATTATAAAAAGGATTTTAAGATAATACTATCTTAAAATCCTTTTTTGACGAAGCAAGCTAAAACTGACTTGAACGGGCTTTGAGCTTGCAGCTATAGCAATGTATATGCTTGTACTATAAAATTTCTGTTGATTTAAGCAAATTATAATCTGTAAAATTCAAGGTTTTCAGCTAAATCAGTTTCTATTTCAAGGTTATAGCCTTTGCGCTTGTATTGACCCTCAAGCTCCATTAGCTTTTTGCTTTTAAATACGTTAAAGCTTTGGATATGTTCTGCGAAGATAGGCTGCTTTGCCAAACGCTCACGTATTTCATTGTTGAAGGGACAATACCTTGTAAGAATGCTTCGGGCGATTTTATTTAATCGAAGATTACCGTGTGATTCATATTTTAACCAAGTTTCATAATCACTAACAAATATATCCTTTGTTTTATTATTGTATTTTGCAATTTGCAGCTTTAACTTTTCTTTTGCGTTTTCGGATAAATCCTTGTTTTTTTTATAAAACTGAATGTAGTCCATATATTCTGAGGTTAAAGAACGCTCAGAAATATCGTTCCAGGCACTTCCCATCATTGTTCGACAAAGCTCCCATCTAAAAGCTCCAATAAGCTTTATCAGCATAGCTTCTAAGTCCTCACAAGTCATAATTGGCAAAAGAAATCTGCCAGGAGTATTTCGGGCTTTTCCGGTAAGCTCCTGCCACATAAGAGCCTTGCTTCCGAAGGTAGGGACTAAAATGATTTCAGGTAGAATAGCTTTCATAATGATTTCTTTTTCGACCTTTGTTTTTGGGTTTTGATAAAAAAGCTCTCTATGAAATGCAGAAAAATCATATTTTAGTATTTCGCCAATAACCTGATTTATTTTATCCTTATATAAAAATATATCACTGATGTTATTGGGCAAGAGTTCACTGTAAAGAACAGGGAAATATGTGGAAATTTGCCCTGAACAAAGCTTGTGATTGGTAATAAGCATGTTTTTAATTTCAAAACTAACCCGGTTTTCATTATCAGCCTCATACGTGGCTTTTTCTTTTTGCTTAAATTTTCCTTTTTTAACCATATCCCTAAAATAATCATAATAATCTAAATCAAAATTATTGATGGAGGGGTCTTTTTTAATATTGTAAATATCAGTTAACCAATCCTTCATATTCCATACGCGGCAGATACCGTTATCAGAAGAAAGATCTTCATGAGTATACAGCAGCTGAAGCTGGTCTTCGGTTAGAAGCTCTTCATCTAAATAGCCATATTGAAGAAACATATCAATAAGCCTTGAGGAGGTATTTTCCTTTAGAGCTTTAATAAAAACTAATTCATATAGCTCAAAAAAAACTCCAGTCATTTTATCAGAGAGCTCTCTGGCAGAGGAATCAGAAGATAGCTTATCAGGAAGTGACTTGAACTCTGCGATACACTTTCTAAGAAGGTCTGAGCTTGAAGAAGAAAGATTAGAAAAACGGATTATCTTTTCTAAACTATTTTTAAGCTCTTCAGGTGCGGTAGAAGCTGATTGCTCATTATCATGTTTTTTTGCTGAAGTAATGGCAATATGTGTTACCTTATCTAATATTTGTTCTATATCAAAGTCCAGCCTGTTTGAAAAATTTATTTTAAAAAACTTACTAGTGTCAGTAATGTATTTTACGATTGTGTCAAAAAGCATATTAAGCTGCTGTGCTTCCTGATGATATAGTCGAGATTCAATTAGCAAGCTATATATATCAGAAAAAATACAATTCTTACCATTTTTATAAATCAAAGTAAAAAAATGAATACATTCTTGAAGCATGTAGCTTGTTTTATCAATTATTTTTGAGTATATATCAGCGCTATCAGTATAATGATGCTTTGCAATAATATCATTAAAGCCTAAAAATGAAGCTTTTTCATCTATAGGCATATCCTTAAAGCAAAGATGGTAATTGTAGTTCTCTATAGTATTTACATCTAAAATTTCAGGGTTGCTTGATGGATTTACATTAAGCTTTAGTACTTCATAGCTGAAATCTGTGGGCATATTCTCATTAGCACGAGCTATTTGGAATTGTTCGCAATAATCTTTGAGCTCATGACATAAAGGAGTATAAACTAAATTATATTTTTCTTTTAGTAATGCAAAATAGTATTTTAAATTATTTGAAACTGTTTTTAGCTCACTAAGTATATGGAATAATTTTTCGGCAACAAAATAAGACGATTCCATTGAGTTGATAATAGAATTGTAAATATGTGAGTAGTAATCCGACTGGGTGTGAATAAATTCAGTAAAAAGAAGTGAGTCTGTAAGGCTATAGGATAGCAAAGAAGTATCCTCACTCGCTAAATAGCTAACATTTGTTGCTTTGTTAGCGAAATAATCGGCAGCGCCTATAAAAATATTTTGATTGATTGAAAATAATTTAAAACCATTAGTTAGATAAAAAGCATCGTTGTATTCAGTATTTGTAAAAGGATAGAGAACTACATCGGCAGCTCCCTTTAAGAGAATATCAATTGACTCAATTTTTTTGTTTCTATCAAAAATATAACTGCCCTTTTCAACAGAATATTTTTTGTAAAGCTTGTTACTATTCATAATACTACCGCCTCTGATTTTATTGCCCCATTACAGGATTATTCAGCTTCAAAGCGAATTAAATCCTTCCAAATCTCTATTTCATTAATTGCAGCTTCAATTGATTCAGAACCATGAACTGCATTTCTTTGTACTGTTTCACCGAACATATATCTTATTGTTCCAGGCTTTGATTTTGCTGGGTTTGTAGAACCGTTAATTTCACGTACAATACTTACAACATTTTCACCCTCAAGAACAAGAACAATGCAATGAGAGGAACTCATAAAATCAACTAGTCCGTCAAAAAAATCTCTTCCTTGATGGGCCTCATAGTGCTTGTATAATACCTCTTTTGAAGCAAGACATCTGTGAGCATGAATTATATCGAGCTGATTGTCCTCATAAATGGAAATTATTTTGCCAACCAATTTTTTTTTGACTGCTTCGGGTTTAATAATTACCAAAGTTCTTTCCATACAATCCCCGCCTTTCAAAATAGTATAGTATAATTATTATAGCACTTTATTCTTAGTGGTACAAGAAAATGGTAAAAAAGACGAAAATAATAAGTTTTCATTTTATGTATTGACATAGCTTAAGGTGCAAATATATAATTAAACTAGATTCGAAGAAGAATCCGCATATGCATATACAGTACGACGAAGTCTGTACACCACTTTTTGTGGCGTAGGGCTTTTTTTTATGGAACAGGATAGCTTTTAGGCAATTGCCATTCTGCTCCAGTAATTTATCCTTATTAAGACGTCATTGTCTCAAAAGGGATTTCATTTTTTGTTTGACAGTAAGCTTGTGTGTATACAAGCTTTTTGGAAAAATGGTTTGGCCAAACCGAGTATATTCAATGATATATGACCAAAACGAAAAAAGAGACGAGTAACCTGATTTAAGATTAACAGAGAAAGTACTAAAATATTTTCTTGTTGAAAAATTATGAGAAATACAGGAGGTTTAATTATGAGTATAACGGTTATTAATTCAATGTGGGTTCTTATTGCAAGTGTTTTAGTGTTTTTGATGCATGCTGGTTTTGCGATGGTAGAGGTAGGCTTTACCCAGTCAAAAAACGCAGTTAATATAATTATGAAAAATTTTGTTACTGTAGCAATCGGGGTTTTGTGTTATTATTTTATTGGATATGGAATTATGTATGGAGCTGACTGGGGAGGGTTTTTTGGAACTGACTCATTTATGCTATTAAATAAGCCAACAGAAATAGCAGGAATATCCTTTGATGTGTTTTTCTTTTTTCAAGCAATTTTTGCAGCTACCTGTGCGACAATTGTATCAGGTGCAGTTGCTGAAAGAACAAAGTTTAGTGCATATATAGTTTTCTGTTTTGTTGCTACTATTGTAATATATCCATTAATTGGGCATTGGATATGGGGAGGCGGATTTTTAAGTAGCAAGCTTGGATTTGTTGATTTTGCTGGTGGAACAGCAGTTCATGCAGTTGGAGGATTTTGTGCTTTAGTAGGAGCCTATATGGTTGGACCGAGAAATGAAAAGTACAAAAAAGGAAAAGTAAATGCAATTCCTGGACATAATATTCCGCTTGGAGCATTAGGAGTCTTAATACTTTGGTTTGGATGGTTTGGATTTAATCCTGGAAGTACACTTGATATAACATCTCCATTAACAGCACACTCAGCAATTACTACATTGTTAAGCGGAGCAGCAGCAACCTTTTCAACCTTGCTTGCAAGTAATATCAGATATGGTAAGCCTGACGCAGCACTTACATTAAACGGTGCTTTAGCAGGACTAGTTGGAATAACTGCAGGTGCAAATGTAATTTCTTTTACAGGAGCAATAATCGTAGGTGCAGTTAGTGGAATTATAATGATGCTTGCAGTAGAGTTTATTGATACAAAATTAAAAATAGATGACCCAGTAGGTGCAATATCAGTACACGGAGTTTGTGGGGTGTTTGGAACAGTTGCAATCGGACTTTTTGGAGCAACTGAAAGCGTAAAAGGATTGTTTTACGGAGGTGGATTCTCATTACTTCTTACTCAAATTCTTGGAGTGGCTATAGCAGGAACGGTAGCAAGTGTTTTAGCATACATTACCTTTAAAGCTATCAAGCTGACAATAGGATTAAGAGTTGAAGAGCATGAAGAAGTAAAAGGTCTTGATACTATGGAACATGGAATTTCTGCATATAGTATATACTAATTAGATTAGCTAAATTAAATTAAATTATTCCCTCATCTGCTAGATGGGGGAAGCTGTTACCAAAAACAAAGATTAGTCTAGTGTTTACTTGGAAAAACAAGGCAAATCTACTGTTTTGAAATATAACTAAAAATTTATAAGGAGGACTATATTATGGCAGATAAAATGACTAAAATTGATATTATTACAAGAACGTCAAAGTTCGAAGACCTAAAAGAGGCTTTAAATGAGATTGGAATTACAGGGATGACAGTAACTCAGGTTCTAGGATGTGGTATTCAAAAGGGTGTAACAGAAATGTATAGAGGAGTACCAATGGAAATAAACCTTTTACCGAAAGTAAAGGTTGAAATGGTGGTTTGTGAGGTTCCGGTGGAGACTGTAATTGAAACAGCAAAAAGAGTTCTTCATACCGGAGTGATAGGAGATGGAAAAATATTTATTTATCCTGTTGAAAATGTTATAAAGATCAGAACAGGAGAAGAAGGAGTCAGAGCTTTATAGCTCTAACTCATCTTCAACATTTTTTCAATAGTGACAAGGATTTCATCTACTACAGCTGTTTCACCAGCTTGTATTCTGTTAATCAGGCAGCTTTTCATATGGCCTTCAAGAATTTGACGGCTGACAGCTTTAAGCGCTGCCTGTACGGCAGATATTTGGTTTAAAATATCATCACAGTAGATATTCTTTTCAACCATACCCTTAATTCCCCTTACCTGGCCTTCAATTCGATTGAGGCGTTTAATTAAATCTTCTTTTTGCTTTGCAGAACGCTCCTTTGTTCTAGGTTCTTGGAGGTTAGTATCTGCAGGCAGGGAGATTTTTTTATTGCTCATTTTTATACCCCCGGTCTAATTTTATTTTTTTTAGTCTTAAAGCATTTGTAAGGACAGAGACAGAGCTTAAGGACATTGCTGCTGCGGCTAGCATTGGATTAAGCCTTGGGCCGCCAAAGGCAAACAATAATCCGGCAGCTATTGGTATTCCGGCTACATTATAGCCAAAGGCCCAAAACAGATTTTGCTTAATGTTTTTGATTACCGCCTTACTTAGGTAGATTGCTGCTGGAACATCAGAAAGCTTGCTCTTCATAAGTACAATATCTGCAGATTCCATGGCAATATCTGTGCCAGAGCCAATAGCAATTCCAACATTTGCTTGCGCAAGTGCAGGGGCATCGTTGATACCATCTCCAACCATTGCAACAATTTTACCAGAGTCTTGAAGACGCTTTACATATTGCGCTTTATCACTTGGCAGAACCTCGGAGAAAACTTGATTTATTCCAGCTTGTTTTCCGATAGCTTCGGCAGTTAGCTTGCTGTCTCCAGTAATCATTGCAACATTAATATTCATACGGTGAAGAAGCTCAATTGTATCCCTAGCTTCAGGCTTTAAGCTGTCTGCTATAGCAATAATACCATATAATATGCCTTTATAGGCAACTAAAATAGGGGTTTTTCCTTCAGAGGCTAAATGATTTACAACAGATATATGCTCTTTGTAGAGAATTTTATTTTCATCCATTAGCTTGATATTTCCTAATAACAGGGGCTGATTAGAAATAAAACATGAAATACCATAGCCAGGTAAGGCCTGGAATTTTTCAAAATCAAGTAGCTCAAGGTTTTCAGCCTTTTTTATTATTGCTTCACCAAGAGGATGCTCCGAGCCCTTCTCAGCAGACGCTGCAAGGGTTAATAGCTCTATTTCGGTAATATCGTTTAAAGCAACTAAATCAGTGACCTCAGGAGAACCGATTGTAAGGGTTCCGGTTTTGTCAAAAATAATTGTATCTGCTTTATGTGCGGTTTCCAGTGCTGCGCCGCTTTTTATTAAGATTCCCTGTTCAGCGCCTCGACCAGTCCCAACCATAATAGCTGTCGGAGTAGCAAGGCCAAGAGCGCAAGGACAAGCAATAACAAGCACTGAAATAAAAATAGTTAGTGCAAATACCAAGGATTCACCTGAAATCAACCATATTATTGCAGACAATAGAGCTATAAAAAAGACGATTGGAACAAAGTATCCAGATACTATATCGGCTAATCTTGCAATTGGTGCTTTTGAACCCTGGGCATCTTCTACCAGCTTGATTATTTGCGCTAATACAGTGTCACCTCCTACACTTGTAGCTCTAATTTCGATTAAGCCGTTTTTATTAATACTTGCACCAATTACTTTATCACCGGAATTTTTTGCAGCAGGAATGCTTTCTCCGGTAAGCATTGATTCATCGATATAGGTTTGTCCCTTAATAATTATTCCGTCCACTGGAATTCTTTCACCAGGCTTTACAAGTAAAGTATCACCTGTTTGAACAGCTTCAATTGGAATCTCGGATTCCAAATTATCTACTATTATAGTTGCAGTTTTTGGAGATAAGCCCATAAGCTTTTTTATTGCGTTGGAGGTTTTGCCTTTTGACACAGATTCCAGTGTTTTTCCTAACAAAATCAAGGTTATGATTATTCCAGCGGTTTCAAAATAAAGGTCGTGAGCAGAATGGCTATGACCAATATAAATATTATAAGTTGAATATAAGCTATATAATATCGCAGCAGAAGTTCCCATAGCAATTAATGAGTCCATGTTGGGTGCTTTTCTAAGCATTGCTTTAAAACCATTTGTATAGAATTTGTTTCCTGCAATTATAACGGGAATTACAAGTGCAAGCTGAACTAGGGAATAATTTAGAGGGTTAGAGCTTGGAGCAATTATTGCAGGCAAGCTTAAAAAACTAAGCTTTAGCATTGGTGCCATTGCAATATAGAAAAGAGGAATGCTGAAAAGAGCAGATATTATAAACTTCTGCCAAAGAAGCTGTGTTTCTCTTTGCTTTCGAGCTTTATCTTCATCAAAGGAAGCCTTATCCTCAAAACCAGCAGGAACATATCCAGCATCAGTAACTCCGGTTTTTATTTGAACTATATTTATCATAGAAGGCTCATATATTATATGGGCTTTTTCAGAAGCCAGATTCACATTTGCAGAAATTACCCCTTCTAATGAATTAAGATGCTTTTCAAGATGTGCAGAGCAGCTTGCACAGCTCATTCCCTGAACTAGAATAGTTATTTCGGCAGAGCTTTTTGAAGCCTGAGAATTATTAATTACATTATTATTCATAAATAACACCTTCCTTTTGGTTTTAATAATGACATTTAAAAAAACAGCCAAATACAATACCCCCCTAGAGTATAATTGTAGCATGAATAATTGCTATTGTCAATTTTAAAGGTTTTAAAGTTGTAGATATATAATTATAGATTTTAAAAAGATATAGAGGTTAAAAGGATTGATGAACTTTATTTCTTGAGATATAATAAAAGAGTATATATAAATAAAAAAGCTTAGGATTGAACAGGAGGACTAATTATGGAAAATGCAACAATGTATGAAGTATTACAATTAGCTATTCATTTAGAAGAAGAGGGACAAAAGTTTTACGAAAGCTATGCTGAAAAAGCTTCAGGGCAAGTTAAAGATGCATTTAAGGGATTGGCACTAGATGAGCTAAAGCATGCAAGATTTTTTAAATCCCTATATTATGATTTAAAAGAAAAACCAGGAATGGATTATTTGTTTGAAGAAGAGGTTGAGGCTACCTTTAAAGAATATGCTGTAAGTGCAGCGTTGACCAGAGAAACTGCTAAGGTTGAAACTGTAAAGGAAGCAATTGAAGAAGCAATTGTTACAGAGCAAAGATCAATTGATTATTATGAATATCTTTATAAGGTTGCATTAGATGAAACCAAAGAAACGTTAAAAACAATTATTGATGAAGAGAAAAAGCATAAGGTTGTATTAGAAAAATTAAAGCTATTGGTATAAAAATTAAAAAAAGCGTCTTAGACGCTTTTTTTAATTTTTATTCAGTGTGAATTTCAGGGGGATGAAATTGTGCCGGGTTTAAATGCACAACAACATCTTCAATGTGGTCAAGTGTAAGCAAGGTGTCTTTTATATCATCGCTGATTTTGTGACCTTCATATATAGAAAGATTTGCATCTATAGATACCTTAACAATTAATAGGAAGTTCAAACCTACAGGCTTAGATATGATGGCATCGATATGGTCAATTCCTTTAATATTATCTAACATTAATGCCATCTCCTGCATAAGCTCGTTGCTGATGTTTGTATCCATTAAAACCGAGTATGCACTGTAAAAAATCTGTATACCGGTATATGCAATCCAAAAGGAGATAATCATTCCAGCAATTCCATCAATAACAGAAATATTATAGTATCCAGAAATAATGCTTAAAAGAGTCAACAAGGAAATAAAAACATCATTTCGATGGTCAGCAGAATTAGCAATTGCTAGAAGGCTTTTGTATTTAAGACCAATATGGTGGCAATAAAAATATAGAAGAAGCTTAACAATAATAGTTGTTAAGGCGACTACTACAAGCCATGGTGAATATGTAAAAGTCTCACGATTAGTAAGTGAGTTCAAGGAGCTTCTGAAAATTGAAAAGGCAACTAAAAGAAGTGAAAAGCTGATAATCATAGAAAATATGTATTCAGCCTTACCATGACCATAGGGATGGTCTGTATCACCAGGCTTTGATGAAATTCGATTTCCTATAAAAGTCATTACTGATGCAAATACATCACCAGCACTATTAAGGCCATCAGCAATCATAGCCTGACTTCTTGTGATAAGACCGATATAAAGCTTAATACATAATAAGAAAAAATTGCCACATAAGCCAAGTATGGCAACGTTATTGATTTTTGAATGTCTGTCCAAAATAATACACAACCTTTTTGTTTATTTACTGTATTAGTATATAGTAAGGCTTTTGGATATAAAAAGCAAGAATAAACTTATTCAATGTTTTTCTTTCCTTCAAAATAAACAAAGCTGTCAATAGCATCCAGAATATCCTTGAATTCATCGCGTGGAGCCAAGTTGACGTATTCTTTTAAGACAATGTTTTGTGCTTCTCTGGTTCTATACTTTCCATAGAAAATATCAAACAAATTATGTCCTCTGAAGTATATTTTGATTTGTTCAATATTTGATTTGATATCCTCAATACTGTTAATTTTTATACCTGTTTTTTCATAAAAAACCTTTACACTGCGATGCTCCTTAAGATATTGCTGGTATTTGTTGAATAATATCGAATAGAAATCCTCTTCTTTTTTTATTATTCCTAGAGCTGCCATTATTTTAGGGTTAAGAAAATAATTTTCAAAGGAGTAGTATTTGAGTATAAGAACATTTTTAGGAGTTATTCTTGGAATCTTTGCATCATCATCATGCATTCTTTTGTAATAATAGCTACAAAGCTGACGTTTTAGTTCATCAGGATTTTTACCGTCACTATCTCTTATCATTAAGAAATTATCCTTCAAATAGGTTTGGTTGATGTATTTTAAATTTGCATAGGTCTTAATATTTGTACAGCTATTTGTTGGAATTATAGAAATTCTGTTTAGGTTGCCCTTGGAATCTCTTATTTCTGAGTAGTATTTTTCTAATAGAAGAGGCAGGCGAGATTTATCATCCTTACCCTCGACAATAAAAGCAAAGCTGACATTCATTAAATCATTTGCATTATAGCCTAGATCGTCAAGTATAACATCTAAATTGGTATTCTCTCGTATTTGTGTGTGATGAGTATTATCAAGTACAACTTGCTTTATATGGCGTGCGGAAAACTGAAAAAGCATAATAGGAGAGTGAGTAGAAAAGAACACCTGATTTTTTTGCGACAACCGGTATAATATATTGCTGGTATTCTTTTGAAGCTCAGGATGGAGATGAAGCTCCGGCTGATCAATAATTATTATGCTTCCCATTCTGCTTTCAACCTCCAAATAGGCTTGGAATAATGACAAAATATAAAGGTTTCTCATACTTGTTGAGGCTTCCTTTACAGGGATAATATTAAAGTTATTTAGATTTTTCGCATAGGTAGTAACATTTAAAAGGCTACTTAAATCCATATCAAAGGTGTATTGGATTTGGTATTGAGAACTATAATTGCTTTGAAAATATTTGTTGATATCATCTTCATACTTTTGAGTATTTGAAGAATAAAGCTTGTTTTTTAGCAGCAAGGCGCTTTCAAAAAGTGAAAGCTGCTCAGGAGTTTTTTTGTTAATTACGGGAATGCAGTCAAAGCATTCATTACAAGGTCTGCTAATGTCAAAAATACATTTGTTTTGTTTGAGCTCATCAAAATCTCTGAAGTTTTGAAAATCTAAAAAAGCATCATTTAATAAATCAAAATTGCGCTTATCATCTATTACGTAAAGATTTGGTATAAGCTCACTCAAGTAGGGATTGTTTTTTTCAAGATCACTATAATAACGTCTGCTTGTGTCGGGATATATTTTACATCCAATTAGGATGGAGTTATTTTTAAAAGAGGGAAGCTTCTGCATAAAATCTTCAAGCCATTTTTCATAAGAACGATAGCTGCTGATTTTTCCTTGTTGAAATAAACCATGCAAATCATCCTCATCTAGCTTGAGCGCAATTTCAATCTGGATGCTTTTGTTTGGCTGATTATAGTCAAAAGTAGAAAGAGGATAATCTTGTGACATTGCTCTTATTGAAGAGAGTATGGAGCTTTTGCCAGTATTGTTTTTGCCTACCAGTATCAAAGTGTTATCAATATCCTTAAGGCTTACTGAATCTATAGATTTAAAATTATTAATATAAAGGGATGTAATTCGCATATTTCACCTCGAATAGTTTAAGTATATTATTATTTTAGACTATTATTTAACTAAATAAAAGAAAAACAATTAAAAAACTTTTTGTTTGTTTGAAAATATGATATGATTTTTTATAGAAGAGGCATTGTTGAAAAACTAATAGATTCAATGGGGCAAATGAACTATTCCTTATAGTATATATTGTGGTATAGTTTAGTGTAGCAAATTTTTTAATTAATAGGAGCATACTTATGAGATTTATTCCTGCAGAAAGTCTTGTAGAAGGGATGATAGTGGGCAAGAGCTTATATGATAAAAACCACAATCTTCTTTTAAGTGAAGGCAGTGTTGTACATTCATCATATGTCGAGAAAATATTAAAGCTAGGATATCAGGGAGTTTATATTGATGACGAGGTATCCAAGGACATAGTTGTAAAAGACGTAATTAATGATGAAATACGCATGAAAATGATACAGACTGTAAAAGATGTATGTATCTATGCCAATGGATCAAACTCTAATACAAAAGAAACTAAAGAAAAAATAGATAAAGGCTTAGATATAACTAAAAAGCTTATAGGTAACATTGTAGAGGAGCTTTTGATGAATAAGGATACAATGGTAAATCTTATTGATCTTAAGTTTTTTGACGATTACACATATTTTCACAGTGTAAACGTAGCTGTTCTTTCAATTGTTATGGGAGTTGGAATTGGACTGAGCAAAGAGGATTTATTTAACCTCGGCCTAGGAGCAATACTTCATGATATGGGTAAAATATTTGTAGACAAGGACGTTATTAATAAACCCAGCAAGCTCACACCAGAGGAATACGAATATGTTAAAAAGCATTCAGAATTCGGATATAAGTATTTAAAAGAAACTTATCAGATTCCAACGGCTGCTTATGTTGGAGTTCTTCAGCACCATGAAAAATATGACGGAACTGGATATCCTTCAAATGCATCAAGGGATTCGATTTCTTTAATTGGAAGAATTATATGTATTGCGGATGTTTATGATGCCCTGATATCAAATAGACCATATAGAGCACCGCTTCTTCCTTCAGAAGCTATGGAATATATTATGGCAAATGGGGGACTGATGTTTGATGTTAATCTTACAAGAGTATTTGCTAGAAAGGTTGCACCATTTCCGGTTGGAACTTATGTCCAGCTAAGCAATGGATATAAAGGAATTGTATCAGAGAATTATGAGGATGCTTGTATGAGACCACAGGTTAAGATTATTATGGACCCAGAGGGAAAAAGAATAATGCCTAGGTTTATTGAGCTCAAAGATGACAAGTCGCTTAGGTCGGTAACGGTATCTGCAATTAATAATATATAGAAAAAAAGCTTTATCTAAAGAGTTAAGAAATTATGAATATATAGTATAGTGTTTGAAATATACAGGCAGATATGGTATAATCTACTTAAGAAAAGCAGTTATTTAACCTGGAATGTACGATAATCCTGTATTTTGAACCTACATATTTTTTACGGGAGCTTTATATCTCATAGGAATGTCAGGCCCTCTTTGTAAGGGAAGGCATGTAATATGATGCGGGCACCCACCTGGCTTAGCTAGGGGTCAAAACTCAGGGAACGGCATTCTGGGAAAAAATATTTTTATTAACTAATATCGAGAAGTCTCTAAAGAGGCTTCTTGATTTTTTGTCTCAAGGATATTAAGCTTCTATTTTAGGAAATAAGGAGCATTTCAATAAAATAAGAATGTTCTTAAAAACAAATAGCGGATTATAACAAGAATAACGTTTGGTGAACGCATTTCTTGTATAATAGAAAAGTTTGGTCTCTTGCAAGCAAGACGAACTTTCCTATTATACAAAAAAGAGCACTATAAAATGCTCTGTTTTTTCTTTCTTGAATATACAGATTAAAAATCAATATTTTTCTACAAGCTTTATATAGTATAAAAAGCTTAATTTGAAGCTGATTGAGCTGTAATTGATTTTTAAAGCTAGCTATACAAAAGTATAAAAGCTTAGAACTAGTCTGCTGGCTAAAATAATTTTTTCAAGTCCTGAAAAAATCCAGGGTAGGATATATTTATACAGTTGCTGTTAAGGAGCTTTGAAGGACCTTTTGCGTTTAAGGCGGCAATTGTAAGGGACATTGCAACTCGATGGTCATGGTGACTTTCAAGAATTGCACCATCAAGAGGATTTCCGCCATTTATAATGAGCCCATCCTCGGTTCCTATAATATTTACGCCCATCTTTGCCAGTTCATTTGCCATTGTATCTATTCTGTTAGATTCCTTGACTTTAAGCTCTTGAGCATCTTTAATAGTTGTTTTGCCTTCTGCAAATGCAGCAGCAACAGCAATAATTGGTATTTCATCGATAAGAGTAGGGATAATACTTCCGCTAATTTCAGTTCCAATAAGCTTACTAGAGCGCACGATGATATCTGCAATTAACTCTCCGTTAATAGTTCTCTGGTTATCTAATTCAATATCAGCGTTCATCTGTTTTAAAACCTTGATAATTCCATCACGGGTTGGATTGATTCCTACATCATTTAAGATTACCTCTGAATTTTTGGATAACAAGGCTGCAACAATATAAAATGCAGCAGAAGAAATATCTGAAGGTACAATTATTTCCTGAGAAAAAAGCTCACTTACAGGAGAAACTGTTACTTTGTTACCTAGTGCTTCAACTTTGCCACCAAAATGTGAAAGCATTAGCTCGGTATGATTTCTTGAAATATAAGGCTCTTCAATTGAGGTGTTGCCGTCAGCATATAGACCTGCTAGCATAATTGAAGATTTAACCTGTGCACTTGCTATTGGTGAATTATAGTGAATGCCATGAAGCTTAGATGGCTTTATAGTAAGAGGAGCAAGATTGTTGCCACTCACACTTGAAATGATAGCATTCATTTGAGACAAGGGATTAATAATCCTTCCCATAGGTCTTCTTACAATGGAAGAATCTCCAGTAATACTTGTTTCAAAGGTCTGTCCAGACAAGATACCTGAAAGGAGTCGCAAAGTTGTTCCGCTGTTGCCAACATCTAATATTTTGTTTGGCTGTGTTAAGCCATTTAGGCCTTTTCCGTTAACTCTTACTGTAGTTCCGGTAATTGTAATAGGTATACCCATTTTTTCAAAGCAAGCTATTGTTGAAAGGCAGTCAGCGCCCATTAAAAAATTTTTTATTACAGTTGTTCCTTTTGAAATTGAGCCAAGCATAACACCTCTGTGGGATATGGATTTGTCTCCAGGAACCTTTAATTCGCCTTTTAATCTATTGATTGGATTAATATTCATATTAAAAGCCTCCTAATGTTTGTATACAACATATTGCATTTTGGTTAAAATGTCAATGCTTTTTTCGAGAGAATTTTCATCATAAAAAACAATTTCCAGTACACCCTCGCTATCCTCACGGTTGTTAATGATTCCAATGTTTTTAATGCTAACAGAGTGATTACTTAAAAGTGTAGAAATATTAGCTATTATTCCAGGCTCATCTATTACATCTACAGTTAATTCGTAGGATTTTATTAATGCACCAGGGGTTTTAGCCTGGAAGCTATCACGATAGGTTCTGGCAGAATCAAAAAAACTGTAAAGCTGCTCAAAATTATCGGTTTCAAGTGCAATTATAAAGTCATTAATCTGCATAGTAATTGTATTTAGAAGCTTAATGATATTAGTTTTATTTGAAAGACAAATCTGCTGCCACATAGTTGGACAGGCAGAAGCGATTCGTGTAATATCTTTGAAACCTCCTGCAGCCAGAGTGTGCATATGTCCTTCTTCTGAATCGGTGTTTTTAACAAGGCTAACTAGAATTGAAGCGAGAACATGAGGCACATGACTTATTGCTGCTGTAAAGTAGTCATGCTCTTTTGAAGATACAACAATAGGAAGAGATTGAAAGTGGCAGACTAATTGAGAAAGCATATCTAGCTTTGCTGGATTAACATTTTTTGAGGGGGTTAATATATAATAAGCGTTTTCAAAAATAGAGTAGGAGGAAGAATTATAACCATGCTTTTCGGAACCAGTCATAGGGTGTCCACCAATAAAATCAATGGGCATGCCAATTGAAAGCACCTGCTGCATTATATCATCCTTTGTGCTTCCAACGTCAGTGATTAAACAGTCAGTTGAAACAATTGAAGAAAGCATTTTATACATTTCAATATTAATCTGAACAGGACAACACAAAAAAATAATTGTACAATCCTTGAAGTCAGAATTGATTTCAGCACAAGTGAAATCAACAATACCTTCCGTTTTAGCAAGTTCTAAAGAGGTAGTATCTATATCATATGCAATTATTGTTTTTACAAGGTTGTTTTTTTTCATTGCTTTTGCAATGGAGCCACCAATTAATCCCAACCCTATAAAACCAGCCTTTTCTATCATTATAGATTTTTTCCTGCTAGTTTTGCGTAAGGCCTGAGGTCATTACACAAAAGCTCAAAGTCTTGTGGAGTTAAGGATTGAGGTCCGTCTGAAAGTGCGGTGGATGGATTAGGATGTACCTCAATCATTAATCCGTCAGCACCAGCTGCAACTGAAGCCTTTGCTAAAGGGCTAACCAAGGAACGGATTCCTGTTGCGTGGCTTGGATCAACAATAATAGGAAGATGGCTCTTTTCCTTAATTATAGGGACTGCACTTATATCCAGAGTATTACGAGTTGCAGTTTCGAAGGTTCTGATTCCACGTTCACATAAAACTACATTATGGTTACCCTCACTCATAATATATTCTGCAGCATTAAGCCATTCCTCAATTGTTGCAGAAAGGCCGCGTTTTAATAGTACTGGAATATTAGTTTTTCCAGCTTCCTTTAATAAATAAAAGTTCTGCATATTACGAGCTCCAATTTGAAGCATATCAACATATTTAGAAGCTGTTTCAACAGCCTGAAGGCTTGTAACCTCACAAACAATTGCAAGACCCGTTTCTTCACGAGCGGCAGCCATAAGCTTTAGCCCATCCTCCTCTAAACCTTGGAAGGAGTAGGGGGAAGTACGAGGCTTGTAAGCGCCTCCTCTTAAAATACAAGCACCAGCTTTTTTGATTGCGCGTGCAGTTTCAATAACCTGATCTTCAGTTTCAACGGCACAAGGACCAGCCATAATTATCAGATGATTTCCGCCGATTTTATAGCCGCCAATATCTACGATAGAGCTTTCAGGATGGAATTTTTTATTTGCAAGCTTATAGCTTTCAGTAACTTGGACTATTTTTTCAACTCCGTCAAGTAAAGTGATATTTGTATCTGCCAAGCTGGTCTTGTCACCTATTACACCTATAATAGTGACTTGATTTCCACGTGAAAGATTGGTTTGAAGGCCATGTTCTTCTACAATGGAGACTACATTTTCGATAGCCTTATCCGAAACATTTGGTTTCATTACTATAATCATTCTATTGTCCTCCTGATTTTATTATCAATTTCAGCTAATTGTTTTTTCTAATTCTTTTTCTAGTAGTTCGAAAAAGCGTTGCATTTGTTCTAATGTTCCAAAGGTAACTCTTTGATAGGTGTCCATTCCAAAGTAATAGCCAGGACGAACGATTACTCCCTGCTTTTGAAGTGTATCAAAAAGCTCTCTGCTTGGAAGCTTGCAGTCTATCATTATAAAGTTTCCATAGGTTTTGATATAATCAAGCTTTAAATCAGAACATTTTTGGTAGGTATATTGCTTTGAAGCTTCATTTAAATCAAAGCTGGCTTTGATAAAATCAAAGGAACTAAGACTTGCTAAAGCAGCCTCCTGTGCCTGAACAGATACATTAAAAGGACCTCTAAGACGGTTCATATATCCAATAATATCTTTTGATGCAATTCCATAGCCTATACGAAAAGAAGCCAGGCCATACATTTTTGAAAAGGTTCTTAGCAACAGAATATTATCGTACTTTTTCATTATAGAAAGAGTATCAGGGAAATCAGGGTCATCAATATACTCATTATAGGCCTCATCCCAAACAACTAAAATATCAGAAGGAACCTTTTTCATAAACTCTTCCTGTGCTGATTTTGTAACGATTGTTCCAGTTGGGTTGTTAGGATTGGAAATAAATATTAATTTAGTTCGCGGGTTAATTTCTTTTAGTATTCCATCTAAATCATAGGCATGATTTTTTAAAGGGACCTCTATTATTTTGCCGCCCATAGATACAGTGGCAGCTTTATATTGAGAAAATGTCGGAGTACAGGTTATTGCTTCATCACCTTCAGAAATATATGTTTTTCCTGCAAGACCTATTAACTCATCAGAACCACATCCAAAAATAAAATTATCTCCATCCTGATTTAGCATTTTAGATAATGCATTTCGCAGCTTAGTACAGTTTCCGTCAGGATACAGGGAGGGATTTTCTAGAGTTAGTATTACAGCTTCTTTAGCCGATTGAGAACAGCCAAGTGGATTTTCGTTTGATGCAAGCTTTATAACATCATCTAAATTGAACTCACTCTTAACATCATCAATAGGCTTTCCGGGGATATAGGGTGTCAACAGGTTAACTTCTTTTCTGCATTTAATCATTTTTGTACTCCTTCTTTACAGTTCATTCAATAAATAAATCTTATTTTACATTAGCCATAAATATAATTATTTCGTATACATTATAACACAAATATTATAGTAAAAATATTTTTTTGCCTGCTCTTTAATATGTCAAAATAAATGTAAATTAGTAATATTTAAGCTATTATTCAGCAGGTAAGAAAATGTATAGCTTTATATTAGGAAAATGGGATTTGTTACATTGACATTCTACACCCAGATAATAGCTATGTCAACAATACAATGCGTTAAAGTTTAATGTGATAACGTGATAAACTAAACTGGGGAATTGCTGGAATTATACAAAAATACAAGAGATTAAACAGATAGTTTGATGTAAAACACAAGAGATAAAGTGCTTATTCTGAGCTTTTGTTAAATAACACACAAAACAGCGAGTTTTTTTCTCTGTTTTTTAGAAAAAATAAAGGAAAAAGAAAGAAAAAGTTGAATATTATTGCTATCGGTATTTAAAAGTGAACCTATTTCAAATCATGGGATATATTATCCCAAATAAACAAAGAACGGGGGTCAAAATTATGAAAGTATATTCTTCAGAAGAGATTCGCAACATTGTTTTGTTAGGGCATGGCGGATGCGGTAAAACAACATTAGTTGAAGCTATGGCTCATGAAACAGGTATTACAAAAAGGCTGGGAAAGGTTGAGGAAGGTAACACAATAAGTGATTATGACAAGGAAGAGATTAAGAGAGGTTTTTCAATTAATACCTCATGTATTCCGATTGAATGGCAGGATACAAAGATTAATGTACTTGACGCACCGGGATATTTTGATTTTGTAGGTGAAACAAAGCAGGCTACAAGAGTAGCAGATAGTGCAGTAATAGTGGTTTCAGGAAAATCCGGAGTAGAGGTTGGAACAGAGAAGGCATGGGAATATGCTGAAGAGATGAATATTCCAAAGATGTTTTTTGTTACGGATATGGATGATGATAATGCTGACTTAAACAAGGTTTTAGAGCAGCTAAAGCTTAATTTCGGAAAATGCATAGCACCATTTCATGTACCTATTCGCGAAGGAGAGCATTTTGTAGGATTTGTAAATGTTGCAAAAATGGAAGGAAGAAAATTTGTAAAGGATCATATAGAGGAATGTGATATTCCAGAGGATATAGCTGATGAGGTTGCTACTGTTAGAGATATGATAAATGAAGCAGTTGCAGAAACAGATGAAGCGCTTATGGAAAAGTATTTTGAAGGAACAGAGTTTACATTTGATGAGATACAGGAAGCAATACATCAGGGCGTTATTGACGGAAATATAGTTCCAGTATTAATTGGGGCAGGAGCCAATAATCTTGGTGTTCAAGTGCTTATGAATTCAATAGTAAAGTATATGCCTTCACCTAAAGAAGAACATACTACTGTGATGGGAAAAAATCCTGATACAGATGAAGATATAGAGGTTATTTGCGAATATGATCAGCCAACATCGGCATTGGTATTTAAGACAATAATTGACCCGTATATTGGAAAGCTTTCTTTATTCCGAGTATATTCAGGTAGTGTAAAGGCAGACAGCCAGTTATATAATCCTCGTAATGAAGAGGTTGAGAGGATTTCTCATGTTTATGCGCTTAGAGGAAAAGAACAAATTGAGGTTTCAGAGATAAGAGCAGGAGATATTGGAGCGGTTGCAAAGCTAGCTTCAACAAAAACCGGAGACACCTTATGTGATAAGGAAAAGGTCGTTGCACTTGAAGGAATTAACTTCCCAGAGTCCTTAGCTTATAGAGCTATTGTTCCAAAAACAAAGGGTGATGAAGATAAGATTGGAAGCGGAATCAGCAGGTTGATGGAAGAAGATCCAACAATAAAGCTGGTACATGACCATGAAAATCATCAGGAGCTATTATATGGAGTTGGCGGACAGCATCTAGATATAGTTGTTAGCAAGCTTGAAAGCAAGTTCAAGGTTCTGGTAGAGCTTAAAAAACCAAGAATTCCATATCGTGAAACAATTAAAAAGAAAATACAGGTCAGAGGAAAGCACAAAAAACAATCCGGAGGACATGGACAATATGGAGATGTAGTTATGGAGTTTGAACCATCCGGAGATATGGAAAAACCATATGTATTTGTGGAAAAGATTGTTGGGGGTGCAGTTCCTAAAAACTATTTCCCAGCAGTAGAAAAAGGATTATCTGAATCTGTTAAAAAGGGATTTCTTGCAGGCTATCCTGTTGTTGGTATTAAAGCTACGCTGATTGATGGTTCATACCATCCGGTGGATTCCTCAGAAATGGCATTTAAGATTGCTGCACAGAATGCCTTTAAGGACGCTACAACTCAGGCAAGTCCAGTGCTATTGGAGCCTATTGCATCTGTTACAGTTATTGTTCCAGATGTATATATGGGAGATATAATTGGTGATTTAAATAAAAGAAGAGGCAGAGTGCTTGGCATTAATCCGATTAAAGGGAAACAGGAGATTATGGCAGAGGTTCCGATTGGTGAGATGTATGGCTATTCAACTGACTTAAGATCACTAACACAGAGTCGAGGTATTTTCTCCCAAAAATTTGAAAGATATGAAGAAGCTCCAAGAGAGGTTCAGGAAAAAGTAATGGCAGATAAAGGCGAAGACGAATAAAACAAGTCTTTCAAATGATTTTCTGCCAATTACATAAGAGCGAATGACAGGTGCATGTAAAATAAGCGCAAGTATGTAGTTGGCACTAAAGCTTAATTGTGCTATAATACATTATAATCTGAGAACTAAAGTTAAAGGGTGCTTGGAAAATTAATAAACAGGAGGATATTATTTATGAAATTATTTAAATGTTCTGTATGTAATTTTATTTATGAAGGCGAAGAGGTACTAGATAAGTGTCCGATGTGTGGAGCTCCAAGAGAAAAAATGGAAGCAATGGCTGATGATGCTGCTGATAAAATTTATGCAGCTGAATATACAAACAGCTTACATGCTGATGTAATTAATATGGCTACTTCAATTATTGCTCTATGCGAGGATGGAATTGAAGACGAGCTTGATCCAATGTGTGTAAAGGTTTTCACTAAAGCTAAAGACTTGGCTTGGGAGATTAAGCAATTATCAAAAGCTGAGATTGGAAACCATGTAAGAAAAGAAAAATGGTAATAAGATAATGTCAAAGGATACTTTGCAGCAAAAGCTGTAAGGTATCCTTTTTTTATAGAATAGGAAAGTTCGTCTTGCTTACAGGAGACCAAACTTTCCTATTTTACAAGAAACGCGTTCACCGAACGCTATTCTTGTAAATATAGAAAAGATTAAATTGTGTTATCGGACACTAATACTAATTTGTTTTTGAAGGAGGCTGCTCTCTTATAGAAAGTGGCAGCTTTAACTTGACAAATAAATATAGTAGTTTTGTTTAGTGAGTTTTTAGTATGCGCATTGCATTGATTACAGCTAGAAGTGCCACACCTACATCAGCAAAAACAGCTGCCCACATAGTTGCATAGCCAATTACTCCAAGCAGCAGTACTATTGCTTTTACAGACAGTGCAAAAATAATATTTTGCCAGACAATTGATTTGGTCTTTTTGGCAATTGCTATAGCGGTGATTATTTTTGAAGGCTCATCATTCATAAAAACAATATCTGCAGCCTCAATTGCCGCATCGGAGCCAAGTGCTCCCATAGCAATTCCTATATCTGCTCTTGCCAATACGGGTGCATCATTTATTCCGTCACCTATAAATACAAGCTTAGAGTTATCGAGCTTTTGTGCTTCTAGCTTTTCAATTATATCTACCTTTTGCAGAGGTAAAAGCTCGCTATAATAGTCCTCAATTCCTAAAGCAGCTGCTGTTGAAGCCGCTATTGAGGCATTATCACCAGTTAGCATAACTAGCTTCTTGATAGCGAGTTGCTTTAAGCTAGAAACGGTATCAATACTGTCAGGACGAAGCTGATCGGCAATTGTTAAATAACCAGCATAGGTATTGTCGATTGCAATATGAACAATTGTTGATGCAGCTAATACATCATTAAAAGAGATGTCTTCAGAATGCATAAGCTTACTGTTTCCAACTAAGATGTTTTTGCCCTTGATTTTAGCTTGAATGCCGTAACCTGAAAGCTCAGTATAATTTTCAACCAACGCTAGATTAAGTGATTTGTTATAAGCGTTCATAATAGAAAATGCAATTGGATGATTTGAATGATTTTCAGCAAGTGCAGCATATTCTAAGAGCTCATCAGCTGAAAAGTTATTACTTGGAATTATTGAAGTAACAGAAAATTCACCCTTCGTTAAGGTTCCGGTTTTATCAAATACAACTATAGAAACATTGCTTAATGCCTCTAGGAAATTACCGCCCTTAACAAGAATTCCTTTCTTTGAAGCTCCGCCAATACCTCCGAAAAAGCTGAGAGGAATAGATATAACAAGAGCACAGGGGCAAGATACAACAAGAAATACCAGTGCTCGGTGAATCCATTTTGAATAAGGCTCTAAAAAAATTAGTGGAGGCAAAAAAGCAATAATAAATGCTAGAATTACTACAATGGGGGTATAATATTTTGCAAAGCTAGTAATGAAATTTTCAGTAACGGACTTGCGGCTACCGGCATATTGAACAAGCTCGAGAATTTTTGTTGCAGTTGAATCATTAAAGGAAGAGGTAACTTTAACCGTAATTATACCATTTAGGTTTATTGAACCAGAAAGCACCTGATCATTAACCTCAAGATCCTTAGGAATTGATTCCCCAGTAAGAGCAGAGGTGTCTATTGAAGCGCTGCCTTTTATTATTATTCCGTCTAAAGGGATTTTTTCTCCAGGCTTAACCATTATAATATCATCAGGCTGTACAATTTCAGGAGAGACCTTTATATAAGTATTATCAGAGAACAAATTAGCATAATCAGGTCTGATATCCATGAGCGAAGAAATTGATTTTCTAGAATGGTTTACGGCCAGATCTTGAAAAAACTCGCCAATCTGATAGAAAACCATAACAGCAACACCCTCTGGATATTCTCCGATTGCAAAAGCACCAAGAGTAGCAAGGCCCATCAAAAAATTCTCATCTAAAAAATGACCCCTAAATATATTTTTTATAGCTAGAATTATTATGTCGGCACCGGTCAATAAATAACTAACTAGAAATAATAAAAAGCGTAATTCTTGAGTGAAATTCGAGGCAAGTGTAACTATAAAAATTACTATGCCTAGTATTAATCTAGTGAGCTTAAAGGGATTAACATAATCAAAGGGAGAAGTTTTTTTAGCCAAAGGTGTCTCCTCTAAAATCTCCACATGGGATTCAATATTTTTTATTATTTTTGAAATCTCAGCTTTTGGGTCGGGGCTAATTGGATTTAGTTCAAGCATTAGCCTTTTGTTAACAAAGTCAATATACGCAATTTCTACATCTGGAATATCTGATATTTGTTCTTCCATTTTCAAGGCACAAGCCGGACAGGAAAGACCTTGAAGTATATAGTATTGTTTTTTATTTTTTGGTTGGTTTTCTTTATTCATATTCAACACTCCTTAAATCCGGTTTTCTTCTACTATATGAGTTAGTCCTTGATTTAATATTATTCCAACATGCTCATCATCAAGCGAATAGTAAACAATTTTTCCATCTTTTCTATATTTTATTAATCTGGACTGCTTAAGTACCCTAAGTTGATGAGAAATTGCAGATTGAGTCATATTAAGAAGAGCTGCGATATCGCAAACACAAAGCTCGGATTTTTCTAAGGCAGCTATGATTCTTATTCGAGTAGAGTCACCAAAAACCTTAAAGAAATCAGCTAATTGATAAAGGCTTTCCTCTGGAGGCATGTTTTTTTGTACCTTAGAAACCAAAGCATCATGAATGACTGTACAGTCACATTTGTATTTATTTGCTGAATTATCCATATAAGAAGCATCCTTTCTATAAAAAAATAGTAGAGCATACATACTTGAATATATGAACAAGTATTCAAGTATGTATTTATTGTACTAAATTAATCGCTTTAAGTCAATACTTTTCAATTTGTTTAAGCGAAAGGTGCACTCGAAGTATTAATAGAATTATTGATTTAGATGTGATAAAATGTGTATATTAAATGAGAAACTGAAATAAATTAAGTATCTAAATTAGATTATAAATGAATAGATTTTTGGACAGAATATCCGTCTACAAGACTATGGTTAATATAAATCAATATCTAATAAATGATATAGTTTATAATAGGCTCACACAATACTGGGAAAAAATATATAGGTTGAAGTACTGTTTAAAGGGTACTCGATTTATAGAGGAGATAAGAATGAATATAGAGGACATAAAAAATGCAGCTGGCAGACTTGATAGTATCTTGAAAAAAACTCCACTAATATATAGTAAAACCTTTAGTGAAGAAAGAAAAAACGAGATATATTTAAAACCTGAAAACTTGCAAGTAACAGGCGCTTTTAAAATTAGAGGAGCATACAATAAAATTAGCTGCTTAGATGAAGATAGCAAAAACAGAGGACTCGTAGCAGCTTCGGCAGGTAATCATGCACAGGGAGTTGCATACTCTGCAAAGGCTTTAAATGTCCATGCTTGTATTGTGATGCCAAAGGCGACACCCTTGATTAAGGTTGAGGCGACAAGAGCCTATGGTGCAGAGGTTCTTTTGTATGGAGATTGCTATGACGAAGCTTATCATAAAGCACTAGAGTTGAAAAATGAAAGGGGTTATACCTTTATTCACCCGTTTGATGATGAGGAGATTATTGCTGGACAGGGCACGCTAGGACTGGAAATATTACAGGAGCTTCCAGATGCGGATATAATAATTGTGCCCATTGGTGGAGGCGGATTGATTGCAGGGGTTGCAATGGCTGTAAAACAAATAAATCCAAAGATAAAGGTAATTGGGGTAGAGCCTGAGGGAGCAAAGGCTATGTTTTTATCGCTTGCGAATAATAAGCTGACTGAATTAGACAAGGTAAATACAATAGCAGAAGGAGTTGCTGTAAAGAAACCAGGGGAGATAGCCTTTAATATAATAAAGCAATATGTAGATGAAATTATTACAGTTACAGATGTAGATGTTATGGAGGCATTCTTGCTGCTTCTGGAAAAGGAAAAACTAATTGCTGAAAATGCTGGAGTACTATCCTTGGCGGCATTAAAAAATATAAAAGTAAAAAATCAAAAAATAGTGTCGCTTATAAGCGGAGGAAACATTGATGTTGTAACAATATCAGAGCTTATTAACAGAGGATTGGTAATAAGAGGACGAGTGTTTTGCTTTTCAGTTGTTTTGATGGATAGGCCCGGAGAATTGTTGAAAATCTCAACTTTACTTGCAGAGCTAAATGCAAATATTATTAAGCTAGACCACAATCAGTTTAAAACAATTGACCGATTTAGACAGGTGCATTTAGAGGTTTCTATTGAAACAAATGGACACAAGCATATTAAAGAAATAAAAAAGAGCTTAAAAGAAAATGGGTATGAGTTGTCAGTAATTTATTAATGAACAAGAGCCCTTCTACAACTTTTATGAATATATTATTCTCAAGAGGAGGCATAATAATGGTTGTCAAAAAGGAATATATTTCTATTAATCATAAAATCATCCGTTATTCAATACTTTTTTCAATACTTACATTAATTTTAATATGGTACCTTACTTCCTTTCTAACTATGGAGGTTAAGGAGTTAGAAGAAAGCCTTATAAAGCAAGATATGCAGAGAGTACTGCAGTCAATTGATAATGAAATTGAAAATCTGAAATCAGCTAATAAAGACTATGCAAACTGGGATGATACAAAAAATTATGCTCTGGGAATGAATGATGAATATATTGAAGAAAATTTTATGGATGAAACCTTTGAGAATAATCGCTGGAATATTCTGATTATTTTTGATAAAGATAGGAAAAGTCTTTTTGAAAAAAATTATAGTCTATATGAAAATGCTGAGATAGAAGCTGACAAAGAAATTGAAAAAATAATAATAAATCAAAAGCTGTTGGAAAAAATCACTGATTCAGACAAAACGGTATCAGGCTTAATAAAAACGAAAAAGGGAGAAATGATAATAAGTATCAATCCAATTTTAACAAGCTTTAAGGAAGGACCGGTTTCGGGATATTTTGTAACTGGGAGATATGTAAATGAAGAATTTTTAGACAGGATTAAAAAAATAACAAAATATGAGCTTAATATAATTGGGGAAAAAGTGGTTAAACCATATAACATTTCACTATTAACGCTAAATAATATTAAAAGAGCAGCAACATGGGCTACAATTGAAGCTGACAAGGAATTGATTAAAGGTTATTTACAGGTTATGTCTATTGATGATATGGAGGGAATAATAATTGAATATAATAAAAAAATGGGCTTCCATATAGAGAGTAAAAAAACGATTTATATTTATGTAGGAGTGATTATTCTTATTTATTTTGCTAATATGGTTGGTATTATTATATTTTTCAGTAATAGATTTATTAGAAAGCTAAAGTATATTCTTAGAAAGATGGAAACAATTATTTCTAAGCAGGATTTATCCACCAGAGTAAGAATAGATACAAATGATGAGATTTCTGTGCTGGGAAATACCTTCAATCAGATGCTTGGCACAATTGAAGAGTTAAACCAAAAACTAGCATATAAAGCAAATATTGACCAACTAACGGAGCTCCCAAACAGACATCATTTTTTAGAGCTTATGAAAGAACAACTTAAAGAAGAAAAGGGTGCGTTGTTATACCTCGATATTGATAAATTTAAAGAAATAAATGATAGCTATGGACATTTTACTGGAGATGAAATTATCAGACAATTTGTAATTTCTCTAAATACAATAATGTTGGAAGATGATATTGCTTGTCGAATGGGTGGAGATGAATTTTTACTTTGGACAAAGTATGGAAATATTGAAGAATTAGAAAAGAGAATTAATAATCTGCTCAAGATATCAGAGGTGCCGGTTGAGGTAGCAGGAAATAATGTTAAATGTATGCCTAGCATAGGAATAGCGTTGTATCCTGTGAATGCAAAAATGATAGAGGAGTTAATCTCAAAAGCTGATTTGGCTATGTACAAGGCTAAAAATAATAAAATGGGTTATTGCTATTACGATAAAGATTAAATGTTTTTGCTAACAAAAAGAGCGTTCAAAAGAACGCTCTTTTTGTTATGGATTATTTATATATTAAAATTATAGGGGGGCTATAATTTCTAAGCAAATAGAGTAATGTCTTGAAAAAAGCAAAGGCAATTGCTTGATTATATTTATATGGTTAATCGAGTATTTCTCCATCAGTTGAAATCGTTGTAATACTCCAAGGTATCATTTTGTCACAATCCTTTAAAGCTTGCTTTACAGCTGATTCAATTCCGCCACAGCATGGAACTTCCATTCTGACAACTGTAACACTTTTAATATTGTTGTACTTAAGTATTTCTGTCAGCTTTTCAGCATAATCTACTGCATCTAGCTTAGGGCATCCAATGAGCGTTATCTTATTTTTCATAAAATCACGATGAAAATTTGCATAAGCATAAGAGGTACAATCAGCAGCTATTAATAAATTGGCGTTATTGAAATAGGGAGCATTGATTGGTGCAAGCTTTATTTGGCAAGGCCATTGACGGAGCTCAGAAACAGATTCAGAGATTGTCGAAGAAACTGACCCACTTACAGAACTTACAGTTGCTTCTGATCTTTTTATTTCCTTAGAGGCCTTGCCAGGACAAGAAAAAGTAATGTTGGGCGATTGGGCTTTTTGAAGTTCAAGCTGCTCCATTCTTTCCTTAACAGCCTCCTCGTCGAAAGGAACTGCTTCTCTTTCTATTAAAGAAATTGCATCCATTGGACAAGCAGGAAGGCAGGCACCAAGACCATCGCAATAAGAATCAGATACTAGCTTAGCCTTTCCATTAACTAATTGAAGAGCTCCTTCGTGGCAGCCTGTAATACATAAGCCACATCCATTGCATTTGTTTTCGTCAATTGTAACCATTTTTCTAATCATAAATTTATTCTCCTTTATTTGTATACGCATAGTTTTAATAAGAATTATTATATCAGCAGTGTCAGTAAAGGTATTTATTGAAGCTGGCACTTGTTTTAATAAACAAAGTATACTATAATAATAAAACAAATACCGTAGCTATAGATACGAAAATGGAGGTTTTTCTATGTACGAAAAATGGGAAAAAATGTTAAATAATACTGATCTTTTTCAGGGAATTAAAATAGAAGAGCTGGATATTTTGCTTAAATGCCTTAGACCAAGGATACGCAGCTATAAAAAAAACGAAAGCATTGCAAATTTTGGGGATAGCTTTAAAGGACTGGGAGTAATATTAGAAGGCTCAGTTATGGTTATAAAAGAAAATCTTGCTGGAAACAGATTTATAATGGCAAAATTTGAAAAAGGTAATATTTTCGGAGAAATGCTTGCTTTTTCTGACCAAAAAATATGGCAAGTATCTGTTCAGGCTACGGAGGATGCTACAGTTCTTTTTATGGAGTCAGAAAAAATCACTGGGACCTGTGAAAGGGATTGCCCATGGCATACAATGCTGATTCAGAATATGCTTAAAATGCTTTCTAAAAGAGCCTTGATGTTAAATAGAAAGCTGGAATATTTATCTATTAAGGGGATGAGAGAAAAAATAAGCACATATATTTTGGAACAACACAAGCTTGAAGGCAAAATGACTTTTATGATACCCCTTAATAGAAATGAGCTTGCTGATTTTTTGAATGTATCCAGACCTTCTATGTCAAGAGAAATGGCTAGAATGAAGGATGAAGCTATAATTGATTATTACAAGTCAACTATAAAAATATTAAACTTAGAGGCTTTAAAAAAAGCAATAAACTAAGATGAAAGAGAAAGAAAAATATGCTAAGAATGTGCTGTGTCAAAAAAAACATTCATTTACTGTTAAATATAGATGATTTTCTGAAATTATACTTGAAAAATTGTAGGTATATTGCTAATATTGAAGAATAGAAAGATACATTGTATTAATGCAAATGTATTATATGTTTCTTATTCTTAGATATATTACAATGATACTTACGGAGGAAAAGTAGAAAGTGAACAAGAAGGTTAAGAAATCGACGGGAATTGGTTTTATGGAAGAACAAGGAAGAACGCTTGAGGTTAAGATGAAGAATAAAAAAAATTCAATCAAAACCAACAAAATGTATAACAAAGCATTGAAAGAGCTGGATATCGATGAGTTAACAACACTTGATGATGCGGAGTATGATTTGTTTGAAAATAAAATCAGGGGGAAAAACAGTATAAAATAAACTATAATGGTTTTAAAGATATAAGCAAGCATTAGCTTGCTTTTTAATAGAATAGGAATGTTCGTCTTGCTTGCAAGAGACCAAACTTTCCTATTCTACTAGAAACGCGTTCACCGAACGCTATTCTT
>DFYO01000019.1:0-22449 GCA_002381865.1 Clostridiales bacterium UBA4080 | reverse complement strand
TCCTATTCTACGAGAAACGCGTTCACCGAACGCTATTCTTGTGAAATAAAAAAGCTGGATAGGAATAATGAAGCTAGAATTATTCTTTCTAACTTTGAAAGTATCCTAGAGGATATGGTTGCTTAATAGGAGAAAATTTATGCAAAATATATTGCTTACATTAGGTATGTATCTATTGATTTTGGCGGTTAAAATATTTGAAGTTACGCTTGCGACTACTAGAATTGTGTTAATAACAAAAGGAGAAAAAGCAAGGGGGGCTTTATTGGCGTTCTTTGAAGCATTAATATGGGTGGTGTTGGTTTCAACGGTATTAAATGATGTTTCATCAGACCCTGTAAAAATATTAGTATATGCCTTAGGATTTGCAATTGGTAACTATGTGGGGACAATGGCAGAGGAAAGACTAGGAGTTGGGACAATAAAGATTGAAGTTATTGTAAAAGAAGAAGACGGAGAAAATCTTGCAAATGCACTTCGCAATAAAGGTCTTGGAGTTACAGTAATTGAAGGTGAAGGTATGAATAATAAAAGACATGTGCTTATTATGCATGTAAAAAGGAAAATGGCAAGTGAGATAATTGAATTTGTTAAGGAAATAGAAGAAGATGTTGTAATTACGGTGCATGAGATTAAGCCTATTTATGGAGGCTTTGGTGTTATGAAAAAATAAAAAATTTAATGGAATTTATTAGGAGTGGGAAAAGGAGAAGGAGAAGAAATGACAGATATTATTAACAAGTACTTTAAAAGCATAGGAGTATTGATATTAATTTCATTTGTAGTATTTGTCAGCATCTACTCACCGATGAGAAAGGAATTGGAGGGAAGTATTTTAAAAAACTTCCTTTATATTTCACAATCTAAGGAAAATTCACTGCAAAATTATATTAATAGCTGTGTGGACGGTGGAAAAAGTATTTCAAGCAGAACAATGATAAAAAATAAAATTGTTGAATATAAAGCTGGCGAGGCAGACATAAATCAATTAAGCGACTATACTCTTCCGAGATTTATTGATGGAATAAAAGCGCTTGATAACTGTATAGGAGGAATGAGAATTGTTGATAATACAATAATAGCATCCTCTGGTGAAAGCTTGCCCTTTGAAAGCAATTATTTAAAAGAGAATAAAAGTCTGAAAAGCGATATTGATTTAAGTTTTGAAGTACCCTTTGTAAGAGTTATATCGCCAATTTATGAAGGTGAAAATTTATTGGGGCATGATGTTTTGCTTTTTGAGTTAAACAAAACAATCACTTCCTTGAACAGAGAAGAAATAAAAACAGAAATATTAGATAAGGCCCAGGCGGAGTCAATTAAAAACAACGCTAAAAAAATACATAGCATCAAGGATTTTGAGCTCATAGAGACTCAAAATACTATCAGTTATATTAATTCAATAAAGGATACAGAAAAATCTATTGCAATTAGTATTCCTAAAAATGATTTGTTTGGTTCTATTACAGGAATTTCCTATACCAACATAATAAGCTATGTAGTCGGTATTTTATTGCTGATAATTATGTATAATATTATCATTATAAATAATACAAAAAAACAACTGAATGAAACAAAAAACAAGGGAGAACGACTTAAGGATTTTGCATATAAGGATTCTGTAACAGGAGTTCATACCAGACATTTTCTGGAAAAGCTGATAAAGGAATTAGGCGAATCAGAAATTTCGGTTGAGGATATGGCAATAGTATTAATAGATATAGATAGCTTTAAAGGCATTAATGATAATTATGGTCATACAATCGGAGACAAAATATTAGAATATACTGCTAATGCACTTAAGGATTCGATTAGAGACAGTGATTTTGTAATTAGATATGGCGGAGATGAATTTCTGCTAGTCCTTAATCATTGTAAAAGGATAAACGCTGATTTAATAATCAAAAAAATTGAAGAAAAGCTTTCAAAGCCCAATGAATGGGATATATTAGTGAATATTTCGTATGGTATTCAAGAAGTGTTTGATATAAATGATATCAAACAAAATATTCAGCAGGCAGATGAAAAAATGTATAAAATGAAAGAATCAAAAAAGATACAAAGCTGATATTAAGAAGTAGTATATTATAGTGCAATAAGCTTAAGCTTAAAGCATAAATTAAAATTAACATTGAAAAAAAGTCTGCAATGTATTACAATCATATATTGTAGGCTTTTTTGCTTGTAGAATAGGAAAGTTCGTCTTGCTTGCAAGAGACCAAACTTTTCTATTCTAAGAGAAACGCGTTCACCGAACGCTATTCTTGTAAATTAGTCAAGTTTATTGTTTTGAAAATATCTAAAGTGTACAAATACACTTTTATGTATTTTTTATTGGAAGGAGATAAAAAATTGATTACAGTATCAGATGTTGCCCTTAGATTTGGTGACAAAAAATTATTTGAAAATGTTAATTTAAAGTTTACTGATGGAAACTGCTATGGTATTATCGGAGCAAATGGAGCGGGAAAGACAACCTTTATTAAAATACTATCGGGTGAAATAGAGCCAAATCAAGGCTCTGTTACTATGCTTCCGGGTAAAAGACTAGCTGTATTAAAGCAGGATCACTTTGAATTTGATGATTATACAGTGATGGACACGGTTATTATTGGACACAAACGTCTTTATGATATTAGAAATGAAAAAGATGCATTATATATGAAGGAAGATTTCTCAGAGGAGGATGGAGAACTTGCTTCACATTTAGAGGCTGAGTTTGCAGAGCTTGGAGGCTGGGAAGCAGAATCAAATGCAGAAAGACTTTTAATGGGTCTTGGACTTAAAAAAGATATTTATTATAAAAAGATGGAAGAGCTTGAGGGACATGAAAAGGTTAAGGTTCTTTTGGCACAAGCACTTTTTGGTAATCCGGATGTATTATTATTGGATGAGCCTACAAACCATTTGGATTTTAGAGCAATAGCCTGGCTTGAGGAGTTTTTGATTAATTATGAAAATACAGTTTTAGTTGTATCTCATGATAGGCACTTTTTGAATAAGGTATGTACATATATGGTTGATATTGATTTCGGAAAAGCCAAGTTATTTGCGGGCAACTATGATTTCTGGTATGAGTCAAGTCAGCTTGTATTAAGACTAATGAAGGACCAGAACAAAAAGAATGAGGAGAAAATTAAAGAGCTGCAGAACTTTATTGCAAGATTTAGCTCAAATGCCTCAAAGGCAAAGCAAGCTACTTCAAGAAAGAAGAGTCTGGATAAAATTGTAATTGAAGATATTGAACCCTCTTCAAGAAAATACCCTTATGTTGGCTTTGTGCAAGAGAGAGAAGCAGGAAAGGATATTTTAAGTGTTGAAGGTCTTTCAAAAACAATCGACGGCGAAAAGGTTTTAGATAATGTAACCTTTACAGTTAATAAAGGTGATAAAATTATAATTTTAAGCAAAAACGAAGTAGCAAGAACTACACTTTTTAAAATATTAAACGGAGAAATTGAGCCTGATGAGGGAAGCTATAAATGGGGAATTACTACAAATCTTGCATATCTTCCAAAGGACAATACTGAATTTTTTCAAGATGTAGAATTATCCCTTGTGGATTGGCTGAGACAATTTTCGGTTGACCAAACGGAGACCTTTATAAGAGGCTTTTTGGGCAAGATGCTTTTTTCTGGAGATGAAGCATTGAAAATGGCTAATGTCTTATCGGGAGGAGAAAAGGTAAGGTGCATGTTTTCAAAAATGATGCTTGCAAATCCAAACGTTATTATGCTCGACGAACCGACAAATCATCTTGATTTAGAATCGATTCAGGCAGTAAATAATGGACTTGTTGCATTTGCTGGAACAATGCTTTTCTCTTCACATGACCATAGCTTTATTGAAACAATAGCAAACAGGGTAATAGAAATTACACCTAAAGGACTGTTTGATAAAGTAATTGATTTTGATGAGTTCTTAGAGGATGAAGATATACAAAAGCAAATTGATGAAATGTATGAATAAATAATAAAAAAGGTGTCTGACTTTTGTCAGACACCTTTTTATTTAGTAGTATTGCTCATTGCTTGCAAAAGCCCAAGGCTATCTCTTGTATAAATATAAAAAGAGCGTTTGTTTAAACGCTCTTTTTGAAATAATTATAATATTCTTCTGCATCCCATAAAATTTCCATTGCCTCTGTCATATAAGCCACCAATAACAACACCGGTTGATGGAGTGCTTTCATGAATTATCTGATTTGAACCCATATATATTGCAACATGTGTAATTCTTCCGCTGTATCCGTAGAATACTAAATCTCCTGCCTGTAGTGAAGAAACTGCAATTGCTTTTCCCGAAGACATCTGACTTGAGGAGGTTCGGGGTAAGGAATATCCAAAGTTAGCATAAATTAATTTTGTAAAGCCAGAGCAATCAGTTCCTGAGTATAAGCTGTTTCCGCCGTATACATAAGGCCTTCCTAAAAACTGCTTTGCGTAAGCAACAACTGCATTGCCATCTTTTTTAGTAGCTGAAGCAACTGGAGTAACAGTTGGAACTGTTTCGGTTACTTTTAAAAATTGTGCATAAATATATGCAGTTTGATTGATTCCGTATGCTATTTTATACCAATCACCTTCTTTTGAAAGAACGGTTACTTTTTGGCCTGTATTAAACTGTGTAAGTATCGAAGTTGATGTGCTTGGACCGCTTCTTACATTAACTCTGTCACCAGTTAATACTCCAGGTGAGCTAGCCATGGCAGCTGTGCCAGACATAAGCATAAAAGAAAGTGTAATAGCGACTGTCTTTGTAAGTAGTTGTTTTATCATAGGACCCCCTAATATTATTAACAAATTATTACAAAACTATTATAATAAGATGAAAGAAAAAAGTCAAGCTTTTTAGACAATTAATTCATGGGTTTTAATGCAATTTTTAATAAAAACAAAAATATTAAGTGGAATTTTTGTTAATATTGCACTTGAATTAGCCATATTAGCAGGTAAGTAAGGACAATAAATATCAAATATGGTATAATTGAGATTGGTTAAATAATCAATATTATTATTATACTTATGTAATAATATTGACTTGAATATACAGTTTTGTAGTTTTAGCTACTAGGTAAAGGATAAAAAAGGCATATTATAAATTCAATAATTATAAGGAGTATACCTATGACAGAAATAAGAAAAGCTGAAACAAGTGAACAGATACAAATTGCACAAGAGATTAGAAGAGAAGTGTTTGTTAAAGAACAGGGAGTACCAGAGGAAATAGAGTATGATGGAAAAGATGAGCAATCTATTATTGTTTTAGCATATAATAGCCAAGAGGCTATTGGATGTGCCAGACTTCTTATTGAAGGAGAAAAGGGTAAGATTGGACGAGTAGCTGTAAAAAAGCCCTTTAGAGGAAAAGGAATAGGTGCAATGCTTTGCAATGAGCTAGTTGATTTAGCACAAAAAACAAATGTTAGATATATTTATATACATTCACAAGCAACAGCAAAGGAATTTTATGAAAAACTTGGATTTAAAGTATCTGGAGAAGGCTTTTATGAAGCAGACAAGCTGCATTATAAGATGGAGAGGCAATTGTAAGATAAACTTTTTATAAATGGAGGTGTAGGATGGAAAACATAATAATTATAGGAATTGCTGGAGGAACAGGTTCAGGGAAAACAACTTTGGTTAATAAATTAAAAGAGATATTGGGAGACGAGGTTCTGACTATAACACATGATCATTACTATAAGGCCAACTCACATCTTTCGTTTGAAGAAAGATCAAAATTAAATTATGATCATCCTAATGCATTTGAAACAGAGCTACTAGTTGAAGATTTGATTAAGCTAAAAAAGGGAAGGGCAATTGAACGTCCCAAGTATGATTATTCAATTCATACCAGATCAGAGGAAACCTTTTTTGAATTACCCAAAAAGGTAATAATTGTTGAAGGAATTTTGATATTTGAAAATGCTGAACTTAGAGACCTTTTTGATATAAAGGTTTTTGTAGATACAGACGCAGATGTAAGATTTATTAGAAGATTATTAAGAGATGTAAAAGAAAGAGGGCGTGAGCTTGATTCAGTAATAAATCAATATCTGAATACAGTAAAAATTATGCATGAGGAATTTGTAGAGCCTTCAAAAAAATATGCAGATATTATAATTCCTGAGGGAGGCTATAATAAGGTAGCATGCACTATGCTGGTAGACAGAATAAGAGTTTTATTAAATCAATAAATAATCAGAGGTATTCGCAATTGCTTGATAATTAACAATGATTGTGATATTATAAGTAATTGAATTAATGGATAATTATTGCATCTGGTATATATAAAAGGAGGATTTTTTGTGGCAACCGTGTACAACCATAAGGAAATAGAAAAGAAGTGGAAGGCTGAATGGGAAATAAATCCTGTAAATACACCTTCAAAAAATAAAAAAAATTATTATTGCTTGGATATGTTCCCATACCCATCAGGTAGCGGACTTCATGTAGGACATTGGAGGGGCTATGTATTAAGTGATGTATGGAGTAGATATAAAATATTACAGGGACATTACGTACTTCATCCTATGGGATGGGATGCATTTGGGTTGCCAGCAGAAAATTATGCAATTAAAATGGGTATTCATCCAGCAATTGCTACAGCTGAAAACGTTGAAAACTTTAAAAAACAATTAAAAGAAATTAGCGCGGTATATGATTGGGATAAAGAGGTTAACACAACTGACCCCAATTTTTACAAATGGACACAGTGGATATTTGTGAAAATGTTTGAAGAAGGACTTGCTTACGAAAAGCAAATGCCAATTAACTGGTGTCCTGACTGTAAAACAGGATTGGCAAATGAAGAGGTTGTAAATGGTGAATGTGATAGATGTGGATCCAAGGTTACTAAAAAGAATCTTCGCCAATGGATGTTAAAAATAACTGCTTATGCAGAGAGATTATTAAATGATTTAGAAAAGCTTGACTGGCCTGAAAAGGTTAAAAAAATGCAAACGGATTGGATTGGAAAATCCTATGGTGCAGAAATTGATTTTGAGCTTGAACAGTCAGAAGAAAAAATTAAGGTTTTTACAACTAGACCGGATACACTGTATGGAGCAACCTTTATGGTGCTTGCACCAGAGCATGAGGTTATAACTTCAATTGTTACGGACGAACATAAAATAGAGGTTGAGGATTACATTTTTAAGGCTTCTATGAAGTCGTCAGTTGACAGACTTCAAGACAAAGAAAAAACTGGTGTGTTTACTGGAAGATATGCAATTAACCCATTGAATAATTCTAAAATACCTGTATGGGTATCAGATTATGTACTTGCTGATTATGGAACAGGTGCTATTATGTGTGTACCTGCGCATGATGACAGGGACTTTGAATTTGCTAAAAAGTTTAATTTGCCAATTACTCAGGTTATTATTCCGGAAGGACAAGAGCTAATAGAGCTTGAAGAGGCCTATATTGGAGATGGGGTTATGGTTAATTCTTCTCAGTTTGACGGAATGAAGGCTAGTCTTGCGAAGGAAGCAATTGCAGAATATTTAGAAGAAAAAGAGATAGGCAATAAAACAACAAATTATAAATTGAGAGATTGGGTTTTTTCAAGACAAAGATATTGGGGAGAACCAATTCCAATTGTACATTGTGAAAAATGTGGAGCTGTTGCTGTGCCTGTTGAGCAGCTACCAGTAATGCTTCCAGAGGTTGAATCATATCAGCCGACAGGAACGGGAGAATCACCATTAGCTGCAATTGAAGAATGGGTTAATACAAGCTGTCCAAAATGTAATGGACCAGCTAAAAGAGAAACAAATACAATGCCACAGTGGGCAGGCTCATCATGGTATTTTTTAAGATATGTGGACAATAAAAATGATAATGAGCTTATTTCAAAGGAAAAAGCCAGAGAGTGGGTTCCTGTAGATATGTATGTAGGCGGAATTGAGCATGCTGTATTACACTTGTTATATTCTAGATTCTATACTAAGTTTTTATATGATATAGGAGCAGTTGAATTTGAAGAGCCATTTACAAGACTTTTCAATCAGGGCATGATTTGTAAAAACGGAGCAAAGATGAGCAAATCAAAAGGAAATGTTGTTTCACCTGATGAATTGGTTGAAAGATATGGCTGCGATTCTCTAAGGATTTATGAGCTTTTTGTTGGACCACCTGAACTAGATTCAGAATGGGATGACAGAGGAATAGAAGGAGTTTACAGATTTTTAAATAAAGCATGGAATCTTATAGCAGAAAATGCAGGTAAAAATATTGCTACAACAAATGAGCTTGAAAAAATAACACACAAAATGATATATGAGATTGACACAAGACTTAATAATTTTCACTTCAATACAGTAATCAGTGCTTTTATGGAATTTACAAATAAGCTTATTGAGGTATCTAGAAAAGCTGGAGGAGTGGATAAGAATACGCTTGAGACACTAGCAGTATTATTATCTCCATTTGCCCCTCATATTGCAGAGGAAATGTGGCAGCAATTAGGGAATAAGACCAGTGTATTTGAGAACAAGTGGCCGGAATATGATCTTGTGAAGATGAAGGATGATACAGTGGAGATGCCTGTTCAGGTAAATGGAAAGGTTAAAGGAATGATAGAAATATCAGCTGATGAAGACAAAGCCTCCGTACTTGAAAAAGCAAAGCAAGCAATTGCGCAAAAAATTGAAGGCTGTACAATTGTAAAGGAAGTATACGTTCCAAACAGGATTATTAATATTGTAGTAAAGTAATTGAATGCTTGAAAAAAATTGATGATACTGAAAAAAGCAATGATAAATATTTATATGCGAATAAGGGAGATAAATCTCCCTTTCGTTATAGAATAGGAAAGTTCGTCTTGCTTGCAAGAGANNACTTTCCTATTCTACGAGAAACGCGTTCACCGAACGCTATTCTTGTAGATATTATTATGATTTAGAACAATTCCACTAGAAAAAGGTGCAACAAAATGGCTAGTAAAAGAATGGTCTTATTGGGTGAAAAAAATATAAAAAATGCGCTGATAACGCTTGCATTGCCGGCTATCATTGGAATGCTTATTAATGCGGTATATAATGTAGTAGACAGGTGGTGGGTGAGTCACTTAGGTACAGGAGCCCTTGCGGCAACTAATATAGTATTTCCGCTTTTTGCATTAATTGGTGCGGTAGGGTTAACCTTTGGACTCGGTGCAGGCTCTTATGTATCAAGACTATTAGGAGAAAAAAACAAGGAGCTTGCACAAAAAACCGCCAGCACAGCAATTTTCTCCAGCTTCTTTTGCGGAATAAGCTTTTCTCTATTTGCTTTATTTTATATGGAGCCAGTATTGGTACTTTTAGGAGCTTCTGAGACTTCAATGGTCTATGCCCTTGATTATGCGACTTATTTATCAATTGGGGCAATATTTACTATGCTCAATATGACTATGAATAATTTACTTAGAGCAGAAGGAAGTCCTAATATTGCAATGTATGCAATGCTTTTTGGTGCAGTAATTAATATATTTTTAGATCCGATATTTATTTTTGCATTTAAGCTTGGTATTTCAGGAGCAGCGATTGCAACGGTAATATCTCAAATGATATCTACATTAATATTATCCTCATATTATTTTAATAGACATAGTGAACTGAAAATTGGTGTTAGAAAAATAACTTTATCAAAGCAAATATATCAGGAAATTATGAAAATAGGAACGCCAACCTTTTTTAGACAGGTACTTGCAAGTATAAGTCTGGTCTTTATTAATAATGCAGCGAAGGTATATGGAGACGAAGCACAGGCAGGTATAGGGATTGTAAATATTGTGTTTTTGATTGCATATTATGTTCTTGTAGGTTTTAATCAGGGATTTCAACCATTAGCAGGCTTTAACTATGGAGCTAGAAAATTTTCAAGACTGAAAGAAGCAATAAAGGTTGCAATTTCATGGGCAACAATATATTGTGTTGTTATAACAATTATATTTTCGGGTTTTGCTGCTATAATTGCAGGAGCCTTTTCTGATAATAAGGAAGTAATCAGAATTGCATCTATGGGCTTAAGGGTATATTCAATTATGCTTCCCTTTATGGGCTTTTCAATGATTATAACAGGTTTATATCAGGCATTGGGATATGCGAAGGGCGCAGCACTTTTATCGCTTGCAAGACAAGGAATATATCTTATTCCGGCAATACTTATTTTGCCAGATATATTTGGTCTTGAAGGGGTAATCTATTCACAGTTTACTGCAGATCTTTTGACCTTAATAACTACAATAATGTGCTGGATATATATTAAAAATAAGCTTCAGAAGCTAGAGGCTTACTATACGGAAGAAAGAGCTTAAAATAAGTTAATAAATTTTGCTAATAATATTAATATAATAAGGCGGAGAAAAAATGAAAAGATTTAAAAAATTAAGAGCTATTAAAATAGCAGTATTGTTAATAATGAATCTATTAATTATTGCTATGCTGGCTTCATGTAAGCATGATAAGGATTATTTTGTAACAACAGAGGAATACACTGAAGCTACAAATATAGAAACTACTGAAAAAGAAAATTATGAGGAAAAAGAGGATAAGACAAAAACACCATCAACAACAGAAGCGAGCAATTATGAAACAGGTGAAGATGTTTCGATAAGTGATCTGAAGGTTCAGCTAGAAAACAATAATTTTAATTTTGACCAGACAAAAACAATTGAAATACAAGACCAGTCTTCTATATATGCATTGATTAATAAATTTAATTCACTAAGCAGCAGCTATGTACCTTCAGATTTGGTTTATCCTGATGTACCATTTTCCTTTTCAGGAAATGATCAAAAACGTCAGATGAGAAAACAAGCAGCACAAGCCTTAGAAAGATTATTTGAAGCTGCTAAAAAAGATAATATAGAGCTTGCAGCAGTATCAGGCTATCGTTCCTTTGCAAGACAACAGACAATATATGCAGGTAATGTTAAGCGAATGGGAGAAACAGAAGCTAACAAGGTAAGTGCAAAGCCGGGGCAAAGTGAGCATCAGTCTGGCTTGGCAATGGATGTAAGCAGTCAAAGCGCAGGATATAATCTGGTAGATAGCTTTGGAGAAACAAATGAAGGAAAATGGCTTTCAAAGAATGCTCATCTATATGGATTTACAATAAGATATAAAAAGGACAAAACAGATATAACCAAATACAGCTATGAACCTTGGCACATTAGGTATTTAGGAAAAGAACTGGCTGGATATTTATATGAAAACAATCTTACATTAGAAGAATTTTATCAAGAATAATTATGATTATGAGGTATAGTATGTTAACAACAACTCCAAAAATTGACGGCTTTAGAATGCCGGCTGAATTTGAAGCACAAAAACAGGTTTTTATGCTTTGGCCGGAAAGACCGGATGTATGGCACCATAATGCAGAGCAAGCAGTAAAAGTATTTCAAGAGGTTGCAAAAGCAATTTCAAGGTTTACAAAAGTAACAGTTGGTGTATCTGCAACTCATTTTGAACAAGCGGATAAAATGATTTCTTCCTTTGGAAGAGTTGTTAAGATGGAGCATGATGATGTTTGGACAAGAGACGTTGGTCCAACCTTTGTGATAAATGATAAGGGACAAATCAGAGGCATAGATTGGGAATTTAATGCCTGGGGCGGATTAGAGGAAGGCGCATATTATCCGTGGGATTTAGACAATAGTGTAGCTGATAGTATTCTTAAGCTAGAAAATATTGAAAGCTATAAGACAAAAGACTTTGTTTTAGAGGGAGGTTCTATCCATGTGGACGGAAAAGGAACCCTGCTTACTACTGAAGAATGCCTTTTGAATTCCAATAGAAATCCAGAGATTTCAAAAAAGGAAATTGAGGATAAGCTAAAGGATTATCTAAATGTTGAAAAAATCATCTGGTTAAAAAAAGGATTGTACAATGATGAAACTGATGGGCATATAGACAATATTTGCTGCTTTGCAAGAGAAGCAGAGGTAATATTAGCATGGACGGATGATGAGAATAGTCCGAATTATTCTATTTGCAGAGAAGCTTATGAAATATTATCAAAGGAAACGGATGCCAAGGGAAGAAGCTTTACAATCCATAAGCTATACTTGCCAAAGCCGGTATATATTACAAAGGAAGAGGATGAAGGCTTGATGCATCAGGATAATGCCAAGAGCTTTTCGACGGAAGAACCATTGCCGGCTTCGTATGTGAATTTTTTGATAACAAATGGCGGAATAATTTTACCTGTTTTTAAGGATGAAATGGATAAAAGAGCAATAGAAACCCTGAGAGCTATTTTTCCCAAAAAGCAAATAATACCAGTTTATTCAAGAGAAATAATTATTGGTGGTGGGAATATTCATTGTATTACACAACAGCAGCCAAAATGGAAATAAGAAAAATATCGAGGAGTGAAAAAATGAGAAGAATAAAAGTAGCGGCGACTCAAATGAGCTGCAGCAGCAATATAGAAGAAAATATTTTAAAGGCAGAAAGAATGATTAGAGCGGCTGCAGAGCAAGGCGCAAATATAGTTCTTATTCAGGAGCTTTTTCAATCGCTTTATTTTTGCCAAGAGCAAGCAGAAGAGCATTTTAAGTTGGCTTCAACAATAGAAGAAAATCAAGGAATTATTAAGCTATCAGAGCTTGCTAAGGAGCTTGGGGTTGTTATTCCGGTAAGCTTTTTTGAAAAAAAGAATAACGGATATTATAATTCGATAGCTGTAATTGATGCAGATGGGAATAATCTTGGGATATATAGAAAGACGCATATTCCTGATGGAACTGGATACAATGAGAAGTTTTATTTTGCTCCTGGGGATACTGGATTTAAGGTTTTTAATACAAAATATGGAAAAATTGGAATTGGGATTTGCTGGGACCAATGGTTTCCGGAAACAGCAAGAGCATTAACCTTAAAGGGTGCGGAAATTATATTATATCCAACAGCAATCGGCTCAGAGCCGAAAATGCCGGAATATGACAGCAAGGACCATTGGCAAAGAGTAATGCAGGGACACAGTGCAGCAAATATTGTGCCGGTAATTGCTTCTAACAGAGTTGGAAAGGAAATTATCGGAAATTCTGAAATCAACTTTTATGGCTCATCGTTTATTACCAATGAAATTGGTGAGAAAATATCCGAAATGGATAGAGAGAGCGAAGGAATAATTACTGCAGAATTTGACCTGGATAAAATTGCAGAAGCAAGAACCTTTTGGGGATTTTTCAGAGACAGAAGACCTTCAAAGTATAAAGGACTATTAACTATTGATGGAGAAGAAAGTAATATATAGCAATTAATAATATTCAATTACAAAAACACCCTAGCAGGGTGTTTTTTGATTAAAAAAGTAAATTGGATAATAGAAATGTAATTGTGTTAGGTGAGTATACTAGAATTACATGATAATGTGTCGAAAATATGTACAATACATATTGAATGATGCAAATAGAAGAAATAAGGCTAAATAGTGGATAAATATGTGGACAATGTGGAAAACGATGCTAAATATTTAGAAAATTTAACCAATTAATTAATTGCAGAAGAGATGCTTTGAGTAAGTATGTTCAAAAAGCTAAGAAGATAAAAAAATTTAAATAATCATATTGACTTCTTATGTATTATTGTATACAATCATACATAAGAACAATAAACAAAAAGTAAATGCGTATTTTTTAAGGAGGCATATCTATGATTGAATTTGATAAAAGAACTAACTTACTAGAAAGAACAGAATTTAGCTATCCCTTACAGGATGTTCAGGAGCCTAATTTATATAGAAACCTATTTCCTTATGATGAGGCACCTAAAATTGCATTTAATCATAGAATTGTGCCAATTAATATGCCGGATGAAATCTGGATTACAGATACTACCTTTAGAGATGGTCAGCAATCCAGAGAGCCCTTTACTACAGAGCAGATTGTAACTATATATGATTATTTACATAAATTAAGCGGAGAAAAAGGCGTTATCAGACAAAGTGAATTTTTTATCTATAGTAAAAAGGATAGAGATGCAGTATATAAATGTCTTGAAAGAGGCTATAAATTTCCGGAGGTTACTACATGGATAAGAGCTTCAAAAAAGGACTTTGAGCTGGCAAAGGAAATCGGAATCAAGGAAACAGGTATACTTGTTAGCTGTTCTGATTTTCACATTTTCCATAAAATGAAAATGACAAGAAAGCAGGTATTAGATCATTACTTAGGTGTGGTTAAGGATTGTATGTCTTATGGAATAGTGCCTAGATGTCATCTTGAGGATATTACAAGAGCTGATTTTTATGGCTTTGTAGTTCCATTTGTAAAGGCGCTTCATGATTTAAGTGAGGAGTCTAAAATACCGGTAAAAATAAGAGCCTGTGATACTATGGGCTATGGCGTAAGCTATCCGGGAGCTGTGCTTCCAAGGAGTGTTCCGGGAATAATTTATGGATTACATCATCATGCGAGAGTGCCTTCAGAGCTTTTGGAGTGGCATGGACACAATGACTTTTATAAGGCAGTACAAAATTCCTCAACAGCATGGTTATATGGCTGTTCAAGTGTAAACTGTTCATTGTTTGGAATAGGAGAAAGAACAGGTAATACTCCATTAGAGGCAATGATATTTGAATATGCTCAGTTTAGAGGTACCTTTGACGGGGTTGATACAAGAATTATTACTGAAATTGCAGAGTATTTTGAAAAGGAGTTTAAACAGCCGCTACCAGAAAGAACACCTTTTGTAGGTAAAAACTTTAATGTAACAAGAGCAGGAATTCATGCTGATGGATTACTTAAAAACGAAGAAATTTATAATATATTTGATACTGAAAAGCTTCTAAACAGACCTGTTATGGTTGCCATTACAGATACCTCGGGATTATCGGGTATTGCGCATTGGATGAATAGCTATTATAAGCTTAAAGGCAATAATGCAATTGATAAAAAGCATCCTGTTGTAGTAATGGTTAAGGAATGGGTGGACAAAGAGTACGCAGAAGGAAGAGTTTCCTTTATTGCAGAGGAAGAGCTAAGCAGAGAGGTAGAAATTGCCTGTCAAAAGCTTAAAATTGAAGGCTTTAACAACTAAGGATTTTTAAAATTGAATAGGAAAGATTTGAAATAATAAGGATTTTTCCTTGATAATTTCTAAACATACTACTATAATGGTGTAAGAAAATAATTGGAGGTTTTGATAACGATGGATTATTTAGAAAAATTTGAAGCAATAGTAAAAGAGCAATTGGCAAGAGTGGAAATGATGAAGCAGCAAAAGGATTTTGTCAATTATAAGGAACTTGATAAAATTGTAATCGGTGTTTGCGGAGGGGATGGGATAGGACCTGCCATCACTGCACAGGCGCATAGAGTACTTGAGCATTTGTTAGCAGAGGATATTAAGAAAGGCAGAATTGAATTCAGAGTAATTGAAGGATTAACTATAGAAAATCGTGTTAAAGCAAACAAAGCTATTCCAGATGATGTTTTAGCTGAACTCAAAAAATGTGATGTTATCTTAAAGGGTCCAACTACAACGCCAAGAAAGGGCGACCCATGGCCAAATATTGAAAGTGCAAATGTGGCAATGAGAAAAGAACTTGACCTTTTTGCAAACGTTAGACCAGTTAGTGTTCCAGAGCAGGGAATTGACTGGACCTTCTTTAGAGAAAATACTGAGGGTGCTTATGTTCTTGGTAGTAAAGGGGTTAATATTTCTGAGGATGTAGCAATTGACTTTGCGGTAACTACTACTCAAGGCTCAGAGAGAATTATCAGAGCAGCCTTTGATTTTGCAAAGAAAAACGGTAAAAACAAGGTTACTTGTATTACAAAAGCAAATGTTATCAAAACTACTGATGGAAAGTTTTTGGATATTTTCAAGGAAATTGCAAAGGAATATCCAGAAATAGAAACAGATGACTGGTATATCGACATTATGACAGCAAAGCTAGTTGACGAAAAAAGAAGAAAAGACTTTAAGGTAATGGTGCTTCCAAATCTTTATGGAGATATTTTAACTGATGAAGCGGCTGAATTCCAAGGCGGAGTTGGTACAGCTGGAAGTGCAAATCTCGGAAAAAGATATGCAATGTTTGAGGCTATTCATGGCTCAGCACCAAGAATGGTAGATGAAGGTAGAGATATCTATGCGGATCCTTCAAGTGTAGTAAGAGGAGGAGCAATGCTTCTTGCACATATCGGATACACTGAAGAAGCAGATAAGCTTTTTAAAGCACTAGAAATTTGTGGAAATACTGAGAAGAAATTTGTTATGACAGGAAGAGATACTGGAGCTACAAGTGCAGAATTTGCTGATTACATTATGGATACGATTGCAAAGCTTTAATAGCTGTCGGGAGGAATAACAAGGAAATGACTAGCCCCATTACAAGTAGCGAAAGCTCCGACAATTATTCTCTTAGAGGAAGGGTTTTTCACAGAATCAGAGAGGATATTTTAAGAGGAAAATACAAACAGAATGAAGCACTTATTGAAATAAAGATTTCTGAAGAGCTAGGAGTAAGCAGAACTCCGGTAAGAGAGGCAATAAGGCAGCTTGAGCTGGAAGGTCTTGTTACTAGTATTCCTAATAAGGGAGCAATTGTAACAGGCATTTCTTCAAAGGATATTGAGGATATATATGCAATAAGATCCTTAATTGAGGGACTAGCGGCAAGATGGGCGGCTCAGAATATAACCGATGAGCAGATAAGTGAGCTTGAGGAGATCGTGTATTTGTCAGAATTTCATTTGTCAAAAAGAAATTTTGATCAGCTTTATGAGTTGGACAATCGATACCATGAAAAGCTATATGAAATATCAAATAGTAAAATTCTAAAGCATGTGCTTTCAGATTTTCACCACTATGTTCAAAGGGTCAGAAAGGCGTCTCTTTCATCAGTTGAAAGAGCTGAAAAATCTATTCTAGAGCATAAGGCTATTTTAGAAGCAATGAAAAGTGGAGATTATCAGAAGGTAGAGTCATTGACAAATAACCATATAATCAATACATCAAAGAATGTTGCAGATAAAAGGATAATGGAAAATCTAAAGCTAGATGAATAAAAATAGCAAAGCTATAGCCTATGTTATAATGTATGATATAGGATATAGCTTTTGTGAATAAAATATGTAAAAAATGAAATGGAGGCAGTTATGGGTAAAAAGAAAATTGAGATAAACAATAAAAGCTACACATACTATCCGCTTACAGAGGTTGATAATATTACAAAAGAGCAGCTAGCTAAAATGCCAATGTCTATGAAGGTTTTGCTTGAAGCAGCTACAAGACAAATGGATGGAAGAGTTATTACAAAAGAGCACGTAGAACAGATTATTAACTTTAACAAGCCTGGGGAGAAAAAGGAAATTCCTTTAATTCCAGCAAGAATATTATTACAGGATTTTACAGGAGTTCCTGTTGTTGTTGATCTTGCGGCAATGAGAGAAACTATGACAAGACTTGGCGGAGATGCTAATAAAATCAATCCAATTGTGCCTGTTGATTTAGTTATTGACCATTCAGTAATGGTAGATTATTTTGGAACTTCAGAAGCATTAGATAAGAATGTAGACAGAGAATTTGAAAGAAATAATGAACGTTATAAATTTTTAAGATGGGCACAAACTGCATTTGATAACTTCAGAGTCGTACCTCCTGCAACAGGTATTATTCATCAGGTAAATCTTGAATATCTTGCAACGGTTGTGGCACAAAGAGAAATAGAAGGAGAAACGGTTGTTTTTCCAGACTCCTTGGTTGGAACAGATTCTCATACTACTATGATTAACGGGCTTGGAGTTTTAGGCTGGGGAGTAGGAGGTATTGAGGCTGAAGCTTGTATGCTTGGACAACCATTGTTTTTTGTTTGTCCTGAGGTGGTAGGCTTTAAGCTAACAGGAGAGCTTATGGAAGGAGCAACAGCAACGGATCTGGCTCTTACAGTTACCAATATGCTTAGAAAGGTTGGCGTTGTTGGTAAAATTGTTGAATTTTATGGAGATGGATTAAGTAAAATAAGTCTGGCTGATAGAGCGACAGTTGCAAATATGTCACCTGAATATGGAGCTACTATGGGATTTTTCCCAGTGGATAAAGAAACCTTACATTTTCTAAGGGAAACAGGAAGAGAAGAGGAATTAGTTACACTTGTTGAAGCCTACTACAAGGAACAGGGAATGTTCAGAGAAGATGGGGCTGTGGAGCCAGAATTTAATACTACGCTTGAACTTGATTTATCAACAGTTGTTCCAAGTCTTGCAGGACCAAAAAGACCACAGGATCTTGTTAAGCTTACAGATATGCAAAGCAGCTTTAATAGTGTTGCGAAAAAAGCTATTGAAGAGGGAGGATATGGCTTAACGGATGATGATTTGAAGAAGGAATTTGAAATCGAAATAGATGGGAAAAAGGAAATCTTAAAAAATGGCGCAGTTACAATTGCTGCAATTACTAGCTGTACAAATACTTCAAACCCAAGTGTAATGATGGGAGCAGGTTTATTAGCAAAAAAAGCTGTTGAACTAGGATTAAAAAAGCCTGCGTATGTAAAAAGCAGTCTTACACCGGGATCTTTGGTGGTTACAGATTATTTGAAAAACGCAGGAGTATTAGAATACTTAGAAAAGCTGGGCTTTTATAATGCGGGATATGGCTGTGCAACCTGTATAGGAAACAGTGGTCCTTTGCCAGATGCTGCTGAAGCTGCAATAAAAGATAATGATTTAACAGTAGCTTCGGTATTAAGCGGAAACAGAAACTTTGAAGGCAGAGTTCATGCGCTTGTAAAGGCTAATTATTTAGCATCTCCAATTCTTGTAGTTGCTTATGCACTGGCAGGAACGGTGGATATAGATTTAGAAAAAGATCCTATTGGAATTAATGATAAAGGTGAGAAGGTTTTCTTAAAGGATATTTGGCCATCATCTAAGGAAATTCAAGCAGCTCTTATTACTTCCATAAATGCTGAGTTATTTAAAAAGGAATACAGTAATGTATTTCAGGCAAATGAAAAATGGAATAAAATTGAGGTTACAGGCAATAAAAGCTATAATTGGGATAAAACCTCAACCTATATTCAAGAACCACCGTTTTTTATGGATTTGAGAATGGAGCTTGATGATATTGCACAGATTAACAATTCAAAAATACTGGCTCTATTAGGTGATTCTGTAACTACAGATCATATTTCACCAGCGGGAAGTATTGGAGAGCAAAGTCCTGCAGGGAAATATCTAATGGAAAATAATGTAGCTAAAGCTGATTTTAACTCCTATGGTTCAAGAAGAGGAAACCATGAGGTTATGATGAGAGGTACTTTAGCAAATGTTAGAATCAGAAATCAGATGATTCCAGGTGTAGAAGGTGGATTTACTGAATATCTTGAGACAAAAGAGGTAATGCCAATTTATGATGCTTCAATGAAATATCAGGCTGACAAAAAAGCGCTGGTAATTCTTGCTGGAAAAGAATACGGCACAGGAAGCTCAAGAGACTGGGCAGCAAAGGGAGTATCCTTGCTAGGAGTAAAGGCTGTTATTGCTGAAAGCTTTGAGAGAATTCACAGGAGTAATCTGGTTGGAATGGGAGTTTTACCACTTCAATTTATAGATAACCAATCATGGAAATCCTTAGGCTTAACAGGAAGAGAAACCATAGATATTGAATTGCCAAAGGGAATGCTTCCGGGGCAAATATTAAAGGTAAAAGCTATAAAAGAAGATAACTCAGTTATTGAATTTGGAGCTAAAAGCAGATTAGACAGCCTTGTTGATATTGACTACTATCAAAATGGCGGAATACTGCAGACCGTATTAAGACAATTAATCAAATAATACATATTAATAAGATCCTCCCTAGGTAGACAAGCAAATCAGCTAAAATCTACTTAAGGAGGATTTTTTATAGAATAGGAAAGTTCGTCTTGCTTGCAAGAGACCAAACTTTCCTATTCTACGAGAAACGCGTTCACCGAACGCTATTCTTGTGCTTAAATTAGGGTTTTTTATTTACAAAAAGGATATAAAGGCTTTATATGAAATTGACATTTTAAGGGTATACTTATTTTGTAATTGAAAAAGATATTTTAAAGTAGCTTATGAAAATTAAGAATCAACGAAAAGGTTCAAAAAGAACACTGAAAATGTATAGTTGAAGAAGAGGAGGTGAGAAGATGAAAAAGATTAAAAAAATTATTGAGAAATTAGCAAAGGCTAATGAAAAGGCATTTAAGGGCAGAAGATTAGATTATTCTTATATGAAAACAGCATAAGAGCAATCTGTGTGAGAAAAAACCAGACATAAAAATTAAAAACTATAATGCTGTATATTAAAAATCTGCTAGATTAAATCTAACAGAATTTTTTGGCTTTTGGCTATATGATTAGTTTGATTTCTTTTGAAGAATAATTTCGTTATTAAGATTGTGAAGATATTCCTGACGTTCCATTTTTTCTAATAATTCTTCTTCGATTTTTTCTTTTTCAATAGATAGCTCTTGAAGCTTAACAAAATCAGTTGAATTTTCAAGCAGATTTTTTTCTATAAAATCTAATTTTTCTTCTAAAAGAGAAACCTCAATATCAATTTTTTCAAATTCAAGCTTTTCCTTATAAGAAAATTTAGTCTTAGAAATAGAATCGTTTTTATTGGAATCATTCTTTGGCGGTTGGACTTTAGTGCTTTCAGGACTAACATTATCTTGAGCTGAGGGCTCGGCGTTATCAAGCTGTTTTCTAAATATGTAATCCGAATAATTGCCAGGATATTCTTGTATATTACCATTGCCTTCAAAGGAAAATATTTTTTGGCAGGTTCTGTCTAAAAAATAGCGGTCATGGGATACGGAAATAACAGCTCCCTTGAAATTATCCAGATAATCCTCTAAGGTTTTTAGGGTATCAATATCTAGATCATTTGTGGGCTCATCTAATATCAAAACATTAGGCTCACCCATCAGAATTTTTAAAAGATATAGTCGTCTTCTTTCACCGCCTGACAGACGCTCAATAGGTGTCCATTGCATTTCACCATCAAATAAAAAGGTTTCCATAAGCTGTGAGGCGCTAATGGTCTGCCCGCTTTCTGTTTTCATATATTCTGCAGTTTCTTTTATATAATCAATTGCTCTAATATCTAAAGGCATGGATTCGGATTCTTGAGAAAAGTAACCGATTTTAACAGTTGAGCCTATTGCTATATCACCAAAGTCCGGCTTTGTTTTTCCATTGAGTATATTAAGTAAGGTGCTTTTTCCAATTCCATTACTTCCAACAATTCCAATTCTGTCTCTCTTAAGTAGTATATAGCTGAAGTCTTTAATATAATCAACTTCATCATAGGCTTTTGAAATCTTATTGATTTCAATTATTTTATTACCTAATCGGGAGGAGCCCACGGAGATTTCAATTCTATCCTCAATTACATCATTTGCTGAGGAAGCAAGCTCCTCAAATCTTTGAATACGTGCTTTTTGCTTTGTACTTCTTGCACGTGCTCCGCGTTTAATCCATTTTAATTCATTTCTATATAAATTCTGACGTTTTCGTTCTATCGAGCTTGCCAATTCTTGACGTTCAAGCTTTTTTTCAACAAATACTGAATATCCGCCCTCAAAGCTATAGGCTTTTCCACTTTCTAGTTCAATTGTTCGATTAACAACTCTATCAAGAAAATACCTGTCATGGGTAATCATTATTAAAGCGCCCCTGCGAGCCTTAAGAAAGTCCTCCAACCATGATATTGTTGTATTATCCATATGATTTGTTGGTTCATCTAATATTAATAGCTCTGACTCCTTCATTAATGCAGAAGCCAAGGCAACTCGTTTTTTCTGCCCGCCTGAAAGCACTGACATTTTTGTAGTGTAGTCATTGAAGCCAAGCTTTGTTAACAGCATTTTTGCCTGTGCCTCTATTTCCCAGATATGCTCATTCTTGCCTAAATCCTTAAATACATGCTCTAGAATTGAAAGCTTAAGGTCATATTCAGGATTTTGAGGAAGATAAGCAATTCTTGTTCCCTTTGCAAAGCTGATATTTCCGCTATCGCAGCTTTCATAGCCGGCAATTATCTTAAGCAAGGTGGATTTGCCTGTTCCGTTAACACCAATTACTCCGATCTTGTCGGTATCATTTATTGCAAGAACAAGCTGATCAAATAAAACCTTAACTCCATAGCTTTTTGAAATGTTTTCGAGAGATACTATAACCATAATTTTCTCCAATAAATATATTCTGATAGTTCAGTTAACAAAAATAATTAAAGCTCAGCAGATAATTAATATCAAGAAAACCTGCTTAGCCAAGAATATTATAGCATATATTTCAGTTGTGTGAATAGTTGAAAATAAAATGCTGAAAATGTAAAATATCAAGCACGAATATGCAATATATTTGGACATTATCATAAATGATTAAGAAATAATAAAAAAACAAAGAAATAAAAATTTACGATAAAAATTTACGCGCAAAAAAGCGCTCGTTAAATTTTGCGCGAGTTTC
>DFYO01000060.1 GCA_002381865.1 Clostridiales bacterium UBA4080 | reverse complement strand
CGGTGACCGTAAAGCCACAGACAGTGCCGGATTTCCCTATTGCGGTGAAGTAAGCAAAATGCCAAGGGCGGTTTCAATGTTTTGGCTTTGGATCTGAATAAAGAGACGAAAAATAGCTAGGCAAGCCCGTTGATTTGTTTTCGCATGTCAGAAATCCCGGCCACCAGATGAATGGCTCGATATTTCTTAAAATACATCCTTTGCTCCTCGCTTGGAGCCAGGATACACAATTTTTCAAAAGTTGGTGGATGGGGGGAAATTGACGGTTACCCCGTACCGATAACATACGCTTAACCTGCGCTGCCCGTTCTGCGAAGCGGATTGGCGCGGTTTGTGCGTGAGTGAGCGAAGCGAGAAGCACAAACCGTGACAAAGGACAAGTCAAGTTGAAGCATTTGTTAACTGAAATATTTTATATTTATTAGTTGATGTTCAATACCTATTAGTATAATATTTATTTATCCAACCAGTATATTCTTTAGATTTCATTATGAATTTTACTTTAAACCATCCATTATACTCATCAATTACTGTTGCTATCGATCCTTTAGAATAATATGCAATAACATCATAATTAATTCCAGGTCCATTACGAATATTTAAATCTTGTGATACTTTAACATAATAATATTTATCTACTGTTTTGGTTGAATTTTGAGTAGTTTTAACAGAATCAATATTCGAAGATATTGCAAATATCAAAAAAAGGACTGCTATAATAATCGAAAATGATATCCAAAAAGTTGCCCAACCATGACTACTGCTTTTTTTTGAATCAATTTTTTTATTTCTATTTGTTTTAATTTTAGGTACTTTCCCAGTAATAATATAATATAATGCCCTTATTCCATTCCATAGACCATAAATAATGAGACCATAAAATACAATAAACAAACTACCTCCAATATTATAAGATATAGCTGTAAAAATAAGACCACCAACCATTGATAATATCGATTTTAAAAATAATCTACTTGCTTCTTTTCTAATCATTGACTTTCTTTGGCTTTCTATGCTTATTGCTATTGATTGAGCTATATAATTCGGACAACCTTTTGATGTTAAAAATTCAGCTATATCTTTACTTTTAATGTTATTCATTGTCATTTCTGTAGCGTAAGCATACATAGTATTCATGAATTGATATAATGCATCATCAGTTGAATAGTTTTCTTTTTTAGTATTTTCCTTATTTATATTTTGATCATAATTATTTCGTCTAACCTCATCAGATAGAACAAAATATGCTTCATTAATAGCTTTAAATTTATCTTCAGCACTTTTATTATTTGGGTTCTTGTCTGGATGATATTTGAAAGCTAAATTTCTATACGCATTCTTAATTTGCTCGGATGTAGCTTCTTTTGGTACTCCTAATATTTCATAATATGTTTCCATTAAATTTCTCCTACAAAATTTTTTTATTATTTTATTATTATCTGTTTTGCGCCAATCGTCCAGCTAACATTTTCGCTTAACCTTTAAACCTGTTCCTGAGTAAAGCGAGGGATTGGCGTGGTTCTTGCATTGTTGTTTTGCAAAAACCACGAGAAAAGGCTTTATAAGGTTGAAGCATTTGCTAGATTCTATTTAAATACAATTTTCTTTGCTTGTTTAAAACTAACTTTATAAGGCCAAAAATATCTTTCAAGCAATGTTGATCTAATAATACCAGTTGGTGTTGCAACTTTTTCAGTGTTAAGCATTAGATTTTTTAAGCTAAAGTATTCTTGATAATCGTTATTTATTATGCTCTTAATCATTCGCGTATATACCTGACAACCATCTTGTGAAGTGTCCTCTAGCATCTCTAGTATTTGCTCAATTTTTTCTATTTCGTTATTGTTAATTTTTATTCCAGCAATTAGTTTCGCTTCTATCTTCCTGGCAAAATGATACTCCCAATCTATAATCACATATCTTTTTAATGTTTTTTCATAATATCCTGCTATTTTTCTAAAAATACTTCTAGTTACTAACTTTACTACTCTATTCCCAAATATTAACAAATGATAACCCCAATTATGGTATAGATCTCCAATATAAATGCTTACTAGTGCTTTTTGCTTAATTGCTTCTTTTCTTTCCCAATTATCACTCTTTTGTTGTAATGCGATCTTATAATATTTTTCAAACTTGCTTTTCCATAATTTTACCATTATAAGATTTTTAATAATATTTGAATTTTTATATGGGCGTTTTAATGTTGAAATATATTCATAAAACATTGTTTTGCAGTCGTATAATATATCTAATAAATTGTCCTTAGCTTCAATTCTATTTAGCGATATAACTTCTTTGTATAACTTAATTGCTTCTTGTGGTCTATGCATATGCGCATGATAATACCATGCTTCCATCTTTTTCCATTTCTCATATAACTTTATATCATATTCATTCCTATCTATATTTTCGAATCTTTTTATTAATTTACCATATAAAGCACTATTCCTGCCATCAGCTAAGCTAATTATTGCCAATACACTTGAATATATATTATTGTTTATAATACTGCTAATGTCTTTTTCGATTAATTCAAGTACTTTATTATTATAGTATTTTTTATAAGTATTTTCATCTATAAGATTTAGATCTTGATTTATATCTTTTAGTAAGTAAGTTATATCTCCACTTATTATCCATGAGTTATTATTTTTCAACCAATTGATTACTTTTTCGTTTGGTAGTTGTACTTGAGCTTTTGTAATTTCATTGTATTCTATCCAATAAATCTTTTCCCATTTTTGGCTAATCAATATTGGGTAAATATCCCAATCATCATCACTATATCCTGAGATCAATATGCATTTCGAATTACTATATGCTTGTTCTATAGCTACAATTGTTTCATTTTGTGGTCTATCCCCTGAATATTGCAAATTTGCTGCTAAAAAATTATTTGAGTATTTCTGGGATTTTATTGGAATTGTACCATGAGGTTTTATTATTAGAATTGTGTCTTCATTATTCCCAATATTCTCCGCGTAGTTAGCTAATGGAAGACACCATTTAAAACCTTTATTTCTTTCTAGAATGCTATTTTCAATCAAAACATCAAAATTTAGCGTAATAATATTTTTTATTAAGGCCTTATTTACTAGATTTGCTAAAAATATATGATTCTCATTTGGGATAGCACTATCAAACTTGAATATAAATTGCAGTCCACTATTTCCAAAAAATCGGACTATTGCATCTAATATTTTTTCTAACCTTGTACTTAAAACAATTTTTCTGATTTCGTCTTTTTCGTTCTCTGATGCAATATTTATCTTATCTAATGCCAATATTAAGTATTTTGCTAATATTTTTATAATATCATAGCTTAAAGGTAAACCCGATTTTTTAGAAAATCCTGCTCCACAAAAAAAGGTCACATTTTGACACTTAACCTCGTTAATTATATCTCGTTTAGCTATTTCATAATCTTTATCATTATTATTAATTATACAATTCTTCATACATAGCCTATTCTTGCGCGAAGGGTCAATCTAGCATTGTGTTAACCTGTGAGGCGTATATGGCGCAATTCTTGCTGAGCGAAGCAATAGCAAGAATTGTGACATATCCGAGTCAGGTTGAACACGTTGTTCGATGTCTCTTATTTCAATACATTTGCAATGTAGTTTAGCAAAGATATTGCTTTGCAACTAAATAATTTAGTTCCATAGTCACATGATTCTCCATGCAGTACCATATGTCTATTTAATTCGGTAAAGCTAGCACCTCTATCTTTCTCTGATTTCATGATTGGCAATATTTCTGTAAGAGGAGCCATTAATGCTCTTTGAAAATCATATGCTGCTAATGATTCAACATATTGAGCTGCTTCTGGTTTTCTGTCTTTCTTTCTAAAGATAAAGTAGTTGATTTTCTCCTTACATATTCCATCAGATTGAGCTAAAAAAACTGGTACCGATAATTCGTAATCACCATTTCTGTGGGCACTAAATGCCTTAGAAATTATTACTGCCCGTTTTGGATAAAGCTTGCAAATATTGGTTTCGATTGATTCTAGATTTTCTTCATAATAATCTATCAAAAACTTATCAACATCAGCTACATTTTTTGATAGTAGTTCTTTTTCAATTTCATGCAATTGCCGTAAAGGCATATCCAAATCTAGATACCAACCATTTTCTCCAAGCAAAAGAAGAGTTGCCTTTGTTTCAGTAGGTAATTCACTAATACTTTTTGATAGAGCTTCAAAATTTGGTATACTAATCGATTTGAGTGCATTTCTTAGTTCATCTGATAATTTTGTTACTTGTGTTATATAGCTTTCTGGTATTTCAAATTTTGGGAAGTGCATAAACGATGATGAAATTTGTTGAGCTAATGCATTTTGTTGATCAAATATTGGCTGCATTGATTCAATTAAGCTTTTATTATATTCGGTTACAGATTGACACGCCTTGGCAATTTGATCATGAAATAAAGTGTCTTTTACTATAATTTGAAGTATTTCCTTCTGCATATTGATCATCTGGCGAAAGGCTGAACTCTCAAATTCTGGCATAATTATTTCACCTCTGCGCGAAGCGTCCACCTAACGTATTCTACATCAGAAAAACGCATAAGTAAAACAAAATGCAAAATAAAAAATAATGGCGATATAAAATTGAAATCAAAATACATAGACAGCCTTAAATCGCCAATAAGATCTCGTGTATAATATTAGGAGAAAACGGCATAAGCATTCAAATCTGCCACAATTTGCCAAAGGTCATCTTATTGCTCAGGCAGGTTCATGGTAATTCCCAGAGAGTATCAGCATAATCGCCATAAATATCAAACAGCTGGCTACGAGATTTGTTTTCTCCATTCCCGGAAAGGTCTATGCTGCGCCCAAAAATCAAGACCACAAACGAGCAACGAATAAGGTGGTCATTCACGCTTCCAATGCTACGTTGTCGCGCTATCTGCCACGGCCATCCATACTGATGCTGATATGATGATTCTGCAAAATCTGCGTAAAGGTATTCGAGGTGAACTGACTTCCCTGGTCCGTATTGAATATGGCAGGTGCTCCATAGCATGCAATGGCTTCCTGCAATGCATCCTCGCAGAACCGTGAATCCATACTGTTCGAAACGCGCCAGGACAATACCTTGCGGCTATAGACATCCAGTATGGCGGTCAAATACACATACCCAGCGTCAGGCAGTTTGATATACGTCCGGTCAGTCGACCACACCTGGTTCGGATAGCGAATTTCCTTGTCGTTAAGCAGGTAGGGATACACAGGATTCATCGGATGTTTCACACTCGTGTTTCTCTTTGCATGGAATGCTTTTATATGCAAGTTTTGCATGATGCGCCTGACTTGTTTTTCAGTGAGTGCTGGCATTCGTCCTTTCAGTTCCAGCGCGACTTTGCGATAGCCATACAACGGCTTTGTTTCGCTTATCTGCCTGATTGCTTCATAATACTGCTCATGGAGCTTTCTGCGCGGACGAGCGCGATAATAGACGCCGCTGCGAGGAATACTGAGCAAGCTGCATTGCATGCGAATGGACAATCGTGGCTCCTTTGGCTTAATCAGCCGGGATCTTTTCCGTACAGCTGTCTGTACTTTTTTTTGAGCCACTCGTTCTGGTACTGCATCTCACCAAGCTGGCGGAACAGCTCCTCTTTCTCTTTCTTCAGCTGAACGTACTCCTCATCTTTCTTGTTCTTTCTCTCGAAGATCGTTGCAGATTGCTCTAAAAGCTTTTTCTTCCATGCGCTGATCTGATTTGGGTGCACCTGGTACTTCTCCGCTAACTCCTGGAGCGTATGCTCTTCTCTTACTGATTCAAGGGCTACCGTTGCCTTGAACTGCTCATCGAACCGCTTCCTCATGATGGCTTCTCCTTCTCGTAGGATAGTCCACCTTATTCTCTTTCTGTCGTGGTCCTAGCCAATGGGCTCAGCATACCAATGCCCCCCAAGCTCCCTGCTTGCATGGA
>DFYO01000061.1 GCA_002381865.1 Clostridiales bacterium UBA4080 | reverse complement strand
ACGACAACTATCCTAACACATAGGGCATATTCCTAAAGAATTACTAACAAAGTATAGAAAATAGATTAGATTTTAGAAGGCTAATGAGTATTTAAAATTAGATGTTTTTTGATTTTGTGTAGGTTATTTGCTTAGGATAGATGTTATAATAAATAGAAATATATACGATTGGCATAAGCTTAATCGGTTATAATTGTGACAATAGTGTTATTAAATATAGGGGGCTCCAAGTGGATAGGAGAACAAAATGAATCTGATAAATGCAAAATTTAGTCCGAGATGGATTGAAACTGGTTCACTTGTAAGAAGAAAACTAATAGATAAAATTGCATATAATCGAAACAAGAGGGTTATTTTAATCACTGCTCCGGCAGGATATGGCAAAACAACCCTTCTTTCGCAATGCCATAAAGAATTAAAGGGTAAGGTGGCATGGTATCAGCTGGATAAATTTGACGATGAAAAGGAAACCTTTATAACATTTTTTGCTGAGGGAATAAAAAAACATATTCATAACGACAGCCTGAATTTTTCAAGAGAGGATTTTGAAAACAATAATATCAGAGAGCTGGCAGCAAAAATGTTAAACAGCTTTTCAGAAGGATGTCAGACAGAGGGGACAATTGTTTTAGATGATTTTCACTATATTACTAAAGATGAAATCAAGGAATTTATTGCAGTTTTTATAAAATACCTTCCCAAAAACATCAGAATTATTATAGCATCGAGAGTTCGTCCTGATATTGAACTGGATTTAATGGCTCAAGGAAGTAGTTTGCTTGAAATTGGAAAAGAGGATTTGAAATTTTCTCAAGAAGAGGAAGAAGAATATATTAATAGGGCAAAGAATGAAAATGCAAATTTGAGTATACAATATGAATTGCTGAAAAAAAACAACGGATGGCCGTTTGGGCTGAACCTTTTAAAATATTCGGATTATGAGCAGAAGGAAGGTAAGCTGAAGCTTCAAGATTATTATAACAGGAGCTTTGAGAATATTTTTACAGGCTTTGAGAACAAGGATTTTCTGCTTTCGACTTGTCTGTTGGAATTTATGGAGGAAGAAATCTGCGATTATATTATGAATATGAAGGCTTCAGGGGAAATATTGTCTAAAATGCTGGAAGAGGGAATTTTTATAAGCAAAACAGATTTTAATACCTACAAGTACCATGATTTGTTTAGGGAGTTCCTGCAAAACAAGGTTAAGGACAAATCAGAAAAATACAGCCGTATTGCAGAATATTATTTGGATAAGAACAAAAAAATTGAAGCAATTGAATATCTTCTCCTTGCAAAGGATTATGAAAAGACCGAAAAAATTCTGGCAGAAGAAGGGTACAGATATATTTCGATTTCATATAGTATTTATGTTCATCACTGGAGCAAGCTGATTCCTAAGGAAATTACAGCAGATTATGGCGCACTGGCTCTAATAAAAGCATTACATGCGCTAAAAGATCCAAAGCCAGAGCTAGGGGGAAAATATATTGAACAAGGCAGGAAAGTTTTTGAAAGATTGAGAGATGAGGAAGGATTATTAAAGGCAGATACCTTTAAGGTCAACTCGCTATGGAAGCAGAAACGATGGGAGGAAGGCTATGAGCTTGCAAATAGCATCTATGCTAAGCTTGAAAGCAGAACTCTTGAAGAAAAGGTAGATATCCTTAGCGAAAAATTATATATTGGTTCATTTTTGCATAAGCTTGAAGAGGAATACAAGATACTTAAAAAGGAGGCTGCAGAAATTGAGAGCGGGAGTATGAAGCCTTATGAGCTAAAGCTGCTTGCGCTGTTGGAATATGCCAGCTATCTTATCGGGGACTATCCTTTTGCAATGAGCATCAAACAAAAATACAGCGAAGGCAGACTGCCCTTAAATTCAATTGTGTATACGCTTAGAATTTATCTAGTGTGGGGAAAACTTAAAGAGGGAAGGAAATATGTAAAAAAAGAAATTGACAATGCTCTACATTATGAGCTAAATCAAAATCTTCCGGAATTATATGCTATTTTAGCAGAAATGGAATTTCACCTTGGAAATAATAAAGAAGCAGAAGAATGCTTTATTAAAACATTGGATATGTTTGAAAACAAGGATAATCCGCTCTTTTATTTGTGTGCGTTTTCTTATATCAATTGTCTTGCCTTTTGGGGGAGAAAGCAGGAAGCATTGCAGCTAATTAATCTATATTATAAGAAAATTTCAAAGCAAAATGAAGTAGGATTAATGATGGCAGAGATGATGCTTTGCCAGAGCTATCTAATTATGAAGGAGTATGAGCTGGCAATTTTTTATGCAAAAAAATGTATGCTGCCATCTGAAAAATTCAACACGAAGCTATATATGGCGACACTGAGCAGTGTTATAGCAACCGCGTATCTTGCAATGGACGAGGAAGACAAGGCAGTTCAATATGCAAAAACAGCAATGGAGCTATCAGAAAAGGGGTACTATATCCAGGATTATATAAAACATTTTGAGCATTACATAGCACTATTTGAGCTTTGTGAAAAACAGGGAATAAATACGAAATTCATAGAAGAAATCAAAAGCAAGTATAAAGCATTAAAAAGAGACGATGCCCCTCAGAAAAACGATACTCTTCAAGATAGCGATGTTACTCAGAAAAATCATACCCTTGAGGATAGCGATCCTCCTACGGAAAATTCGGCACAGGAGAGATTGCTTTGGGCGGAATTTTTTGGAGATATTAGCGTGAGGGATGGAGATAAGCTTATTAGGTGGAGGACAGTAAAGGCAAAAAACATATTCTTTTATCTGCTTTATAAAAGTAAAACAGGAGTGACAAAGGACAGAATAATTGACTTGTTTTTTGAAGAATATGATTATGAAAAAGCAAGTAATAATGTTAGAACCTCCATAACATATATCAGAAAGACCTTGAAGGAATCAGGATTTGAAGAGGCACTCCTGCAAACGGACGGAAGATATTATTTGAACCCAAAGATTGTCAAAACCGATCTTGAGGAGTTCGAAGAAATCCTCAATAAGCTTGAAGAGGTTAATACGTATAATAGCAGAGAAGAACTAGTTCAAAGACTGTGCAAAGTATACAAGGGAGCATTTTGCGAGAATATAGACATATATGATGTTAATCTTGAAAGAGAAAAATATTTTTATCTGTTTGAAAAACAAGTTCTTGATTTGGCAGAAGAACAAATAAAGACAGGCAAGAATACAGAAGCACTTGCACTTATTAATATTTTGATAAAACATCAGAACTATACAGAAAAATATTATCTTATGAAAAAAGAAATATATAATGCCACAGGTAATGAAAGGATGATTGATATAATAGATAATGAAATGAGGAACTTTTTAGATAGCTAGGAATGTTTATTATTTGTTTATTAAATGTTTGTGCCCAATTGTTATTATTACAGTGGAATAAATCCACAATATTTTAACAGGAGGAGCAAATAATGAAAGGCATTCAGCAAGGCATGAAAAAAATCATTGCATATGCTTTAGCAGTTGCAATGAGTATTCCAATGTTTGCCGGAGGCAGCTTTGCTGCAACGGATTTGACGAATCATTGGGCGGGGAATACAATCAATGAATGGATTAGCAAGGGATTGGCAAATGGCTATGAGGATGGAAGCTTTAAGCCGGATAACAGCATTTCCAGAGCTGAATTTATGAGGCTGGTCAACAATGCGTATGGATTTACAGCATTGGAGGAAGCAGGATTTAAGGACATCAAGGCAAGTGACTGGTTTTACAAAGAAATTCAGAAGGCAGTGTCAGCAGGATACATCGGGGGTTATCCTGACAATACAATAAAGCCAAATGCGCCAATTAGCAGGCAGGAAGCTTCTGTAATTATTGCCAAGGTAAAAAAACTGACGCAGGATACGGAAAGTACGAAAAAATTTACAGATGCTTCAAAAATAGAATCCTGGAGCAAGGGTTATATCGGAGCGGTAGTAAAAGCAGGATATTTGAACGGATATCCAAATGGAAGCTTTCAGGCAAAAGCACTGATAAAAAGAGGGGAAGCAATTGTAGCATTAAATAATACAATTAGAAGCGCCATCTATGACAAAGCAGGAACTTACGGTCCTGCGACTGGAACAGAGATGGTGAATGGAGACGTTATTGTAAAAGCCGATAAAGTAATTCTTCAAAACCTTCATATAACAGGGGATTTGACGATTGCAGAAGAGGTAGGAAACGGAGATGTGACCCTGAACAATATTAAGGTTGATGGGGAAACCTTTATCAGGGGTGGCGGAATTAACAGTATTCATATAAATGGCGGAGAATACAATAAAATCATTGTTCAAAAGACAGCAAATGGAGAAGTGAGAATTGTAGCTGTTGATGCAAAGGGTGCAGAAATTATTATTTCTGAAAATGCAAAAGGGGAAACCCTTATACTGGAAGGAAAATTCGACAGTGTCGTGGTTGAGGCTGACAATGTTGAATTGAAAACTCAGGGAAATACAGAAATAAAAGAGATGTCAATTAACAGTGAGGCAATAGGCGGCAGTATTTATCTTGGAGATAAAACCGTTGTTGATAAAATGACTTTAGAGTCAAAGATTGCTGTAAGCGGAATGGGAACAGTGCAGGAAGCAGATGTAAAAGCAGACGGAGTAAGCTTTGAGAAAACTCCTGTAAAAACAACTGTTTCAGATAATGTAAAACCTCCGACAATAGACACTGGAAGCACCGGCGGCTCAGGCGGTTCGGGCGGTGGAGGAAGTAATCCTGCGGTTCAAAGTATTTCAGGAACATTGGAGCTTTCAGCAGGAAATACCAATATGACAGCTGCATCCATACAGCTTAAAAAGGAGGGTGCCAATGTTGGGGCTGCAGTACATCCTTTGGCTGATGGAAGCTATACGATTACAGGAGTGAGTGCAGGAACAGGTTATACAGTGCTTGCTTCTCTTGCGGGATATTATGAGTTTGAAACTGCTGAATTTACAGTATCAACAGGAACAAATGTATCTGGCAAGGATATGCAGATCGCAAGAAAAGAGCCAATTATAACAACAGAAAACAGAACGGTCTTAACAAGAGGAACTAACGGAACAACAATCAGAATTGATTTGATTTCAGGCAGGGATTTTGCAGCGCAGGTTACAAATCTTGGGCACAGCTTTGCAGAAGAAGCAGTTGTTGAAAACACAGCAAACTGGAATGTTGATACCGGAACCACAGGATTTACACTGGAATCAATAAATAAAGTTGATGATACAACTGTAGACTTGGTATTTACAGGAGTAGCAACGGATACAAGAGCATTTTCAGTTCAGGCACTTACCACAGTAATTGAAGGCGATTATGCATTTGACAGCAATGAACTTGTGTTTAGTATTTCTGATGATGGGTATATAACTGACGCAACAGGAGACAAGGAGCTTTATTATGCGGTTAACAAGGATGTCACCGATATGAAAGCAGTAGTAGTTATGGTACATGGTCTTGCCGAACATTTGGGAAGGTACAATGAAGCTGCAGAGGCTTTAAATGCGGCAGGCTACGCTACTTATAGAATGGATAATAAGGGGCATGGATTAACAGGTGTACGAAATTCAGATTCAGGAAATGTCGATGACTTTAGAGAATACTATCAAGATATTGATTTGCTTGTAAATAAAGCAATCACTGAAAATCCAGGTAAGCCTGTGTATATGCTTGGACACAGTATGGGAGGTCTGCTTACTTCTTTATATGGAGTTACATATCAGGATAAGCTTGACGGGCAGATTCTTTCAGGAGCTGCAACAGGTCCTTATTATATGAGCATGGGAGTGGATGAGGACGCATTTTATGCGGGATTTGGAGGCAATCCTATGTTTGCCATTCCAAACAGTTTAACAAGTACAGTCTGCAGATATCCCGCAGTTCAGAATTATTATTATGTGGATCCGTTAAGACTTACTTCATTTACAGCACAGTTATATTTTAAAACCTTTTCACAAGGTTCGAAATATCTTGCAGATGAGGTTGCTGATGGTGAATACACTTATCCTGTATTTATTTTGCATGGTAAGGATGACAGGATTGTATCAAAGGATTTTTCACAAGCATTGTATACAAATATTGATTCTGAAGATAAGACAATTAAGATATATGACGGCTTGTTCCATGAATCTTTAAATGAAAGAAATGAAAAAGCAGAAGTAATTGCAGATATTATCACTTGGCTGGACGCAAGAGCAGCAGAAAAAACAGTTCAGCTGATAAGCGGAACATTAAGTGTATCAGCGGGAATAGCGGATTTAAGCACAGCAAATATTCAGCTTAAAAAAGGAAGCAATACCTATGGAGAAGCAGTTCATCCAGCAGCTGACGGAAGCTATAGCATTAGCGTTCCAACAGGAAGCGGTTATACGCTTACGGCAAGCATGGAGGGCTACTATGAATTTTCAACTGCAACATTTAGCGTATCTGCAGGAACTGATATAACTAATCAGGATATGCAGATAGCAAGAAAAGAGCCAATTATAACAACGTCTCATCAGACAATAATTCCGAAGGGAACAACAGGAGCAGCAATTCGAATTGATTTGATTTCAGGAAGAGATTTTGATGCTCAGGTTACAAATCTGAATCATGTTTTTGGAGCTAAAGAAGATGTTGAAGATCTGGGGAACTGGAATATTGACACAGGAAGTACAGGACTTACAATTCATTCAGTTGTAAAAGTCGACGACACTACTGTTGATATAACATTTACGGAAGAAGCAACTGAGTCAAGAAGCTTTTCAATTCAGGCACTTGAAGCGGTATTTGATGGCGAAAATGTTTTCAAAAGCAATACGCTTGTATTTTCTGTAGCAGTGGATGGATATATTGGAGATTCAACTGACGATAAACAGCTCTACTTTGCAAAAAATACAGACGTTGAAGAAATGAAGGCCATTGTGATAATGGTACATGGGCTTGCAGAGCATATTGGCAGGTACAATGAAATGGCAGAAGCATTAAATGCAGAAGGCTACGGTACTTACAGAATGGACAATAAGGGACATGGTCTGACAGGAGAAAGAAATGGCGATTCCGGATTTGTGGAAGATTTCCATGAGTATTTTGATGACCTGAACCTTCTTGTTACAAAAGCAAAAACAGAAAATGAAGGACTTCCGGTGTATATGCTTGGGCATAGCATGGGAGGACTGATTACAGCAATGTATGGAGTAACCTATACGGACACCTTGGACGGGCAGATTCTTTCAGGAGCTGCAACAGGTCCTTATTATATGAGTATGGGAGTGGATGAAGACGCTTTTTATGCAGGCTTTGGAGGAAATCCAATGTTCGATATTCCAAACAGTCTTACAAGCACAGTTTGCAGATACCCAGCAGTGCAGAATTATTATTATGTGGATCCACTAAGGCTGAACTCATTTACTGCACAGCTGTATTTCCAAACCTTTGCACTTGGGTCAAAATACCTTGCAGATGAAGTTGAAGCAGGGGAGTATAATTATCCTGTATTTATAACACATGGAAAGGATGACAGAATCGTATCAAAAGCATTTTCAGAAGCGCTTTTTAACAACATTGATTCTACAGATAAGACAATTAAGTTATATGACGGATTATTTCATGAAACCCTAAACGAAAGAAATGAAAAAACTGAGGTTATGGGTGATATGATTAACTGGCTGGATGAACAGCTTGCACCTTAAAGAATAAAATTAATAGGCAATAGAAAATGAGCTCTTTCGACAGTATGTGAAAGAACTCATTTTTATTAATTGAAGGAAGTAATCGTGGATTAAAACAGTAAATGAAAAAAAGGAGAAAGAGATGAACTAACAAATTAATTAGGTGATATCCAGGGGAAAGTCAATGTGATTTAACTTAAAATGAAATTCTTGAAATAGCAAAAAATACAAGATTTGTAAAAAACATTTAACAAAATCTAAAGCTGTGCTATAATGAGTTTATAAAAATCATTGTGGTGGGGTGAAAAAATGATTCCAAGAAAAGAAACATTGGAAGATTTGATTAGTTTTAAGGATAAAAATCTAATAAAAGTCGTAACCGGAATACGTCGTTGTGGTAAATCAACTATTTTTGAATTATATCAAAACTATTTGAAAGAGCATGGAGTTAGAGATGAACAGATTATTTCAATAAATCTAGAAGATGGTGATTATAGAGATATACTTACTTCAAAGGATTTATTTGAATATGTGGATATCAGACTTAAAAAAGAACATAAAAACTATATATTTCTGGATGAAGTCCAACAAGTTCAAAATTTTCAAGAGGGTGTTGATTGGCTTTATGCTAAAAAAAACGTAGATTTATATATTACAGGCTCGAATGCATTTCTCTTATCTGGAGAGTTGGCAACTTTGCTTTCTGGTAGATATGTAGAAATAAAAATGCAGCCACTTTCGTTCAAAGAGTATATATTGGCATATCCAAACAACAGCAATATGGCCGAACTATATATGAACTATTTGCAAAATAGCTCTTTCCCAGGAACACTAGAGCTAGAGAGAAAAAAGGATATCAGAACCTATCTTGAGGGCATTTATAATACTATACTTCTAAAAGACATTGTTACCAGAAAGAGAATATCAGATCCGTCAATGCTTCAAAGTGTGGTAGAATTTATATTTGATAACATAGGTAATTTGTGTTCATCTACAAAAATAGCGAATTCAATGACCACATCGGGCAGAAAGATTAGTGTTCCAACAGTTGAAAGTTATTTATCTGCTCTTGTAGACAGTTTTATTGTATATAAAGTTGGCAGATACGATATAAAAGGAAAGCAATATTTAGCAACGGGATCAAAATACTATGTAGCTGATATTGGGCTTCGCTATTACCTGCTAGGAACAAAACACACAGATATGGGACATATACTTGAGAATATCGTTTATCTTGAACTCTTAAGAAGAGGATATGAAGTTTATGTTGGGAAAATAGGGGCTACGGAGGTTGATTTTATAGCCATTAACGAAGAGGGTAAATCGTACTACCAAGTTTCTATGACTGTAATGGAAAATCAGACGTTAAAAAGAGAACTATCATCTTTAGAAGCAATCAAGGATCACAATCCAAAATATTTGCTTACCATGGATTATACACCGCTTACATCTCATAATGGAATAAAGCAAATGAATGTATTAGAATGGCTGGTAGATTAGGAATGAACTGTATTATTCAATCACATATATAATGTTGCAGTTTATCTTATCCGAGGTAGCTAATTAAATAGCAGAAACTGATATTCGGAATGATTTATCTTCAAAATAATAGTCAATTGTAGTATACTTCAAATATAAGAAGGTTGTATTTGTGGTAGCAAAGAAGAGATTTTAAACAGAAAAAGGGTGAAGATATTGTACAACTATAATTTTTAGGAAAAGGGGTATCGATATTGAATGATAATATTGGCAATAATAAAAAGCACAATATAGGGTATTTTGTTATATCATTTACATTAATTTTTGTATTATCTTTTGTAGTACTGTTCTTTTTGGAAAAGCAAGTAAGAACAACAAAAATTGAAGCTATGATGAGCCAGGAGAAGAGAGTTGTAAGCTTGGAAAATGATTTTCTGGGTCGTGAATTTAAGATGTTTCTTTCGGACATTCATTATCTGCATCATGCATTTGAAAATGATTTATCAGATGAAGGTAATTACGAGGAAATAGCCTTTAACTGGTCAGAATTTTCAACCCATAGAGGTATTTATGATCAGATAAGGTATATAGATGCTAACGGAGATGAAAAAATCCGCATCAATATTAGTGAAAACGGTGGGTATATAGTTTCTGAACAAGAGCTACAAAATAAAAAAGATAGATACCTAGATTCTACGTCAGTACTT
>DFYO01000018.1 GCA_002381865.1 Clostridiales bacterium UBA4080 | reverse complement strand
CTTTATCACTGTGTTCTGAACTCTTTATGCATCCCGCCGTCCTAATGCGCATCTCGGACATTGAGATTTTATTTCAGGAGGTTTGTCCTCCTGTTATGGTAATGATAATACTTTTACTTTTTTTGCCCGTTGAATAAACTTCAACAGCAAAAAGCGTTATTTGCTGCTTTTATCCGTATAAAATTTTAAATTACTTGAAAATTGCCCATTATACCGTTAATATCCGTTGAATAAAGTTCAACAAAAATATTTTTGAGCAAAAAAAAAGACCAGACTTCTCTAAAGTCTGATCTGTTTTTCAATATATCTAATTTTTAACTGGGGGTTGGTGAATCAAGTAATCATAGCGTTGTTCCTTCAATTCTTCATAGACATCATCATAATCAGTTGCCCATTTCAAATGTAGAAGAGCATCATATATGCTATTTTCCTCACCTTTTTTTCCAGGTACGTCGAAGTTCAAAGATAACTCAGCAAGTTGTAACATCTTATCACTAACGCGGAACGGAATATGTATACCTAAACAAGTTGAAATAACATTAAGCTTAGTAAGGTTTGTTCCTCTTTTCATATTACTAATAGTTCTATTATCTAAGCCTGTAGTATCCCTCAGCAACCTAACTGAATAGTTGCAAACATTTTTGCTCATCAGCTTTGTTAATGCATCGCCAAAGTCAAGTCCATTTATAGCTATCAACATTTCATGTGATATTTCGTTTACAAGTCCATATTTGGTGAGTAGTTCTTCACTTATTTCATCATAATAATTGAAAGATTTACTTGCCATAGCTGCAGGTAATGTTACATAATGTAATTCTCCAGTTTCATGGTCAATTACAAATTGAAGGAAACATTCTTCCTCATGTGCTTTTGCATAATTTGTAAGGCGCATTCTTCCGTTATCGTCACACTGAATATATTTGTTATCGTAGATACACAGCTTGTTTTCTACATAAGCGAAACAGTCAGTTTCTATCATACAAGCTAATGCCTTACTCTCCGAATACCAATTATTCAATGTTGCACTTTTTACAGAAGATACCTTAGATTTTCCTTTCATTTTTTCTTCTGTTAAAACAACCCCAACACTAGCACAATATTCGCTTTCATTTTTTTCTCTTATAACTTCGTTATGTTCAACATTAGGATAAAGATAAGCATAAGGATCTTCACCACCACTCAAAAGAAAATGTCTCAAATATCGTTCAATATACATTACAAGCCTGGATTCTTGATAGTTATTTTGTTCTACAATAATAAAGAATGACCTTGCTTTTTGGCTATCTACAGTAGCCTTTAATTCTTCAAATTTACCATGAGCCTCTATTGTTTCTTTTGTTACTTTTCTTTCTAGCAATTCACGAAGGAGTCTTTCATTGCAACCAAGTCTTTTAATAACATGCTTAATTCTAAGATCTTCCGCATTTTTCATCATTTCAGAGATGTAATCTCTAAACGATTTACCCGGACTGATGTGAATATTTCCTGCTTGAATATCGTGAATGAAAATGTTGGCATACTTTTGTTCTTCTTGAGATAGCATAGAGAATGACTTATGCAGTTCTTTTAGTGTCTTCTCCAAAGATTCCGCATCATATTCACTTTGTATCAACTTCATGAATTTTTCAAATCGAGAGTTCATATAGTCTGCATCAATCTTTTCAGTATCGTATTCCGTAATATGTGTGTCAATTTCGTATGGAACATCTCCACCACGTCCACCTCCTCCACCTTTAGCTAGTTCTTTATATCTAGCAAGAAGAATGAGGTATGTCATTTCATCTAAATGCATTACAATGCTTGAACCGTTTTCATCCGTATATGTATTTTGACTCCAAGTAAAGCCTTGTATTGTTGCTGCCTCTAAATGTGTAGAAAACTGTTTAAATTGTTTTGCAAATTTAGCTTTTACAGAGGATTCATCTGGTAGTCTTTCAAAATCGATAATCCCTGCGTTTTTAAATAAAGCCTCTATTTCATCAAATAAAGAATTCATCTGTCTCAGGTTGTTTGGCAATTTATCTACAAATAGACCTGTTGGGATGTCTCCTGAATATGCTTTTACTGCTGCCTCTATATTTTTCTCCATAGTATTAGGGCGTCTGTAATACTTGATAATGCCAAAAGGCTTTTCTGCAATATTAAATAATCGATTGGTTCTTGAAAATGCCTGAATAAGATTTTCGTATTCCATTACCTTATCTAAATATAAGGTGTTAACCCATTTAGAATCGAATCCCGTAAGCATCTGATTCACAACAATAAGAATATCAATTTGTTCGTCCTGCGTAATACGTTCATAAGGCTTTTTGTGAGCCAATCTTAAGCTAACATCTTTTCTGAATTTATCATATGACGGGATAGTAAAAGTCTGTGAAAACCTATTGTTGTAGTCTTCAAGCATTTCTACAATCCCGTCCTCTTTTTCTAAAGAGCCACCACCTTCATTATCAATGCTTGGATCAAACATGGCCGCAATAGATAAATTAGGCATTTCTGCTTTCATTAATCGATAATACGCAACAGCCTCTGGAATACTGCTTGTGGCAAAAATCGCATGGAACTTTCTGCCTCGGCTATAAATAGTCCATTTTTTCTTAATATCTGATATTACGCCATTCCTGTATTCAGCAGTTTGATATTGCTCATTTGGTATGAAATCTTCAATCCCTGCAACCCATTTTCCATCAACTTGTTCTCCATACATTTTGACTTGTGATGAATCCATGTACTTGTAGAACATCTTTTCTTTTTGAGGGTCACCCATTACTTCTTCCACTGTAGCTGCCTTAGCCTTATGAAGAGCAACAGCTTGTCTCAAATCTGAGTCATCAAAGATTTTTACCATGTATGGATCAAAACCTAAAACATTCTTATCTCTAATGCCATCTGCTAATGTATAACGATGTATTTCATCACCAAATATTGTCGGAGTTGTACTATCCTTCTTTATATTTACATCCTGTATAGGTGTACCTGTAAATCCAAAAATTATTGAATGTTTAAATGTATTTTTAATAGTAGTTAACATTTCGCCAAAAGTGGAACGATGACATTCGTCTATAATAATTGCAATTCGCTTTGTTTTGATTATTTTCAAATCAGCTTCATTTAATCCCTGAGCATCTTCAGAGATGTTACTTAGTTTTTGAATGGAAGTTACTATTAGAGTATTATCCAAATCATCACTCTTAAGCTTTGAAATAAGGATATCGGTATTTTCTGTAGCTTGCACCGCTTCGCTTTCATTTGCAAAGGACCTATATTCCTTTAATGATTGTATACCTAATTCCTTTCTATCTACCAAAAATATGACCTTATCTGCATCGTGTGAACTTGCAATTAACTGTGCAGATTTAAAACTAGTCATTGTTTTTCCTGAGCCAGTCGTATGCCACACATGACCGCCTAATTGGTTGTTATCCTTCCAATTCTTTTTCGCCACCTTATCAGCTATACCAATTGCTGCGTAATACTGATAACTTCTCATTACTTTTAATACGCCTTCGTCAGTATCTGCAATAGTATAAAAACCAATAAGCATATGAGCCATAGGAATGTTTAGTAATTTCGCAACCACTTCATCCCATTTATTGATAGGCTGATTATTAAAATTAGCCCAATGAAAATAAAACACCTTGTTAAACTTCATTCCTTCGCCCGGATTTGCAAAGTACACGGTTTCTTCTGGTTGCATAGCAACAAATACCTGTATTAACGAAAACAAGCCTCGAAAAACACCCTCATGAGAATATTTCTCAATCTGATTATAAGCTTCACTAACGGGTATCCCACTTTTCTTTAATTCAATATGAATAACTGGCATACCGTTTATCAAAAGCATTAAATCTCCACGCCTATTATTTAGAATCGGGGATTTGGTAGGGAAATGAGGCTGCTGCACTATTTGATATCGACTTTCACCATATGCTATTTCTTGCCGGTCATATATTTTTAAGCTAACCTCTTTACCAAAATGCTCTTTATCATCTGGGTTGTCTCGTTTAATAGATACACTTTTTCCGTTTATAAAGCTGTTTAATTTGATAGGAGATTGCAGTAGTTTAACCTGCTCCATAATCTGCTGCATTTCTCCATCTGTCAATGGGCATTCATTCAAACGATCCCTTTGACGGTTGTTGTTAAACAAAATATCAGCCCAGTTCTTTATTAAATCTTTTTCTGAAGGATGTCGAATTACTTCTGACTCCCAACCACATTCTATCAAGGCTTTTATGACAGCCTCTTCAAAATCCGTTTCTTTATCAAAATACAATTTCCCCACCTCCTAAACAAACATCTTATCCATACAAGAAGATTTAATATTTCTTAATTTTTCAAGCCTGCACTGATGAAAGGTGATAAGGTTATCTAAGCTATCAAGAAAATTTCCGATTTTTCTCTGCTCTTCTATCTTAGGAACAAAGACATTAATTTTTAGAAAATCTGATTCGTGGATACGCCACTGACCATAAACAACACCTTGTCTCCATTTAACCATTTCATTTATAAATTCTTTTCTAATAAGCATTCTACCGATGAAATCCGAATCTGTGTTTTCTGTTGGTTCAAAAATGCTATAAACCGGTGAAAGCGAGGCTTTTCCATACTTGTTAAGCCCAATAGATCCTGTTTCGAGATTATTTGAACTATAAATAAAATCTCCAAATTCTGTTCTCTTGTACGCTTTATTTTCATTGTCATTTACAAGAAAACTTCTATCGTATCTATCACCTTTCGGGGCAACCCCTTCATTTGCTACAAAAGCCATAAGTGGGTATTCATTGCTTTTTGGTAATTGTTCATTACGCTCTACAAGAATCTCTCCAACCGTACATTGTTTCCAAGGGTTTGCAAATCCATTAAACCTAACCTCTGGCACATTGCTACCATTCTTGGGAAACATTTTATCCATCAAGGACATTTTTACAATTATGAGCTTTTTATACTTAGACACCTCTGAAGCTATCATATCATCTAAAGAGGATAAAAATTCTCCTATTTTTGCTTGCTCTTCAAATTCGTCTGAAAGAATAACATCGGTCTCTTTTATTCCTGTTTTTGAAATTGAGGTAACTTTAACGCCCTGCATTAGAGGTAATAACCTATCGTGATAAGCATTTGAATTCAAATAATACCCCATATACTTTGGTGCATATTTTTGTTTTGGGCGGCAAGGGATTGTATGCAATCCTGAAATAATCGGAGTACCACCAACACCAACTACTTCCGTACATTTTCCTACCGACTCGTCTTCAGCAGTATCTGCAATAACAATATCTCCATCTTTCAAGTACGATTTAAAGAACTTCTGTGCAACCGTAGCATCATTGATATAAGGGAGCTGCTCACGATTAACATCAAGATACTCTCCAAACTTGACTAATACATCACCGTAATGAACGTTTTTTGCCACACCACCATCATAGTTTAAAGCATCTCTAGATAATGTATTATTAGAAAGCATATCGAATGTGTCATCAAACTTTTTCTCAATCCACTCAGTTTCATGTCCAGCGAATCTGATTTCAGGTCTTTTTCTTTTTTTATGCATCACTGTACCCCCAAAATCTTCTTTAATTCTGTTAATCCTTCGATGTCAGAATCACTACCAACAAGTTCATCAATCATACTTGATAATAGTTTACTTGTGTTTTCAATTTGATTTTCAATATCAGAAAACGTAGTGCAATATTTATCGTGTAGATGAATTACTTTGTTAATCAGTTCCCCAATGATTTCATCTGGAATATCGAAAAGAGAATCTACTAATGGCTTTATCCATTTTAATTCCAATAAACGCAAGGATTCGTCCTCATCCAGATTTTCAATAGTTTCTTTGGTCTTAATATGGAGTGCTTCTGATTTCTGTTTTAGATCTTTTTTAGCCTGGCTTTCTTCTTCCATAAGAGATAATACGGTCATCACTTTCTGTTCAAAAGAACCTTCCGGGAATTCATACATTCTTTGTAATTCGCTTATTCTACTAGTAACAGAGACTTTCTTATATGTTCCATCAGTACCTTGCTCCATTAAATCCCACGAAACTTTATCACATTTATTTATATAATCTATCTTTTCTTTTTTCTTTGAAAGCCTTAGATATTCTCTTAATGCTTTGATTTCATCATTTTCCACATCGCTAAGAGCGTCTGCAACAAAACTCTTAACTTCTTTTGCTACAAAAGCATCATTAGTGTCATTCAACACACTGCTTTCTCTTTCTTCAGCGTCAAGTGAATCAATGATTTCAGCATACAAAGAAGTGATTTCAGTTAATCTTTTCTCTATTGCCTGAATTTCTTCTAAGTCTTCTGTAAGAATCTCTCTCTGAACTAAATCAAAGGGTAGTATATGACCCTTCCACCCATCTTGTATCTCTGGAACCTCGTCATCGTTGGCTTCTTTCTTTTTTATAACCATGTTGGGATCCACTTGATTGATAACCTCAAAGCCTTCTGACTGAATCATTTCCAAATCTGTAGAAATCACATCCCAATTATCCGAAAGTATCTGATATGCTTTATACTTGTCAGCAAGTTTTACATTTTCTATTCTTGTGAAAATATCCTTGCTTACCTTTTCTTTCTCATTCTCAGCAGATACATCAAGAATTCCTTCAATCAAATCATTTTTTAGTTTTTCATAAAAATCACTAAATACATTAGCAAAAACAGTCTTGTAATTTTCCAATGATTCATGGGAGGCGATAGCAGCTTTAATATCCTCACATTTTACAGCCAAATATTCAGTAGAAATCTTCTCAAAAACAGCATCTTGAAGGCCGGGGAAAGCATTCCAATACTCATGTAATTGTGCCACTTCCTTTACAGGAATTCCACCAAACATTGTCGCATGAATATCCCAACTTTCTGCAGGTTCTAAAGAATTAACATAGCGAGGAATATTAAGGTTATAATCATTTTCTCTGATAGTTTTCTTTGTAACAAGAGCAGAATACTTTTCTATGGATTCTCTGCTCTTAATAGTGTCAGCAATTTTTTTAATGTCGCAGGCTCTCAGTTTGTTATTCTTTCCGGCTTTCTCAAACCCTTTTGATGCATCTATAATCAATACTTCTGAAGTAGGGCGATTTCTTTTAAGAACCATGACGATAGTAGGAATACTCGTACCAAAGAAAATATTTGATGGTAAACCGATAATGGTATCTATGTTATTCTTTTCTATGAGATTCTCTCTAATTTTACCTTCTTCTCCACCCCTAAAAAGCACACCATGCGGAAGAACAATTGTCATTATTCCATCATCTTCAAGGTGATATAGATCATGCAATAAAAATGCATAATCTGCTTTGCTCTTTGGTGCTACACCATAGTTCTTATATCTTGGGTCAAATTCTTTATCAGATGGATCCCATTTTTGTGAGTAAGGTGGATTAGAAACCACGGCATCTACTCTTATCAATTTGTATGTTTTATCCTTGTCGGTATCCTCAAAGAATGGCCAATCGTCCTCTAATGTATCGCCATTTCTTACATTAATATTTGCAGGACTGATGCCGCGCATAACCAAGTTCATTCTTGTAAGGTTATATGTATTTTCTTTGAGTTCCTGTGCGTAATAATCTATCTTGTTTTCTCCTTCAATAAATTTTGCAACAGAGTCACCAATATTGATTAACAACGAACCCGACCCAGATGTAGGATCATATATCTTAATTTGCTTTCTATTTTTCAAATGTTCCGCAATAATTTCTGACATGAGAACAGAAACTTCATGTGGAGTATAGAATTCTCCTGCCTTTTTACCTGCATTAGCAGCAAACATACTAATTAAATATTCGTAAATAAAACCCAGAACATCATAATCTTGCTTTCCATCCATAGGAATTTTCTTTATCAGTTTAAGAAGGCTTTTTACAGCTTTTGTTTGTGCCTGAGCTGTTTCTCCAAGCTTAGATAAACCTGTCTGCAATGTGTTGAAAATTTTCTCAAACACTTTTTTATATACATCATCAATGTTACGATCAAAAGCAGATAATGCATCCCTTACATTCGATATATCAAAATCATTACCTTTTTTAAGCCAGGTTGAAAAAAGATTTTCATATGCAATAAAATACCCCAACTTCTCTCTTACATGAGTTGCATACTTAACATCCTCTTCATTTACTTTTTCAATATCAGCATCAGTTAAATTTTCTTTTCTAAATAATGCAACCTCTTTTTCTGATAAAAATTTATAAAATATAAAGCCAAGAATAAAATCCTTATATTCATTAGCCTCAATTTTTGACCTCATTTGATTTGCGGATTCCCATATTGTAGCTGCAAGTTGCTGCTTATTCATTGTCATTTTCCTCCCTTTTTTCGTAGATAAGTCTAATGTCATAACCTAATCCTTCCATCATTTGAATAAAAGTTTTATTTACAACACCATCATCTTTCTTTACGATACGATTTACATACTGTACGGTTTTTCCTATTTTTTCAGCCAAAGCAGCTTGTGTTGTATCAGCTTCAACACATTTTATTTTAATATCTTTTTCAATATTGTTTTTTATCATATAACCGTCCTCCGTTCTGTAAATTAACAAATCTATTTAATATTATGGCATAAATAAGATGATTTTGTCAACATATTTGGTTTATAATTACTGAGTGAGTTTTTCAATAAAAACTCATTAAACTTCAATAAAGGATTTCTGATTTATCATATTGAAATATATTTCAACATTTCAGACAACTCAACCCCATTTTTGCAGTAATTCTATCCACTCGCCACCTTTTTGACAGTAATTTCGTCAACTCAGTTGCCAAAAAGTAATAATGTCCACACAACCTTGTGTTTTTTTGTTTTTAGATATGTTCTTACAATAAAAAATCCGTGACCTTGAACCCAGCTTGAATATGGTTCAAAATCACGGAAATCTCTTTATATCAAGCACTTTTATACTCTTATTTCTCAACCCTTGACATCAATACGACCG
>DFYO01000003.1 GCA_002381865.1 Clostridiales bacterium UBA4080 | reverse complement strand
ATTATAACACAATACGATAAAATACGATATATTAAAATGAAAAAATTGACAAAAAAATAAGCCTAAATCAAGGCATGTAGCGTTTTTTTCTTTATGCAACTGTCAAAGACCCGAGCAATAAAATATATCGCTTGACAGCAAATTGTGAGCGTGCTATAATTTTTTTAATAGAATATTTTAAAATCAATGATTGGAAATAGTAACTTATTGAGTGTGTTTCAGCGAGCTGTCGGTTGGTGCGAGGTACAGTACATAGGATATAGGTGAATGGGTCCATGAGATTCCAGATGAAAAGCAATGAGTAGTTGAAGACGGGAGCTCCCGTTATAGAGCAAAGATATCGAATCAGAAGGATTCCGTATTGGATTAACACTGTAAATTGAGTGGCATTTCGTCTCAAGACGGAGTGTTTTTTTATTATAAAGAATTCTTTTCGTGATTTTGGTATCGGATACCATTGGGTGGCATAGCGAAGCAGAAACCGGCATCGTCCCATTAGGGATGATGGCGGTTTATTATATTTTAGGAGGAAAATATGGAGAAAACAGTATTAAAAGCTTATGTAGATAATATAATTGGAGATATGGAAACACCAATTACCCTATATCAAAAATATGTGAGGAAAAATGAAGGGTTTTTGCTTGAAAGTAAGGAACAGCCAAAGGGAAGATATTCATTTTTATCAACAAATCCTTTTATTGTAGTAAAGGCTACGGGTAATCAGATTACAATAATTCAAAATGAGCAGGAAACTATAAAGGAAGGCAGGGCATTAGAGGAAGTAAAAAGTATAATTGAGGCGTATGAAATAGTTAATGACACAAACCTGCCTTTTATAGGCGGAGCAGTTGGAACAGTGGGATATGATACAATCAAACAGTACGAAAAAATTTCCGCAGAAAATGTTGATACAGTAGGAACTCCGGATGTACATTTGATGTTTGTTAAGGAATGTATTGCGTATGACCATTATAATCATAGTATTTCCATTGTAGTGCTTGAGGAAAACACAGCAGAGGGAGAGAAAGCTGCAAAAAAGAGAATAAAAGAAATAAACCGAATGCTAAAAAAAGATATAATTTTTGAAGAGCCGGAACAAAGTGGAGAGATATTGCAATTTCAAAGCAATGTAAGTAAAAAAACCTTTGAGGCAGCAGTAGAAAAAGCAAAGCAATATATATATGAGGGAGATATTTTTCAGGTAGTATTATCACAAAGATGGAGTGCAGAATGTGATACTGATCCATTTACCTTGTATAGAAGACTAAGAAGATTAAACCCATCACCGTATATGTATTATTTTAAATTTGAGGATTATTATATTGTAGGAAGCTCGCCAGAAATGCTTGTTGAATGTAAGCAAGGAAAAATCTATAATTGCCCGATTGCAGGAACAAGAAGAAGAGGCAAGGATGAGCAGGAGGACAAAACACTGGCAGAAGATTTGCTTTCAGATAAAAAGGAAATAGCCGAACATATAATGCTTGTAGACCTTGGAAGAAATGATATGGGAAGAGTATCAAAAATCGGAAGCGTAAATGTAACAAAATATATGGAGGTTCAGAATTACTCCCATGTTATGCATTTGGTTTCCTTGGTGGAAGGAGAAAAACGAGAGGATAAGGATATTTTTGAAGTTTTAATGAGCTTTCTTCCAGCAGGAACTCTTTCAGGGGCACCAAAAATCAGAGCTATGGAAATAATTGAAGAGCTAGAGATTTCAAAGAGGGGTATTTACGGAGGAGCAATTGGCTATTTTGGCTTTAACCAGACTATGGATATGTGTATTGCTATTCGCACGATGGTTATAAAGGATGGAATTGTTCATATACAAGCAGGAGCAGGAATTGTAGCGGATTCAGTTGCAGAAGCAGAGTACGAAGAAACAAGAAATAAAGCACAGGCATTGATTTCTGCAATAAATAATTAATAAAAAATAAAGGTGGTACTATTGGGCAGAAGGGATGAAAATAACATCAGGTGGTACTAGCTAAATGTTGGATGAAAATAACATCGAGTGCTATAAGGGCATAGAGTAGAACAAAACAATATAGATTATTAGGAGGAAAAAATATGGTTGTATTAATAGATAATTATGATTCATTTACATATAATTTGTACCAATATATAGGAGAGTATGACTCGGATATAAGAGTTTTCAGAAATGATGAGATAACGCCAGCGGAGATATTAAAGCTAGGACCAGACAGGCTGGTTATTTCTCCAGGGCCAAAGGCACCAAAGGATGCTGGCAATTGCCTTGAAATTATTAAAGCTCTTGCAGGAAAGCTTCCTATTCTGGGTATTTGTCTTGGACATCAGTGCATTGGTGAGGCATTTGGGGGAAAGGTAATTCATGCCAAGGAATTATTTCATGGAAAGAGCTCAGAAATTAAGCTAAAGCAAGACAAGCTATTTGAGGGTATTGAAATACCACTAAAGGTGGCAAGATATCATTCTCTGGTAGTTGAAAAAATAAGCTTGCCTGACTGCTTTAATATTTTATCTCAGACTGAGGAAGAAGAGATTATGGCAATGAAGCATAAGGACTATGAGATATACGGGCTTCAATTTCATCCCGAATCTGTATTGACAGAAAATGGCAAGCAGCTTATTAAGAATTTTATTGAGAAAGTCTCTTAAAGCTCTTTAAAGTTAAGAAGGCGTTATATTTAAAAAAGTAGCTTAATAACAAGCAGGAGGATAAAAGGATGATTCAAAAATCAATTGAAAGTATTATGAACGGAGTTAGTTTATCAGAGGAAGAGATGATTGACTGCATGACAAAAATAATGAGTGGCGATGTTACAGAGGCACAGATGGCAAGCTTTTTGACTGCATTAAAGGTAAAAGGCGAATCAGTAGCAGAGATTGTAGGCGGAGCAAAGGTAATGAGAGAAAAGGCTGAGGTTGTTGAGCTTCAAAACTATTACACAGTAGATACCTGCGGGACAGGAGGAGATAAGCTAGGAACCTTTAATATTTCTACTGCAGTTGCAGTGATTACTGCAGCAGCAGGAATACCGGTTGTTAAGCATGGTAATCGTTCTGTTTCAAGTAAATGTGGCAGCGCAGATGTTTTGGAAGCATTGGGAATAAAGATTGATTTAACACCTGAGCAGGTAGAAAAATGTGTTAAGGAAACCAACATCGGATTTTTCTTTGCACCTAATTTTCATAAAGCAATGAAGTATGTTGGTAAAACAAGAAAAGAGCTTGGATTTAGAACGATATTTAATATTCTAGGACCGCTTGCAAATCCGGCAAATGCAAATGCACAGGTTTTGGGAGTATTTGATGAAAAGCTTACTGAGCCAATGGCTGAGGTGCTAAAAAATCTAGGAGTTGAAAGAGCCTTAGTGGTGCATGGAATGGATGGCTTAGACGAGCTATCAACTACATCTGATACAAAGGTGACAGAGCTTAAGGATGGAGAGCTTAATACATATATAATATCACCGCAGGAGCTAGGCTTTAAAAAAGCTGAAATTGAGGATATTAAAGGTGGCTTAGCCGAGGAAAATGCTGAAATAATAAGAGGATTATTTAGAGGTGATAAGGGCTTTAAAAGAGATATTCTCGTATTAAATGCAGCAGCAGCCCTATATGTAGGCAAAAAAGCAGACAGCCTAAAAGAGGGTATTGCATTAGCAGAGGAAATTTTAGATTCAGGAAAAGCAGAGGCTAAGCTAAAGGAATTTGTTGAATTTTCAAATAGCTTATAAATAAAAAAACAAAAGAACACAAAAGAACACAAAAGAACCGTCCCCTTGTGTCATAGGAGAAGATATGGCTGATAGAATTTATTTGAAGGATATAGTTGATAAAAAAAGGATTAGAAATAAGGAAAAGAATTTTGTTGAAAAAGAGCTTGCTATGAAATTAGATAAAGTAGAAAAAAGACCATCTTTTTATGAGGCACTTGCAAAGCCGGGTCTTTCAATAATCGGAGAGGTTAAAAAAGCATCACCCTCTAAGGGGGTTATTAAAGAATGCTTTGAGCCACTGAAAATTGCAAAAATCTATGAAGAGGTTGTAGATGCAGTATCAGTGCTTACAGAAGAGGATTATTTTCTTGGAAGGGATGAATATTTAAAGGAAATCAGTGATAATATTATGCTTCCTACATTATGTAAGGATTTTATTGTATGCAGAGAGCAGATATTAAATGCAAAAATTTTAGGAGCAAGTGCAGTTCTATTGATAGTTGCAATTCTTTCAGATGAAGAGCTTATTGAGTTTATTAAGCTAGCAGAGCAAATCGGATTAGATGCGTTAGTAGAGGTTCATACTAAGCAGGAGCTTGACAGAGCGGTAAATACTAAAGCAAGGATTATAGGTATTAATAATAGAAATCTTGAAACCTTCAAGACGGATTTGCATACAACAATTGAGTTAAGAAGCTATATTCCGAAGGGAACAATTGTTGTAAGTGAAAGCGGTATATTAACGCAGGAGGATATTATTTACCTTAAGGCTGCGAAGATTGATGCAATATTAGTTGGGGAGAGCTTTATGAGAGCAGATGATATCAATGCACATGGGGAGGCCCTGAGGAATGCGTACAGAGATTAAGATTTGCGGAATTAAAAATGAAGAAGAGATTGCAATAATCAATCAATTCCCTGTGGACTATATTGGAATGATTTTTGCCCCCAGTAAAAGACAGGTTACAGTAGAAAAAGCTGCTAGACTGAGGAAGCTTATACGAAGGGATATTAAGGTAGTTGGTGTTTTTGTAAATGAGGATATTAATAAGGTTAAAGAGATTATTGGGCTGTGTAGCTTAGATGCGGTTCAGCTTCACGGAGAGGAAACTGTGGATTATTGCAGCAAAATTGATTGCAAGGTGTGGAAAAGCATATTGGTTTCAGATGAGACAAGCTTGGAAATAATAGAAAGCTATAAAAATGTCGCTGAAGGTATATTACTAGACACCTATAGCAAAGATGAAAGAGGCGGAACAGGGCAAAGCTTTAATTGGGATATGGTAGAGCATTTATCAGAAAAATATCCAATTATTCTTGCGGGAGGTATTAGCCCTGAAAATGCTGTGGCAGCAATAACTAAGGTTAAGCCTATTGTACTTGACCTGAATTCGGGACTTGAGACAAATCTTATTAAAGATAAGAAAAAAATAGAAGCATTGTTTTATAATTTAAAGGAGGCATTTGAAAATGAGTAAAAAATTTGGTGAGTTTGGCGGACAATACGTTCCAGAAACACTTATGTATCCGCTTAAAGAGTTAGAGGAGGCATACAATGAGGCGATTAATGATCCAAGCTTTATTGAAGAATATATGTATTATTTGAAGGAATATGTTGGAAGAGAGACACCTTTGTATTTTGCAAAAAGATTTACTGAAAAGCTGGGAGGCGCAAAAATCTATCTTAAAAGAGAGGATTTAAATCATACAGGCGCACATAAAATAAACAATGTAATTGGACAAATTCTGGTAGCAAAAAGAATGGGTAAAAAGAAGGTAATAGCTGAAACAGGAGCAGGGCAGCATGGAGTAGCAACAGCTACGGGAGCAGCATTATTTGATATGGAATGTACAGTTTATATGGGTGAAGAGGATGTTGAAAGACAAGAGCTTAACGTATTTAGAATGGAGCTTTTAGGTGCAAAGGTAGAGACCGTTGTATCAGGAACAAAAACCTTAAAGGATGCAACAAATGAAGCAATCAGGGAATGGGTGCGTACGGTAGAGGATACCTTCTATGTTATAGGCTCAGTTGTAGGGCCTCATCCATATCCAAGAATGGTAAGAGATTTTCAAAGGATTATAGGAGATGAAACCAAAAGACAAATCCTAGAAAAAGAAAACAAACTTCCGGATGCAATTATTGCATGTGTTGGAGGAGGGAGTAATGCAATGGGAATTTTTTATCCCTTTGTGGAGGACAAAAGCGTTGAGCTTATAGGAGTTGAAGCGGCAGGGCTGGGTATTGAAACGGGAAAGCATGCGGTCGTGCTTGCTAAAGGAGCTGAGGGTAAGCTAGGAGTTCTGCATGGCATGAAAACAAAGCTTTTTACTGATGATGACGGGAATATAATTCCGGCACATTCGATTTCAGCAGGACTTGATTATCCTGGTATTGGCCCTGAGCATGCGCATTTAGATGATATAAAAAGGGCAAGCTATGTTTCAATTACAGATAAGGAAGCCTTAGATGGTTTTGAAATGATGACTAAGGTGGAGGGTATTATTCCAGCGCTTGAGAGCTCACATGCTATTGCTTATGCAATGAAGCTGGCACCTACAATGTCAAAGGATAAGATTATAGTAATAAATGTTTCAGGAAGAGGCGATAAGGATACTCATACAGTAATGGATTATTTCAGACAGGGCAAGCAAGGTCTGGAGAAATTAAATAAATAGGCGGTGTATTATGAATAGAATAGATAAAAAATTTCAAGAATTAAAATCAGAAAATAAAAAAGCATTTATTGGCTTTGTTACAGCGGGAGACCCTACACTAGAAAAAACAATTGATATTGTACTGGGACTTGAAGAGGCAGGAACGGATATTATAGAAATTGGAATACCTTATTCTGATCCTCTTGCAGATGGACCTGTAATTCAGTTGGCTTCTCAAAGAGCCTTTCAAAATAAGGATCTTTCAGTTGATAATATAATTAAAATGGTTGAAGCCATAAGGGAAAAAACTGAGCTACCTTTGTTATTTTTAGTTTATATCAATACTATTATTGTGTATGGTAAAGAAAAATTTATTAAAAAATGTTCTGAAGCGGGGATTGATGGACTAATAATTCCGGATATGCCACTTGAGGAAAGAGGAGAGCTTATGGATTTGATTATGCAAACAGACATGGCATTAATTCCATTAGTCGCACCAACCTCTAAGGACAGAGTAGAAAAAATAATTGAAAACTGTAAGGGCTTTGTTTATTGTGTTTCTTCTCTAGGAGTAACAGGGCGTTCTTCAGATTTTCATCGAGACGTTGTTGATTATCTAAAGCAGGTTAAAGCAAAGTCACCGCTTCCAATAGCCGTAGGCTTTGGAATTTCTAAAAAAGAAGATATTATAGCCCTTAAGGATTATGTTGATGGAGCTATCGTAGGCTCAGCTATTGTTAATATGGTTGGAGAAGGAAATGGAGAGCCTGAAGTTGTGAAGAGCTTTGTAAAGGATATGATTGAAGAATGTCATAGATAATTAATAGTTAAAAATAGAAACTGCTACACTTGTTCAATTGTGTAGCAGTTTCTTTTTTAGAATTCGATTTTAGAGGTGCTATGCGACTGTTTTTATCCTCAATTGACTTGATTTGTCTTAAAAAGTATAAGGTAAGACTAAAATATTATGTTGCTTAGGTTATAATTCTATTAGCAATCAGTCTTTAATATTTTATATAGTATACGATACAATTGTTGTGCTTCTTCATAGGAAATATTAACACATTCGATGATTTTTTGGGGTATACTTTCAGCCTCAGTCTTTAGAGCTTCTCCCATAGGAGTAATTGAAACTAGCAGATTTCTTTCATCGGTCTGAGACCTTAATCTTTTTATATAACCCTTAGCTTCAAGTTTTTTTAATAAAGGAGTTAGTGTTCCGGAATCAAGGTAGAGATATTCGCCAAGTGCCTTAACATTAATCTGCTTGTGCTCCCATAAAACCATCATAGTAATATACTGTGTATAGGTTAAACCAATTTCATCAAGTAGGGGCTTGTATTTTTTGATTACTTCTTTTGCTGCGGCATATAATGGAAAACAAAGTTGTTTTTCTAGTTTTAGGTTATCTGAACTCATACAATTTACCAATAATCTAATTGTTCAAAGAGAACAAATAGATTACATATTTCTCCTTTTGATAATTTTACACTTAAAAAGCAGCTATTTTCTAATAGAATTATATCAGAAAAAATTAATTAAATATAGCGCAAAAGAACTTCTTCTATTTTTTCAGCATCAGCAGTAGGAGCAAAGCGCTCGATTACATTTCCTTCTCTGTCAACTAAGAATTTCGTAAAATTCCATTTTATCTTTGAACCAAGCATTCCTTTTTTCTTAGATTTTAAATATTTAAAAAGAGGAGAAGCATCTGAACCATTAACATCTACTTTAGCAAATTGAGGAAAGGATACATTGTAATTAAGCTGACAAAAGCTTTGGATTTCCTTTCCGCTTCCAGGGGCTTGTTTTCCAAATTGATTACATGGGAAGTCTAGTACTTCAAAGCCTTTAGAATTGTACTTTTCATATAAGGCCTGCAAACCCTCATATTGAGGGGTAAAGCCACAGCCAGTGGCGGTATTTACAATAAGAATAAGCTTTCCTTTGTAGTCTGATAAGCTAATATCATTATTCTCAATATTTTTTACAGTAAAGTTATATATACTCATAATTTTCCCTTTCATATATAAAAATTAAGTGGATAGAAACAAATAATAAATTTGGTTACGAGCTCGTTTTAATATGAGATTAGCACTCTCATAAATACATTGTACACAATTAAATTGAGTGAGTCAAGAAAATTATGATATATATATTTTTATTTTTCGGGTTTATAAGTACAAATATTTTGTTTGAATTTACCTGACGATAAATGTGGTATTTCAGTAAGATGAACTATTGTTATATTAGCATCAGAGCCTAAAGATTTTTTCATAACCTCAAGCAGGCTTTCATCAGAATAAACTCCCTTAGCGCCATTGACATTTAATATATATTCACCCTTGCCTGTTTGGATAACTTGATACTGCTTTAAGCTATCGAAGTCCTCCAACCCAAACTCACAAAGAGGGGAAATAGGGCAATCCTTAGTATCATACATTATGTCCACTTGTCTGCCATCAATACTTCTAAAAACAGGTGATTTTAGGTCGCATTTTGCAAGGTCAGATTGAATTCCCAAATCCCCTGTATCATATCTGATTAGCGGCATAGCATAATTGAATAAATCAGTAATAATAATCCTGCCTAGTTCACCTGTCTCTGCAGGCTCGTCACTATCTAATTTTAATAACTCAAAGACATAGCTGGCATGATTTAGATGAAATTCTTTTTCTTTTGGACATTCTTGGGCAAGAATCCCATTTTCCATATTTGAATATCTGGATACAACATTACAGCCAAACAATGCTTGCAAATCTTTTTTTGTGCTGTCACAAAGCTTTTCTGCCATACTAATAATTGATTCGACCTGAAACATATTTGGAGAATCCCCATTATCAAGCATGTATTTTGATAAAAGCTTCAAGGTTGAAGCGTAGCCCATTATACATTTAATGTTTTTGTTTTTATGTAAAATATTACGCATTTTTTCAAGATGTAGTTCATCTAAATTCATAACACGAACTCTTACCATATTTTGCATAAGTGCAGTTAAAAGTGATTTTTTTTGGTCATCAGTCCATACTCTAAAATAAATATTTTTCATACCTATTTTGAATCCGCTTAGCTGACCAAAATAAATCAACTCAGCTAATACACGATTTCTTTTGTTTGCATTTTGCAGAACGGTTAGAGGAAAACCAGTGGAGCCACTTGTTTTCATTGAATGTAATTGGATGTTCTTATATTTAGAGGATAAAAATAATTCGGGATGTTCTTTTACCTCAAGCTTGCTTAATACAGGCAACTCAGTTAATTTTGTTGCACCAGCATAAGCTTTGTAATGTTCAGTTGTAGCAGATGCGTGATAAAGTAAATCGGCAATATTTTTTTTGGTATGTATATTTGCGTATTCTTCATCTTCAAATATTTTCTTGATATCTTGGTAATGTCTTCCAATGGGTTTTCCTTTGCAGCAATCAATAAACCAAAACAGATATCTTCGTGTCAGTTCTCTTATCATTTTCAATCCCCTTTTAATAAAGTTATATCAAAATTCTGCGTTTTGTTTTTATTTATAGTAAAAATTACTATTTTACGAAGAATTAAGTGTATTACTTGCACATTTTAGCATATATTATAAGCACCTTTCAATCCTTTAAGTTAAATTAGTAAGTGAATATCAATATATAGAGCCTGATTATTGTCAAACAAAAGAAAGGAATGTAATATTAAAGAAATGGCTCAACCCATTGTTGAAGATACGGGTTAAGCCATTTTTGCTTGTTATTTGATATATTGAGTTATTTAAGAATATATGAATTTTGATATTTCATATTATCCTAAGAATAGAGCAAGGTCGCCGTCCACAGTTCCATTTTTTGCAATTCCAAAGTTTTCAACAAGAACCTTTGCAATATTTGGGGATAAAAATCCCGGCAATGTAGGTCCGAGGTGGATATTTTTTACGCCGAGGGAGAGCAGAGCTAATAATACAAGAACAGCTTTTTGCTCATACCAGGCAATATTAAATACTATAGGAAGATCATTAATATCATCAAGCTCAAATACTTCCTTAAGCTTTAAGGCTATAAGAGCCAAGGAGTAGGAATCGTTACACTGACCAGCATCTAAAACTCTAGGTATTCCGCCAATATCTCCAAGGTCTAGTTTGTTATATCTATATTTTGCACATCCGGCAGTAAGAATTACAGTGTCCTTAGGCAATGCCTTTGCAAATTCAGTATAGTATTCTCTTGATTTCATACGAGCATCACAGCCGCCCATTACAAAGAATTTTTTAATAGCACCGGATTTAACAGCATCAACTACTTTGTCGGCAAGTGCAAATACCTGGTTGTGAGCAAAGCCCCCAACAATTGTACCTGTTTCAATTTCATCAGGAGGAGGAAGCTGCTTTGCCATATCGATAATAGCTGAAAAATCCTTGTTTCCGCCTTCGTCAGCAACGATATGAGGACAACCTGGATATCCGGCAGAGTTAGTTGTGAAAATACGAGTTGCAACCTCTGGGGTTCTTGGAGGTACTATACAATTTGTTGTAAATAAAATTGGGCCGTGGAAGCTCTCGAATTCACCAACCTGTTTCCACCATGCATTTCCATAGTTTCCAACAAAATTGTCATATTTTTTAAAGGCTGGATAGTAATGACCTGGCAACATCTCACTATGAGTATAGACATCTACACCAGTTCCCTTTGTTTGTTCTAAGAGCATTTCTAAATCAACTAAGTCATGCCCGGATATTAAAATAGCAGGATTATTTCTAACTCCGATATTTACGGAGGTGATTTCCGGATGCCCAAAACGTCCGGTATTTGCTTTATCAAGAAGTGCCATAGCCTTAACGCCACATTCACCAGTCTTAAGTGTTAGAGCAACAAGGTCATCAAGAGTTTTACTCTCATCTAATATATCTGTAAGAGCTTCATAGAAAAAATCATTAACTTCTTTATCCTCAAGGCCAACATTAAGTGCGTGCTCGGTATAAGCAGCAATTCCTTTTAAGCCGTAGGTTATCATTTGCTTTAGGGAACGAATATCTTCATTATCCATTGCCAAAACTCCAACACTTAAAGCTTTTTCTAACATAGAGTTCCTGTCAGTAACAGAGAAATTTGCAGCATCGCTTCCACCAGTAAAGGAAATGTTGTCCTTAAGCTCGTCTCTGTAGGAAAGCATCTTCAATATCTGTGATTGGATGGCATCTTCGTCATAGTTGGCATTTGTAATTGTCATAAATAAGCTGTTTAGTAGCTCGTGGTTGATATCAGGTATAGTAGAGGTATCTAAGTCGCCCTTTTTAACGACCTCTGCTAAACCTTTAGTAGCATAAATCAGTAAATCCTGAAGATTAGAAAGGTTTTCGTTTTTGCCACATACACCTCTGGTTGTACAGCCAGTGCCGTGTGCTGTTTCTTGACATTGATAACAAAACATACTCATATAAATACCTCCTAATTAAGATTATTATATTATTGTGTTTATTGTATAAATAGTATAATATTAAAATAGAAAAAATGATGTAACGGTGGTTACACTAGAAAAAAAGAGGTGGTTTTTAAGTATGAGGGATTGCATGGAAGTATTAAAAAAGAACAGCCTGTTTAAAGGGGTTGAAGAAAAAAGCTTAAAGCAAATGCTGGAAAGGGAAACTATAAAGCTAGTTTCTTATAATAAAAACACAATAATTGCGCAGGAAAATGAATGCTGCCAAAGGCTGGGATTGATTGTTGAGGGAGAAATATCGGTTCAAAAAATATCCTTAAATGGCGCGCTTATAAAAATACAAAGCTATAAGGAAAATGAGAATTTTGGTGCGGCCCTATTGTATAATCATGAACATCAATACCCCTTCACCCTTATTGCAGCAATAAATACGACTATTTTATATATTACTATTGAGCAGGTGGATTTTCTGATGGAGAGCAGTGTATGCTTTTGTAAAAATTATATTAATTTTCTTTCGGGAAGAGTAAGGCTGTTTAATAGAAAAATTCATATCTTATCTCATAAATATGTAAGGGAAAGACTAATTCTTTTTTATGCAGGAGAAGCCAGAAAAGTGGGGAAAACTGAATTTGAAACTGAATATTCAAAGACAGAAATATCTGATTTAATTGGAGTAGCAAGACCCTCTGTTTCAAGAGAGCTTAAAAATATGCAGCAGGAAGGGCTTTTAGAAATTGAAGGAAGAAGGGTAAAATTAATAAGGAAGGAATTGTTTTTTCTGCAGGGTTAATAAATTAATTTTTAGGATAATAGATTTTTTTGGAGGACGAAAAATGGAAAACAAGGTAATTGTATATGGAGTTAAGGACAGGACAATTGAGAATAATCATTCAGGCTGTACCTGCGGATGCAGTTCGTCAGAAGCAGGAACGCAGCCAACAATGGGAGAGCTGTTTGAAAGCCTTAAGGCTTATTTGCAGGAGAGAATGACGGGGCTTGAATTTGAATTTGTTGATGTATTGGAGGATAGTCTAAAAGAGCATAAGGATGCACTTGAATTATTAGAACTGAGATATCCAATACCCTATACAAAGATAAAAGGGAAAATAAGCTTTTATGGAGCTATTTTTAATGAAGTGGTATATGAGGACCTTAAAGGCTAAGGAGATGCTTTTAACTATATTATATTTCTGTTATAATAATAAATATATAGATTGAAGAGGAGGAAGAAAATGAATAATAAAAAAAGATACGAGGATACAGCTTTTAGAGAAAGCATGAAGCTAAGATTGGATTTTAATAATATGATGCTTCAAAGCATAGGGGCAAAGGGAATTAGTGAGCTGGATATTGAGCGCATTCAAGAAAAAATTGAGGATGCCGAGGTTGCTTTAATTGAAAAAAGAGCGAATGGAAAGATGGATTGGAGAAACCTTCCGTATAATCAAAAGGAAATAGTAGAGGATATTAAAGCTTATGTAGAGGGTGCAAAGGGACAGTTCGAAAGCTTTGTGGTTCTTGGAATTGGAGGCTCTGCACTGGGACCTATAGCAGTACAGCAGGCAATCAATCATCCGTTTTATAATGAGCTTAAGGAAAAAAGAAATGGTTATCCAAAGTTCTATGTTGCAGATAATATTGATCCGGAAAAACTGGTAACCCTATTTGATGTAATTGATTTAAAGACTACTTTATTTAATGTGGTTTCAAAGTCTGGAAGTACTTCGGAAACCATGTCGCAATTTATGATAATAAAGGAAATGTTAGAAAAAGAGCTTGGCAAGGAAGAGGCTAAAAAGCATATTGTATGCACAACGGATCCCTCGGCGGGTAATTTAAGACCGATTGCTGAAAGTGAAGGATATAAAAGCTTTGTAATTCAGCCAGGAGTTGGAGGCAGATTTTCAGAGCTTTGCCCAGTAGGATTACTCCCTGCAGCTATGTGTGGAATAGATATTGAAGAGCTGCTTGCAGGAGCGGCATATATGGATGAGCTTTGTACAAATGCCAATACCTTCCAAAATCCTGCAGCAATATATGCAATACTACAGTATCTTTCAATGGAAAAAGGGAAAAATATTTCAATAGTAATGTCTTATGTAGACTCTTTAAAATATATAGCTGATTGGTATGCACAGCTTTGGGCGGAATCTCTTGGCAAAAAGTATGACAATGAAGGAAAAGAGGTTCGAGTGGGACAAACTCCTGTAAAGGCACTGGGTGCAACAGACCAGCATTCACAAGTACAGCTATATACTGAAGGACCACAGGATAAGGTTATTTTGCTTATCGGAGTAGACAAATATAAAGAAGAAATTACTATTCCAAAAATATATGAAGATATTCCAAGTCTTGGATTTTTAGGAGGAGCAACTCACAGTACTTTGATAAAAACTGAAATGATGGCAACAGAATATGCGTTGTTAAAGGGAGAGCAAGCAAATATGACCTTAACAGTGCCAGAGGTAAATGAATTCACGGTAGGACAGATTATATATTTATTTGAGGTTGCAACTGCATTTGCAGGAGAATTACTAAATATTAATGCATTTGATCAGCCAGGAGTTGAGGAAGGCAAAAATGCTACCTATGCAATGTTTGGAAGACCTGGATATGATGAAAAGAAAAAGGAATTAGAAGAGAGGCCTGAGAAAAACAAAAAGTTCATAATTTAATCAAGAAATATAAGATTTCTTTGAAGAATAAAAAAAACAGGGCTTGACCCTGTTTTTTATTCTTCAATTATTTCGATTTCAAAACAATCAAAATCAATTTCTTCGATAAAGTGTTCCTTTCTAAAGCTTGTCAATTTGAATTTTTTTAGCTCCTTTGTATTGCTTTCAAGCCACATTGGCATTTGCAAATCAAAAGCCATGCAAAGCTCGTAAAGACCAAGCTTCAGCTTTTTGCCTGTTGTTAAATCCTCGGAATCGTTTTCATAAACCAAATCCTGAATTACTCTGCTGTTTTTATATATTTTGCCCCATAGTCGTAACATATTTATACCTCGTACTTATAGTTAAGCTATTTCATAGTATAATGGGAAGAGGCTTAAAAGTAAAGAGCTTCTGAGGTGAAGATGTCTTCTTAGGAGAAGAGGAGTATAATTATGTAAAGTATAGCGGGTACATTATAATTTTTGAAGAGAGCAAAAGATGTATAATAATAGGCAGGTATAATAATATTCATTGTATGAATAAGAAATTTTTGATAGAATTAGAGAAGATAATTATGTGTTTTAAGAAGTAATTTTATTTGAGAAGCAGGCTTGTTTTTTTTGAAAAAGGCAGGACATATTATACGAGGAGGGGCATAATGAAAATATTAGTTACAGGCGGAGCAGGATATATAGGCTCGGGTCTTTGACACTTGCATAAAC
>DFYO01000011.1 GCA_002381865.1 Clostridiales bacterium UBA4080 | reverse complement strand
AGGGCTCAGACAAATTACAGAAAATCTAAGACGTTACCATCCATATTTCAACTTCTTCTCGCAATTAGAGAAGATTCGTTACGTTACCACCCCTGCCCCCCCGTACAAGGCTGCATATCCATTATCGTAAAGGAAGTTTCTTTTTTGCAAAGATAGCCTAGATATGTCGACATAATGGAATTTCTTTGGTGGATTATCCACTGGGGCAACTAGACTATGATGATTGATGTTCCACGATCTCAAAAAGATGTAGGAGTTATTTGGTATCCGAAGATCATTGGGGAAATAATATGTTTTGTCATGCCAAGCAGAAACAATGTCATATCCTACCCATGTATCAGCGTAGACCTGGGCGTCCTTATCTAGATAGCGAGGTATTTCCAGTCCTAACATTACTTCCCCAGCAAGGTGATATTCGGTATCTATTTTACCGTAACTCAGCACGCTCGAACTTGGTATTCTAGCCGTCAATCTTGTCTCCTCGGTAAACCCTCCAAACTCAAAGACCAAACCCACGTTAAATAAGAAAAATGGAATTAAAACCAATATTGCTAATAAAGTGTAAAGCACTCTATCTCCAGAACAAAGAGGAACAAATCTGCCTTGGTAATTTACTGACCAATGCTTGATAATGCTTGGAGCGTACTTTATGGTGTATTGATGTAATTGGCAAAAACTATAGTATAATCGATGTGCTCCATCTATACAACAGGGAGATAGGAAGAGTAATGTAAAAAAGTATAATCTCGGTACACTTTGGGAAAAGGATAAAAATGGAAGAGTTATCGCCAGCAGTAAAAAAATTACTGCTGCAAATCTGAGGCAAACTGTTAGTTTCTGAAGACCTTTTGCAAGTATGTCATCTAGCAACCCGATAATAATAAGCCCCTGACCAGCATATTGTAACAACCGGTATACTTTATTAAGAGTTGGAGATCCCCAGAACCCCACCCCTAATGCAGAAGAAACTGCTGGATGTTTTGATGACGGATCGAGGAAGAACATAAAGTTATCTAGAATATTATTGCCTAATTCTACTAAATTGGTAAAAACAGATATATTCACGTACATGTACCACCCTAAAAAAAAGACACATAGAAATACTACTTTCCATAATGCAATCTTTTGTTCATAAGAAGTAATTTCTTTATTTGATTTACGTTGCTGAAAGGTACGACAAAACTTGTTTTTGTAGGTGGGTTTGGCATGCATGAGAAAATATATGGATGCCAACAAAATAACTATTATAATCCAGTTTAAGGAAACTGTGTAGTGTGAAGTAACCAATGCCATTGTAAAGAACAAGTATAGCGGCGAGGAATTTTTCGTGGCAACATTCTTTTCGGTAAATAGTAATAATAGTAACGCCACAAAAAAAAATGCAACTTGTTGCCTCCTTAGTATTAATGCTTCTGTGAAGAAATAGTAGTTAAACATAAAAAATAATACTGCAAATAGTGATAGCTTGTTGGAGAATTCTCTTTTATATGCTGTATACAGTGCAATTGGAACAATTGTAAAAATAAGCGGATAGATTACTTTTAAAACAACAAAAAGATTTATTCCCATTATTTCTGAAAAAGTGGTCCCTAATGCCACGATCGAAAGCAGAGTGTTGGCACTTCCAAAAAGTGAAAAATCCCAATAGCCATTTTCGACCACCTGGTTTAAAAAGTAAAATTCCTTATCGACATTAAGTCTCCGTGGGTACTCTGATATCAACAGGTCGCCTAGCAACAGTGAGATTGATACTGAGAAAATAAATAAAATATCAATAGGTGAACTGTATCCTTGTTTTTTGTATGCAAAGCATAGGACAAGAATAGCAATTAAAATAATGCTCGCAAGTGAGAGTGTATTGTTGTGATCTCGTCCGATCAAGAACGAGCCTATGATCGACAAACATGGTATAATATATATCAGTAAAGAGATGGGTGCAACAAAGTGCTGAAGATCTAAAATGCAAGGTGAATTGTAGTCTCTATCGCGTAAAAAAGATAGCAATCCAAAGACTAAGAGGATAAAACTAATCGCTCGCAACAAACAGGGAAAAGACAGTGGCTTATTAATCCAAAAAATCGGATAGACTAAATTTGTAAAAAATCCCATGAACATCATGACTGAAATACTTAAGCCAACAGTATAGACCACCGTTTCAACAGTACCGAGAGCATGAAGCCGCAATATCCGTAAGAGCAGGAAACCGGGAGCAAAGAGGAGAAGGAAAATGCCGGTAACTTGCTGTAAATAGGGTATAGAGAAACCGAGTGTACTCAAGAAAACTGAACTAATATAAGCGAGGTATATGGTAAATACAACGATGAGAAATGATCGGATATTCCAGTCATTCATACAAAAGATATTTCTAACCTGCATATCATTCAACTGCTTAATAAGGTCTTTTATCGCTTATATTTGTGTTTTGTCCTCTTGTAATAAATATTCTTGTTTGCGGTAACAACTGGTAACCCAAACTCCTCACGCATTGGGGAATATCTCCACTCAGGCTGGGATGTCACTGGCGGGATAATTTTCCCCAAATGTGGCGGAATAATATTCCCCACGTGATCA
>DFYO01000017.1 GCA_002381865.1 Clostridiales bacterium UBA4080 | reverse complement strand
TCTTACAACTGTCAAAGACAGGATTTTAAAATATTCTATTAAAAAAATTATAGCACGCTCACAATTTGCTGTCAAGCGATATATTTTATTGCTCTACTACTATCAACAATTGAAGTACCCCCATCTTATTTTCGTTTTATAATTATGATACAACCTTATTTCTTCCAATTTCTTTACCTGTATACATGGCAATATCTGCAATGCTAATACAATGTTCAATCATCATATCCTCTGTATATCGGCTAATTCCAAAGGTCATAGTCGTTCCCACTTTCCCTTCTTTTGTTTCAATCTGAGTCTCTTCTATTGTTTTTCTTATGTTATCTATTATCGACACTACTTTTTCCTTCTTCGTTTCATCTACTACAATTAAAAATTCTTCTCCTCCCCATCTGCATACCACTCCCTTTCCGTCAATATGCGATTTTAATAGCTGTGCTATCATAACAAGAAATTCATCCCCTGTCTGATGACCATAATAATCATTTATCGTTTTAAAATTATCGATATCTCCAAGCGCTACATAAAAAGGACTATTGTTTTTAATCCTTTCGTTCATCATCTCGTACATATATCTTCGATTTGGCAATTTTGTCAGGTAGTCTGTATTCGTAATCTGCTCAAGCTCTGACAAAGCATCTGTAAGATCTTTGGTTCTTTCTTCAACTCTCATTTCTAAGGTCATATTTGCATTCTTCAAATCAGATAAAATCTCTTCGTTAACGGCTGTAAGCTGCTCTGCCGTAGTGAATGCTTTGGAAAATTTGGTGGCAAGCGTAAATGCCTGCGATATCGTAAATGCTGCAACTCCAAAAGGAACCATTGAACCTTTGTTAATTAAAACAAATTGATAAATTATATCATTGGCAATTGCAACGCCAATCAGCATAAATCCAAACAAAACATGATCTGCAAATTCAATTTTTTTGATATAGCCGATTACCAGCTTAATAATGCTATATAGCAGCAAGCCTATTATAAAAATCGAAAAAGGTATTGAAAGAAAATCATAATAGCGATATTCCAAAATCAGCGTAGCTACAGCAAAGAAAAGCGAAGTATATTTGGTAATTGTATAAAATTTTTTTGGATAAAGTCCTTCAAGTGTATAATACAAAAATCCTGCAATTCCTATTGGCGCAAGGTATGCAGTAAGATACCCAAGTCGCCAATAAACTTCACTTGGCATATCAAATAGCTTCAATATTATTCTTTCCCCAAGGAATAGCGTCCTCATAGAAACCAAAAAGCAGAAAAATGCAAAAAACAAAGGAGATTTATCCTTTCTTCTTTTATAATAAAGCCCTAAATGATATATACATATAATAATAAGTATTCCAAATACAAAAAGCTCTTTTCCATTAGCATAATTATCTGCGTCAGCAATTCCTTTTGCGGTACCTATTTCAATTGGAGCAACAAGACAGTCTCCCAAATAAAAATCAGAAGCATGTATAACAATCTCAACTTCCTGGCTTTTAGGTTGAAAAAAGCCTACTAAATTCATATATTTGGGTGCGCTTTCAGCTTTAGAGACACCGACCTTTCCGATTTCACCTATTTCCACACCATCAACATATATCTTATAGGCCGATAAAATCAAGCTTGATTTTATTCCCATAATTTCAGAGTTATCTTTAATTCTGACTTTAGTTCTTAGGGTTGCATAAAAATATCTTTCTTCAAAAGGTTTTATCTTTTCAAAGGTACCTCTATTAGCCGGTGGGGTAAGAAAATAAGGCTTTTGACCTTTGTCAAATTCCCCCGGTTTAATAAACTGATTAAAATATATTTCCATCTGTGTATTAAGCTTTGCATTTCCATCATTTTGAAAATCCCAATTAGTTAAGTCAGTATAGCCTTCTTTTTGGACTATTCTGTCTGATTTATCAGAATTATTCTGGACTATCCCATATATTAAGGATGCAATTAAAATACCAAGCACCAATACTATTTTTAGACTTCTGTATTTCATAATACATCACCTATATTTTATTTATTAAAGCTCCTTTTGAAAAGCTAATTCTTTTTACCATTGGAAGTGGATCTTCGTCAATAAAATCTGCCGGACAATATCCGTTATCAACATATTCTGTTGACAAAATACCCATTCTCATATATGTTTGTGCTTCCAAAAATTATTGCTTAAGGTATCCTAATATTCTTTTATAATATCTTTGCAAAAAATTCCTTTGTGCGTGCATTTTGGGGATTAGAAAACAATTCCTGCGGAGTGTTTTCCTCCAGAATTCTTCCCTCGTCCATAAATAATACTCTTGTGGCAACTTCCTTTGCAAAGCCCATTTCATGTGTTACTATTACCATTGTCATTCCTTCGTCTGCCAGTTGTTTAATAAGCTCTAGTACCTCTCCTACCATTTCTGGATCAAGTGCTGAGGTTGGTTCATCAAATAGCATTACCTTTGGATTCATTGCAAGCGCTCTGACAATTGCAATTCTCTGCTTTTGTCCTCCTGAAAGAGTTGAAGGATATACCTCCGCCTTATCCTCAAGACCAATTCTTTTTAGCAATCGGACTGCATTTTCTCTAGCCGCTTCTTTAATCTCTGCTTTAGTAGTGTTTATTTCATACAATGGTTTTTTGTTGGCGGAAAAAATATTTCTCAATTTAATAAAGAAATTTTTAATCATTTTCGACTTCAAATCATGGGTATGAATATAAACTGGTGCAAGCATAATATTATCAATAACCTTTTTATTGTTAAATAAATTAAATTGCTGAAAAACCATACCCATGTGGCGTCTATGAACATTAATATCTACATGCATATCAGCAATGTTGACACCTTCAAAGATTATCGCTCCGTCTGTCGGATCCTCCATACAGTTTAGGCATCTTAAAAACGTACTTTTCCCGCTTCCGGAAGGGCCGATAATTGCAATCTTTTCGCCTTGCTCAATATTCATTGTAATATCCTTTAGAACTTCAAGCTTCCCATAGTTTTTCTTTAAATTAATTACGTCGATCACTTTTTCTCAGACTCCTTTCCATAAGCTTAATAAATAAAGCTATTATCATAACAATTACTATATAAATTGCTGCCATTACAAGATAAGGCACCATAAACTCATAGCTATTTGTTCCTATATAATTAAATGCAACATATAAATCTGCCGCACCTACAAAGCTTACAACAGAGGTTTCCTTAACAAGTGCTATCAGCTCATTACCAAGTGTTGGCAAAATGTTTTTTATTGCCTGAGGAACAACCACCTTTAGCATCGTAACGCTATATGACAACCCCACAGCACGACCTGCCTCCATCTGCCCTGAATCTACAGACATAATACCGCCTCTCATTATTTCCGAAACATAGGCTCCGCTATTAAATCCAAAAACCAGTACCGCTACTGATAATCCCGGAATATTAAGTCCAATCAATGGCATTATTACATAATAGGTTACGAGAAGCTGTACAACTACAGGTGTCCCTCTAAATAAGCCTACGTAAAATCTGCATATTGAATTTAGTATTCTAGGCAGCCTTTTGTATTTTGGAAACACCTCTATGATAGCTATAATAGTTCCGATAATAATTCCTATAGCCAATCCTACAAATGCTATATACAAGGTGTTTTGAAGTCCCGTTACCACCTTTGTATATCCTCCATTTGTGTAAAACATTTCCCAAAATTTTTCTATTTTTTTATCAAAGTTTCCCATTTTAATTCCTCACAGCATACAATACCCCGTATTTTGCGGGGTATTGTATAGTATATTATTTAAGATAATTAATAAATCTGTATGCTTTAATCTTTTTTAAGCTTTATTATTCTTAGTTAAATTCATTAATCGCTTTTGTAATTGCCTGTGCTGGAGCTTCATCAATTACTACATAATTAATATTTCCATTAAGCATATCCTGAACAGCCAAGGATCCTGATTTATAAGGTACTACTGTTGTTTTATAGCCATCAAAGCCCCAATCAGCATCTCCCTCTACATAAAATTGTCCTGTTGTTCCCTGCTGCACTCCTATTTTTGTTGTTGCATCAAAGCCCTTAAGAATAGCTTCTACATCTGCTGCTGCCTTAGCATTATCAAAGGTAGTATCATCTCCCTTGACAATAAGCTTTTGCGCTGCATTATAATATTTATCAGAAAAGTTTACATATTCCTTTCTGTCTTCTTTAATTGTAAGTCCCGCCATTGCAATATCACATTTTCCTTGTCCAACTGAAAGACATACTGCATCAAAATCCATATTGCTTATAACAAGCTCTTTTCCTAGCTTTTGAGCTAAAAGTGCTGCTATCTCCATATCGATACCATAATATTGATCCCCTACAGTATACTCGAAGGGTTCAAAGCCTGCATTTGTTGCAACTACTAGCTGATCCTTAGTATTATCTAATACTGCTGATTTAACAGCTACTGGTGTCCCGTCTCCAAAATAGTTGTTACAAATCTTTTCAAAGGTTCCGTCCGCTTGAATTTCTGCAATAAATTCGTTAACCGCTGCAAGCAGCTCCGGCTGATTTTTATCAACTCCAAAGGCATACTCTTCTTCTGTTAATGGTATTTCAACAATTTTTACAGCTGCATTCTTTTTTTCTGTACCTGCTTTTTCCTTTTCATCCCCTGCTGAACCGCAGCCTGCAAATGCAATTGCGCTAACTGCAAGCATAGAAATAACAAGGATAAGTGAAATTATTTTTTTCATGTTTGTTTCTCCTTAGATTATTTTATTTTTCTTTACTTCCATTTCTTTACATATAATTATAAATTATCCTATAAACACTACTTTGTCAACTTATATGTATTTGAAGCCTTTATTTTAGCTATACTTTAAGCTCCCTTGCGTTATTATTATTTATATATTATAATTTATTCAAAGTATGATTACAAGAATAGCGTTCGGTGAACGTGTTTCTCGTAGAATAGGAAAGTATAGTCTCTTGCAAGCAAGACGAACTTTCCTATTCTACAAGACTAGAAGGCTTGATTTAATATAATCAAGCCTTCTTTATATACTTAATAGCCTATGCTTTAATAATTCTATATTGTTACCCTAACCTTAACCTTGCTCATAAGCCAAACATACCAAGGCTCTGCCGGTTCATTATAAATGCCTTTCTCCTGAATATACTCACCAAACTCTTTCGTTAATACGTTCAAATCATCTCTGGATAAATAGCTTTTAAGCACTAGGGCTTTTTCTCTTAATTCTTCCGCTCTTATTTCATCATCTAATGAATGCATATCCATTTTCTCCTCTCCATTTATTCCTCTGTTAAAGTAAAAATTACTTTAATAACCCTTAAATATACATATATAAATTATAATTCCAGCAAAATTTTATGTCAAGCTAATAATATATTATGATAATATTTACTTGCTATCCCTCATTATTTTTGATATATTATTATAAATCTATATAAAAGGGGGAGCTGTATGAATTATACCGGTATTGTTAGAAAGCTGGATGTGCTTGGAAGGATTACCTTGCCTTCTGAGATTCGCAAAAAATTTAATATTGCCATTTCAGATTCGTTGGAAATCTTAGTTGATGAAGATTATATTTTACTGAAAAAGTATCAGCCCGCTGATATCTTTAATGGCAAAACAGAGGATTTGATTGAGTATCATGGCCATAAGGTATCAAAGGCTTCCATCAAGGAAATGGCCAAAATAGCTGGTATCATCTAATTGCTTTTTTTATAGTATTGGCGCACAAGATTAATATAATCCTGTACACCAATTTTTTTTATCCTTCTAGTTTGTAAAAAAATTATATGCTTCCTTCCTTGAAATACCTCTGTCCTTTGCTATCTGCTTGATAGCTTCATTTTTTGATAAGCCTTTGTTACTATAATGCTGCAAGTGTTCCTCGGGGCTTTTCTCAAGCCAGGTGTCAATCTGCTCTTTTTCTATTATCTCTCTATCTGCACCTGATAATATAAGAACATATTCTCCTCTCGGCTCATTTGTTTTATAATATTCCAAGGCATTTTCTAAATTAATATGTATTAGCTCCTCGAATTTTTTTGTAAGCTCCCTTGCGATTGTTATCTCCCTGTTGCCGAGCGCTTTATACAAATCCTCAAGTGTGCTTTTTAATTTGTGGGGCGCTTCATAAAAAATTATAGTCCTTGTTTCCTTTAAAATCATTTCTAAGACGTGCTTTCTCTCCTTTTTTTGAAAGGGCAGAAAACCCTCAAATACAAATCTTCTGGTTTGCTTTCCGGAAATAATCAATCCATTAACAAAGGCTGCTGCTCCAGGTATCGATGTTACAAGAATGTTATTCTCAATACACAGCTTAACTAAATCCTCTCCGGGATCAGAAATTCCAGGGGTTCCGGCATCTGTTACAAGCGCAATATTTAAGCCTGATTTTAGATCCTGAATAATTTTTTCGCCCTTTACTACTTTATTATGCTCATGATAGCTTTCCATTGGCTTTTTTATTTCAAAGTGATTTAATAGCTTTTTTGTATGTCTTGTATCCTCTGCTGCAATATAATCAGCTTCCTTTAATATGCGAATTGCTCGAAAGGTAATGTCTTCTAGATTGCCTATAGGAGTTGCCACTAAGTATAAAATTCCGCCCATACTATTCCTCCCTTATTCCTAAATGCTCCGATTTTTCAGATTTCTCGTATCCATAAATATCATATATTTCATCAGAATATTTTTTAATATCCTTATATATTATAAGCGGTTTTTCTATTTTTACCATTGCCTTTCCATGTCTTGAAGCCTCTATCATTACCATATTGGGCTCCTTATGAACATAGGGATGTACAAATCTAATCCTTTTTGGCTCTAAGGAATAGCTTTTTAAAACCTCTATAATCTCAACAAGCCTGTGTGGTTTATGAATCATAAAAAATTTACCCCCAGGCTTTAAAAGTTTACTTGCATTTTTAACAACGTCTTCAAGATTACACAAAATTTCATGTCTTGCAATTGCCTTTGGAGAAGCTTCACTTATCAATCCCTTGCCTTGATTAATATATGGAGGATTGCAAGAAATAACGTCAAAATAAGATAGAGGAAACAGTTTATCTGCTTCCTTAATATCCCCTTCAACTATTTTAATTTTTTCCTGCTGGTTATTCATTAGGACACTTCTTGCTGCCATTTTTGCACTTTCCTTTTGAATTTCAAGACCTGTAAAAAAGCCTCCCTTTGTTTTTGCCTCTAACAGAATTGGAATTATTCCGGTACCCGTTCCTAAATCCAATACCCGCGCGCCCTCCTTAACATTAATAAAATCAGATAATAGAACTGCATCCATACCAAAACAAAAAGCCTTTGGGTTTTGAATTATTCTATAATTATTAATATGTAAATCATCTATTCTTTCATGCTCTTGAAGCTCCATTATTAATCCCTTTTCATCTCAACTTCTTTTTTTTCCATTTTCTCAAGTTTTTTAAGCTCTTCAAGTTCTTCCTTTGAAAGTTGATCATTCGCATTCTTTCTTACCGCTTTTTTTACTGTAAGAGTATCCACATGAACCTCTTCCACCTCAGTATCGCCCTCTTTTTTTCTAACTATTACTTTTACCAGCTGTCTTAATACATTTACGCTTATTACCTCGCCCTCTCTTTGATCTTCAAGCGCAACAATATCTCCGACATTAGGAAGCTTCTCATTAAGCATTTCATAGGTAGCCTCCTCATATTTCAAGCAGCACATTAATCTTCCACAAACCCCTGAGATTTTTGTAGGATTTAAGGATAAGTTCTGCTCCTTTGCCATTTTAATGGATACTGGATGAAATTCTGACAGATGTGCATGACAGCAAAGAGTTCTTCCGCAAATACCGATACTTCCAACCATTTTCGTTTCATCTCTTACGCCAATCTGTCTTAGCTCAATCCTTGTCTTAAATACTGCTGCCAAATCCTTTACAAGCTCTCTGAAATCAATTCTACCATCTGCGGTAAAATAAAATAACAGCTTATTATTGTCGAAGGTATATTCACAGTCAATCAGCTTCATATCAAGCGTATGCTTATTTATCTTTTCCATGCAAATCTGAAAAGCTTCTTTTTCTTTTTCCTTATTGCTCTGCTCTTTTTCATGGTCCTCTTGCGTAGCAATTCTAATGACTTTTTTTAAGGGCTGGATAACTTCCTCCTCAGTTATTTCCTTTAATCCGAAAATTACCTCTCCGTATTCAATACCTCTTGCAGTTTCAACAATTACATGCTGTCCTGCTTCTATCTCCATATTATCTGGATCAAAATAATAAATTTTTCCTGCTTTTCTAAATCTTACTCCAATAACCGTAATCATATGTTCTCCTTTATTTATACACTACTTATGATATATTCAAAATCAAATACTACTCGCATTCCAGCCACGATGCACTTAATATTATTATATAAGTGGTCTCTTAAGCTCCGCTGATTTTGCAAGCAAGCAGGCCTCATTAATATAATAGGGCTCTCTTTATTGTTTAAAGCATTCTCAGCATTCAAAAAGCAAAGTTTCAATTGCTAGCTGATAGTTAACATGTACCTTCATAATCTCTTGAATTTCTATTAACCTTGAAATAAGTGCACATATTCTATTATACGCTATACCTTCCCCTTGTTTCAACAAGGTTTTTAGTTTATCTTTATGAATAATGTTATTTTCTTCCTTTAGCTCCTTTACTATAAGTAAATCTCTTAACCAGGTAAGGAATATTTCTATCATCATATCACTCTTTTCCTTGTTAAGGCTAATTGTATTTGCTACCTCTAATATTGCTAAATCATCCTTATTAATAACTGCCTCTATAGCATTAATTGCCATCAGCCTGATTTCTTCAAATTCCTGTTCTTCTATATACATTCTTGCTTTTCCAATATTACCCCTCGATAATGCTGCATAAATATGTGCACTTGATGAATTCATTTCCTGATTTTTTTCCAAGTATTCCTTAACCTCTGATTGTTTTAAGGGCTTTAATGCAATATGTACGCATCTAGAAATGATTGTAGAAAGCAGCTTATCTAAATTTTCTGTTAAAATCATAATTATTCCATATTGAGGAGGTTCTTCTAGTGTTTTTAACAAAGCATTTTGTGCCTGCTCCGTCATTTTATCTCCTTCTTCAACAATATATATTTTATATCTGTATTTATAGGGTTTTGTAAATATATCTGTATTAATTTGTTCTCTTATATCATCAACGCCAAAGCCTGTTTTATTTGTGGGCTTTACGTATATTATATCTGGATGATTTTGTGAATCAGCAGCTATACAAGAGCTGCATTTATTGCATGGGTTTTCTTCTCCAGCTTCACATTGCAGCGCTTTTGCAAAGCTATCTGCCATAAATCTCTTACCCATACCCTTTTCACCTTCAAAAATATAAGCATGGGAGGTTTTCTGCATTTTTATTGAATTTTTTAAATGAAGCTTAACCGATTCATTTCCAATAATTTCATCAAATGTATTCACTATCTTCTACACTCCTTCAAGGAATAATATATCTCCCTTTAATTTAACATATTCATAATATAAATCAACTGCTTATTGCTTTTATTTAAAAGTTTTTCTTAGCGCTGTTCTTCCATTTTTTCTCTTAATCATCAATGGAATGTCGCAAAACTAATTTAAGCTGGGAGCAATATCTTCTTTTCTCAAATATCAGCAGGTTGTAAAAATATAAAAGCTGCTACACAATTTTATTGTGCAACAGCCTCTTATATTTTTAATAATATCTTTTTAACATAAATCGTAGTTAAATAACAAGATCAAGTAAAAGACCCCTTATTTCATCAATTTTACCCAGGATATTAAGATGGTTTTTTTCTTCTCTTAGAAGCTCTTGTGCCAAATCATCCACATTTTTATCCACCAGCTTAACTATTCCGTAAACTCTGTGACGACCTCTCTTATCTAAAAAGTTTTCTCGTGAAAACTTATGTGAATGCGTTACAACCTCATTTACAAAATCCTTAATCAGCTCTCGATACTTTTTCATATCCTTAATGTCCATGTGCTTGGAGAGCTTTTCTCCTTGAGCATTAATCTCCTGCATCATAGTATTCAGTTTTGTTTGAAGCTCACCCTCTTCTATTTTGCTAAGAAGAGTAAACTTGAAATCCGTACCTGTATCAGCTTCCTTTTTGGGAGCCACCTCAACGGGCTGAATATTATTTATTGAATTTACCTTTACGTCCATTATTATTCCTCCCTATTAACAGGGATTCCCTGTCGGGTTATATTTTCAGGTATTGGTCCACATCTACAACAAACAAGGTAGCTCCGCCTACAACAACTTCAATCGGATAAGGCATATATCCCTCTGGTGTCGCTGAGGTAGGAGGATTGATTAAGGATATCCTTTTTGTTGTTTGACAGGTTTCTTTTATTATTTCGATAACCTGGTCTACCTTTTCCTTATCCACGCCAATCAGCAATGTTGTATTCCCCGTTCTTAAAAGCCCTCCCGTACTAGCCAACTTAGTAGAACTAAATCCCGCATTGAAAAGCCTTTCAACCAGCATATGAGAATCTTCATCATGAATTATAGTAATAACCAATTTCATATTTTTATACCATCCTTATTAATATTATCGTCTATATAAAAAATATACTTAATGAATATCTTTAATTACAATTCCAGCTTTCTTAAACAATATCGTAAAAATAGCCTTAGAAACTATCTTCAATTACCTTTAATACTTTAGTATATATTTCTTCATGTATTTCCTGTGGTGTTCTAATTATACCATTTTCAACACATTTAATTATTTCCCAATTATATTTTTTTGCAATATAAAGCGAATTATTGTAAGAATCCTGCAAATACTGCTTATTGCTTTCATGGATGTCTTTTTTTGCTTCACCAGTAATTTTATTCGCTCTGTTTTCCATTAGCTTTTGAGTTATCTCTGGAGGCATATCCAAGAAAAAAACCCTGCTTGGAACAGGTAATCCAAACTTCTCATATTCTAACTCTGAAAGCCATTTCAAGTAACTATCTCTTTCCTGCTCATCTTGAATTTTTGCCGCCTGATGAACCATATTTGAAGTTGTATATCTGTCAGATATTACTATTCCTCCTTGCTTTAAAAACACTTCCCAATCCATCTTATAGGATGCAAATCTATCAACACTATAAAAAGCAGATGCGGCATATGGATTAACCTCGCTAGGGTTTTTTCCAAATTCTCCCCTCAAATACATTTTGACAAGTGAAGATGATTCACTTTCATAGTTTGGAAAGGTTATTTTTTTCACCTTGATATCTAATCCTGAAAGCTTTTCACACAAAAGCTTTGTTTGTGTTGCTTTGCCGCTGCCATCTGTTCCACTCTCAATAATAATAAGCCTTCCGTTCATAATACCCCCCTAAAGCTTTTTTCCTAGCAATGCAAAATCTGTTTTTTAAGCTTTTTTAATTTCTGTACAATTTTATTTTACCACTAATAAAGACTAATAACATATTAATTTAACTGTAATATGCTATTCTCAAATAATTATTTTACCACTTTTATATTGCCTTCTTCAATACCATTTACAAAAAAACCGTTATCTATAGCTTTTTTAATATAGTTAATCAGGCTCTCTGAAAACACTTCCCCCATAACCAACAGCGGAATACCTGGCGGATATACCGATATATTGGCAGCTGCAATTCTTCCTTTTGCATCTTCAAGACTAATGCTCTCCCATTTTTTATTTCTTGCTTCCTCTGGCAAAATTGAAATTTTGTTCTTAATTATGTCAAAAAGCTCTTTTTCCTGCTGAGTTATTTTATTAAGCGGCAAAGCCTCTTCGCAGATATTTTTCCATAAAGCTCCATCAAGTTCTTCTAGTGCATTGATAAGCCTTAAAAACCCCTCCTCTTGGTCAGCAATTGTAGTAATTCCTAAAAACGCCTTATTCATTGGCATTTCCATCTGAAGCATAAATTTTTTTCTAAGAATATTCTCCGCCTTTTTCCCATTTATTGATGTTTTTTTTCCAACAAATATAAGTTTTGACAAATCAATATCATAAATGCTATACTTCCCAACAATTTCTCTTCCTATAACCCCTATATTCGACTTTATATTAGTTATTTCTCTTAATATCCTTAAGTTTTTTTCTAGGTCCTCAAAGAGCTCTTTTCCTTTTTCAGCTAGCATTTTTATGCACTCATCCATTGCTGTCATAAAAACATAAGAAGGACTTGAGCTTTGATATATCTCAAGATATTGTCGAATTCTATCCCTATCTACAAGCTTTCCATTGATATGGATAATTCCTGTTTGAGTAAATACCGGCAAGGTTTTGTGCATACTGTGAATTACAATATCTGCTCCAAGTTCAATTGAAGATTTTGGAAAATAATCATACATCCCAAAATGAGCACCATGTGCCTCATCGACTATAAGTATTTTGCCTTTTTCATCACAAATAGATGCTATACTCCCTATATCAGAAACAAAGCCTTCATAGGTAGGACTAGTAATAAATACCGCTGAAATATCCGGATTATTTTCAAGTTGAATTCTTACTTGCTCGGGATTAATTCCTCCTAATAAAGAGTATTTTTCAATATACTCCGGATATAAATAAACTGGCTCTATTCCATTTAGCATAACTCCATTAAATACAGATTTATGACAATTTCTTGCCATCAATAGCTTATCTCCTCTGCTACAGGCTGCTGAAATTGCAGCTAAAATTCCTCCTGTACTGCCATTAACTAAAAAATAGCTTTGCTCTGAATTATATATCTTAGAGACTCTTTTATGAGCCTCTAAGATAATTCCTTCTGGATAATATAGGTTGTCTGTTCCTTCTACCTCTGTAGTGTCAATTTTCATAAGATTTGTGTCCAAAAGAACATTTATTCTCCCTAGCTTATGTCCTGGCATATGAAATGGATAAATTTTTTTGCTATATTCTTCCAGCTCTCTTTTCATTTTTTCATCCTCTTATCTAATCAGCCCACCCCATTCTATAAGCGTGCGACCCTTTCTTTCTATTGGTACAATATCTTTTTTCTGAATCCACTTTATATTACTATCAGGCTTATACGGAATAATATAAAACCATAACCTGTAATAGCTATCAAAAGAAATATCGCTATTAATGGGCATAATCCTTTCAACTATCTCTGTTTTTTGTGGATAAAAAACATAATCCGTATCTGTTGATAATTGTTTTATCCAATACTCCGTAAAATCATCTGTTTCAGCTTTTGAAAATCCATAATCCTTCATTAAGCTTCTTAATTCTTCTTCCATTCTATCAGAATTAACTAAGTGCCCCTTCTCTAGTTCAAAACCTTTATCTGGAACGACTGCTTCGTAAAACAAATAATCTTCACAGCCATTTAAGCTTCCATTATTTATTTCTGCCTTCCAACCTGTCAACGGATTATATACTGGTATTGATTCTGTAATCCACTCTGAAGGCTCGACAAATATCGTTGCTTTATATGCTTCTTCATTCGAACTATACAAATAGATATTTGGCTTATATACCGGTATTCCCGTTTGGGGATCTGGTATTTCCCGTCTTAATCCCGGATACAGATCAAACCCTAGCTCTTCCTCAATTATCGCCAGCCCCTCTTTCCGATTAGGGCTTTCAAACGGTGCAAAAACCAGCTTTTTTTCTCCCCGAACAAGCGCTGAAAAATCTCTATAGGTCTGAGAATTAAAAGCAATTCTAGTGACTCCCACCGTAAGCTTTGACACCAGATAAGTTGTTCCGGTAACTGCTCCTGCGGCGACAACCCCTGCACCAATTGTAGGTGCTGAAATAATTGCAACTGCGCCTAAACCAATTGCATACCATCCCATACCAGCATCCACTGCCCCAAGCGTTTTGTCAACTACCTTTTCTGCATAGGTTGTATGCTTTGAGTCCTCAGTTATAAGCTTATATGTGTCTACACTTGTATTATATACATTTAAAACCTGCATAGCTCCCCCCAAATATCTGACATATCTGCCCATACGTGAAGCATTGTTTATATACTGTGTAGTTTGTTCTCTAAAATACCTTGATGAACGCTGAAATCTTCCTGTTTCTCTTAATCTTTCACTTAAGTGAAATTTACGCATAGCTTCCTTTATAGTATCTGAATACTGGCTCTGTCCTGCATCTGATAAACTGGATAATCCATAATCAATCCCATTATCAGTTATAAATCCTCCTGTATCATCCTGTATTCCAAATAAATCTGCAAACCCTCCAGCATTAACCGGAAGTCCCTGAAAGCAATTAATTACAATAATAAGACTTAGCCCAATAGCAATTAGTCCTCTTTTCATATTACTCACCTCCCAGCTTTAAGGAAATCTGGCTTTTCATTTCCTCAAATACTTTTATGGAATCCTTATCTAATTTCAATAATAATGCCTGATCAACCGTTTTGGCTGCTTCTGCATAACTATAGGTTCTAATCTGATAATCTGCCAAGGCCCAAAGTGCACTTGGATCCTCTGGAGCAAGTCTGTATGCCAGATGAAAATGATGTCCTGCTAGTTGAAGATTTTCTAGCTCCATTGCAATCTGTCCAATATATATATGTGGCTTTAAAAGTCTTGGATCAATTTTTAGCAACATTTCATAATATTCAATTGCTTTGTCAAATTGTGAATATGAATTATCTGCTTTCCCATTCTTATAGCTGTTAAGTCCCAAATTATAGAGTACATCTGGATCATGTGGTGCAATATTATATGCATTAATAAGATATTGATGTGATTTTTCATAGTTTTCATTATCCATATACATAATCCCAAGAATTAGCAATGCATTAACATCCTGTGTGTCTTCTTCCAGCAGCTCTTCGCAAAGGGCTGTTGCTTTTTCAGTTTTACCATCTTCCGCATATCTTTGTGCTGCTTCTAGCTTATTAAAGTATTCCATATCCTCTTTGTATGGATTAGTAAAATATGAAAAAACCAAGAGTGCTATTGACAAGATTAGTACACTTGCCGAAACTGCATTTATGAATTTGTTCTTATAATAAATTTTATTGACTTTCTCTTTTAGCTGGCTAATATTAAGCACCAGCAGAAGTGCTGCAAATATAGCATAAGCAATACTAAGTGTTGAAAAACCGCTAATTAATATATTTAACAGACAGCCTATCAAAAGCATTATGAATATTATCATATTAATTTCCCCCCTTTTCAGCAATTAGCCTTTTTAAAGTTGAAATTTCTCCCTGCGCATGTACCGTTATTCCAAAATAATCCGTCCTATGGTCCTGCGTAGGTAATAATCTTACACAATTTCTAAAGGCCTTTAATGAATCTTCATATTTTTCTGCCTTTTTATAAGCATGTCCCATAGAAAAATAAAGCTCTACATGCTCTGGTAAATACCTAGCTGCTTTTTCGTAATATTCAATTGCTTCCTTATAATCATTTGTATTATTTCTTACTGCGTTCTCATATGCATTTATTCCTTGCGCATAAAATGCAAAACCCAGTTTATCTGACTTGGCCAAAACCTTTTTCATATATTCATAAGACGCTGCATTATCTTTTTTTGCCCAGGCCTTCATAGCCATTATATAAGGATATACAAGCTTTTCTTCTGCCACTCGTGCTTTTTCCAAAACCGTATCGTCCGTAGCTGAGTTTGCATAAGCTAGTGAATATGTATATAAATATCTATCATAATCTATAGGATACTGGTCCTTATACTTATCAAGCTCTGTTATTACTGCAATTGATTCTTCATGTTTTGCAAGATTTAATAGCGCCATAGCTTTTAAGTATAGTATTTCTGTAATATTCTCTTCCTCCGAATATACCAGCTTCTGTAATACATCCAGAGCCTTCTGGGGTTCCTTATTAACTATTAGTGTATATGCATATTTTTTAGCTAGCATTTTATTTTCTGGATTTTTATTGGAAATATCCTGATAAGTCAGCATTGCTTCCTTTGGTTTATTTACTGTCATATAGCTTTCAGCCAAAAAAACCTTTGCCTCAATTTCTTCATCATTATTTTTGGGCTTATAATATTTAACAAAATCCTCCGCATGCCTTATTACCTTATCGTAATTGTTTTGTTCTTGCCTTCTTATATTGTAAAATTTTGACATATAATAATGAACCTTTGGATCTTTTGGATAGTTCTCAAGTATTTTGCTAAATTCAGCTTCTGCCTTATCATAAATACCTGTTTCAGCATACAAATAAGCCCTGTATACTTGCTTAGGCCCTAAATCTTCTTCAATTTTTTCCAGCTTGTTAATTAAGCTGCTTAGCTTTTTCTCACTCATCTTTGTGTAACCTGAAAATCCTTCAGAATACACTTCATTTTTTATCATCCAGTCAAGCATCTGATAAGAGCTTTTTCTATCCTTAAGCTCAACTGCTAGCTCATAGCCTCTAACCATACTGTCCGGTTGAAAATTAGTTACTAAAATAGCTTTTTTATATGCTAGTAATGCCGCTTCCTTGTCTTTTTCATTATTTAAAAGGTTAGCTTTAAATAAGGGCACATAGCTATTAGCTGGAAACAAATCTAAGGATGATACAAATAGCGCATCGGCTTCATTAATTAGCTTGGCATCTCCATTTTGATTTCCAATAATTTTTTTATAATATCCCTTTGCGCCTTCAAGTAAAGATTGTGCAGCACTATATTCCCATATAGCTTCATCTGTTAATCCTGCTTCAGTCAAAATATCTCCTGTTGTAATTCTTTGTTTTATTTCATCTGTAATTCTATTATGCGCATCTAAACTCTGAATAGGAAATAAGACAAAGCCTACTACAATCGGTACTATTGCAACAAGTAAACCTGCAGGAATTGGATTATTAACTTTTATTGCAATTATTTCTGGTGATTTTTTTTCTAATATTAAAATTCTTCCAGTTTGAAAAAGCATATTAAGTAAAACCATATTTACTGCAGCACTAAAGGCAACCTGTAAAAATATTTGCAAAAATGAATATGGAATTATCACTGCTGTTAAAGCTCCAAACCCTGTTTGCAAATAAGCCCCAGCAAATAAAAGCAGCATTATGAATACATTAAGCTTTATAAAAAATATCGGCTTAGCTATCAGGGCTTTTATTATCACAAGATATGTTTTCATCATGTCCTTATAGTTTTTTTTGTAAAGCAGCAAAATATAATACAAAACAGCAAAGGATGCTATTACTCCTGCCACAACAAAGCCTAAAAAGGTATAGAAAGATGTCAATAAAAATGCATTAAAAGTGCTATCCATAACAAGCTTTGTTAATAGCGGGGATAGTGCTGCCGAAATTAGTCCAAACAAGCTATGCAGGCCAATTATAAATACCCAAACCGATATTGTAATTATTAAAGAATTAATTAAATCCCTAATTTTATACTCCTGCTTTACTCCTCTTGCTTTTGTAAAAAATATCTCCATTAACAGAAAAAACCCAATAAATCTAAGAAAACTAAAGAATATTGCCATCCCTTCTGGCAAGGCAGCTCTCATTATTACTATATAAAAGCTGCTAGTTAAAAAAGCTGCCATTAATACAAATATAGCCGCATATGCATAAATACTTCCCATGGATTCAAACTTAAATAATCTTCCTACTCGTATGTCACTCTTAGACAAATAAAACACCTCCATAATCATTGATATATTTATTGAATTTACGTCTATACAAAAAATCAACAAAATTTTTCTTTTGCAGCTTTTACGCAAAATACTAATATAATATAACCTATTATTATTATACTTTAATTTACTATTTATTCAATGTTTTTAAGTGAATAGAAATTATGTCTCCTAAGCTTTGTATTCTTAAAATTATGAACAACTTGATAAAAGATAGTATTATATTGCGCTTTCTTTCTGTATGAATACTTATATATGAATCAATAATTATATATTATGAAAAGTATCGACAATGCTTATAATCAACTAATAATTATGTTTTTTTAAGCATCGACTCTTCTTGATTTGTTTTTTATAAAAAATTAGACAAAAAAAGAAAATAGCCAAAGACTATTTTCTTTTTTTGGATAAGGAATACTACTTAAAACTATTTATATAAACTATTAGTTTATATCAATTTTGCTTTTATACTGTATACTCTATATCTTAAAATCATTTTATAGATAGTTAATTTGTCAGCATTTTCAGGAATAAAACACCTACATATATGGATATGCAACTTTTTAAATTATAATTAATGACTTAATACAAAAAAAAGCCCATACACCTCGGGTTCCCGAAATATACAGACCACTTTGCCAGTATTATAAAATATTATGCGTCTTTGCATAACCGCTCTGTTATTTATTATATGTACATGCCTTCTATTTGTCAAGCTTTTTTTGGTTCTTTCAATGTTTTCTTTTCTTAGTAGTCTTCCTGCTTTTTATTTTAAAGATTTTATTTACACCATCATTTTTTATTACTAATTCAATTTAATACTTACTTATTTTATAATTTTCTATGTTTTTCCTTTACAGATTTGATAAAGAAAGAAAAATAATAATATTCTAGAACAAAGAGGCTTCGCCTCGTTA
>DFYO01000010.1 GCA_002381865.1 Clostridiales bacterium UBA4080 | reverse complement strand
GAACGCTATTCTTGTTTCATAGGAAAGACCTTGCTATGGTAATGTGTAAAAGTATCTTTCCTATGAAACAAAAAAGGCACTGCGTGCCAAAGATGCGCACCTCGCGGATAAGAAGGTATTGCTTCGCAAACCGCTCGGGCGCGTAGTGTCTGACTTGTCAGACACTTTGTTCTTAAATAAGCAGATGAGGGATCTAGCTTGTATACTTTTTTGATATATGATAAAATATAAACAATTATGATTATGAAAAGGAAGGTTTAATAATGGCTCAAATTTTATATAACAGTACAAGAGGAAAAGAAAAAAACATAGATGCCTCACTGGCTATTGTAAAAGGACTTGCAAATGACGGAGGGCTTTTTGTGCCAAGTTATATTCCTAGAATTAGCACTGATTTGGAAAAGCTTTGTAGTATGGATTATAAAACTCTTGCATATGAGATTATGAAGGAATATTTAAGCGATTTTACTGATCAAGAGCTTAGGTATTGTATTGATTCTGCATATGACGATAAATTTGATACAAAGGAAATTGCTCCGCTAGTTAAAAAGGGAGAAGATTTTTACTTGGAATTATTTCATGGAGCAACTATTGCATTTAAAGATATGGCTTTATCAATTTTACCTTATTTTATGATAACTTCTCTTAAAAAACAGAGTATTAATAATGAAGTTGTAATACTTACAGCTACCTCAGGGGATACTGGTAAAGCTGCTTTAGCTGGATTTGCAGATGTTGAAGGAACAAAAATTATAGTGTTTTATCCTAAGGATGGAGTAAGTCCGATTCAAAAACACCAGATGGTGACTCAAAAAGGTAATAATACTGCAGTTGTAGGAATTGAAGGAAATTTTGATGATGCTCAAAATGCAGTTAAGGAGATATTTAATGATATTGAATTTAACAAGCAGATTAATAAGGAAGGATATCAGTTTTCTTCTGCAAATTCAATTAATATTGGAAGGCTAGTGCCACAAATCGTGTATTATTTTTATGCATATTCTTCACTAGTCAATAAAAAAGAAATCGGCATTGGGGACAATATGAATGTTGTTGTTCCTACCGGCAACTTTGGAAATATTCTTGCTGCCTATTATGCAAAGGAAATGGGACTGCCAATTGGAAAGCTTATTTGTGCTTCAAATACTAACAAAGTCCTGTATGATTTTATCAGCTCAGGAACCTATAATAGAAAAAGAGATTTTGAACTAACGATTTCTCCATCAATGGATATTTTGATTTCAAGCAATCTAGAAAGACTAATTTATCTGTTGACTGGCAGTGACACAATTGAAACAGCTAGATTGATGAAGGAGCTTTCAGAAAACGGAGAATATACAATTTCAGAAAAGATGAAAAAAGGCCTTGAGGATTTTGTTGGTGGATATGCGAGTGATCAGGAAACAATGGATACAATTAAAAAGGTCTATGAAGAAAGTGATTATCTGATTGACACACATACAGCGGTTGGAAAGGCTGTTTATGACAAATATAAAGAGCAAGCAAATGACACTACAAAAACTATTATTGCATCAACTGCTAGCCCTTATAAGTTTACGAGGAGTGTTATGCTGGCAATAGATCAAGAGTATGATCGATATACTGATTTTGAGCTGATTAAAAAGCTTAAAGAGGTCTCAAATGTGGATATACCTCCTGCAATTCAAGAAATATTAAACGCAGAGGTAATACACAATATGGAATGTAAAAAAGAAGAAATAAAACAAGTTGTAGTGAAAATACTGCAAAAATAAATAAGGAGGTGTTTATTATCAAAGAGGTAGCATTTTGGGATGATTTAAATGAAATTATGGAGCAATTTCCAAAAGGAGTGTTTTTAACAACTAAAAACGAGCAAGAAGTTAATACAATGACAATAGGCTGGGGAACAATAGGTGTAATGTGGAATAAGCCAGTATTTCAAATTATGATAAGAAGCTCAAGACATACTTATGATTTTTTAGGACTAGAAAAAGAATTCACTTTAAGTATTCCCATAAGACAGGACTTTAAACAAGCACTAGCGTATTGTGGTGCAAACTCTGGAAGAAATCAAGATAAGCTTAAGGAATGCAATCTTCATATCTTAAATGGCAGGAAGGTAGACGTTCCTGTTATTGGAGGCTGCAAAAGATACTACGAGTGCAAGGTACTTGCTAAAAAGCTAGTCGAGGCTGAGGATATGATTGACACTATAAATCAAAGCTATTATGAAACTGGAGATTTTCACACCATATTTTATGGAGAAATTATTACCAGCTATGAGCTGTAAATTTTCAATACTGCTTATAGGAGATTTATGATTTTTAAGGGATTAAAAAGAGAGCTGTTATGATAACAGCTCTCTTATTTCATTTTCCGATAGTTTGCTGATAAAAGTTTCTCCAGGCTTAATTATCGAATCAATAAGGGTTTTCTTTTTTTCTTGGAGCTTATATATTTTTTCTTCGATGGTTCCCTGAGTTATCAAACGCATTACCTGCACAGAACGGTTTTGTCCAATTCTATAGGCTCTGTCAGTTGCCTGATCTTCAACCGCAGGATTCCACCAAGGATCATAATGAATAACCATATCAGCACCAGTTAAATTGAGCCCGGTTCCGCCTGCCTTTAAAGAAATAAGGAAAATATCACGCTCTCCATTATTAAAGGCTTTGACCATATTACGTCTTTCTTTAGAATCAGTAGAGCCATCAAGATAAAAATAAGTAATATTGTTTTTTTCCAGAACAGGTATTATTAGTTTGAGCATTGAAGTAAACTGAGAAAATACTAAAGCTCTATGCTTGCTTGAGAGTGAATCTAAAATGATTTCCTCAAGCAAATCAAGCTTTCCGCTTGTTCCAGAATAAGCTTTATCAAATAATGCTGGATGACAGCATATTTGGCGCAGTCGAGTTAGTACTGAAAAAATTTTCAGCTTGCTTTTTTCAAAGCCGTTTTGATCTATTTCATGAAGCAGATCTTGTTTTGTTTTATCAAGATAAGCATAATAAAGTTTTTTTTGCTTGTCTGAAAGCTCAGTAGGTATCTTGGTCTCAATCTTTGGCGGAAGCTCTTTCAATACATCTGATTTTAGACGTCTAAGGATAAAAGGCTGGATTTGAAGATTAAGATTAATAAGAGCTTGAGTATCCTGTGATTTAATAATTGGTTTTTCAAAGGTTTTTGAAAATTTTGAATGAGAGTATAAATAGCCAGGCATAATAAAATCAAAAATCGACCAAAGCTCAGACAATGAATTCTCGATAGGAGTTCCAGTTAAGGCAATACGGGTTTTTGCGTTGACCAACTTTACAGCTTTTGCATTTAGTGAGGAGGGGTTTTTAATATGCTGAGCCTCATCGATAAAGCAATATGAAAAGTTTATAGGAGTGTATAATTCTATATCTCTTTTTAATAAACCATAAGAGGTAATAATAACTTGCGAAGAGTTAATTTTATTATGAAGGAGAGCTCTTTGCTTTTTATCTCCTGAAATAACTAGAACATTTAGTTCGGGTGCAAAACGGTTAAACTCATCCTCCCAATTATATACTAGAGATGTGGGGGCAATTACAATTGACTTAGCTGAATTTGGAAGTGAAGCTAATAGTGTTATTGCTTGAATAGTTTTGCCAAGACCCATATCATCAGCTAAAATTCCTCCGAAACCATATTTTGAAAGCTGCTTTAACCATTGAAAGCCGGTTTTTTGATAAATCCTAAGAGTTGAGGATAAAGATTTAGGGACTGAAAAAATATTGGAATCAGGAGATTTTATATCAGAGATTAAGGCTTTCAGATTATCATCTGTTTGAGTGGTTAAGGAGCTGGTTGATAAAAGCTGATCGACAAAAAGTGTTCTGTATTTTGGAAGAACAACACTTTCGCTTGAAGCGAGTTTGTTCTTTATATTAAGCTGATGAAGAATATCTGAAAGATTATTTAACTCATCTGCGTTTTCGAGCTTTAAAAAGCTGCCATCTTTCAGACGGTAATATTTTTTGTTTTCTACAACTGCATTTAGGATTCCAGGAAGCTCTTTTTTATCTATACCTTCTACAGAAAAAGAAAATTCCAGCATATCTGATACAGGGTTTAGTTTAATTGAAGTTTTAACGCCTGCAACTTCCTTAATTCGAATATTCTTAAAGTCTTCCGAATAAAAAACCTCAGCAACCTCTTGGAGCTTTGGTAATAAAACATAAATAAACTCATACAAATCATCTTGTTCAGATAAAGTAAAATGAGTATTTGAAGAATCAGGCTTTATTATAGGGTGGCTAAGTATTTGTAAGATGGTTTGCTCTTTTTTTAGGTCTCGGAATACTATTTTATCCTCAGAAAGATTGGAGGGTTTTTGAGGAAAGATATAAAAATTATAATCTCCATATGTAAAATGCAAGCTGCCCTTTATTGTATTTTTATATTTATCTAAATGAATAATAGCCTTTAAGGGCTTTACTATTATGTTTTTTTCAAGAGGATGGTTATATTCAAAAGAACCTAAGTTGCTTAATACAGGCAAAATTATATCAGACAGTTCAGCTGAATGATCTTTTTCTATAATAAGATTTGCAGAAAAATCATTAAAATGCTTTGCTACGAGAGAAAAAATCTTCCTTTCCTTTGCTGAAAGATGATAAATATACGAGTCTAAAAAGATATATTCGTAATCATTTGTTAATGGAAAAAAGTCAAGCTTTCCACGGGGCGAAATTATATAATCAGCCTCCTGAGAAATTTTAAAGCTAATATAAGGAAGAGAGTGAATTATGTTTGTTTTTGCAAGAATTCCTTTGTATTTAAGAGAAAAACTGTTATTGTTAATGATATTTAATAATTCAGAGATTGAAGAATCAGGGATAGCTAGGCAGTTGCTTATTAAACTAGTGTTTTCAGAACTGCTTTCAGTTGAATTGTTTTTGCCTTTATGCAAAACATTCAATATAAAATCATATATTTTTTGCGAATACATATCAAATGCTTGTTTTTTAGGAGAAAAAACAAATCCTTTACCAAAAACCAATTCATTTTGTTTTTCAGCAGCATCTATAAAAGCAGCTATGTCCTTGACAATATAATATTTATCAATTCCAATTTTCAGTGAAAGACAAGGATATGTATTTTTACTCAACTCAAAAATAACCTCAAGATAAATTTTCTGTTTAAAGGCAGAAGGATATATATGGTTTTTTAAAACGCCTGAAAATTCATCAATTATCGATTGGTTATTCTGTGCTCTGAGGATTTCGCTTAGTTTTTCTTTGGTATAAAGAATTTTTAATAAAGAAGCAACAATGTGTTTGCATGCCCCGGAATACTGATTAAAGGCTGGACAATCACAGGTAAAGGCAGTTAAATTACCATGCTCAAGATTGAAGGTGAGCTCGACATTGTAATCGATATTTCCCCTTACAACAGAATGAATCTTTGTATCCAAAGGAGTCAGAGAGCTTACACAACCATTTTGGTAGTATTGGACACCTCTTTTAAAGGATAAATCGTGGGATATTTCTCGTATATATTTTAATGATAGTTCAATCATATATTAACACCTTTATATAAAAAATGATTAATAGGTTTACATAAAAACTATACATAGATAGTATTTTACAAGTATCATTATAAAGAAAAACAAGCTAAAAATCAAACTGGAATAATAAAATGTGGTATAATAACACAAATAGTATTTTTTACTAAGGAGCGGTTATGGATATAATGACAATTCTCAGAGAGAGAACCCTTGAAAAAGAGGCACCGTTAGCAGCTAGAATGAGGCCTGATACGTTGGATGAATTTGTAGGACAAACTCACATTCTGGGTAAGGATAAGCTGTTATACAGAGCAATTGCTGCAGATCAGCTTGGCTCTATAATATTATACGGACCACCGGGAACGGGTAAAACAACCTTAGCAAAGGTAATTGCAAATACAACAAAATCAACCTTTGTACAAATTAATGCAACAATTGCAGGGAAAAAGGATATTCAGGAGGTTGTTCAGCAAGCAAAGGAGTTATTAGGAACATCAATGAAAAGAACAATTCTGTTTATTGATGAAATTCATAGGTTTAATAAGGCACAGCAGGATGCATTGCTGCCACACGTTGAAGATGGAACAGTAATATTAATTGGAGCAACCACAGAAAACCCTTATTTTGAAGTAAACAGAGCATTGGTTTCAAGGTCGAGGATATTCCAGCTAAACCCTTTAGAAAAAAAAGAGATTGGCCTGCTAATAAAGAGAGCTTTAGAAAAAGACCATCTGTTAAAAAACAAAAATCCGAAAATAGATGACATTGCACTTGAGTTTCTTTCGGATATGGCAAATGGAGATGCCAGATCAGCTTTAAATGCAATTGAATTAGGTGTTTTGACTACCCAGCCCAATGATTGCGGGCAGGTAGTAATTGATTTAGAGGTTGCAAAGGAATGTATCCAAAAAAGAGCAGTCAATTATGATAAAACAGGTGATAGCCATTATGATGTTATATCTGCATTTATAAAAAGCATGAGAGGCTCTGATCCAGATGCAGCTATTTATTATTTAGCAAGGATGATTTATGCGGGTGAAGACCCTAAGTTTATTGCAAGAAGAATTGTTATATGTGCATCAGAGGACGTTGGAAATGCAGACCCAAGAGCATTACAGGTTGCAGTGGATGCTGCTAGAGCAATAGAGTTTATCGGTATGCCTGAGGGGAGAATTATACTTGCACAGGCAGTAGCTTATATAGCATGTGCACCTAAGAGTAATGCGGCATATCTTGCTATAGATGAAGCGCTTAGAGATGTTAAGGATATAGGCATAAAGGAAATTCCTTCGTATCTTAAGGATGCTCATTATAAAGGGGCTGAAAGCTTGGGGAATGGGATAGGATATAGATATCCTCATGATTTTGACAATCATTATGTTAAGCAATACTATCTTCCAAAGGAATTAAAGGATAAGAAGTATTATAATTTGACAAATCAGGGCTATGAAATGAAACTAAAAAACTGGTTAGAGAGCATAAAAAAAGAGGAAAATTAGTTGTTTTCCCCTTTGTCCTAGAATAGGAAAGTTCGTATTGCTTGCAAGAGACCATACTTTCCTATTCTACGAGAAACGCGTTCAACGAACGCTATTCTTGTTAGATGAATCAGTATTTGTGCTGTCTGGTATATCAGAGACGTTATGATTATCAAAGGTTTCGTTATTGGATTGTAGAAGGCGAGTAAACTGAAGAAGAAAATAAACTACAACAGTAAAAAAACCATTAAATACCAATAAAGAAATAGCAGCATTGGAGTTTCCCTTTAATCCAAAAAATATGGTAAGCACTAATAAAGAAACAAAAAATATAAGTAAAAAAATTGCAGCAAGTCTTTTGTAAAAATTGTTTTTCATATAATACACCTCACTTATATAGGTATATTATATTGAATAAGTCATAGTGTCAACAATATTTAGTATAAAAGCCTGCTATAAATTGAGTTAAGCTTGAGAAAGGAAATGTGTGCTATGAGTGAAGAAATTAGAAGAGAGATAGAAGAAAGAGTCATATTAGTCGGAGTTGCAATGCAAAGACAAGAGGAGGAAACAAAAGCATCCTTAGTTGAACTAGAAGCATTAGCTAAAACAGCAGGGGCAATTACTATTGGCTCAGTAATTCAAAACAGGGAAAGAGTTCATCCGGGAACCTATATTGGAAAGGGTAAAATTGAGGAGCTAAAAAATCTGATTTATGAATTGGGTGCAACGGGTATTATTTGTGATGATGAGCTTTCTCCTGCACAGCTTAAGAATCTCGAATTTGAACTTGATGCAAAGGTAATTGACAGAACGATTCTGATATTAGATATTTTTGCAAAGCATGCACATACAAGAGAGGGCAAAATCCAGGTTGAGCTTGCACAGCTAAAATATTCATTATCTAGGCTTGCTGGACTTGGCGCAAGTCTTTCGAAGCTGGGTGGTGGAATTGGAACAAGAGGTCCAGGTGAGAAGAAACTAGAAATGGACAGAAGATACGTTAGGGATAGAATTTCATTTTTGAAAAATGAATTAGAAGAAGTTAAAAAGCACAGAGAGCTAATAAGAGAAGGAAGAAAAAGAATTGGCAAGCCAGTGTTAGCTATTGTAGGATATACCAATGCTGGAAAGTCAACAGTTTTGAATCAGCTAACAAATGCGGGTGTACTTCAGGCAGATAAGCTTTTTGCAACCTTAGATCCAACAACTAGAAATTTGTGCTTGCCCGAGGGCAAAGAGGTTATGTTAACAGATACGGTAGGATTTGTAAGGAAGCTTCCCCACCATCTGATTCAGGCATTTAAGTCAACCTTGGAAGAGGCTGCATTTTCAGATTTATTAATCCATGTTGTGGACTGCTCAAATCCTCAGGCTAATAAGCATATTGAGGTAGTATATGAAACACTGGAAAAACTTGGAGCAGGAGATAAGCCAGTACTTACTGTGTTTAATAAAATTGATAAAGAGGGAGCTGATTTATGCTTAAAGGATTTGAAAGCTTTTAAGAGTATTAATATCTCAGCAAAGAATAAAGAAAATTTTGAGGAAATGCTGGGCATTATTGAACAAAAGCTATTGGAGGATAAAATTCTGATAAAAAAAATAATACCATATCAGGATGGGAATATACTATCTGCAATTAGAACATATGGGCAGATTATTATAGAGCGTTATGAAAATGAAGGCACTTACGTAGAAGCATACGTAGATAACGTAATTGCAAGCAAGTATAAGCTTAAAGAATAGCAAAAAAGCTAGAAAATCGAAAGAATAGCATAAACACTATATATTGTGGTAGTCTTGTGAAAACAACACATTATATGGTGTTTTTTCATTGACTGAGGTGGCGGCTTATGTTATAGTATATTTATTGAAAATTATTTTGGATACCGGAAGGAGAAAGTGAAATGTTCAACGTATTAAAAAGAGATGGGGCAGAAGCAGACTTCAATTTACAAAAGATTAAGGATGCCTTGATTAAAGCATTTGAAGCGACAGAAAAAAATTACACCGATGAGATAATGGACATACTTGTTTTGAGAGTTACAGCTGATTTTCAAACAAAGATTAAGGACGGGAAGATTTCAGTAGAAGAGATACAGGATAGTGTTGAAAAAACATTGGAACAGACAGGATATACAGATGTTGCAAAGGCATATATTCTATATAGGAAGCAAAGAGAAAAGATTAGGAATATGAAGTCAACAATAGTAGATTACAAAGAAATTGTTGATAATTATGTTAATGCAGAGGACTGGAGAGTTAAAGAAAACTCAACAGTAACTTATTCAGTGGGAGGATTGATTCTTCACAACTCAGGAGCAGTTACAGCAAATTATTGGCTGTCTGAGGTATATGATGATGAAATCAGTAATGCACATCGAAACGCAGACATTCATATTCACGATTTATCAATGCTAACAGGTTATTGTGCCGGATGGTCGCTTAAGCAATTAATACAAGATGGCCTTGGCGGAATACCTGGAAAGATTACATCAGCACCAGCCGGACATCTTTCAACATTATGTAACCAGATGGTGAATTTTTTGGGTATTATGCAAAATGAATGGGCAGGAGCTCAGGCGTTTTCCTCCTTTGACACATATTTAGCACCATTTGTTAAGGTAGATAGTTTAAGCTATAAAGAGGTTAAGCAGTGTATTCAATCTTTTGTTTTTGGAGTTAATACACCGAGCAGATGGGGAACTCAAAGTCCTTTTTCTAATATAACGCTTGATTGGAAAGTTCCTTCAGACCTTGCAGAGCTTCCGGCTCTTGTAGGGGGCAAGGAAATGGATTTCAAGTATAAGGATTGTCAGCTTGAAATGGATTTGATTAACAAAGCTTTTATTGAAATTATGATTGAAGGAGATGCCAATGGTAGAGGCTTTCAATACCCTATTCCAACATACTCAATAACAAGAGAATTTGATTGGGATGAAACAGAAAACAACAAACTGCTATTTGAGATGACAGCAAAATATGGAACACCTTATTTTTCAAATTATGTTAATTCAGATATGGAGCCTAGTGACATTAGAAGTATGTGCTGTAGATTAAGATTAGACTTAAGAGAGCTTAGAAAAAAACAAGGCGGATTTTTTGGCTCAGGAGAAAGTACAGGTTCGGTAGGGGTTGTAACAATTAATCTTCCTAGGATTGCTTTCTTATCAGCAAACAAGGAAGAGTTTTATAAAAGATTAAATAGAATGATGGATATTAGTGCGCGTTCACTAAAAATTAAAAGACAGGTAATAGATAAACTCTTAAGAGAAGGATTGTATCCTTATACAAAAAGATATTTAGGAACCTTTGATAACCATTTTTCAACAATAGGTTTAGTGGGTATGAATGAGGCGGCTCTGAATGCAGCTTGGATTAGGAAGGATCTAACAAATCAAGAGGCACGAGAATTTGGGCTTGAAGTAATTGATCATATGAGAGAAAGACTTGCAGATTATCAGGTTCAGTTTGGGGACTTATACAATCTTGAAGCAACACCAGCAGAATCGACAAGCTTCAGATTAGCTAAGCATGATAAAAAGCATTGGCCAGAGATTTTGACTGCAGGCGGAGATGGAACACCTTATTATACAAATAGCTCAAATCTTCCTGTAGATTATACAAGTGACATTTTTGAAGCATTGGATTTGCAAGATCCATTCCAAACCAGATATACTTCGGGCACTGTGTTTCATGCATTTTTAGGAGAAAAGGTTTCTGATTGGAGGGCTGCAGCTAAGCTAGTAAAGGTTATAGCTGAAAACTATCAGCTGCCATATTATACAATATCACCTACGTATTCAATTTGTAAGAATCATGGATATTTAGAGGGTGAGCAGAAATTATGCCCAGTTTGTAATGAAACAACCGAGGTTTATTCAAGAATTACAGGATATTACAGACCGGTAGGACATTGGAACGATGGCAAAACTCAGGAGTTTAAAGAAAGAAAAACCTATGAGCCTGCTAAGACTGAATATAAAAGAATAAAAATTGAAGATATTATTGTTGCAGAGGACAAAACAGAATATAATGCTATTGAATCAGATACAAAGAAGCTTTTATTTACTACTAAAACCTGTCCTAATTGCCATGTGGCAAAGGAATATTTGAATAAGGATATGTATATTGAGGTTTTAGATGCTGAAGAGCATTTGCATCTAACTGAAAAATATGATGTTAGAACTGCACCAACCTTAATTGTTGTTAGCAATGATAAGGTGGATAAGTATTCGGGGTTATCTAATATTAGAAAATATGCAGAAGAAAAAGAGGCATAGCAATGGCAATAGCAGATAAGATTTTTATAGAAATGTGCAAGGATATTATTGATGAAGGCTTTAGCTCCGAAGGAGAAAAGGTAAGGCCAAGATGGGAAGACGGGGCAGAAGCACATACCATTAAAAAGTTTGCAGTTGTTAATAGGTATGATTTGAGCAAGGAGTTCCCGATTCTAACACTCAGACCTACAAACTTAAAGGCCGCAATTGATGAAATTCTTTGGATATGGCAAAAGAAATCGAATAATATTAATCAGCTTAATAGCCATATATGGGACAGCTGGGCGGATGAGAATGGTTCAATTGGCAAGGCTTATGGATATCAGCTTTCAATAAAGCACAAATATAAGGAAGGTCTATTTGATCAGGTTGACAGGGTTTTATTTGATTTAAAAAATAATCCTTCTAGCAGAAGAATAATAACAAATATTTATAATCATGAGGATCTTAATGAGATGAATTTATACCCTTGTGCTTATAGCATGACATTTAATGTTTCAGGAAATAAACTTTGCGGAATACTTAATCAAAGGTCTAACGATGTTTTGGTCGCTAATAATTGGAACGTTGTTCAATATGCGGTGTTAATTCATATGTTTGCCCAGGTTTCAGGTCTTGAGGCTGGAGAATTGGTTCATGTAATTGCAGATGCTCATATATATGACAGACATATTCCAATAATAAAGGAGCTTATCAAGAGAGAGGCTTATCCTGCGCCAAGGCTTATAATCAACTCAAATGTCAAGGATTTTTATGATTTTAAGGTTGAAGATTTTCAATTGGAAGGATATCAGACGGGCCAGCAGATTAAAAAAATTCCAGTTGCCATATAGCTTGCTAGAAGTACTAAACAGGTGGTGAAGTATAATGAACTTTATTGTAGCGCTTGATAAAAATAATGGAATAGGCAATAAAAACAATCTGTTGATACATTTGCCTGAGGATTTAAAGTTCTTCAAAAATACAACTTGGGGAAAAATTCTTGTTATGGGAAGAGAAACCTTAGAAAGTCTACCGAACAAGAAACCCTTGCCAGGCAGAACTACAATTGTAATTACAACAAAAACGGACTATAGTAATAATGAAGCTATTGTAGTGCATAGCCTTTCTGAGTTGTTTGAAAGACTTAAGCAATATAACTCCGAAGACATTTTTGTTGCTGGAGGAGAAAGTATTTATAAGCAATTAATACCTTATTGTGAATATGGTTATATAACTTATATTAATAAGGAATTTCAGGCAGATAAGTATTTGATGTCAATTGATGAAATGTCACAATGGGAAAAAACATGGGAAAGCCAGACCATGGAATTTAAGGGTACAAATTTTGTTTTCACAAAATACAAAAATAAAGATATTCTGAAATTTTTATTTTTAAATGGCTATATTATAGAAGTATATGCTAATATTACATGTTTTTACCCAATATATTAAATGGTTTTTATAAAAGCTGTTGCCTTGATTAGAGAGGTAACAGCTTCTTTTAATAGAAGTAAAATTCAATTTGTTAAGAAACAGCTTATTTATATGGATATTATGTCAAAATACTAAAAATAGGCATAAAAAACAAAGAAATTATACGATAAAAAAGAATGGACAACTGAAAAAGTATTTATTTATAATTAAAGAAAAAGAAAACTCTGTTTTTCAAATCTGGGGGGATTATATGAAAAATAAAGAAAAGGCTTCGGTTTCTATTTTCTTATGTAGTATTTTTATGATACTAATTGTATTTACGTGTACCATAATAGATTTTACAAGAATTCAGATTGCAAAAGGTCAGGCAGAGCGACGGTTATTAATTGGGGCTCATTCTATGCTGGGGGCATATAATTCTCAACTTCAAAATCAATATGGAATATTCGGAAGAGATTTTACGGATATTTCTGCAACAGAGCAGGAAATACTTGAGTATATGAAACCTGCCAACAGTTCTCTTACTAATCATGATACGCAGAGTGTAAGTTTAATCAAAACCTATACGATAAACAATCCAACCTATATAAAACTGCAAATATTAGAATATATGAAGCTAAGAGCTCCGTTTCTAGCGATTGAACCGTTTCTGGATAAGTATGAAATCTTTGCGAAAGGGGCAAAAACTTCAGAAATAATTGATAATAAAAACAAGATAGTTTCTGAAATAGATGGTATTGAAGATTGTTTTATCAAATTACAAGGGTATATCGAAGGAATTATTATAAATGATCAGAAAAGCTTACTCCAATTAAAAAATAATAAGGCAAAGCTTTATGAAAGGTATTTGAAGAAGATTTTCGTAGAAGGCAAAGAGGTTAAACTCTACCACGAAAATGAAATACCGGATACTGCTCTTAGAGAGCAGCTTAATAATAATATATGGGATTTAGACAGAGATATCAATAAATACAAAAAATGTTTATCAGATCAGGAGGATTGCATAAGAGCAGGGTATTTTAAATATCTTAAAATAATCGAAGCGCAGAAAGATATTACTGAGCTAAAAAAAAGACTGGCAGGATTATCTAGAGAAAGCGAAAGCTATACAGAAAAATCAAGAAGCATTAAGAAAAAGATATCCAAGAGAAAAAATGAAATAAAAACACTTGAAAAGGAAATGCTTATTGAGATTATCAGCTTTGAAGAAATGGATGGATGGATTTACAAGACATTTCTGCCTGAGCTGCAATTATTATATAAGGATGGAAGCAATCTTGAGATGAGTTATAAAAGTATTGCTGCTGAAGCTGTAAAAGAGATTGAATTGATTGAAGAAAAATCAAAAATTATTGCTGATAAGATTGATATGTTTAAGTTAGAGTTAGAAAACAAAGAAGGCAAATATGTTCAGCAGGCATGTACTGAGGTTGCAAAGGAAATTGTAGAATACGAGAAATTACTAGCAATAAATAGTTCAGGGGAAATGGAAATGGTTAACGACATCTTAAAAATGAAGCAGACTATTACCAATAATGAAGAGGTATTAAGCAGTGTTTCAAAAAATATTGAATGCTTATATGCTTTCAGGCAGGGAATTTACTCAAATTGGTTTACTAATATTGTAGAAAAAAATAACAGAAATCAATTTTTTACATATTTTTCTAAGACTTTCAAGGAAAACTATAAAGAGGAAAAGGCGATTTTGATTAATACTGCTTGCAAAGAGATAGATATTATTGAGGAAAAAATGAATGGATACAGCAGAAAATTGTATTTTAAATATCCTTCAGTAAATAAAGATGATAGTCTTCTTCTTGATACTGTAATAGCAAATGCAGAATCAATTTTGCCCTCGTTTTTAACTGAAAAAGAGGGACTGCTTATTGATAAAGAGCGATTGCCATCAAATGCTATTAAATCTTTAAAGCAAGAGACAAGTAAATTAGAGAATATAAGTATTGAGGAAAATTCAAAAATTTTAAAAAAGCTAACGGGTATTTCAGATGCTATTGAGCAAGGTTTATGCGAGCTAAGAAATGAAATATATGTCAACGAGTATATAGCAGGAATGTTTAGAGATGCGTGCAGTGCTGAAGAAGAAGACATGACTTTGGCAGGGTTCTCTAAGTCAGAGCATAAATTAAAGTATGAAATAGAATATATATTGCTAGGTAACCCAGTCGATGAAATGAATCTGGCAGGGGTACTTGGAATAATTTTTTCAATAAGAGTTGCGATGAACAGCCTATCTATTTTGATGGATAATGACAAAATGAATATAATAACTAATATGGCAAATTCAATGGCAGGATGGTGGAGTCTTGGGATTGGAAGCATTGTTATAATTGCCTTATTAACACTTGCTTGGGCAGCTATAGAATCAGCAGAGGATATCAAATTGTTGTTAAACAATAAGAGTGTTCCCGTTTTTAAGGATGGAGATAGCTTTTCTACGGATATTTTTGGAAAAATTAAGAACACAGTAACAGAGGATACTAAAAAAGAATATACACCGTCATTGTCCTATCACGAGTATTTAAAGATACTATTGTTAGCAGGTATAGCAGGAGAAGAAGAAAAGCTTTTAAGAATACTTGATTTAGCACAACTGAATATTGAAAAAGAAAGAGGTGAAGATATTTATTTATCTGAGCTATCCTCCGCTCTTGAGGTTAAATCCGAAGGACATATAAAATATCTATTTTTTTCATTGCCCTTTATGCCTCAAAAGCTAAAAAATAATAATGAGTATAGGCTTACTAATAAGCTTATTCTTTCTTATTAGGATGGTAATTATTAGTATGAAAAGAATATACAAAAATATAATTTTATATAGTGCTGATTCCTTAAAACGATTTAAAATTAAAATAAAAGGAAAAACGAGAGGGTCACTTTCTATTGAAGCGGCAATAGTACTGCCTATATTTTTATTTGCGTTGTTTGCTGCTAGCTTTTTAATAAAGATAATCTATATAGAAGAAAAAATTGAAGCAGCAATGACAGAGGTTGCAAGGCAGATGTCAACAGGTGCCTATGCGATTACATATCTTGGTGTATTAGATGAAATTGAAGGGTTTTTGTGCGATGTGATAGACATTGATTATCAATCAAAGGATAATGCGTTAAAAGAATGGGATTTAATAGCGGGGCTAGTTGAGTTTCAAATAAATAATGATACAGATAATAAAAGGGAGGAAGGGCTAGGAATAAAAGATAAGAAAAAACAAACAAATGCAAATACAGCTTTTAGTGAAAAAATAATCCAGCTTAGTGATGAAAAAAATCAACAGAAAGGATTAATTTCTCAAAAAACCATACAATCAGCAAATGCTTTGCTAGAAATTATTGACTTTATTAAGCAAACAACAGAGGATTCAGAGGGCTTGATTTTTCAAGTGGGAAAAGACAAAGCTATGCAACTTGTAAAAGATTATGCAGGAGCAAGTATTGCCAGGGCTATGATGAATAATAGTATTAAGGAGGAGGAATTCGAACAGTGGGGAATTGTTAATGGGAAAAAAGGTATTAATTATTCAAAATCGGAATTTATTGTTAAAGATGATATTAAGCTTGTGGCTATATATGAAATTGAAATTCCATTAATGAATAAAGTGCTTAAGCCGTTTTTCGTTAAACAGGAGGTAAAGGTCAGAGCCTATACAGGGGATGGTAATTTTAAAGCCAGACTCAACAGGTCAGGAGAGAAAGAGGAGGAAGAGAATATTGTATATATTACCAGGACAGGAATCAAATATCATAATTCAAAAAGCTGTAGATATATTGATGTAAAAATTTTACCAGTTAAGTATCAGGAAGTGAAGAATAAAAAAGCTATATGCGAGGTTTGTGCCAGAGAAAAAAGAACATTAGACCATAATACAATTGTGTTTTCAACTCAAGACTCTGATATTTTTCATGTAAGCAATCAATGCAGAACAATTTATAGAGATATTATGTCAATAGAGCTTGAAGAGGCATTGGAAAAAGGCTACACTCCATGCAGTAAATGCGGAAGATAAATATACTAAAGCAAAAATAATAAATATAAGGGGGGTTTATAAATGCAGGAGATAAAAATGTTCTTTATTGCAGGAGGTATGCTTTTGTTAAGTGTAATTACATTTATATATTTAAAATACAGAATTAAATTGAGGAATACTACAACACTTGTTTGTATTTTGTTTATGACATTGGTTTTGGCAGGAGTTGTTTTTTATAATATTATTGGGGAAAATGACAGTTTGTATATTGCTAAAGTTTTTTGGAGTATGTATCTTTTGTTCCTACTTACATTCCACGACCTAGATGAAAAGCTGCTTCCAAGAAGAATATTGAGCTTTGCAATAGCTATTAGCATTATTCTTATATGTTTTGAACCGCAAAACAGAATTGCTGAGTTGATATTAACTGGTATAGTAGCAGCAGTATTACTTTCATTAACTAGCTATGTTTCTAAGGGAGGGATAGGAATGGGTGATGCAATTGTTTTTTTGTTTTTAGGTTTTATGCAGGGAGCGGAAAAAACTATACTAATATTATTGGTTACAATTTTTATTACAGGTGTTATAGGAATAGTATTATTTGGAATAAAAAAGGCAAATAGAAAAATGGAGCTGCCGTTTGTTCCGTTTGTACTGCTGGCTTTTGTAATAACAGAATTTTTATAAAAAATCAGATAAATAGAAGGATAAAATATTATAGAAAAAAGAATTATATACAGGAGGGAATTATGGGGTTTTTAAAGATGGATTTCTGTTCGAATAGACTTGTTGAGCATAATAATAATGGTTTTTATATAATAAAGGATAGTTTGTCAAAAGATGAAATAAGTAAGATTAGAGGGAGTATTTCAATAGAAGCTAGTCTTGTATTTCCTATTACGCTGGTTATAATTATGGTGTTTATAACAGTTGTTCTTGCTCTACATGATAGCGTGTGCATTTTGGGAGCAGGTAATTCAGGAATGGATAGTATTATTCTCGAAAAAGAAGGAATTAATTATGAAAAAAGGATTATGGATGGATTATATTATCAAGATGAAAATGAAGAGTTTTTATATACAGCGTTAAAAAATTGGTTTAATAATAAAACAGAATATAAAAATCTGTTAACTGCTATTGGAGGGACAGATATAAGTGCTAGTGCCAATGAATATATTTTTTTTGAAAAGCACCGTGCAAATATTAAAAGAGGAATAAAGCTTGAGATTTTGGGAGATAAATCAATTGGTGAAAGTATTGAAAGAATATATTTTAACCCTGCAGATGCAGTCAGAACAATAGAGTTTGTTGTGCAAAAAGCAAGTTTTAAAAAAATATTAGATAAGGTGAAAAAACAGAAACCTTAATCTTGCAAAAAATTAAGGCTAACAAAAATAAAGCTTAACTATTGACAAACCAGCAAGATATTAATACGATGAGAATAATAAAAAAAACAAATGAAGGGTTTGCTTAGAAGAGTTTGAAAAAAGAAGAAGGAGGACATAGTATGAAAAAAATTCTTGTGGTTGTTGATATGCAAAATGATTTTATTACAGGAACACTTGGCTCATCAGAGGCAAAAGCAATTGTGCCTGCAGTAAAGACGAAAATTGAAGATTATAAAAAAGCAAATAATAAAATAATCTTTACAAGAGATACTCATAACAAAGATTATCTTAAAACACAGGAAGGCAAGTATTTGCCCGTAGAACATTGTGTTATAGGAACAGAGGGACATGAAATAGCAAGAGAGTTAGATTCATCGGAATTTGAGGTTTTTGACAAAACTGCCTTTGGTTCAATTGAGCTTGCAGATCATATTGCAGCAATTTCAGTTGATTTTGATGAAATTGAGATTTGCGGTCTTTGTACAGATATTTGTGTTGTTTCAAATGCACTTATATTTAAAGCGCGTTTCCCTGAAAAGAAGCTTACTGTTGATGCGTTATGCTGTGCAGGAGTAACTAAAGAAAGTCACAAAGCGGCATTATTGACTATGAAAATGTGTCAAGTAAATATTGTTAACGAATAGGAGCAAAGAATATGTTTGATTCAAAAAAAACAAAAAATGAATTAGTTGAGTGGATAAAAAACTACTTTAATGAAAATGCTACACCTGCTACAAAGGCAATTATCGGTATTAGCGGAGGGAAAGATAGTTCGGTTGTTGCAGCTCTTTGCGCAGAGGCTTTAGGTAAAGAGCGAGTTCTTGGTGTACGAATGCCTCAGGGTGTGCAACATGACATTGATGTATCAAGGGAGCTTTGTAAGTTTTTAGATATACCTAATGTTGAAATAAATATTAAAAATACGGTCAATGAACTTTACACAGAAATTGAGAAAGCTTCACTTGAATTAAATGATATAGCTGTATTTAATACACCTGCACGTGTTCGAATGACAGTTTTATATGCTGTATCAGGAGTTGTGGGAGGAAGAGTTGCAAATACATGTAATCTAAGCGAAGACTGGGTGGGATATGCTACCAAATACGGAGATGGTGCTGGAGATTTTAGCCCGCTTTCACATTTGACTGTAGCTGAGGTTAAGGCTATTGGACGTGAGCTGGGACTGCCTTCTATGTTTGTAGATAAAACACCGATTGACGGATTATGTGGGAAAACAGATGAAGATAATCTGGGGTTTACATATGAGGTGCTTGATAGATATATTCGAGAAGGTATATGTGAAGATGAAAAAATCAAAGAAAAAATAGACAGAATGTATAAAATGAACCTGCATAAGCTTAATCCAATGCCAGCATTTAAGATGAGTTAGAGTAATGAGCTTTTAAGAAAAATAAAAAAGCAATTTTAGTATGTCAACCATTTTTGAAAATGTC
>DFYO01000057.1 GCA_002381865.1 Clostridiales bacterium UBA4080 | reverse complement strand
AGTAATACAGTTGCACCTATTGTTAATACTGTTGCTGTAGAATTTTTCTTTTTCAGTTCTTCATTTTTTGCGAAGCCTTGCTGTAATACATAATCTGCATCAAATGCACTTCCTCGTCCATCAATATCTTCGTATACGAATTGTACAACAGCGAAAAAACCTGGTTTTTTAATATTGTAAGTTTGAGGTGGAGTATATGTTGTTGTAGAACTATATAGCCCTGAATAATATCCGCTATTTCCATAATTATAGTAATTTCCAGAAATATTCCCTGTTGTAGTAGAAGATCCGGGTATAGTTATAATTGAGTAATCAGAAATATCGCCAGCTTGTTCAATGTAAAATTTGTAATATCCGTATTGCTTAGCAAGCTCCGCTGCTCTAGTTAGTGTAAACAGCCATGCATCGAACGTGCTCGTAAATCCATTTCCAGAAAATGACACAGCGCATTTATCGCTTCCTAGGAATCTATCTTCATATCCGCCAGAGTAGTCACTTGGATGATAAAGTGTTGAGCATGCTGTAATAAATAAAAAAGACCAAAATGTAATAATAAAAAAATAATTCTTCATTTTATCTCCCTCTCATATGGAACATCTAACCTGAGCTTTTTGTTGCAGAAATTCATAGGCCAGCAACATTGGTTATATGGATTGTGCTAGGATGCCCACCATACATTTCAAAGACTATTTTATTCCTCCTATTATGCAATAATAATTGTGCTTCTAGCATACCAGTATAGTTTCAGCACCCTTGGCAGCATTTGTCAAGCAAATTATTTTTAATGATTTGCGCTCTCCAGCGCAATTTCTATAGCTCTAAGCCTACAAAATAGCCTGTATTTTGAATATTTTGCTTTCTATATTAGTTAAAATCTTACATCATTCAAAGCCCAGTATTCTGCGGTATCTTTAATCTTCGGATTATCTTGTGCATAGTCAAAGGCTGTTTTGCCTTCGTTAGATTTCAATTTGCCATTTGCACCAGCATTGAGCATAAATGTAATGACTTCAGGATTCTGGGCTAATTATACAGGTTATAGTATAAAATCCCACTGAACAAAAATGATTTCCTGAAATAGGAGTCTATTCAGTTGCCCCATTAGCTTTAAGAAGCTTAATCATCTCTCCCGATTTGGCATAATCAAGAGGTGTTTTACCTTGATAGCCTTTTGCCATGATCTTGCATCCTGCAGCTATTAGCATATTTGCACCTGTCAGATTATTGTACTCTGCTGCCGTATGTAATGGAGTATCTCCCCAGCGATCAGTTGATGATACGAAAGCCCCAGCTTTAAGAAGTTTATCAATTAACATAATACAGGTCGCATCATTAGGATCATTTTTAAAATTATAGCTAGTGTAATAAATTAAACTATGCAATGGGGTAGCATAGCCATCATCCCAAGAACAATATGCAGTCATATTGGGATCAGCTCCATTATCTAGTAAATACATATACTTACGGATTTGATTTGAATTAAAGAGATTAAAGAGTAAATCAATATCTATTACTTTCATTAGTGCGGATTCATTATTTGCATTTTTCTCATTAATTATTGCACCTTTTTGTATAAAGTTAATAAGGTCTGATACACTATAAGAAGAGTTTGCTGCAGCTTCAATGAATGCAATTTGAACCTTTTCATGTTCAGAAATATCCTTTGCACCAAAAGTAAGCAATAAATTGATAATTCGTTCATCTCCAATTGCATAAGCTTCTTGCAACGGCGAAAAACGATAATTACTGCCTATTGCACTACTTATCCAAAAAGATGGGCTAGCCCCATTTCTTAGCAGTATCTCCACAATTTCTGGCATTTTTGAATGAAGCGCAAAGTATAGTATTTCAGAATCTGCCCATTGGAGTTTCCCCCCTCTTTCAAAAAAGAGCTTCACCAATGAGATAGCTTTTTGATACTTCTGTTGGTCTCTACTCAATTCCCAAGAATCGATCCATATTTTTTCAACCAACTTGGATATAATTGATTGTGGCTGTTTGCGAGTTGTATCAATATAAAGTATGTTAGCATCACTATATAATAAATTTTCAATAAGCTGATAATCTTTATTTTCGTAAGTTAGAGCATCGATTAGCTTTGCAGTATTAGAATCAAGACTAAAAGATACAGCAATCAATAGAAAAGAAAACATAAAAAGTGAAATTGCCTTTCTCATTTCATTCTCCTCCTATGCTTTCATTTTATTAATAAATACATCCAGCAATGATTATTGTCAATAAAATTGATGGAAACTGGTATTCCCTGCATGACCTGCGATTCTTGGCAGCCTTGAGAATTTCCTCATCTCAAGGCCCATTTTCGATGGGTATGCGCCTCGCGTCAAGCTAGCTTGGAAGCAACACCATCGCAACTACCTCCTGCAAAGCCATTTTTCCCACAAGCTTCGCGTCAATACTCCCTGTGCCTCCTAAAATTTCAGAGAATTTTCCCTTGGCAGCATGCCTCGCATTTGGCTTCGGTTACCTAAATGTTGATTCGAGTAGACTGAGCTGCTGTATCCTTCCGAGGATGACTGTGAATAGCTCCTTCGATATCGCGACCTCGGCTATCTAAAAGATCACGTATCTGGCGACTATTGCTTCTAGCACTGTTCTCCATCCCTTGGCGCTGAGCACATTCCCTTCCCGGAGCAGGGCAAATTCGACATCGCCGAACTGATTGAAGCAGAATAGGAGATGATAGCATATACATCCGAAATGCCCGTTGTACGCGGTACCCTCTTGCATTCCATAGCTTTCGCTGACGGAGCTGTCCAGGTCCAGCATGAGTTTCTTTATCGGCTTGTTTTGGTGAAGCTGATCAATCCATTTCCATGATAGATTCATCAGAGCCGTTCAGTTGTCGGGAAAAGTCAGCACTTCCGTCTCAAATCTTCCCATCTGCCTTGTCGAAGCCGCAGTACGATTTAATAGTGCGACCGCCGACACACTGTCGCATCGCAGGATCAACGGAAAGCTGGTCAGCTTCATTCGTTTCTTCATAACCAGCGAGCCTACTGAAAACCGACTAACGAAGTTAAGCTCCCAAAATATGCTGCATATTCTTGCCGTGTCGCACATCGTGTAGGCAGCTTTCTGTGATCTTGGTCAGTCCTGGCGCATTATCGAGCTTATGATAGGCGAGCAGTCCGGCAACCGAGCTGATCGTTGGACCATGCAACTCCAGCCGCAAACTGCTGTCAACTTCGACTCGTAAACCGGACTTTTAGCTCTCACCCATGGAATACTCCACTTTTTATCGCTTCAGAATCTGTTTATATCTTTTCTTATAACGAATTATGCGATATTTTTTCGGAATTACAACAGCTCATTTGGGAAATATGGGTTAAATTTGGTAATGATATTAAGGGATAATGGAGGAGTATTAAAATACGATTATTTTTTAGCTTGTTAAGGAATAAGAGCTAATATAGAATAAAAACTGCAGCTCTCAGATTTGCAAAGGAGGAATAAGTGAAAAATGATGTCCAAGAATTATTAGTAAGCGTTGATGCAACATTAAAAAGCATGGAACGATTTAAAAAACTGTATGATAAAGAAATAGCGTTTTCTTTTGATCCCATACGCCAAATCTGGGGTTTCCAAGAAACAAGTATTTCTGCCTTTTTAGCGTATTTCCTTAATCCTAAACAGGGCCATTGACAAGGAAGAATATATCTGGACTCATTTTTATTATTTTTAAAAGACAGAGGCTTTGATTATCCGGAGCTGCTAACTAAAGAGGCAAAAGTAAGGACCGAATATGAAACGCCACAAAACGGAAGATTTGATATTCTTATAGAATTTACAGATGCTTGGATAGTAATTGAAAATAAAATTTGGGCTTCAGATCAAGACAATCAGATATCAAGATATCGTGACTGGCTTGATAAAGAAAAACAATGGAAAGAGCGAGGATATCTCATCTATTTGACGCCTTATGGTGCAAAACCAAGTGATGAAAGCTTAAAACGGGGTAACAATAAAATAAAAATGGATTTAGAAAAAGAGCAATGCAATTTAATGAGCTGGAATTATGATATAAAAATGTTAATTAAATCCTGGATTGAAAAAACGAGAGCTCCTTCTGTACGGGCAATTCTTGAACTTTTTATTCGAGCTATAGAAAATGAAATTGGTGGAGGAATTTCTATGGAAGAAGAAATGATTGTTGTTGAGCTAATTGGAAAGAGTGAAAATTCTTTTAAAGCAGCTTTGGCTATAGCTGATGCCTTACCGATATATAAAAGACAAATAGTATCAATGTTTATGGATACAATTAAGAAAGTTGCGCAGGATAGAGCATTTAAATTTCAAAAAGATGATAATTTAAATGTCAGATACAGTGGGTTTTCATTCTTAAATACTAATGCTTCTTTAAAATATTTAAACATTAAATTTGAGTTTGAAAGTTCTAATATGAGCGATCTTATTTATGGAATTGATTATGATGATAGCGAAATTAAAAAAAGTTTAAAGTACAAGGAAGCAATTGAATACATAAAAAATAATACTATTTCAATGAAACATAATGAATATTGGGCTTGCTGTGATTTCTTAGATACTGAATACAGAAATTGGAATAATTCAGATATTTATTTAGATATGTTTAGAAAAGAAAATTCAAATCTTCTCAAATATATCTTTCAAAAGATTGATGAATTAATTCCTATAGCTCAAAGTGCTGTGTCAAGGCCGGTTTAATTCCCCCGGTTTTAGTTTGAACTGACTCCATATTGGTGGACACAAAGGGGGTCAGCTCAGGCTAAAACAGAAAATTCTCCATAGGCTGTTATATAAATTATAATTCTATTTACAAATAGATTTTAGACCGCACCATCTACATAGCTTTAAATTCTTTGGAAAATAGCTTGCATTTTCTATCTTATGAATAGTTGAATGCATCCATTCAAGAGTATCATCTGAATCTTGCTTAGAAAAGAACCAAGATATTTGCTCTCCAGTTTTCAAAAATTGATATTGAAGTTTATAATTATTATTTGTGTCTGCACCAATTGCAAGCGCATAAAGATTTAGCTGATTCTTTGTAATATAATCTTTATTGCCAGTTTTATAATCAATAACAGTCACATATTCTCCTTTATCAATTCGATCAATAACACATTTCACATTATATCCAGCTATCTTTTTTGATACTTCATACTCAGTTTTATTGGTCTTCAACAAATTAATATCTTTGTTCAATATTAAAAATCTAACAATATAGTCTTTTATTTCATTCTCTAATAATAGATATTTATTGCCTTCAATCTGCTGCGCTTTAAAAAAATAACTCATAATTGTATCAACTGAAATAATAGAATTTTGTTTACTTTCAAAATTAATTTGATCTCTTATGCTTAAATCAAGCATTCGATGAACCACAGAACCAAAATATGCTGCCTTGCTTGTAGGTTCATCAATTCCACAAAGATAAACTAGTTCGAAGCGTTTTGGGCAGGTTTGATATGTATTTAATCGAGAATAAGAAACATAATTTTCTCGAAATACATTTTCAGGTGAAAATACCCATGAAGCGCCTTTCAATCCATATTTTTCAATATTAACAATAATAGAAGGCTTTTTATATTTATTAGAATTGGCAGAATTATAATTCTCTAATGGCACATCTTTGGTTGATNNCAGAGCGCTCTAATGGCACATCTTTAGTCAGAAGGGTATTTGATTCAGATTTTATTTTTTCTTTTTTCCAGTTCAAAATATCAGTAAAGCTTGTTAAATTATGAGAATTTGAAGATGACCTAATAAATATAAAATATACAATAAAATAAACTAAAAATGATATTAGGATAAAAATTGCCATTTATTTCTCCAAAAAAATAAGATTTATATAAAATAATACAGATATCACGTTAAGATTGATTATGAGCAATTGTCAATAGATCAATTAATGTGGCATTTCAATAATTATAATGAGCCACGAAAACTGGACAGGTAAAAAAAGAAATAAAGTGGACTTTATAGTCCCTCAATATCTGGACACTTTTAAAGTTAAAAGATCAGCCTGGCAGACTGTACAAACCAGAGGCTAGGGACGCTAATTCTCTTGGAGCTTTGTACCTAAGAAAACTATGAGGTCGAAACTCATGGTATTTTTTCCGCCATAACTCGATTTTCTTTCTTCCTGTCCGCTTAATGTCAATGTCGTTTTAAATTTTCTTGTTTCTGACCATCATTCAAAGCCTGCCGCTCCCACACGGAGACATTATTTTATGCGGTAGCAATTGATCTTCAGGTTCCTTCGCATGGCGCAAGATGCAGTCGGTCACCATCTAATTTACATGCTCTATGCAATTCTCTTAGCAGAATTTTCAGAGCCACCCAACCCCCAACCTGCCAGGCTACAGCTAAGAGCAGTGTATGCGCTCGCGCGTGCT
>DFYO01000038.1 GCA_002381865.1 Clostridiales bacterium UBA4080 | reverse complement strand
ACAGGTTCGAGCCCTGTTGCGCCCATTTAATCTCTAGTAAAATACTACAGATTAGCCATACCATATATTTGATGTGCCCGAGTGGCGGAACTGGCAGACGCACAGGACTTAAAATCCTGCGATCGCGAGATCGTACCGGTTCGATTCCGGTCTCGGGCATTAAGTATTTGTGTGCATAGCTCAGTTGGATAGAGCGTCTGGCTACGGACCAGAAGGCCGAGGGTTCGAATCCTTCTGCGCACAGTTGAAATCCTTTTACTTAGAAATGCCTAGGTAGAGGGGTTTTTTTGTTTGCTATAGAGTCAAAAATATTTTTCGAAATATTGCGTACAGTATAATGATTTTAATATCAACAGAAGGAAGCTATGTAATTCGAGCTTGGAATATATAATATGAATAAATAAAATATAAAAAAAGTGTTTTATTATGATCAAAATTATTAATGCGCATATATATACATATAATTTATTTGATTAGAATAATATTGCGTTAAAATCAAGGAAGTAGTAAAAAAAATATATAGACAAGTAAGTTTAGAGTTGTTATAATACCTAAGACTTAACAGTACTTGCTTATTAGTTTTAACGCATGCGGAGGAAAATAACCATTGATTAAGCAAAATAACGGCTATAAATTCAAAAAAATCTATATTGAAATAACAAATCAATGTAATTTTTTTTGTAGCTTTTGCCCTAACCAAAAAGACCAAGAAGCAAAATCAATGAGTATTGAGCAAGTGGACAGGTTATTTGAAGAAATTTCTCGTTATACCGGACATATATGCTTGCATGTAAAAGGAGAGCCATTATTGCATCCACAATTAAGAGAAATCATTAATATTGCCCAAAAAAACCTGTTAAAGATTAACTTAACAACTAATGGCAGCTTAATTGATATGCATGAGGAGCTATTACTAAACAGCAAAGCAATCAGACAGATTAGTTTTTCACTACAAAGTATTGAAAACTATAAAACAAAAAATGAAAAACAGAAGTATCTGAATAATATTTTTAGATTTACTAAAAAAACACTTGATAATACCGAGATTTATATTGATTATCGTTTATGGAATATTAAACAGGACAAAAGAAATTATCAAGAGCTATTAACTCAGAAATTACTAGATGAGAACGGATTAGAACTTGATTATGAACAGAAGAACACAGAAATTTTTTCAAATAGCGAAATATTAAAAATGATAGCTGAAGAATTTTTAGACAACAAAGAAATAATTGAAGGAGCATATGAAGGAAAAGGAATAAAGCTCCTTAAAAATTTATATCTAAGTCAGAGTGAACAATTCCAGTGGCCTGATATAAAGGAGAAGATAATTAATGACAGAGGTTATTGTTATGGATTGAAATCTCAAATTGCTATTTTAGCAGATGGTACAGTTATTCCTTGTTGTTTAGATGAAAAGGGAATTATTGATTTGGGCAATATTTTCAAAGAGACCTTGCAAGATATTCTAAATTCGAATAGAGCCAAGGAATTTTCAAAAGGATTTTCGGAAAACAAGGTTATTGAAGAGCTGTGCAAAAGATGTGGGTTTAGACAAAAGTTTAACAATACAAAATAATTCTAAAATAAACAACTCGAAAAACTAATATTTTAAAAAAAAATGTATGTTATTAGCATTTGACCGTAGTTTATTGTTCTTGCAAAGAATTAGGAGATTATGGTAAAATAATAATGAAAGTTTCGAGAGTTTATAATAGAGATAAATAAAAGGAGGTAATTCATGTTAGTCTCAGGAATGGATATTTTACAGAAGGCACATGAGGGGAATTACGCAGTTGGAGCTTTTAATGTTAGTAATCTAGAAATGGTACAGGCTGTAATTGCAGCAGCTGAGGAAGAACGATCGCCCGTAATTCTTCAAGCGAGTCAAAGCGCAATTACGTATGCTGGAAGTGAAGTTCTTGCATTAATCGTAAGGAAGATGGCAGAAATGGCAACAGTACCTGTTGCACTACACTTAGATCATGGAACTGATTGGGATGTTATTATGAAGTGCTTAAGAGATGGATGGACATCAATTATGTATGATGGTTCAAAATCTTCACTTGAGGAGAACATAAAAGTAACTAAGCAAGTTATTGATATTGCAAAGCCAATGGGAGTTTCTGTTGAAGCTGAGCTCGGGAAAATAGGCGGCGTTGAAGATAATGTTAATATTTCCGATAGAGAAGCTAGTATGACTGATCCTGAAGAGGCAGTTTTATTTTACAAGCAGACAGGAGTTGATTTCTTAGCTATTGCTATAGGTAATGCGCACGGAGTATATAAAGGCAAGCCTGAATTGGATTTTAATAGACTTGAAACAATAAAAAAAGCATTAAATATTCCAGTAGTACTTCATGGTGCTTCGGGCATTTCAGAAGAAGACATTAAAAAAGCAGTATCACTAGGAGTTAACAAAATTAATATTGATACTGATTTGAGACAAGCTTTTCAAAGAGCGGTTCATAAGTTTATTGCAGAAAAACCAGACGCTTATGATCCAAGAAAAATTCTTGGACCTGGTACTGAAGCTATAAAAGAAGTTGTAAAGACAAAAATAAAAATATTTGGAAGCAACAATAAAGCTTAAATACAATAGATAAACAATAAATTATATTCAATATGTATAAGCAGTGTTTTAAATAAAAAAAGCTGCTTTTAGGAAATTAAAAATTTTATAATTAAGACAGACAGGTATGGCTTAGTTTGTACGTGCTTAATAGTAAAGAGCATTCCAAATGAACTAGGAAACCTATACGATAATAAGCTCTGTGTGTATATAGAGATAATATCTATATAATTATATTATCTGAGAATACAATTTCTCAGATAATATAATTTAGCATTTCTTGTATTTTCAATACAATTCTTAATAACTCCATATTAGTTTAATTTAATAAAATTGAAAACAACTACAGAGATCTGTAGTATAAACATATAATTAGTGATTACGAGGTGAAAAAAGTGTATAAAGATTATTCAAAGTATTCTCTGGCAGAGTTGAGGCTAGAGGCAAAAAGTGTTGGAATGGTCAGAGTAACTGGCTTTAAAAAGGCAGAGTTGGCACAGCTTCTAACAGAGATTCAAGCAAAAAAGGTTATTAAGCAGGAGCAAGAAGGCAACAACGAGCCTATAGTTGATGTTAAAGCGAAAGAAGAGGCACTTTTTAGAGAAATTATGGAAGGACCCATCGCTGTAAAAGAGGAATATACATCAGCTGTTGATAATAATCAAAATGTTTTTCATGATGAAAGCCCTAAAAGTATTAATGTAAATACTCAACAAAAGAGAGAAGGAAATAAAAGCAATAATACAACACAGAGCAGAAGGAGCCAAAGCGATAGCAATCAAAACAGGCAACAAAATAGACCGCAAAACAAGAGCAATCAAAACAATGCTCAAGCTAGAAGACCACAAACTGATACCAGTAATGGATCAGATAGAAACGCAAAAGCAAAAAAAGGTGAAGATCTTCAAAATATGGACAGAAGTAATGTTGTCAGAGGCATACTTGAGGTATTGCCAGATGGATTTGGTTTTATAAGAGGCGACAATTATATGCCAGGTGAAAACGATGTATATGTTTCGCCTACACAAATCAAAAGATTTGATATGAGAACGGGAGATATTATTGAGGGCAATATAAGATTTCCAAAAAACAATGAAAAATTTGGAGCACTGTTACAGGTTAGGGCAATTAATGATGATGATCCTGCAAATGCAAATAAGAGACCAAATTTTGAAGAATTAACTCCAATTTTCCCAAATGAAAGATTAAGACTTGAAACTGTAAGCAAGGATTATTCAACAAGACTGATAGACTTTATTGCCCCAATAGGTAAGGGACAAAGGGGTATGATTGTATCACCGCCAAAGGCTGGAAAGACAACGTTGTTAAAAAGGGTTGCAAATTCAATAACAAAAAATTATCCGGATATTTATCTTCTGGTATTACTGATTGATGAGAGACCTGAAGAAGTGACGGATATAAAAAGATCTATTACAGGCGAAAAGGTCGAGGTAATTCATTCTACTTTTGATGAGCTTCCTGAACATCATAAAAGAGTTTCAGAGATGGTTTTAGCAAGAGCAAAGCGAATGGTTGAAGAAAAGAAAGATCTTGTTATTCTTTTAGACAGCATCACAAGACTTGCCAGAGCATATAATCTTATTATTCCGCCAAGTGGAAGAACATTATCGGGAGGACTTGATCCTGCAGCTTTATATATGCCTAAAAAGTTTTTTGGAGCTGCTCGAAACATTGAAGAGGGAGGAAGCCTTACAGTTTTGGCAACTGCCCTAGTTGACACTGGAAGTAAAATGGATGACATGGTATTTGAAGAGTTCAAGGGAACAGGAAATATGGAATTGGTGTTAGACAGAAAACTATCCGAAAAAAGAATATTCCCGGCAATAGATGTTACTAAATCAGGCACTAGAAGAGATGATTTGTTATATGATAAAGATGAGATGGAAGCAGTAAATAAGCTAAGAAAGGTTAGCAGTAACATGAGATCAGAGGATGTTATTGACAGTATGCTTAAGGTCTTTGTTAATACATCCAATAATAAGGAATATGTTAAAAAGCTATCGGATAGTATTTTAGAAAACTACTAAAATAAACAGATGAAAATTAATAAAATAAAGGTGAAATAAACGAAAAATAAAAGGACAAAACACTTGCACACAAAAAACAGGTATGTTATAATATAAAAGCTGTTTAGCCTTTGATTTTTGAGTACTATAAAAAATCATAAGGCGTAAATAACCAATAAGATCGACGAAAGTCGACATATAATATGGAAATATGTCGAGAAAGAGGTGAAACCAATGAAAGAAGCAATTCATCCAACTTACTTTGAAACTAAAGTAAAATGCAACTGTGGAAATGAATTCGTTACTGGCTCAACTAGCGAATCAATTCACGTAGAAATCTGTTCAAAGTGTCATCCATTCTACACTGGAACACAGAAGGCTACAACTGCTAGAGGTCGTATCGATCAATTCAACAAGAGATACGGAATCCAAGGGGAATAAAAACAATTACAAAACTGTCCTAAGGGACAAGTTCATGATTGGAGCAAGCATAATTTGCTTACAACAAATTAAAGTTGAGGATTATCCTCAACTTTTTCTTTTGATAGGAAACTACATTTACGTTTATTGAAGAACTGTACAGACTGTGTTATAATTGTAATGTTAGGCACAGATTAACGGATTAAAAAATAGGAAAAAATATATGAAAAAAGCAGATGTTGGAGGCCAAGCAGTAATCGAAGGCGTAATGATGAAGAAACAGGATGTCTATGCTATTGCTGTAAGAAAGCCAAACAAAGAAATTGTAATTGAGAAAAAAACTTACCAAAGCTTAGTTAAGAAAAACTCATTGCTGGGACTGCCGATAATAAGAGGGGCAGTTACTTTTGTTGAATCACTAGTTATGGGTATGAAAATACTAACCTATTCTGCTGAATTTTTTGAGGTTGAAGGTGAATTTGAACAAAGCAAATTCGAAAAAAAGCTTGAAAATAAGTATGGTAAAGAAAAAATGGATAGTATTATTATTTATTTATCAGTTGTGATTGCAATTATGATGTCGGTTGGATTGTTTATATTATTGCCGCTTGGGATATCTCAGCTATTAAAACCATTGCTTGCAGATACCAGATTATTGAATTTGGCGGATGGATTTATTAGAGTTATTATTCTGTTTATATACATATATGGAATATCTTTTTTGAAAGATATAAAAAGGGTATTTCAATATCACGGAGCGGAGCACAAATCCATACATTGTCTTGAAAATGAAGAGGAGCTCACGGTTGAAAATGTTAGAAAGCAATCAAGGCTGCATAAAAGATGTGGAACCAATTTTTTGTTTATTGTTGTAGCTATTAGTGTTATTGTGCTGACAATGTTCAATGTAGATGTTTTTTGGCTAAGACTTGTAATACGACTTTCAATGTTTCCGGTAATTGCAGGAATATCATATGAGGTTTTAAAATTATTGGGAAGAAAAGATGGAATACTATCTGATGTTCTGAGCTTTCCGGGAATGTGTCTTCAGAAAATTACTACTAATGAGCCAGACGATGAACAAATTGAGGTGGCAATTGCTGCTTTAAAAGGAGCGCTGGAATAAATGAAGTGTAGTATAAAAGATGCACTTGATCAAGCCAAAGGTATTTTATATAAAAATGAAATTGCTGACTTTGAGAGAGATGCAGAATTATTGTTGGAGTATTGTATTAAGCTTAATAGAGCTGAAATGCTCTTAAACAAAGAAGAAATTATTCCGATTGAAAAGCTAAAGATTTATATGGAGTTAGTCAGTGATAGGGCAAATGGTAAACCACTTCAATATATCACTAGAGTGCAGGAATTTATGGGACTGCCATTTATGGTTGATGAAAACACTTTGATTCCAAGAAGAGAGACGGAAGAATTGGTTGAGCTTGCCTTAGAAATAATTAAAGAACCTATGCTTATTATGGATATAGGAACCGGAAGTGGATGTATTCCAATTTCAATTGCAGCACTTAACAAAAATGCTGAATGTATTGCAATTGATTATTCCAAAAAGGCACTTGAAATTGCTAAAAAAAATGGAATTAATAATAATGTGTCAAAAAGAGTTAAATGGATTTATAGCGATTTGTTTAATAATATATCGATGGAATACTATAATGCTGTAGATATTATTATATCTAATCCGCCATATATAAGGTCAGAAGTTGTTGATACCTTGATGAAGGAAGTAAAGGATTATGAACCTAGAATGGCACTAGATGGAGGAAAAGATGGATTGGATTTTTATAGAAAAATAATTATCCAAGCTAAGAAATTTCTCAAAAAGGGTGGACATATTTGTTTTGAAATTGGATATGATCAAAAAAATGAGATTGAAGAGCTATTGATAGAAAATCAGTATAATAATATTAGGTGTAAAAAAGATTTATCGGGACTTGACCGAATGATAATAGCACAGAATTAGAAAGTATATTGCTTATGAGGTGAAAAAAATGTTTGATAAAATTCAAGGTATAGTTGAAAGATTTAATGATGTAGCATCTATGATTAATGATCCGGAGATAATTGGAGATCAGGAAAAATGGATAAAGCTTATGAAAGAGCATAGCGATTTATTGCCACTTGTAGAAAAATACAAGGAGTATAAGGAAGCTCAGGAAACAATAAAGGAAAGCCTTATGATGCTTGAGGAAGAATCTGATGAAGAGATGAGAGATATGGCAAAGGAAGAATTGAGCAATGCCAAAGATGCGCTTGCAAATGCAGAGGATGCTATGAAAATTCTTCTTTTACCTAAGGACCCAAATGATGAAAGAAACGTTTTTGTTGAAATAAGAGGCGGAGCGGGAGGAGATGAAGCTGCATTATTTGCGGCTGAGCTTTTTAGAATGTATTCTAGATATGCTGAAAGAAATAAATGGAAGGTTGAAACAATTAGTGTAAACGAGAATGGTCTTGGAGGCTTCAAAGAAGCTGTATTTATGATTCAGGGAAAAGGAGCATACTCAAAGCTAAAATATGAAAGCGGAGTACACAGAGTACAAAGAGTACCCGTTACGGAGTCAGGAGGAAGAATTCATACTTCAACAGTAACTGTAGCAGTTTTACCAGAGGTAGATGATGTAGAGGTTGAGCTTGATATGAATGATATAAGAGTTGATGTATTCAGATCCTCAGGAAATGGAGGACAGTGCGTTAATACAACGGATTCAGCTGTTAGGATTACGCATATGCCTTCAGGCATAGTAATATCATGCCAGGATGAAAAGTCTCAGCTAAAAAACAAGGATAAGGCATTAAAGGTTCTTAGGTCAAGACTATATGATATGGAGCTTGAAAAGCAACAGGCTTCAATTGCAGCTGACAGAAGAAGTCAGGTTGGAACGGGTGACAGAAGTGAGAAAATCAGAACCTATAATTTTCCGCAGGGAAGACTTACAGATCATAGGATAAAACTAACATTACACAGATTAGATGCAATAATGGATGGAGATATTGAAGAAATAATTGAAAGCTTAATTACAGCAGATCAAACTGAAAAGCTTAAAAATATTGAATAATATGTGATTTAAAGACAATAGGTGGAATGATTATTCCACCTATTGCTATCTAAAAAATAGAACGCTAATCCAATCTCTTTTTATCAGAGTAAAAGCCATGAACTAATATAGTTTGAAAATTTCTTACAGACCTTGTATTTATTAATATAAAGATATAATATTAAAGATATTAAGATGAAAATATAATTAAGGTCAGGAATATGGAATATGAAAAAAGTCAGCATTATAGTACCGGTTTATAATACAAGTAATTTTTTAGAAAAATGTATGGATAGTATTATCAAGCAAACACTTAAAGAAATAGAAATAATAGTAATTAATGATGGCTCGACAGACAATAGTCTGGATATTTGCAAAGCCTATGCAGCTAAGGATTGCAGAGTAGTACTTATTGACCAAGAAAACAGAGGCTTATCTGCAACAAGGAACAAAGGAGTTCAGGCTGCTAAAGGAGAATATGTTGGGTTTGTGGATTCAGATGACTGGATTGAAGCAGATATGTTCGAAAAAATGTATCTTCAGGCCAAGGAAAGCGAAGCAGAGGTATGCTTGTGTAATTATAAGGTTAATTATATGGAAGAATCAGTACCAGTTGCACTAGATATAGAAAAAGATGTTATGGAAAATAATGAAATTTTTTCTGATATTGTAATAAATCTAATTGGTCCGAAGGATTTAAATAGCAATAACAAAAACATTATGGCATGTGTATGGAGAATGATTATAAAGAAGGAATTGCTTGAAAAAAACAATATAATATTTTTAGAAGATATTACTTTTATGGAGGATATATTATATTCCTTGGAGGTATATTCTAAATGCAATAAAGTATGTATTAACAGGGGATATTTTTATAACTATATGCTTAATACGAATTCCATAACTATGGGATATAAAGAAAACTGTAAGGAATTGAGTATTAAGGTGTATACAGCAATGAAAAATATTCTGGAAAGAGATTATGATTATTCTATACTAGAAAATCGAATGGATATTAGATATTTTAATATGCTTCTCTCATCAATAATAAATGAAGTTAGGAAAAACAACCCAAAAACTTTGCTTACAAAAATTAAAAATATAAATAGCATATGTAATGACGCTAATCTTAAAAGAATACTATATAAGTTAGAGCTTAAAAGCTATAATTTTAAAAAAAGAGCTGTTCTTTTTGCGATGAAGCATCGAGCGGGCTTTTATTTATACACCTATTATAGACTGGGTATGAAATTTTCAAAAAGTGAAAGAAGGTAGATTCGCTTAAACATAAACCCAAATCAGCAATCGTCAACAGAAATGGATACAAAGCATATAAAATATGATATAATTGTTATATATTCGTAGCAGAATATTTTCAAGTAAAAAGAAATAAGGCCTATCAAAGTGTTAGAAAAGGAATGCTTTTTATTGAACAAATAACAGAATAAGGGGCATATTTATGGAATACTCAAAGGAGTTTTTAAGTGAATTGTTTGATAATATGATTAATGGCTTTGCATATCACAAAATTATTAAGGATGATAGCGGAAAGCCTGTTAATTATGAGTTTTTAGATGTTAACAAAGCCTATGAAAGAATTATTGGTATGAACAGGGAAGATATTATTGGGAAAACGATTTTAGATATTTTACCAGATATAAAAAATGACAGCTTCGATTGGATTGGGTTTTATGGAGAGGTTGCTAGTGAAGGGACGATACCAAATACAGAACAGTATTCAGAGGCAATTCATAAATGGCTTTTAGTTAATAGCTTTTCACCTAAGCCGGATTATTTTGTAAGTGTTGTTGTTGACATTACAGATGAAAAAATTAGAGATATCTATATAACAAATAAAAATAACGAGTTAGCACAGCTTTATGAAGAGCTTTTAGAATCAGACCAGAAGATTAACAGACATATAAAGGAATTGGAGATATTTCATCAAAATGCAATAGAAAATGATATTAGAGCCGATATTGCGCAAAAAATTGCCCATATTGGACACTGGGACTATGACATAAGAACAAAAACCTTTTGGGGTTCTGAGGGCGCTTTTAGGCTTTTTGGTATTGAAAGAATTAACCCTAGCTTTCAGTCAGATAAGATAAAAGAAAGGATAATTGATTTTGATTGGAATAAGCTTAAAGAGGCTATAAACAATCTGATTAATAACAAAAAAAAGGTTGATATTGAATTTCAGATTATCAGAGCATCTGACAATGAAAGAAGAAGAATACATGCTGTAGGAGAGCTCCTGATTAGCGCGGAAGGCAGAATTATTAAAATAGTCGGGGCGTTGCAGGACATTACGGAGCAGGTTGAATATATGACTACCTTAAAAGAAAAGAATGAAGAGCTAATGGCATTAAATAGTGAGATATATAAACGAGGCGAGGAGCTTAAGGAACAGATAAATGAGATTAACAGACACAAGGAGCTATTAGCGATTAGTGAAACAAGATACAGGGTACTAGTTGATAATGCGTTAGATGCTATTTTTAGTTTTGATTTAGAGGGAGTTATTACTGCAGTTAATTCAAGCTTTTGTAAAATGTTTCATTTAGAAAAAGAAGATTTGATTGGAGAAAAAATATTAAAGCTAGTATCGCTATTAGACTATTCGGAAAATGATTGGAAATTGAAGATTAGCAGAATTTTGGCGACAAAAAAGGCATTTAGCTATGAACATAAATATAGACTTCTGGGTGAAGAGAGATTTCAACATATAAGTCTTGCACCAGTTCTTGACAGCAATAGAAACTTGATTAGTGTCAATGGGACAAGCCATGATATTACAGATTTGAAGCTTAACGAAGAAAGAATTAAGCATATGGCATATCATGACATGCTTACAAATCTGCCTAATAGAATAATGTTTTTTGACAGGCTTGGAAATGCAATTTCTCAGGCAAAGAGAACAAGGGAAAAAATTGCAGTTTTGTTTTTTGATATGGATAATTTTAAAAGAATAAATGATACATTGGGGCATACAGCAGGAGACCAGCTTTTGATTGAAACGGGTAAAAGGATAAATTCATGCTTGAGGGAATATGACACGGTTGCACGACTTAGCGGAGATGAATTTGCTGTTATTCTTCAGAATGTTGAACGCGAAGAGAATCTTATGGCTATAGTTTATAGGATACAGCAAAAATTCAGCATGCCATTTCCTATAGGAGAAAACAATGTCGATTTAAGCAGCAGTATAGGAATAGCTTTGTATCCGGAGGATGGAGATACGCCCGAAGAGCTTTTGAAAAATGCGGATACTGCAATGTATAAGGCGAAGGAATTAGGTAAAAACAAGAGCTTGTTCTTCCATTTTACGATGAAGGACGATGTAATCAGAAAGCTTAGAATAGAAAGATTACTTAAAAAAGCTATTAAGCATAAAGAGTTTGTACTATATTATCAGCCACAGTTTGCAACTGAAACTCTGGATATAAGGGGATTTGAAGCGCTTATAAGATGGGAGAGTCCAGAGCTTGGATTTACAAGCCCTAATGAATTTATTAGAATTGCCGAGGATAATGGACAAATACTAGATATAGGTGAATGGATTATTCAAGAAGCGTGCTATATGCTTAAACAGCTAAACAAAATGTTTGATAAAAGCTTTATTATGTCTATTAATATTTCTCTTTTGCAGCTCAGACAAAATAATTTTGATAAAAAGGTATTGAATTTTGTTCACTTTAATAACCTTAAGCCTGAGAATATTGAACTGGAGATTACAGAGAGTCACTTTATTGATAATGATGATGTGGCTATTGCAATAATAGAAAGATTGATGAAGCACGGTTTTAAGATTGCACTTGACGATTTTGGAACAGGCTATTCATCATTAAGCTATTTGAAAAAAATACCGATGAATTTATTGAAAATAGACCAAGCTTTTGTCAGGGAAATTGATCCAGATAAACCAGAGCATGACTTAACGGAACCGATTATTTCCTTGGTTCATAAGCTAGGAATACAAACAATGGCAGAAGGTGTTGAAAGTGAAGAACAATTTAAATATCTTGCAAATGCCAAGTGTGATTATCTTCAGGGTTTTTATTTTGGAAGACCAATTCCAGGCAATCAGATAGAAGAGTTTATTAATAATTACAATCAGAAGAGGCATGATTAAAGAATTATTTCGAATAACTGCCCTCGACTATTTATTGGAAGGATGCTTTTGTTTTCAAGGTATCCTTCTTTTTCTAATTGTTCAAAAACCTCTAGCTTATCTCTGAAATGCATTGGAAATATAAGGCAATTGGCCGGTGCGATTTCTCTAGAAAAGTACTGTAGAGAAAGTGCATAATTTTTATCTAGTCGTGGGTCAACGGGTATAAAAGCGATATCAATTGGATGAGGTTTTAGCTTTGATAGCTCCATTTTATATGTAGACTCAATATTCTTTTTCCATTCATCGGTTTCATCAGACCAATTCCACCAATTCAAATCCCCAGAATGGAAAATATGAATATTATCCACTTCAAGAAAAAAGGCGATTCCCTCATCATTTGACTTTAGAGAAGTAATAAAAACTTCACCTATAATTTTTTGAGCATTTGGTTCGAGTATAGTCACAGAAGGCAGCTTTGGAGCATCAATGTCGCTAGAAAGTATATAATGTATTTCGGCAGCATTTCCCCATTGTTCCCAAGAAAAAATAACGCGGTTAAAGTGATCATAATGACTATGGGAAACAAATACATAAACAGACAAGCCTTCTAAATCATCCTTGCGAATTACACCTGAGTCAAGGCCTCGGCTTAAGGCGGAAGCATCATCCAGATAATAATCAAAAATGAGAAGCTTATTATTAAGTTTGATTGCAAAGCCACTGTTATAAAGGTACCAGATTTTTATATTTGTCATAATATCACCTGTCTGCAGAAAGTATTTCAATCCAAAAGCCATCAGGATCGGCAATAAAATATAAGTTCATTTTTGGGTTTTCATAGCAGATACAGTCATTTTTTTTGTGAAGCTCATAAGCAGCATCATAATCATCAACGGTAAAAGCCATGTGGATTTCATTGTCGCCAAGATTATAGGGTTTTTCCCAATCCCTATACCAAGTAAGCTCCAATCTGTTTTCAGAATACTCATTACCTAAAAATACTATAATATAACTTCCGTCAGCAGCTGTTTTTCTTTTTAACTCAGTAAATCCAAGATTTTCTTTATAAAAAGATATACTTTTTTCAAGATTAAAAGAACTGATGTTGTTGTGAACGTATTTGAATTTCATAATAAGTCTCCTTGTGTTTAATAATTCTGAATTCCAGTTAGCTACAATTATATCATTATAAAACTACTTGGGCAAGAAGGGTAAATTGAAGCGATAAGAGTAAATATTAATACTTGCCCATTGTGGAATAATTTGTTAGTATTTGAATATGGATAAAAAAGAAGTTAAAAGCTGTGTTGGCTGCAATTATTACTATGTTACATGGGATACTATAAGGCCAAAGGGGTGTAAATATTTCGGATTTAAGTCGAAAGAAATGCCGTGTTTGGTAGTTCGAAAAAGTGCCGGGATGGATTGTGCTTTCTATACGCCTAAGCATAGTGAATAGAAAGCTATTGATTATTGTCAAAAAAAAGTATATTATTAGTAGGAATGCTTTGACAATCAAATCAAATTCAATAAAAATATAAAGAGGTGTACTATGATTATTCAACCAAAGGTAAAAGGATTTATTTGCACAACAGCACATCCTGCCGGATGCAAAAAAAATGTTGAAATGCAAAAGGAATATGTAGAAAAGCTTGGGAAGCTAGATGGTCCTAAAAAAGTCCTTGTTATTGGAGGTTCAACAGGTTTTGGGTTGGCATCAAGAATTACCGCGGCATTTGCTTTTGATGCTGTTACTATTAATGTATCATATGAAAAACTTCCTACGGATAAAAAAACAGGAACTGCAGGATATTATAATACTAAGGCATTTGATGAAATTGCTAAAAGTGCAGGCTTATTATCAAAAAGCTTTAATGGAGATGCTTTTTCAAATCAGACTAAAGAAGAGGTTATCACTTATATTAGGGAAAATCTCGGTGAAATTGATATGCTTATATATAGTGTGGCTTCACCTAGAAGAATTGATCCAATAACTGGAGAAACCTATTATTCAGTATTAAAGCCATTAAAAACAAGCTATACAAATACAACTATAGATTTTATGACAGGAGAAATGTCAAAAATTACTCTTGAACCAGCAACTCCTGAGGAGGTTGAAGGAACAGTTAAGGTTATGGGAGGAGAAGATTGGGAGTTGTGGATTGATGCTTTAATAAAAGAAAAACTTCTTGCAGAAGGAGCAATTACAATTGCCTATTCTTATATAGGGCCAGAGCTGACATTTCCAATATACCGTGATGGCAGTATCGGAAAAGCAAAAGAGCATCTTGAGGCAAAGGCGTTGGAGATGAACGAGAAGTACAAAAATAATAAACTAAAGGCGTATGTTTCTGTAAATAAAGCGCTGGTTACTCAAGCCAGCTCAGCAATTCCTGTAGTGCCTTTATATATTTCTGTTTTATACAAAATAATGAAAGCTAAGGGAATACACGAAGGCTGTATTGAACAGATATACAGAATGTTCTCAGACAAAATACTTAGAGAAAACATAATAGTTGATGAAAAAAACAGAATAAGAGTGGATGATTGGGAAATGAGAGAAGATGTTCAGAAAGAAGTAATAGAGGCTTGGGGAAAAATGAATCAGGATAATCTTGAAGAGATTTTAGATTTAGATGGGTATAGGGATGAATTTTACAAATTATTTGGTTTTAATGTTCAGCAAGTTAATTACGAGGAAGATATAGATATAAGCTAATAGAAATAAGAGAGGAGCATATCTATGGATACAAAAGGTTATTCAAAATCGGGAAAGGTACTATTACTAGGATTTGTATTATTTTCACTAATAATAATGTGGGGTGTCAACTCATACTTTATTGAAGAGAGAAAATATATAAAAAGAGAAATGGAGCTAGAAGCAGGAAAGGCGGTTTTTTCTGATGCAAATGCAGTGAATAAGATTTTAGATGATATGCATTTGAATCTTTTACTACAGAAAAAAACCTTAGAAGAATACCTTAGTAACAAAGAGCTTAACTCTGAAGATAATATAATGAAGAATAGTATTTATCTGGAAAAGGAGAATGTTTCTATTTTAGATGAAGCAAAGCTTGAGAAAAAGGATGATATTGGAAATGTACTTATGTATGGAAAATGGGATAGTGCAAGCAGTGATTTAAAAAAAGAAATAACAGGAATTTTTTCTTTTTTTAAGATGCAGAATATTATTCAAAGAGAGCTTGCTGAAGAAATAAATACGGTATATTATTCTAAAAATAAGTACGTAACGTATTTTCCCTATATAGAAATTGGAGAAAAGACTGTTGATTACAAGCAAATTTTTAGCAATGTAGATAGCTTGATTAAGAGAATACAGGAATTAGATAAGACAGATCCTCAATTTGATCCTGAAGAAGGATGGGACAGGACATCATTGGACTCTGCAAAAAATGTTTTGCTTACAACGGCAATACCTGTAGTTGAAAACGACAAAATCCAAGGGATATTAACATCAACATATAATTGTAAAAATTTACAGGAAAAAACGAATACTGTAATGAAAAACAAAGATATGTATGTAATTGATGCTTCTGAACAAATAGTTTTTAGTGAAAATATGAGCAGTGAAGGAATTAACAGTGTTGCGGAGGTATTCCAAAAAAAATATGGGATAAAATATTATAAAAACAAGTTCCCTTTGGAATATGAGGTGAGAAATGAAAAAAATCATACATTATATATCACACAGCTAGTAAAGAATAATTGGTATTTGGTTTATGTTGTAAATAATAATACTGTTTATTATAATGGCAGAATAATATTTTTCAATATTTTGATGATTATTATGCTGGCAGGAATAATTTACTATTATACGAGATTTGCAAGCTTGAACAAAGATGATATAGAGAATATGATTAAAAATTCTAAGAATGACAGTATGACGGATTTGTTAAATCACAAGCATATCATTGAGATACTTAAGAAGTTTGTTAAGAATAGACGAATCAAGCAAATAGCAGTTATGATGCTTGACCTCGATAATTTCAAGGCAGTAAATGATAATTTTGGACATGCAAAGGGAGATGAAGTAATTAAGGCGTGTGCAGATGTATTAAAAACTATCTTTAACAATGAAGAGAATATTGCCGGAAGATATGGCGGAGAAGAGTTTATGCTTATTGCCAGAAGGCTTTCAAAGGAAAGCTCAATTGAGCTAGCTGATAAAATCAGAATTAAAATAAACCAGGGAATATTAGATAAAACAGGACTTGATATTACCGTAAGTATAGGAGTATATCATCTTCTAAAGCCCTCTTCGCAATCAGCAGCAGAGCTTATTGAATTAGCGGACCAGAATCTGTATCTTGCTAAAAGTGCAGGTAAAAATCAAGTTATTGGCAGTAGCAATGAATAATTAACCTTAGCTTTATTTTCTTTTTACCTTTATTTGCTATATTAAGAAAGGGAAAGGAAGTGAACTAATGGATATTAATGCAAAAAAAATCGATAGCTTGATAGAAAAAAAAGCAATAATAATGCATTACCAGCCCATTATTTCTCTGCAAACAGGAGACATAATGGGCTATGAAGCGTTAATGAGGGGATATCCAGATTCTGAAATAACTATACCCTCTGAGGCTCTATCTTTAGCAAGAGAGTATGGGAAAATTTTCGAGCTTGAAAAAATCGCAAGAGAAATTGCTATAGCGGGCGCAAAAACTATGAAGAAAAATAAATATCTTTTTGTTAATATTGAACCAGATATTCTGAATGATAATCAATATGAATTTGGTTATACAAAAAAACTATTAGAGCGTGAAGGCTTGGACGAAAAAAATATTGTTTTTGAAATAACTGAAAAAGCAGTTATTAAAGAATATAATCAATATTTGACATTGATGGATAATTATAGAAAGCAAGGCTATAAAATTGCTATTGATGATGTAGGAAGCGGGTATTCGGGACTTTCAAGAATTAATGATACAAAGCCTGAATTTATGAAAATTGATATGGAGCTAGTCAGAAATGTAAATAAAGACTCTTATAAAAGGTCATTGGTAACAGCGCTAGTTAAGTTTGCTGGCATGACTGGAGTTAAAACAATAGCAGAGGGTATTGAAACAAAAGAAGAACTCGAAACTATAATAAGAATAGGCGTTAACTATGGGCAAGGCTATTTTATTCAGAGGCCACAGGCAAACATAGCAGAAGAGCTATTAACAATAAAAAATATAATATTGGATATAAATTGCAGCATGGAATCAATTTCGGCATATGATATTAGCAGCTGTAAGATAGGAGCTATAGCAAATACTTTTTCTGCAATTAGAGGATATGAGAAGTGCAGTACAGTTAAAGAGCATTTATCTAAAAGAAAAAGAGAGGGTGTAGCTATAATAAATGAGCTTTTTGAACCAATAGGAATTGTTATGAAACATGAGCTAGAAGCGAAAATGGCAACTCAATATGGTTATTCAATCTACGCAAAAAGACCAATTGAAAAGGTGATGGACTTGTTTCCTATTATTGTAGAATATAATATTTCTATTAAAAGGGTGGCTGATATCATTACACAAAGAGAAAATGAGAAAGCATATGATAATATAATTGTAGTAAAAAATGAAAAGTACTATGGTATTGTTTCTGTTAAGAGTCTACTGCAGCAGATAACAAGTATGGAAACCAATTACGCAAGAAATTTAAATCCGCTTACAATGCTGCCAGGAAATAGAATCATTAACAGTATAATATCAAAAAATATCTTTACAAATAAATTGGTTGCAGTTTGTTATTTGGATTTAGATAATTTCAAGGGATTTAATGATAAATATGGATATAAAATAGGAGATAAGGTTATTAAATCTGTAGCGAGAATAGTAGAAAAGCATATTAGCAGAAATTTTCCTTTTGAGAGCTTTATAGGACATATTGGAGGGGATGATTTTGTTTTTATTCTTCAGGAAAATGTTAGCGGTGTATTTTTTGTAATAAAAAAAATTCTAGAAGAGTTTGATTGCAATATGAAAGAAATATTGAGAGAAAATGAAAAAAACTATGAAGTAATTGGAGAGGAGGAATCTATTACAACAGCTTCTATAGGTGTATATATTGGAGGTATAAAAAGATTCGGATGTGTTGAAGAAGTAGGAAAACACCTTATGGATATTAAAAAACAAGCAAAAGAAATTATCGGAAGCAGCTGTATAGTTTTAAATGAAGAGGATAAGGTGTTATTTAGATATAAAAATACACACAATGTAAAAAGCAGGATTAAATATAGTAATCATAGCGAGGAAGAAAAAAAATTACATTTTCAAATAATTTGATTGACTATAGGTGTAATTAATGCTATCATAAGTTGACACTATTATTTTATTTTTTTCGGAGGATTTGTTAATGAAAATTGGTACAGTGAAATGGTTCAAAAATGACAAAGGTTTTGGTTTTATCTCAGTTGAAGGAGAAGAAGATGTATTCGTACATTTCTCAGCAATTCAAGGAGACGGATTCAAAACATTAGAAGAAGGACAAAAAGTTGAATTCGAAGTAGGCCAAGGAGCTAAAGGACCACAAGCAATCAACGTAGTAAGACTATAGTTTTAATTGATTAAAGTGATGTAATTTAGATTACATTTTGTTATTATAGAAGAGTTTGTTTGAACTTTTAGTGATAATACTTAATTGAAACGATTAAGAGCAAGAGATTATTCTCTTGTTCTTTTTTGTAGAATAGGAAAGTTCGTCTTGCTTGCAAGGGACCATACTTTCCTATTCTACGAGAAACGCGTTCACCGAACGCTATTCTTGTTTTTTGGGAAAAACCATTTTCTGCTCAAAAAGAAAAATGCGTTGAATTCTATTAGAAAGTAAGTTTTTTACAGGTTAAAGTTTACAAAAAATCAATTAATAGCCTGATTGTAAAAGGGTGGTTAATCTTAGGTTATCTTATTCCTTAAGACATTGTAGTGAATATTTTTCTATGTTAGCATACAAATGAAAACAATAGAGAGGTGATGGACACTATGATAAAAATCATTAATATGGGAAGAGAAAAAATTAAAAATACCAAATTAGTTAATAAGATTTTGCTGGGCTATACTTTGTTATTTGGATTATGTATTTTGCTTGCATTTGGGAGCTTAGTGAACTTAAGTAAGTATAAGGCTTTTGAGAAAAGCAATAAGGCTGTAATTGAAGCTACTAAAAACATTCTAAATGCTGATTATTATCAAAAAAGCTTTATCTTGGATAATGATGAAAAAAATATTGCAAGGTCATTAGAATATTTATTAAAAGCTAAGGAAAATAGCAGTACTATTAAAAAATCCGACAAAAAAACAGGGGACATTTTACAGGGATTTATAACTGAATATGAAAAATTAAGTAAAGAATCGTTAATGGAAATTAGCAATAAGACTAAAGTGCTAAAAACATTAGAAGAAAGTTCTAAGGATACTAAGGGCGTAATAGATAAAATGAATAAAAATCTTGCTCTTCAATACGATGTGCTGTTTTTAGAAAATAAGCAAGAGCAAGCAAATAAAAAATTAAATCAAATCAATAAATCAAATTCAATATTAAACAGATTTTTAAATTTAAGGCAGCTTGAAGGAAAATATGCTTCAGATATGAATAAAAACGACTTTGACGAAGCAATGAAAGAAATGCCAAAAATTAAGCAAGAAATCAAAGAATTAGAAAAGCTTTTTGATACTTCGATTAATGTTAATCAAACAAAATCAATTAATTATTTTATGGAAATTTATGAAAAAAATATAAAAGAATTAATTAGTATAAATCAGAAGGTAAGTGATAAACAGTTAAGTGCGTCGCTAATATCAGAAAAAATCCTTGAAGCTGCAAATCAGTCAATAGTTAATCAGAATATAAAATTCGGAAGATTAAATGATAGATTTTTAATATTTATCATAGGATTATTTGTTATTGGGATAGCTTTTACAGGAGGAGCCCTGAGTCTTATAATAAAATCAATCAGGCAGCCATTGGCATTTCTTCAAAATGAGTTACAAAGCGCTACTGAGAATTATGATTTGACCAAAAAAATAAAAGTCGTAAGTAATGATGAATTTTCTAATTTAGCATCTAGTATAAATGGCTTTTTTGTTAAGATTCATGACATTATTTTAAATATATGCAGCAGCTCAAAAAAAATTAATGAGGCTTCAAATAGTATTACCTTCAAAATAAATAATATGAATAGCAGTATTCAAACAATTAAAACAGAGATGGATTATTTAGAAGCAGATATTTTATTGGCGGAGAAAGGATCTTTGAGTATTCAGGAAAATACAAAAAAAATTGAAAAAATAATTTTAACAGTTAGTGAATCAGCAAAAGTTATTAAGGAGGAGGTTGACGAATCAGATAAAAAAGCCTCAGAATTAAAGCTGGAATCTGACGAAATAAGAATCAGAACCGAAAAAGCATATATGAAAACAAGAAGTCAAATGGCGAAAGCATTAGAAAATGTAAAAAGCGTTAAGGATATATATAGTTTAACTGGAAACATTATCAGTATATCTCAAAAAACAAAATTGCTTTCACTAAACGTTACAATTGAAGCTGCCAGAGCGGGCGAAAATGGTTTGGGATTTGGAGTTATAGCAGTTTACTGAAGCAACTTTTAGATTTAAAGATATGCTTTTTGAGCTTAGCGACAGAATGGATAATGTTAAAGAGGCATCAGAGGGAATTGAAGAAAAAGCAGAAGATGTAGTTATGATAATGCAAAAAAACAATGTCAAGACAAAGGGAATAAATGAAGCTATTGAAAAAATTGAAGTGTTGTCGCGTAAAATTGAGAGTGAATCAGGAATTTTTAAAGCTAATACTGAAATGTTGGATAATATGACAAGGGAGTTTGTAGTACAAGAGACAATATAGATTATATAAAAAACAAAAGCACATGTTGCCATAGCTACTTCACGAAATGCTTATAGAGAGTATACTATCTTTATAAGCAATTTTATATTTTAGATGAAAATTGTTTTAAAGGTGAAACATATTAACTTGAGTATATATGGAGGTGAAATTCAAACGATAGTACGCAATTTAAAAAAATGTGATATTCGAACACTTATGGCTATCAATTGAAAAGGCCTTAATAAACTAATTTTATTTAATATAGTTACAGCTTTGACAGGTAAATAAAATT
>DFYO01000002.1 GCA_002381865.1 Clostridiales bacterium UBA4080 | reverse complement strand
GTAGCCTTGAACATGACAGAAGAGCAGAAATACAAAAATATTAAGAAACTAGTCGAAACATGTAGTAATAAAGACAGCACCGTTATAATGATTGCAATTTAATCCGTATTTGCTTTCTCTTGATTATTATCCTGAGCATGGCTTCAAAAGACAATATCCTCTTTTTTCTTATGTTTATAATGCCATAGTAAAAACTAAGCATAGACAATAGCCATTTGCACCAATGAAACCATCAATATAGCATATCCTAAATCCAGCCATATTACACTTCCCACAGTTCCAATCCACATTACACATGCAACCGGAAACATAATAAGTTTTGCAAAAAAATTCAATTTCTTTTCTTTCATACCTTGGAATATTTGATGTAAATCTTCTCTACTTGGAAATGCATGCATTAAAACAGATATTCCAAACCACATTAGCAGCAAATCTAACCCGCTATCTGCAGTGCTGAAATATCCCGGTACGAAAAAGAATAATCCAACAATTGTATTCATAAAAAAAGGCAAGATTGAAATCACAACTGTTTGCGTGAAATTCTCCGTTTTTCCATGTACTACATATCCTGTGGGATTTTTTATCTGAAAATAACAAACTTCATAAACCGGCACCTTCATATATCTGCAAGCCAATTGGTGTGCCAATTCATGAACAATTACTCCTGGAAATGTTAACAAGGAAATCAAAAAACCCGGTATAAAAAACATATGCCTTCCTCCTAATTATAAAATTTTGATTTGCCTGAAAATATCTGTATCAGAAATTGATAGTCAAAGTTTTGATTATCTTTATTTTTCTCCATCAGCTTATCTCTTTCTGTATTCATATTATTAAAATGATATGCTATTGTAATCGTTTCATCATAATAGGGATTATTTATATCTGCGTATGCCTTAACTTTTAGCAAGCTAAGAGCTTCAAAATATTTCTTTTCTTTTATTTTGGTTCTTGCAATTGCACAGGTTAGCATAAAATTCTCTTTATTTTCCTTAGAAATTTTATTTAATGAGCTGTATGCTTCCTCAAATTTTCCCATTTGTCTGTATATGCCTGCCAAACTCATATAATAGTTGTCCGCAAGCTTTGGTTTAAGCTTATTTGCTTTTTCAAGTGCCTCAATCGCCTTTTGATAATTACCTGTTTCAAAGTAGGCATTTGAAAGAATCTGGTATGCAAAATATTCTTGGGGATTATTTGCTAAAAATTCATTAATTGCTATAATCTGATCATGTAGCGATTTATCGACCATTTTTGAGTATTGTATTTCGAATTCCTGACTTACATCAAAATAATCATTGAGTATCAATGTACACGAATTGACCTTTGCATACAATTCATCATCCTGAATTGGTTTTCCTGCAAGCTTCTTATCAAACAATTTTATTGCTTTATCATATTCATAATTTTCCACATATGAAATATATAGCTTTGCATTATCCTCCATATATAATTTATCTTGCATCAATAGTGCTTCATATCTGTTCATCGCAGTTAGATAAAGTCCGTTTTCAAAAGCCTCATTCCCAAGTGTTTTATTTCTACGGTACTCTAATCCTTCTGAAAAATTATTGCCATACTGATATATAACAAGCACCAACAAAATAATTCCCGAAAAAATAATCCATTTCGGAATCGGATAGTTTATGTCTTTTGGTCTGCAGTTTTTACATTGAGCATTAACATTCTCCGAATTGCCATACCCTATATATTTACCACAACTGACGCACCACTGCTCCGCCATATTTCCCGTTCCTTTTTTTAAAAGCATTAATTTCCCCCCTTATCTAATGAAATATTGAGCATAACCTTTTAAACCCTTTTAAAACATACTACAACATTATTTTTCAAAAAACAATGTGAAATTTTCCCTATAAATTCAATGATTAAAACAATTTTATACACTTATATTTTTTGCCTTCCTTTATCGAAAAAAGTTTACCATCTTAACCATCGGTATTGTACTTGCGGCTATCATCAACGCCACTTCGTATTCAACTCCGTTAACATTTTAAAATTCAATACTATAAATACTCATACTGCATAAAAAATACCTTATCTTTTACTCTCTACTAATCTTAGAATAAAAACAAAAATTATAGAAATATAAAAACCCAACAACATAAAAACAGGAAGGATCCACCCAAATTCAAGAAATCGAACACCCTACTAAAATAAAAAAACTACTATTACTAAGCATATACGAATATTATTTTCATTTTTTGATGGAGACCGTATCTGTCTTTAAAAAATCGAGATAAATATTTAATTATATAATTAAATATTGCCATTTATATTAATTTTATAGTACAATGACTTTAGCAACAAAATATTTTAATAAGGAAACATTCTTTTATAATTACAACTGATTAGCAATCTGTTTTATACGCACCTTTGAAAGGGGGTTTCTTTGATGCTATTAAACAAAGATATTGCACAAAAACTAGTTAATAATATTATGGAAAATTTGGGGCATAATATTAACATCATGAATGATGACGGGATAATTATTGCAAGTGGCTCGCCTGACAGAATCGGAACTTATCATCAAGTCGCCGCAAAGGTAATTGAGCTAAATAAAAGAATTGATATTTTTGAAGACAACACAGGAGAATATATTGGAGTAAAAGAGGGAATTAATATGCCCTTCTATTTTCAGACCAGGTTAGCCGGAGTAATAGGAATTACGGGTAATCCTGTTGAAATAGAAAGCATTGCAATGTTGGTTAAAATGACAGCTGAAATAATGATTGAGCAGGAATACTATAAGGAAAAAATTCAGTCTCGTCAAAACCACAAATCTTTATTTGTCAACAAATTACTTACCTCCTTTGTTAGTGAGGATGTAACAGAGTTATCTCTATGGGCTCGAAAGCTCGGCTATGATCTCACAATAAAAAGAGTGGCCTGTCTCATATCTATAGATACAATCTATGTTCCGGTCACTTCAAAAAACACCGCAAAGCTTGACTCAATAAAAAAATTGATAACAGAAACGCTCAAGGTATCTCCTCATCATTCAAAACAGGATATTACTACTTCTATAGATATTAATACCATTATTATCTTGAAAACAATTAATGACACAGATTCCAAATCAGTAAAAGAACAACTTTCTGAATATTTTGCACCTATACATGAGGCACTAAAAGAAAAGCTTGGCAGATCTCTTTTATTCGGTATAGGAAGCTATCACGAAAACATCCTTGACTTAAAGGAAAGCTATGGTGAAGCACATACAATGATAGATTTTGCTGAAAAAATGAAGGTTTCTGAAGGTTTCTTTTATATCAGCGACTATATACTTGAATACTTTTTTTACAAGCTACCTAGCTCTCTTCATCATCATTTTTTGGATCAATACAGAAAAGAGTTGCTTGAAAGACCTGAAATAGCAGAAACCATTAAGGCCCTTGTAAAAAACAGTACAAACGTTGCTGATACGGCAAAGGAGCTCTATGTGCACCGCAACACTGTATTGTTCCGAATCAACAAAATAAAAGAACTTTTCGGAATAGATCCTTTGCATGACGATAGGGACAGGCTCATTATGAGACTGATTGATTTTTACATTAGATATTATTTATAGCTGCATTTTGTGCAGGCGCACAACGTGCGCTATTTTTTTTGGTCAAGTCACCATATTATTTTGTTGTTTTTTAAAATATAATGTAATTAGGCTTTGATAAGCCTAAAACCCCATAATATACTATCTCAGTAAGGTGTAACACAAAACAATTTTTATCAAATTTAATCAAATGGAGGTTTTAAGTATGGATTTATTATCAATTTTACTCGCAATTGCCGGAGGAATCTTCGGAGCTTCAATCGGTGCCCTACCTGCCTTTATATTTACAGGTGTTATTGGTCTTATTGGTTGGGCAATTGCACTTGCCGGAGGTGACAGCAGCTTTGTAAACCAGGTTGTTTTCGGTCCGTTTTTTGGCCCTCATATTGCTTTTGCAGGCGGAGTTGCTGCAGCGGCTTTTGCTGCAAACAAGAGAAAATCTCTTGATTCAGGCACCAACACACTCCTCCCTCTTGGCTCTATTGGAGATCCTTCTATAATTTTAGTAGGCGGTATCTTCGGCGCAATAGGTTTCTTAGTCAATTACCTGTACTCAACAGTATTCGGTTGGAGCTTTGATACAATCGCTCTCACTGTAGCTACCTCAGGTCTGATTGCAAGATTTGTTTTTGGTTCAAGCGGTCTAATTGGAAAATTCCAAAAATCCGAAAATGAAAGCAAACGTTCCTTCCTCCCAAACGGTACCGCTTTTATTTTCACTATAATTTTTTCGGCTGCAGTAGCACTTCTAGCCGCTTATGTGGCTGACATGACACAGTCCGGAATAGTCTTTTGTATAAGCGCTGCCTCCTTATTGTTTGCACAAATGGGTTTTCCAATTCCTACAACTCACCATATTACCGCCGTTGCAGGAGCAGCTACACTCCTTTCCGGAAATATTTTGTTTGGAGTGCTTTTCGGAATAATTTCAGCAATTGTTTTTGAGGTTTCAGCAAGGACAGTCAACAGCTATGTAGATACGCATGTGGATCCTCCCGCAATTGCAATTGCCGCATGCACATTTATTGCAACTCTGATTTTTGCATAAGAATAGAGATATAAAAAATAAAAATATGATTTGAGCCTCCCAACTACAAAACATAGTAAATTTTATATCTCCGCTACTAATATTATACCTTATCAGGGATTATAAGTCAAAAAGCAACGATGCTGCATCGTTGCTTTTTGCAATGTAAATTGGGGTAAAAAAATCGCATCTATATTTATCAATTCTGTGGAATAGCATCTTTAAAGGTTTTCAAAGTTTCTTCCTTTACATCCTTAATTGTATTTAAGGTTTCATCCTTTACATCCTTTACTGTATTTAAGGTTTCATCCTTTACATCCTTTACTGTATTTAACGTCTCATCCTTGATATCCTTTACTGTATTTAAGGTTTCATCCTTAACATCCTTTACTGTATTTAAGGTCTCATCCTTGATATCCTTTACTGTATTTAAGGTTTCATCCTTTACATCCTTTACGGTATTTAAGGTCTCGTCCTTAACATCCTTTACTGTATTTAATGTCTCATCCTTGATTTCACCTGAACTGCTATCTGAATCCTTTGGAGTTTGTTCTTTTTCCTGTATATTAATATCAATAAGCTTCAAAAGATTTTTTTCCTTTAGCATTTGAATTACTTCTGTAATACTCTCTTTCCCATTTAACTGTATTTGTCCCTCTGCATCTATCTGCAATGCATATCTTCCTAAGGATATTCCTGCTTTATGTGCTGCTTTTATTTCTGCATTTCCTGCTTCAGCTGTAAATACAACAGTGCTTTCAAGGCTTACCTCAGCAATTGCCTTATATATATCCTGATTAATCTTTTCTGCTTCCTTTTCACCAGTCTTTTTCTCTTCACTGTTTTTATTCTCGTCCTTAGCTTTTTCCTGAGTTAGTGCAGTTGAAACTAGTACTCCGTTCTTCGTATCATTCAGATAGCCTTTAGCTTCTGCCGCAACTACAATTTCCTTTGCAGCAGCATTAACATTCATTCCTCTTTTTACTCCTGCAAGAACTTCCTTTCCTTCCTCATTAAAGCCTTTTGTTTTCATAATATTAAGCTCATCATCCAAATACATTTCTATACTTGGATTAATATCCATCGAAACAACTGCATAGGCATCCTCTGTACTCAAAAATCCAAAGCTTCCAATAATAATTACCAGGAAAAAGGATGCAACTAGTGCCATCTGTGAAAACGGTCTTTTTACTGACATATTTTTCCCTCCTATTTTTACCATATCCATATCTGTATACAGAACCTCCTTTGCAACCTCCATATCTCCTCTTGTCTCAATGGAATGAAAGTTCCCATCATCCGATAATACTATGGTGTATTTTTCTGTAGTTTTTAGAATTTTACCCTTATAGGCTTTCATTATAATCATCCCTAACGGTGCTCTGCACCCAATATTTTATATTATCAAAGCTTTTATAAAACACTATTACCAAGCAAGTAATGTATTCTTTATTTCCATATATAAATCTCTTTGTCTCTAGAAATTTTTCCATAAGCTCTTTTACCGGCAGTTTTAGCTTTCTATACATAACTCCCATAACCTTCTCATCCTGGCTTGTTTTCTCCGAAACATCAATACATCTTTTTCTTGTATCATAATGGCTCGGGCTGGATTCCGCTAAATCCTCAAATGTAATCCCAAATTTTTCCAATTCATTGCTTATTTCTTCAATTTCTTCCTTTAAATCAAAGTCGGGCATATGCTCTATTGCACTGTTTTCATGGTCTTCAATTGGTGCCATATCCCATTTCTTCTCTCTGCGAATTTCATCAATTACTCGATTTTTAATAATCATTGTTGCAAATGTAGAAAAAGCACTTTTCTCCGGATTATATTTGTCAATTGCTTCATTTAAAGCTAGTAGTCCTACGCTGTATTCCGGTGAATCTGTAGTTATGTACTTTCCCATTGTTGTGGAAATTGTATGGATTACCAGCGGAATATGTTCAATAATTACATCGTTTTTAAGTTGTATATCCTCTTTTGCCATTAATATTTTATCGTTATCCATATTGTCATCCTCTTATTATTTCAATTATCTAGGTAATCCATCAACTTCCATTTCCCGTTCCTATTACTTAAGCATTCCCTTTAAATATGAACTAATTCCATAATTGAGAAATCTGTCCGCATCTTCAATATCACACTCATCAATCATACTGTCAATCATATCATCTGTGATTGCTTGTTGAACCTCTGTTGCTGGTGGTGGTGCTTGCTCTGTTGTAGCCGGCATGCTATTTGCACCGCTTAAAATTTGTAATGTGATAACCCCGCCTGCTGTTATTGCTTTCATTATTCCTAACATAAATTATACCTCCGTATTGTAATGTTTTTTACACTACGTTATACGGAGGCAGCTCTTGCTTTAGGTAACTTTTCAAAATATTTTTATTGTTTTTTTATTAGTAAGGTATCCCATATTATTACTGACATCTCACCTCTGGTAACAATCTTATTTGCAGCTACTGATGAGCTTTTAGGAATTACTCCTAACTCCTTACCCTTATTAAGGTAGTTATTCGGCCAGGTCCCTGTCAGCTCCTTGCCTTTCCCTAATGAATTGACCATTATTGCAACAACCTCTGCATAAGTAATATTACTTGAGGGCTTAAACTCACCCGTTGGATATCCCTGCATCAAGCCTAGCTTAAATGCATTTTGAATATTGGTATATCCCCAGTGAGTTTTTGCAAGATCCTTAAAGTCTTTTTCAGTTCCTGCAACCACACTGTTTTCATAGCCTAGCATCCTAACTGTAAGTGTTGCCACCTCTGCTCTGGTTATATTATTATCCAGCTTTAGCGTTCCGTCCGGATAACCCTTTATTATTCCAAGTATACTTAATTGAGTTCCTGCATAATCCTCCGCCTCCGTTGCAGCACTTGCAGCTAGCGAAAACATTGAGATGCATAAGCAACACATAAGTATCAAGCTAATCATTTTTTTATTCATTTTCTTCAACCTCTCTTCTCCCGATTTTCCAAACAATCATAACATATTTGCATAACAAATCCAATTACAACTATATTACTTTTTTGCAAATATATAAACTTGATCTCATTCAAATAGCCTTCAATATCCTTCGTTTCTTCTTTGATATAACTTTTTCTAAATAAAATATACATTCCTTTGGAATCGTTGACACCTTTATGATAATAAAGTATATTTATTGAGTAACCATCAATTATTTTAGAACAATAAGTATTGGAGTATATGCCATGTTAGAATTAACTATTGGTTATCAGGGAGTTCCTGGTTCTTTTAGCGAAGAAGCACTTTATAACTATTTTCCCAACGATGTAGAAACAAAAAATTATGACCTTTTCGAGGATGTTTTTATTGCTCTTGAAAAGGGCGAGATACATTATGGGGTTCTTCCTATTGAAAACTCTTCAACCGGCGCAATCTCTAGTGTATATGATTTATTAAACCAATATAGTTCACATATTGTAGGCGAAACCTACGTAAAGCCTATCCAAAACCTTCTTGGAATAAAAGGCTCAACAATTAATGATATTCAAGAGGTTTACTCTCACCCTCAGGGCTTTGAGCAAAGTAAAACCTTTCTTTCAAAATACAGCTGGCAGCACATACCTTATTATAATACAGCCAAAAGTGCGGAATATATAATGCAACAAAACAATAAAGCCATTGCCGCAATTGCAAGCAGAAAGGCTGCTGAGCTATATGGATTAACAGTGCTTGCTGACAATATTAACTGTAATCAAAACAATACAACTCGTTTTGTTATTCTAGGCAAATCCCTTAAAATTAATAATATGTGTGACAAAATAAGTGTTGTTTTTTCAACAAAGCACCAAGCAGGGGCATTATATGCTGCCCTTAAGCATTTTGCATCAAGTAATATTAATATGCTTAAAATTGAATCTAGACCCGTTGTTCACACTCCTTGGGAATATTATTTCTATATTGATTTTGAAGGAAATGCTGAAGATCCAACTATTGCCTCTGCAATCAAAAAAATGGAGTCAGAGTGTCATCATTTCAAGCTTCTTGGCAATTACAAAATGCAACAGCGAATTCTTTAGGATTAAGGAAAAGTGGTGATAAAATGGGCATTCCTACTATATTTATACTGTTTTTGATTTTTCTTTTTATATTCCATCATAATCTAAAAAAAACCGAGAAGCTAACTGCTATAAAAAGAAAAGAATTTTGGGAAAATGAAGAAAAATCAATGTTTACAAGAAAATCGCAGATCGAAGACACAAACTATATTGTTCCAGATATAAGTGGTGTAAAACATAATAACAAGGAGTATTTTGCCGAGCTTGGACATCCTGAGTTATTTAAGTATCAAGAACTGATTTTTTCTCTATCAAAGGAGCCTATGTTAAACCTATCTAATATGTCAAACAGTGAAATCCGCTTAAAATATGGGATTGCTAATTTTTCTCATATTGAAGCCTGTGAAAACAATTATAACCGTTTGATAAAAGCCATCTATCTTCTTGGCAAAGGCTATTTTGATTTAGAAAACTACTCGGAAGCAATATCAGTGCTTGAGGCAGGAATTAAAATAAACTCCGATATCAGTGACCATATCCTGCTTCTTGCAGAACTATATGCCAAAAAAAAGGATAGCTTCAATTTTAATGAGCTTAAAATATATTCTGAGAACCTTGAATCTCTAACAAAATCAAAGCTCTCAAATGGCTTTATTGATTTAAAGAAGAGGTATTTTATCTAATCTAAATAAAATACCCCCATCGAAATGACATGCTTCCTAATGCTGTACAAAATATATCTTATAGGCGCATATCAAAAAGGGGGTAATATTTTTTATATTAATTATCTTATAGCTCCGTTCTCACTTATTATTTTATCAATAAATCTGCTTGCCTGACTTTTTGTCAGGCTGTTTATTTGTTCTTTAAAATCAATATTATGATAACTAATTAAATCCTTCAAATACTTTTCCTGCCTTGGCGTTATTGCTTCTTGCTTTGCAGGCTTATAGTGTATTGGCTTAGGTATAAACAAATCTGCTGTTTCCTCAGTCCAAAAATCCTCCTTGAGTCTTTTATAGAGCTTGTAGGTTGCCTTTGCATCATCATATCCTCTGTGGGCATGTTCTCTTTCAATACTATAATACTCACACAAATTTGTCAGGCTCCTGGAGCTGATTTGCTTTAGAAATTTTCTAGCTAAAGCTAATGTATCCAATGCATTTTTATTAAATTTCAGTTTCTGCGTTACGGCATTATATTTTAAAAACGAAAAATCGAACCTTACATTATGTCCCATAATGTCATACCCTTCACAAAATTCAATAAATTCTGGAAGTACCACTGATATATCTGGTGAACCTTTAACCATTTCATTAGTTATTCCGGTTATTTCAGTAATAATCTGAGGAATTTGTATTTGAGGATTAATTAGTCTTGAAAACACCTCTGATATATCCCCATCTATAATCTTAACCGCTCCGATTTCTGTAATCTTATCCTGTTCAGGTCTTAAGCCCGTAGTTTCAATATCTAAAACAATATAATTATTCATTTGTTTGCTTAAGCAGCTCCTTTAATTTTTCAAGCATATTAATTGTACGGTAAAAATCCAGCTCTTTTATATTTTGCACTATTTTTCTATAAAGCTTATCTGCCTCTCCCTCAAGCTCCAGCTCTTGGAAATAATATATTGCGCCTCTTAGTCTGTCAATATGCAGCCCATATAAGCTTTCTATAAGCTCATCTACTGCTTCCTCTTCACTCATAGTGCTTTCCGGATATTGCTGCTTTTCATAATGTAATATTCTTTTTTTAATAACGTATTCCTTTACATCCTTTTCCACTCCTCTGAGTGCTTCTTGTAATTCCTTAAAAGCCCTGCCGTCCTCTTTATAGCTCTTTTTACTTTTTTGAGCTCTGCTAAGATATTCTTCCTCCAGCGCTCTTGCCTTTTCATATAAGCAATCTGCGCACATATTCATCGAAAGCCCTTTTATACTATGCGCTAATCTTGCAGCTTCAACAAAATCTCCTTTTTTTTCTAAAACCAAAATATCATTATCAATCTTTGCATGCTTTATCAAAAAACCTACAATCAAAATATTAAAAAGCTTTTCTGAGTCTCCCAGCTTTGAAAGAGCTTGCTTAATATCAATATTCTCCATATTACAACACCTCACTTTCTTTTTACCCAATTGCACAGTTCCCTTAAAAAGCATTCCTCACATTTGGGACTTCTTGCTTTACATATACTTCTACCGTGTGCAATCACTTGAATATTATACCTAATCCATGTGTCCTTTGGTAGAATCTTCATTAATTCAAATTCAATCTTTACAGGATCCTCACTTTTTGCAAGGCCTAATTTATTTGAAATCCTTTTAACATGAGTATCCACTACTATACTTTCAATATTAAAAATATTTCCTCTTATAACATTAGCCGTTTTTCTTCCAACTCCCGGCAAGGAGGTAAGCTTTTCTATATCGCTTGGAACCTCTCCCTTATACTCACTTAATAGCTTTTGGCAGCAGCCTTTAATGTGCTGAGCCTTGTTTCTATAAAAGCCTGTAGGCTTAATATCCTGCTCCAGCTCTAAAATATCAGCAGATGCAAAAGCCTCAACGGATTTATATTTTTTAAATAAATTTTTTGTAACAATATTTACCCTGTCATCCGTGCATTGAGCACTTAATATTGTTGCAATTAAAAGCTGCCAGGGGTTGCTATGGTCCAGATAGCACTTAATATCCTCTGGATAATATTTGTCTAATAGCTCTGTAACCTTAAGAGCCTTTTCTTTTATCTTCATTAATCCCTCCAGAAATTCTCAAGCTTATAGGTTTTGGTTTTAAGCAAGCCTTCCTTCTCAAAATAATTAAATAAAATTGCAGTTTTCTCTTTATTATAGCTGTTACTATTTGATATTCTCATGCTCTGCAAATCATATTCAAAAACCTCAATATGTACCATTCGGCTAATCTGCTTTGTGTGGAGCGAGTCAATCTGAGACAAGTACCTGATAATATTTTCTTCCTCTTTATAAAAGCTATTTATTTGTTCCTTGTACTCATATCCGTCCTTAATCCATCCAGGATATTTTCTAGGCTTTTCCATTAAGCACCAGTCAAATAATAATAGATTTTCCAAAAGCTCTATATCTGCATTAGTTTTTTCAAGCGAAAAATCTCTTAATATTTCTGCAATTTTAACTTTAGAATGGCTTACCTTATTTAGTCCATTTTCCTCCCAATAGTCTGCAATTTTTTCAAATAGCTTAAAGGGCTTTTCAAATTGAGTTTCCAGATAACCTATGGTGTTTATATAATTTCCACTATTAAAGTATAACTCGGTCATCTCTTCAACTATTTTTAATCTCTCAATTTCTACATAGCTCATATCTCCTGTTTTTAAAACCTCGTAGGGTGCATACTCTCTGTATTCAATGCCAAGCCTTTCACTATTTTCAAAAATCTCGGAGCCCTTAAGAACCTTTAAAAATCCTAGCTGTAGCTGTTCAGGCCTTAAGCTATATACATCATTGAAGGATTTTTCAAAGCTTTTATAGTCCTCCTGCGGAAGTCCTGCTATCAAATCCAGATGCAGATGTATATTTTTTAAAGCTTTAATTTTATTTACTCTGTCTGCAATATCCTCAAAGCTCATATTCCGATTGATTTCCTTCAAGGTTTCCGTATTTGTAGATTGAACCCCAATCTCAAATTGAAAAAGACCTACTCTGGCTTTTTTTAATAAGTCTAGCATTTCTTCTGTGATTAGCTCGGCCGTTATCTCAAAATGAAAGTTCGTAACATTATTGTCATTTTCAATTAAATGCTCCCAAATTTCCATTGTATGTTTCTTATTGCAATTAAAGGTTCTGTCTACAAATTTCACTTGCTTAACCTTTTGCTTTAGAAAAAAATCAAGCTCTTTCTTGACTAGCTCAATATCTCTGAATCTTACACCCTTTTCAATAGAGGACAAGCAATATTTACAGCCAAATGGACAGCCTCTTGAGCTTTCATAATATATTATTCTGCTTGCCAGCTCCTGTATAGCTTTTTCATTGTACGGAAAGGGTATCTCACTTAAATCCATAGGCATTCTTTTATTATTCGTTATAATTTTATCTTCTTGTCTGTAAACAAGCCCATCAATATCCTCTAGCTTTACATTCTCTCCCTTAAGATATTTTAGTAGCTCAAAAACTGTTTTTTCTCCCTCTCCTCTAATAATTGCATCTATCCTTAAGCTTTCCAGCCATTTTTCTGAGCAATATGAAACCTCTGGCCCCCCTAAAAAAATCCAGCAATTCGCATCTATTTTTTTAATGCTGCTACAAAGCTTTGCAACAAATTCAATATTCCATAAATAACATGAAAAGCCAATAGCTTTTGGCTTTTTTTTCATAATCTCAGACAAAATAACATCGACTCTCTGATTAATTGTATATTCCTCTATCTCAATATCATGCCCCAGCTTTTCGCAATAAGCTTTCATATATCTGATTGCAAGGTTAGAATGAACAAACTTAGCATTAATACCTACAAGTAACATATCCATAAATTAATATTCTCCTTATCTGTTAGATATATTATATCATAAATACGATTATGGCGCCTTTTTTATCTCTCTGTAAAACGCATAAACAATTACACTTTAACAGCTTGCTTGCTTTCTCGGTCAAAAAAGCCTTGCATTATCCTTAAATAAGGAGTACACTATACTCTTGTGAAAATATAATGATGATTTTGAAAGTTGAGGTTTTTATGTCAAAGAAAAAAATAATAAATATTGCAGTAATTGCCCATGTAGATGCCGGCAAATCCACCCTTGTTGACGCTTTCTTAAGTCAAAGCGGCGTATTTAGAAATAATGAGGCTGTGGTAGACTGTGTTATGGATAGTAATGATTTAGAAAGAGAGCGTGGAATTACTATTTATTCAAAAAACTGCTCCGTTGATTATGGTGATTATAAAATCAACATTGTTGACACCCCTGGTCACTCCGATTTTTCTTCTGAGGTTGAAAGAATAATCAAAACTGTGGACACTGTAATTCTGCTTGTAGACTCAAGCGAAGGTCCAATGCCTCAAACCAGATTTGTCTTAAAAAAATCCCTTGAACATAACCTGAGACCAATTTTATTTATAAACAAAATTGATAAAAAAGATCAAAGAGCTACAGAGGTTGTTAATATGACCTTTGACTTATTTGTGGATTTAGATGCTACTGATGAGCAGCTGGATTTCCCAGTTCTATATGGTGTTGGACGAGACGGAATTGCACAGCATGAGCTTGAACACGAGAGTGATGACTTAGTTCCTTTGTTTGATACAATCATTAACCATGTTGAAGCTTATCCCGACAAGGATTCAGAGCCTCTTCAGTTTCAGATTTCCGCACTAGGCTATGATGATTATATTGGAAGACTTGGAATAGGTCGTGTCTATAGTGGAACTCTTAAGGAAGGTCAGACTGTTGCTGTGTCTAGAAGAGATGGCTCCATTACAAATGCTAAAATATCTAAGCTTTTTAATTACGTTGGTTTAAAACAATCTCCTCAAAAAGAAATTTATAGTGGAGATATTGCTGTTATTGCAGGTATTCCGGATATGTCTATCGGGGAAACCCTTTGTAACCCAGATGCAATAATTCCTATGCCGCTTATCGATATAGAAGAGCCTACCTTATCTATGAATTTTCTAGTAAACAGTTCTCCATTTGCAGGTCTTTCAGGTAAGTATGTAACCTCAAGGCACTTAAAGGAACGTTTGGAAAAAGAATTAGAAATAAATGTAGGATTAAAAATCGAACCTCTTGGCGGTGTTGAGGGCTTTAAGGTTTCGGGCCGTGGAGAGCTTCATTTATCCGTACTTATTGAGCACATGAGAAGAGAGGGCTATGAGCTTAGTGTATCAAAGCCAGAGGTTATTATGCACAAAAATAAGGCCGGCAAGCTAGTAGAGCCCGTTGAAAGAATTACCGTTTCTGTTCCTGATGAATATGTTGGTGCAGCTATTTCAAGCTTAAGCCTTAGAAAAGGTCAAATGGAGCATATGGAAGCAGATAATGGATTTACAAAGCTTGAATACATTGCTCCTACCAGAGGACTTCTTGGTTTTAGAAGTGAAATGATTACTGAATCCCGTGGTGAAGCAACTATTGTCAGAAGCTTAATGGGCTTTGAAGAATACAAGGGTGAAATATCTGGCAGAAACAACGGTGTATTAGTATCTGGCTACCAAGGAGTTTCAACTCCTTATGCCTTAAACAGCCTTTCCGAAAGAGCTGTTATGATTATTAATCCAGGCACTGATGTTTATGAAGGTATGTTAATAGGTATAAATTCCAGAAAGGATGATATGACCGTTAATCCTTGTAAAGAAAAAAAGCTTACCAACACACGTTCTTCAGGAAACGATGATGCAGTCAAGCTTGCTCCTCCAAGAACCTTCTCCTTAGAAGAGGCTCTTGAATTTATTGCAGATGATGAATTTGTTGAAGTAACTCCTGATGCAATAAGACTTCGCAAGAAATTTTTAAAGGAAACTGATAGAAAAAGAAATAGCAAATAATGCTTTAAAAAAATACTATTTTCCAAAAGAACCTATGCCCTAAATGCACAGGTTCTTTTTTAAAAAAATAATTGTTACTTCACCGGAGACTCCTCCGGTNNGTCGCGAGGGGCGGCTTATGCCGACCACATTACTACACCGGAGTCTCCTCCGGTCGCGAGGGGCGGCTTATGCCGACTATATTACTTCACCGGAGCCTCCTCCGGTCGCGAGGGGCGGCTT
>DFYO01000012.1 GCA_002381865.1 Clostridiales bacterium UBA4080 | reverse complement strand
GTGTAAATTACTCTCAAAAGAGGAGATGATCACAGTAAAGCAAGACATCATGAAAAGTTATGGTGTACAAGAAGTTTTGCATTCGAAATGAATATGTTGCTTCTAGATTTGTTACGTGTTATCATTATGTAACAGGAAAGTAAAAGTACACAAAAGGAGGGCGTATGAAAATTGAAGAAATAAAGGCTACAAAGCCTTCCAGACGTGTTTCAGGCAATAGACTTGAGAGAATGCGTGTAGCCGCTTATTGCAGAGTAAGTACAGATGATGTAGAACAGTTAAATAGCTATGATTCTCAAAAGAAGCATTATTCAGATTTGATTCATGAAAAGAAGGAGTGGCATTTTGCAGGTGTATATGCCGACTCGGCTATTACAGGTACACAAGTTACAAAGAGAATTGATTTTCAAAGATTAATCAATGATGCTATGCATGGTGAAATTGATATGATCATTACTAAATCAATTTCACGATTTGCCAGGAATACATACGATACTCTCAAATACGTTAGAATGTTAAAAGAGAAGGGTGTTGCAGTATTCTTTGAGGAAGAGAACATCAATACAATGACAATGGATGGTGAACTTTTATTAACAATTCTTAGTTCGGTTGCTCAACAAGAAGTGGAGAACATTTCTGAAAATGTTAAAAAAGGTTTAAAGATGAAAATGAAACGTGGTGAATTAGTTGGTTTTCAAGGTTGTATCGGATATGACTATGATATGATAACGAAGTCACTTTTAATCAATAATGAAGAAGCCGACGTTGTTCGCTATATCTTCGATAGATACGTAGCAGGGTTCGGTGCAACGATTATCAGTCGTGAGTTGAATGAACGGGGCATTAAAACTAAAAAAGAAAATAAATGGGGTCACGGAGCCATCATTAGAATAATTAAAAATGAAAAGTATACTGGTGATTTATTGATGGGTAAGTCATTTACCGTCGATCCAATAAGTAAGCGGAGACTTTCCAATCGTGGTGAAGAGGATAAGTTTTATATAAAAGATCATCATGAGCCAATTGTTGAAAGAGAGACTTTCGAACAAGCTCAAGAATTACTGAGTAAAAGAAGTTTTGAAAGGATGCCAAAAGGATCAAATGCTACTAGAGAAAAATACAGTAGAAAATACGCCTTTAGTAGTATGTTAGAATGTGGATTTTGTAAAAGTCACTTATCCAGACGTGCTTGGCATTCTAGTACGAAGTATAAAAAAGTTATTTGGCAATGTATGGTCAATACGAAGCTTGGCAAGAATAATTGCGAACATAGCAAGGGCGTTCCAGAGGAGATTATTGAATCGGCTTTTTTGGAATCTTATAGTATGATATCAAGTAGAGATAGAGATCTTGTAGATAGTTTTGTTAAAAGGGTTGAATCAACTCTTGGTATACAAACGGTAGCTCAAAAAATTAAAATTCATGAGCGAAAATTAATAGAAGTTGAAAAAAAGAAAAAGAAACTGTTAAACTTGTTACTGGAAGAACAACTAGAAAAGCGCTTGTTTGAAAGTTCTATGTATGAATTAGGAGATGAAGAGAAGGCACTTAATAAAAGTATTGAAGAATTGAATCTTCAGCTTGAACATGAAAAAGAATTAAACAGACGAATTGAGAATTTAAAGCGTGCTCTTAACAGTGATATTAAACTAAAGAGCTTTGACCGACATATCTTTGAAAGTTTAATCGAAAAAGTGATTGTTGGTAAAACAGATGAAAATGGAGAAGCTGATCCCTATAATATTACTTTTATCTATAAAACAGGTCTAGACAATACGGTAAATGGTGAAAAGTATCGAATTGATGGCAGGAAAAAAGACTCAAATGTATTGCCGTCAAATACTGACACCGAGCTAACTGTATTGCAGTCAAACTGTGACATCGACACACGTCGAGACAGTTGCGTTGCTGAAAAGAAAATAAATGTATTAGCCCTTGAGAATGGCGTATTTACGGCGTTTTCAGGGTTTTTTTGCTTTTTGATGGCGAGTAAAGTTATAGATTTATGGTGTGTTTTAAGAGGATATATTGAAATTACTGTTTGCTATTTACCCCATAGGAAAGCAGTTTTGCGTTAATGGTTTAACTGTGATGGCAAAAGTAAGAGACTTTAGGCAAAAGGAAAAGTAGTAAAAGACTAAACTCTTTTATAGTTACCTATATTAGTGAAACGTGAAGTTTCAATAAAAATACACGGATAAAAACATATGAAAAAAAGCTTGACATTTTTGAAAATGGCATGCTATAATTTAAAAAATTGTTAGTTTAATTATTAACCAATCTTAACAAAAAGGTTATCCGAGGCGGGGAATATCTTAAAATTTTCCCTATAAAAAATTGAATAAGCTAGGCTTTATAAAAATCAGGTATTAATAATTGGTCTATTATTTGTGTACAGAATAATATATCGGTTACTTAATATACAAGAAATGCGCTTTAATAAAGTGAAATATTGGGGTCAGAAAAATCCAGACAATTGCATGCAGGTCGGAATTTTTCAAAACAAACAAAAACAGGAGGGAGGAAGCGTTTGAAAAAAAGTATTATAGGACTTGCAGAAACAACCATTTTTATATCAGCAGGCAACAATTAAGGACTGATTTATGCAAGAACAAAAATGTGTGTGATTATTTAATTAATAATAAAACTCAAAAGTCAATATTAATATTATTGGCTAATTATATTGGATTTGGTAATTAATCTGGATTATAGACTGTGAGTAGTAGTAAAATCATTTGCTTTTGCATAATGAGGAGACTATTAATATAAATTCATTTTAATTAAATGATTACTTAGTCATGTAAATCAATTTAGTTATAATGACTTATAAGTCTAACTAATGATTAGAAGGGAGGAATTATATGAATTTAGAAATTAAAAGACTCTCAAGACTTCTTACGTAGGAGGTATTAGGTCTTGAAAGTCTAAGTGTATTGTACTAAAATTATACAACATATCCATTAGACTAGAAATAATTTGTTTTGCTTCTTTGGAACATTATAATTATGGAGAGGAGTTATATCCAATGAAGAGGATATTGCTATTAACTGCATCTTTAATTTTTATCTATTTCTATTTTCAATTATCTACAAATAAACATCCAAAAGACATAATATATCTAGAAGATCATCAGATATATTCGTGGGGGATCAATAGTATTAATGCTCAAGAAGCTTGGAGTAAAACAAAAGGCGAAAATGTTAAAATTGCTATTTTAGATACGGGGGTAGACGTTAGCCATCCAGATTTAAAAAATAATATTAAAGGCACATATAATGCTATTGAGAACAATAACGAAGTTGAAGATGGTTGTGGACATGGAACACTTATTGCAGGCATTATAGCATCAGCGAAAAATAGTTTTGGTGTAGTTGGAGTAGCACCAGAGGCTGAGTTATATATTGTTAAAGTACTTGATGATAATGCCGAGGGAGATGTGGTTGACATTGTTAATGGTATTTATTGGTGCATAGAAAACAATATTCAAATAATTAATTTAAGTTTTGGTATTTCCAAGGATATTCCATTGTTAAAAAATGCAATAAATGATGCGCGTGAATCAGGTATAATAATAGTTGCTTCATCGGGAAATACATCTGGCAGTGCGGCAGAATATCCAGCTGCTTATGAAGAAGTAATATCTATTAGTGTAGTAGATAAAATGAATCAAAAAACATATTTTGCTGCAAAAGGTAAAATAGATTTTTGTGCACCAGGTACTGAAATTATATCTACCTATTTAGATGGAACTTATAAAGAGTGCTTTGGTGCATCTTTTTCAACAGCATTTGCAACTGGTTTTATAGCATTAATTTTACAAAAATCTATAGAATTTAATAATGAGTTTAGCAATGTGAATAAAGACTTAGATTTACTAAGTCAATTGATACAAAATTGTATGGATTTGGGTATCAAAGGTAAGGACGAAGAATATGGCTATGGGAAATTATCCATGAAAAACAACAATTATTAAAAGGAGATCTTTAAAAATGAAGAGTAAATTTGTTAAATTAACATCTTTGGTTTTGTGTATGATAGTGTTATTAAATTTTACAATAACTAGTTATGCTAACAGTAAATCTAATGAAAACAACGATTTTAGCAATATAACCTTTACAGATTTAGTAGGGGAGGTCCTAATAGACGATCAATTAGCAAATATAACGAAGAATAATAATAATGTGATTGAGATCGAAGGTGAAAAGGACGGTGTTATTAGTAAGGTCAAAATCAATAAACAGACTGGAAAAATAACAGCAAAAACGATTGATAAAGACAAGAACGAAGCTAATTATAATGTAATCGTAAAAATTGAAAACAAAGAGGAAGGAAAATATACCTCAATCTACGAAAATATAGATTCAAAAGAAAAGTTTGAAATCAAAAGCAAAGATAATGATAAAGTACATGGAAGTGCGTGGGTTCTTATACCTGTTGGGGTAGGATTAGTTGATATATACGTTGGGGGAGTATTGGTTGGCACCTGTGTAGCACTTACCGTTGCAGTTGCAGGCAAAGTATATGATCTAATTACCGATAAGGCCCAAACAAAGATTAAATCTAGTACAAGAGATTATTATCCGGCAGTACAAAAAGGTAATTGGGTTTATTACAATTCTATAAAACCTATGACTTTATCTGAAGCAAGTGCATGGGTTTTAGCAGGTAATAGCGTTATGAGTAAAAATAAAACTGCTGCATTAACTCTCACATCAGCTTTGGGAGGATATGTTAGATATGAAAATCATAAAATAGGTGCCCCGGGATATTTTTGGCATTATCATCCTAAAGTAAGAACAACTGCACATATATGGCATTTGGGTAATTAGTAAGAGAATGAAATAATATATTATCAATTCGCCTGCTTAATAAGTAGGCGAATTAGACTTTTTTAAATTTTTAATTTGTATGAACTAGGAGGATATATGATGAAAATACTTGATATTTATAAAAAGTTAAACTGTCCAAGTATAGTAATAAATTATAGAGAGGATAGATTAATTGCAATAAAGGCCATAACTTCAGAAAATTTAGATAGTGGTATTCTCTACTATAAAGAATATTTTGTGATTGATAAGAAAAGTGAAACTATTGAGATAAGAAAAAGCTTCAAAGATATGTACAATATATGCACGGAAGATACTTGTGAAAATTTGTTTTTTACTACTTATGATATAAGGGACAATAAATATTATCTGCAGTTTTATAAGATTTTTTTAAATAAACATTACACAGAGGAACTGATTTATGAAATTGAAATAGATGGAGGTTTATTATCTACGGGATTTATCAATTTGAATTGTGTAATTAAAGCGCTTAATGATAGGTATATAATATGTTGGTACAAAGATGAGGGACAGAATTTTTCGGTACACACTAAGGTTGTTCTCATCGATACTATTAATAGGACAGGTAATTATTTGAATACTAATGATTCTTTGTTAAATTGTGATTTTTCAGGAATTAAAATAACTGGGACACAAGAAAATAAGAAAATAATAATTAAAACAGGAAGTATAGGAAATTTAGAAAAGTATGAATTTAGCAAAAATTCAAATAATATCTGTGATGAAAAACTTTTATTATATGATTCAAGCACATTCATTCAAAATGTAATACAAAATAATGAATTATTAGGTAAAGAAATTGAATTCAAAAAAGATGAGGGTACATTTGAACTAATTGATGCGACTGATAAATCTATCTTATACGCTGTTTGTTTATTTGATAAAGAATCTTCATTGATTACATCATATGACTATAAAAAAGATGAAAAAGCAATATTAATAAGCGATGAATATATTTATGATTATGATTATTATAAACAATTCAACGAGAATGTATATGGAATAAAAATTACTGATTGTACTGTACAAATAGATAATTTGATTTCTAAAAAAGTATTTGAATATAAGTTTGATATTTATGCCCCTTATGTTGTGTTCTATGATGAAAGAAAAGTTGTTTTAGAATTTTTAGTTCCAAATCAAAAAGTGGTAATATATGATATTGACAATTTGACAGTAATTAATGAATTTATAAACAGAAAAGCTGATTACTTTATCGAAAATGATACTTTAGTTTTACATTAATTTATTTAAGTGAGGGAGAATAGTGACATCTTCAGATCTAAAAATAGTCGCCTGTATTACAATGGTACTAGATCATATTGGAGTTTTATTGTTTCCAGAATTTATTATTTTACGAATTATAGGTAGGGTCTCATTTCCAATATTCTGTTTTTTATTAGTTGAGGGATATTTTCATACTAGTAATATTAAAAAATATCTTATAAGATTAGCCTTATTTGCGCTAATTTCTGAGATACCCTTTGATTTAGCCTTTACAAATACTCTTTTTTATTTAAAACATCAGAATGTTTTTTTTACTTTATTTTTTGGGATGCTGTCTATTCATTTATATGATAATTATAAGAAGAACAATCCTTTTTCTTTTATCTATATTCTCTTATTCATCGTTATAAATTATTTCTTTTATAGTGACTATGGAGCTATTGGAATAATTATGATTTTTGGATTCTACTTATTAAGAGGAAAATTTGTCAGACTCACATTATTTGTTATGACTTTAGTAATTGTAACGTTTTTTTGGCAACTACTCTCTGCAAAATATATGTTGTCAAGTGTACTTGTTCAGTTGTTTCAAATTGGTTCTTTGCCGTTAATTTATTTTTATACAGGGAGTAGAGGACTTAAAATAAAAAAATTCTTTTATGGGTTTTACCCAATTCATCTATTAATTTTATATAATATAAAATAAGTAATTTTTAAAAAAACCTGTAATAGTTGGACTACTACATTTAAATTACAATATCATCAATTATATAAAGAAAATAGGATTTTATTACAAAAACCGTAAACGCAAATATAAAAGTGAGACATTTCTTATTTTAACGATCCAGTTTTGAATAACTCAACAAGATTTCCCCTGTGTAGTAGCCATTTATGATGATAGCAATTAATTATCGTATTGTAGTGACATTTATTTTGTAAACGCTCCACTCCAAGTACCTTGACAAATATCAAGCCAATATACATGGCCTTGTTGATACTATTGAACTGGCTTTTTGATTCTTTCTGGCAGATTATTTGACCAAGGTAGTAAATCATCTAAAAATGATAGCTCTGTATCGTCCATATGCTTTGGAATCTCTGTTAACAGGCCATCAAAAAAATCAGGATATAGTATCTGGTAAAGGAATAAATGCAGTGTAAGATTTAATCAATAGGATAATGTTAAATGAATAAATAACGGAGGTGAGCACAGTGGCAGATATGAAACGAGTTTATGATTTTGCTGTAAAATGGTGCGATAAATTTCGTGACCAGAAAATTAATTACATAGAACTGGTAGACCATTATATGGCAGATGATTGTGATGCACTTGGATTTAAAATGGACTGTGGTAATGCTTTTGAACAACTCTATGGTAAAGCTGTCCATGATTACGAGGAATTGGATAAGGTTATAGATGATCTTACAGATATATCTCTACTGGGTTCCGCAATTTATTCAAGATGGAGATACTTTAATCATTGGGCATATACTGGAGAAGAAATCCTGGCTTTTAAAAATCGTTCATGGTTTATTTTGGCACTTAGTAAGCTATCGATGCTTACAGGAGAAAACCCTTTTATCTTTAAAGGGATGCCCCAAAAGATACGAATTGTCTCTAACGGTATGGGTTATGGACCTTGTCCTGAACCCAATGACATAGTTGAGCAGCATATAACAATAAATTCGGATGGACGGGTATGGTTTTCTGCATACTCATTTGGCGATGGCTTTGGTAAATATGAAAAGTCTCAAACCAAAAATTATAAAATAGAAAAGGCAGTAGCTGAAAATGTTTTAAATAAAGTAGCTGCTTATTTTAGTAATGAATATGACGAGATTTTTGCAACAGATATTGGTAATTGGGAAATGGAAATAACCAATACAGAGGGCAAGCCTTATAAATTCAGAGGTTCGCTGTGTGCTAATTTTGAGGTAGATGGAGTCGACCTTTCAGACCTCATTCGTGACTCTTTACAAATAGATGATTTGTATGTTTTTGATGGTAGGTTTAAACCGGATAAGGTAAATAGAATTACTGTTGATTACCACCGAGTTACAAAAATTAAACCCAAACATCCTATTAGTGAAGAAACTGAATATGTAACTTGGAATTATACGGAGCAGCTGATAGTTGACAGAGAATCGGAGACTATTGAGCATACTCAGAATATTGGGACTGGTTGCATTGTTTCTCGTAAGTATAAAGTAGAGGGTGGTGTTGAAGGGCTGCTCGATGATCTGGATGCAGATTATTTGTTCGATAATGTTGAGGGCAATTCGCCGGATATAATTGATACCCCAAATGAAATAAAGGAATATACCATAACCATTGATCTTAATAAAAATCCTCAGCGTGTTATTCAAGGAACATTTGATAAAAATGGATTGCCAGATGACTTTGCAGATTTTGCTGAAACAGTATTTAGCTTTATGAGATTCTATGGTTTTGGAGAAATATTAGACCCATCTATCTATGAAAAGGTAAAACGTCGCAAAAATGATTATATCTTTTGCAGTGTAACATTTGACGAGGGTTACAAAAGTTATTATTACATAACCGATGATGATAGTATTGAAGTTGGTGATTCTGTTCTGGTTCCTGCCGGAAAGGATAATCACACTGCAATAGTTGAGATAGTGAATATCGAATATTTCTCTGAAGAAGAGGTACCTTTGCCTGTGGGAAAAACAAAGCGTATTATTCGGAAATGCACAGAGGATGATTTTGAACAACAAAAGGAAGTTTAACCATCACTTAGGTGTGCCTATTTTGGCATTTTGCCCATCCTCTCAACCTTTCGGTTGTCAACGATATGTCTTAGGAAGTTGTATGATTTTTAACATAATATGGTAAAAACGAGGGCAAAACTCGGTCGAAGTTATTATAATGTGTTACCTAAACGAAAGTGGGTTGAGTTGACATTATAAAAGTCCTCTCGAGCCACTTCGAGATGGTAGCGCTGATCTCAAAGGGGAAAGAGTAGGGTTGTAGAAAGCCCGCTTTATAAGCTTTTTAAGTGTCTTTGCTATTGGAACCAGAGGGTGGAAATATGAATATTTTGCTTCATGGGAAATATCGAAACAAGCCTAAACCATTGAAACAATGTAGATGTTGGTACTTTGTGAGTAGTCAATATAGATATCACAGATTTGTGAGTAGTTGATTTAGATGTTTTTTGAAAAAAGAGCTTGCTGCTCAAGTCGGATATTAGGTTTAAAAGGATGAAGAATAAGATAATCACTATGACAGAAACATGCTAATACGTTTATTAGACATAATGACAAATAAAAATTATTTAACGATAATAGAGAAATCTCACAGTTTGAAAAATTTGAATTTATCGAAATGTGAAAATGGAAAGCTATTGATATAAAAGGAGATATTAATATGATGGATTGGAACGTGATATATAGAGAATTGACAAGTAAATATAATTACATCATGCCAAATCCGCCAGCCACAGAAAAGAAAAAAAGAGTTGGTATTTATTGCCGTGTGGTACGAAAAGTTCTGATAAGTTGAGAGGTCTAACCGCTCAGATATCTTTTTACTGTGTTTTTCGAAAATGTAAAGTAGACCAAAATTTCATGTTGAGACCGTTGCACTGCGGACAAGAAAAGTAAGACGCTTACAACCCTAGTGTATATATACTGTGTGTGTAAAAGGCGAATTGTAACAAGAAGCTTGTAAAAAAGCTAGCTAATAACTTAATAATTATTCGACGTGACAAGAAAATACTAATTAGTATATAATTATAGAGAAGTGAATAATCGGAAATTGTGGATGGAATTATTATGTATAAAAGCAGTATTTCAAGCAGAAATAGATAAAAATATTAGAAATAACAAATTGGTAACAACAGGTGTTTATTAATAAGGAAGAAATCCTATTTATTCTGCCTATATGATAATTTGTAAGGTAATAATATTAAGAGGGATATAAAATGAAAATAAAAATCAGAAACGAAGAACCTAAAGATTATAGAAGAGTTGAGGAAATTGCGAGAGAAGCATTTTGGAATCTATATTTTCCAGGAGGTCATGAACACTACGTTGTTCATAAAATGAGAAGTCATCCAGATTTTATAAAAGAACTTGCTTTTATAATTGAAGCGGATGATGAAATCGTTGGTGGCATATTCTATACAAATTCAAAAATCGTATCAGAGGATAATAAAGAATTTAAGACCATTAGCTTTGGCCCAGTATTTATTTCGCCAGAGTTTCATCGAAAAGGGCTTGGGAAAGAGCTTGTTACGCATTCTATTCAAGTAGCTAAGGAAATGGGGTATCGAGCAATTTTAACACTTGGATATCCATATCACTATGAGCCATACGGATTTTTGGGGGGCAGAAAATACAATGTTTCTATGTCAGATGGAAAATTCTATAAAGGACTATTGGTATTGCCGCTTTATGAAGGAGCATTGGATGGCATATTCGGTTATGCTTATTTTTCGGATGTTTTTGATGTGAAGGAGGAAGAGGTTGACAAGTTTGATAAGTCGTTTCCGTCAAAAGAGAAAAAATATCAAAAAAGTCAGGATGAATACGAAATTGCGGTGTCAATGTTAGATGAATGAGTATAAGTTGTTTGCTTTTGTCACTATATTTAATAAAGAATACTTGAATTCTAAAAAGGTAGGTTTAAATTATGTTGGCTCTTTATTTTTCGGCATTTGTAGTAGGCTTTTCGGGAGCTATAATGCCAGGTCCGGTTATGACATACACAATTGAAAAAGCACTTGTTAAAGGACGACATACTGGACTTGTAATAATTGTTGGCCATGCAATATTGGAAATTGCATTAATATTTTCTGTTTTTTTTGGATTTGGGATTATACTGAAATCTAATCCTGCGCAAATAATTATTGGCCTGCTGGGTGGAGCCTTGCTTGTATATATGGGTTTTAATATGGTATTTACGGCAAGAAAAAACAATATTGCAATTCAAAGCAATTCAAAAAACAGGTTTTCAAATAATGTTATTTTATCGGGATTTTTCTTGTCGGCATCTAATCCGTATTTTATTTTATGGTGGGCAGTTGTAGGACTTAGCTTCATTATTCAGTCCTATGATAAATTAGGATATATTGGAGTTTTAATTTATTTTTTTGGGCATATATCAGCAGATTTTATGATATATGGAACAATATCGTTTTTGGTAGGAAGCGCAAAAAAATTTATTCAAGGAAGAGCCTACCGTATTATTATTGCATCATTGGGTTGTGCTATGATTTGCTTTGGAGCCAAATTTATACTCGTAGCAATCAACACTATCAATATTAAAATGTAAATATACAAATGCATTATGCTTGATAAGGGTATTATCACAAAAGAACCGTCCCCTTGATTTACCCTTTATTATAAACATTAAAATGGAGGAATTAATATGGACAGATTTGAAAATGTTACTGCCATTAAAAAAGCAAATGTTTATTTTGATGGAAATGTAACTAGCCGTACTATAATTTTTGAGGATGGTACTAAAAAAACATTAGGTATTATGTTGCCTGGAAACTATGAATTTAGTACTGGATACAAGGAAAATATGGAAGTACTGGCAGGTGTTATTAGTGTAAAGCTGCCAGGAAGCGAAGCGTGGGTTACTTATGAAGAAGGGCAAAGCTTTGAGGTGCCAGCCAATTGTGTTTTTAAAGTATCAGTTAAAGAAATATCAGACTATTGTTGCTCTTATATCAAAGAGTAAAAGAGTATAAGTATTAGAGTTATGATAAGGAGGGAGGCTTAAAGGGTGCTATTATTTTGAATTATCTAATTCGAAAAGTAGAAAATAACTTTTCTTTTTCATACATCTATCACACTTTTATCACATTTGTTTACTATACTACAGTTACAAGATAACAAAACAAATCTAATAAAAACTAAAGGAGTGTTACGATTATGAAAAGGATTAAAAAAATGTTAGCATTAACTACTGTAGTTGGATTGATGGGAACCTCAGGAGCAATGGCATATGCAGCAACTGTTCCGACACCTGCTGAGATTACAGCAGAGGTAACCGGAAAATCAGTAGAAGATATTTATGAGGAGCATCAAGCGGGCAGCACTTATGGAGAAATAGCGAGAGAAGCTGGTGTGTTAGATGAATTCAAGGAGCTTATTATGGAGCAGAAAAAAGCCGTTCTTGATGAGCGTGTTGAAACAGGAAAACTGACACAAGAAGAAGCAGATGCTATTTATAACAATCTATTAGAGAATCAGTCAAGCTGTGATGGCACAGGAAGCGAAGGCGCTAAAATGAAAAACGGTATTGGCTTTGGAGCAGGAAATGCACTTAGAGATGNNGAGAAAAGGTTCTCGTATGGGTCAAGGTGAAGGAATGAGAAGAAACAGATAGTAATTGCATTAAGAAAGGGGACGGTGCTGTTGTCACACTAATAAAGTGTGACAACAGCACCGTCCCCTTGTTATTATCCCCTTGTTATTATTTTATATATTCGTTACTGACAAGTATATTTTGTATTACTGAGGTAGGGATTAAAAATTCTACATTTCCCATGTAACCGGGAGCGACTGCATATTTATCAAACACAATTACGAGCTCATTATTTGAAGTGATATAAAAATGCTGGTCCGGATTGATCTTATCGAAATTTTCATCTCCAAGAGATTCATCATTTAACCAATAATATATATCGGGGTCATCGAGCATTTGCTGAAGCATTTGACTTTTTATATTATTGCTTATGGATTCGATATAGCTAGTATCCTTAAACAAGCTTGGCAAGGTGATTAAAATCTGATTATTCTTATCAATGGTATCATATACTAAAACAGTTGAGGAGGAGCCAACAACGTTAAAGATATATCGCTCTATTGACAAAAGCTGAGGAGTATCAGTTTTTATTGTATAGCCTGATTCAGTACCCATATGTGCATCCTCGAAGCCATCTTTTTTCATTTCCTCCATATCCTTTATAAAGCTATCATAAAGGGCTTTGTTATCGGAAATATATTTCGCGTTTAAATAATTTTCAAGAGATTTATTTTCAAGGCCTTCAATAGAAGGTGTTTCAAGCTTAAGAGAAAAATTGTTTTCCTCCATTTCAAATCTGTTAAAGGTTATTACTCTAACAATATCCCCAATCACTGGTATATCAGAAAGAGCGTAGGCGATATTACCATTAATATTGACTGTTCCAATAAATAATACAGCTGCAATTGCTGCCACCTTTAAGCTGTTGCTAAAAAATGCCTTTGCTTTTGATTTGCGTTCAAAAGTTAAAATTGTTTTTTTAACATTTAGTTCAAGTTCTTTAGGTATGTCCATAGAATTATAATTATCCTTTAACTGTTTTAACTTATCATTTTGGTTCATAATATTCCTCCATTTTAATATAGTTTGAATACTTTAATGACTTAAGGCGATAATAAAGCTGTTAAAATTTAAGTGACCGATTCGTCAGAGTTCAACGTGATTTTAAGCTTTTTCAAAGAGGAATAAAGCTTTGACTTGACTGTGCTGATATTATCTCCGACTATTTCAGATATTTCCTGTAGCGGCAGATCCTCGAAAAAACGAAGAATTATAATAGTTCGGTTGTTTTCGGGAAGAGAATCTATAGCCTTTTGAAGGTCGAAATCAGCATAATTATCCTCCGTGCCTTCATCATATATTTCCATTAGTAATGGGTCAGTATTTATTAAGCGGTTATTTTTTCTTAAAAAGTCTAGGGCTGTGTTAACTAGGATTTTGTAAAACCAAGTTTTAACATATTCAGGCTTATCAAGAGCTTTGCTTTTGGAAAGAGCCTTTACAATTGACTCCTGTACAATGTCAAGCGCATCCTCTTGATTTTTGGTGTAGCTGAAAGCCAAGCGATAGCAATATTCTCTGTTTTCAATAATAAATTCAGTAATAGCCTTGTAATTTGATGATTGCCTCATTTGCAGTCTTCCTTTTTATATTATTTTGTAGATTCTGATACGTATCACTGCATCTCTAATAATTAGACGAAGCACAGAGCAAAAAAGTTTTGTATATTAAATTTTTTTTTGGGCAACAGCCCGTCCCCTTTTCACTACCTTTTTTTGTTTACATTACACCTGAAATCATTTTTTCTATTTTAAAGGATAGCTCTAACCAAAATAGAGTATTGCTGTCTTCGAGACTTATATTTGTCAAAGTGATTATTTTTTCCATTCGGTAGGAAAGACTGTTTCTGTGAATAAAAAGTAACTCAGAGGTCTTTTTTAAGTTGTATTTTGTGCTTAGGTATACATGGAGTGTTTGGTAAAGACTATTGTCTGTTTGCAAATCATAATTCCTTAGTATTTCAAGAGCTGGATGAACATAGCTTGATATTTCATAGCTTAGCATCGAGTTATTGATTAGCGCTTCAAAAATATAATCCTCATAGTACATTAGTTGCTTTGACAAGCTGCTTGAGTGAGCAATTTGCTGCAATACCTGGCAACTTTTATAATTATCAGGCAACTTATAAATAGTGTCGAAGGCCTGGCTTATGCTTATTGTGCTAATGCCTCTTTCAAAGAGCTCATTAAGAGTAGCTTCTTGTTTGGCATTGAATTTATGATTTGGCAATACTTTTATTACAAAAACTATATTTTCATTATAATAAGTAAAATAATTTATTGGAAAGACAGAAGATAGTCTTTCCTTGCACAATTTCAAGGTAGCTGTTCGGTCTGCCTTTTTTTTTATAGTATCGGAAATGTTCTTGGGTTTGATAAGAATACAACGCATTATATCGGGAAAAGTAAGCTTAGCTGCTTCAATTCTGGCGGCCAGGTTATATTCATCCTCACCATTTAAAATATTATAAAGAATATGCTCATAGTTTGAGCCTTTAATGTTTTCAAACTCAGGGCTTTTACTTAACATATCCCCTACAATATAACTGATTTTAGGGAGAAGCTCCTTGTGATATGGCTGTAGAGTATTGTCCTCTTCGAGCATTATAATATATCCAATTAAAAAATCGTTCCAAAATATTTCTGCACAAAGCTTACTTTTTGGAGTTGCAGGACAGGTTACTATAAAACTTGAGCTATCGTTTAAAGCATCAAGATTTGTTAGTATTTCATTGATAGAGGCAATAAATTCATAGGTTGAATAGCCTCTTTTAATATTTTCAAGCCAAAAGGGATCAGATATTTTGTGCTTGTCTGAGTAGGAAAGAACATGATAAGAAGTATCAACAACAATTAGTGGATTGCCAAGCTGACTTGCAGCCAGATTCAAAACACTGGTGACGCTATCTCCTCGTAAAACCATTGCAACTAGCTGTGAAAAATCTGCTGATAAGCGAAGGGATTGATACAGGGAATAGCTGAGCTGATTGAAAATTGAGTTCATATCAAAACTATTAATAATTGCGAGATTTGAAAAAAGCTCATGATTTAGCTTGGAGGCAGAATCACATATAATTGCTTGTATTGGGCATGTAGCCTGAGGGGGTAAAAAGCTTGAAGAGCCAACGTAAAGGCTTGAAGGGCTCCAATTTTTAATGCTATCACATAATAAAATGATATTATCTATAGCTATATCAGAAGTGATTTTTGGAATTTCCATTCTGTAATTTTGGCTGATTGAAAAGCTCAATTCTTTAAAGTTCATAATAATCCTCCGAACAATATATATTATAAAAAAATTCTTCATAAAAAAGTATACGAGCTAATAATAACTAGCATATTTCCAACAAAAATTCTTGTAATAAAAGAACTTTAGAGCACTGTGCTTTATGCACAAGATAGTATCAATTATTTTGTGCATGCCTAAAGTAGAACGCCTTATATGAGTATGCTAATATTATATCTAACGCTTATATAAATAGCAATAGTTTGATTTAGTAGCGTTGAATAATCTAACAAGGGAAACATATTAATATAGCTAATACTATTGTGCAATTAAAACAATAGGGATATAGCAAGATGACAAAAATATGGCAGAGAGGTGTAATTATGAAGTATCAAAAGCTATTTGAGAAAGGTAGAATTGGAAAGCTAGTACTAAAAAATCGAATTGTAATGCCAGCAGTAGGGGTTTCACTTGCAACATCAACCTTAGAGGCGGGTGAAAATATGATTCGTTATTATGAGGAGAGGGCAAAAGGAGGTTGTGGGCTAATTATAACTGAAATTACCAGAATTGATGATGAATACGGAGTTGGAACCCATTGTCAGTTATCGGTTACAAATCCAAGGGTAATTCCACAGCTTCAAAGACTCGTAGATACCGTTCATAAGTATGATACAAAAATACTTGTACAGCTACATCATCCAGGAAGAGAAACAAAAAGTGAATTAATTGGCGGAAAACAAATAGTAGCACCATCTGCTATAATGTGTAAGGTTACAGGTGAAATGCCACGTGAATTAAACACACAGGAGTGTGAAAATATTGTAAAGGCATTTGTTAAGGGGGCAGCTATTTCAGAAGCCGCTGGAGCTGATGGAATAGAAATACATGCGGCACATGGGTATTTGATAAATCAATTTCTTTCACCCTATACCAACAAAAGAACAGATCAGTATGGAGAAAGCTTTGACAATAGAATTCGTATTGTTGAGGAAATTATTGCAGGTATAAGACAGGTTTGCAAGAGAGACTTTATAATTAGTGTAAGAATAAGTGCAGATGAGTTTGTTGAAGGTGGCTTAAAGCTTGAAGATAGTATTAAAATAGCAAAAAGGCTAGAGGATTGCTCGATAGATGTTATTAATGTCAGCACAGGCATATATGAAAGCTCATTAACAATTATTGAGCCAGGTTCCTATGAGCAGGGCTGGAAAAAAGGGATTGCAGCAGCCATTAAGGAGAAGGTTGGGATTCCGGTTATTGCTGTAAATAATATTAAAAAGCCCGACGCAGCTGAACAGCTTCTAGAAGATAAGGTTTGTGACTTTGTTGGAATTGCAAGAGGCCATTTGGCTGATCCAGAATGGGCAAACAAATCCAAGGATGGAAGAGAAAATCAGATTCGTAATTGTATTGGCTGTCTTTATTGCTTTAATGAATTAGGAAGGGGCGGGCATATTAAATGTGCAGTTAATCCAGAATTGGGGCGCGAAAGGGAATTTGAAAATATAAAAAGAGATGGGGACAATAGATTGGTAGCTGTAGTTGGAGGAGGTCCGGCTGGCATGGAGGCTTCTAGGGTTCTAGCAAAGAGGGATTTTAGAGTAGTATTATTTGAAAAATCAGCTCAATTAGGAGGAACACTTAATATTGCTGATAAGCCGCCATTTAAGGATAAACTTACTATGCTAACGAATAGTATGATAGAACAGATTAAAACAGAAAAAAATATTACAATTAAGCTTAATACTGAGGTTAATGCAGAAATAATAAAAGAACTAAAGCCTGAAGGAGTTTTCATTGCATGTGGAGCAAGACCAATAGTACCCAAGCTGCCGGGGATAGAAGATAGTAAAGTTGTTAAAGCTGAGGAAGTATTGAGTGGAAAAGTTGAAGTACAGGGCAGGGTTGCAATAATCGGTTCAGGGCTTACAGGTTTAGAGACAGCAGAAAAATTAGCTTTGGACGGGCACAAAATTTCAGTAGTTGAGATGGAGGAGCAAATTGGAGGCAGCATTTATAAAACAATTTTGTATGATTTGATGAGCAGACTGCAAAAGCATAACCCACAATTTATCCCTAACCATCAACTGATAGAAGTAACAGCAAAAGGTGCCTTACTATTAAACAGAACAACCTCCGAAAAGATTCTTCTTGAAGCAGATACAATTGTGCTAGCAATTGGAGTAATGCCGAAAAAAGAACTAGTAGCAAGTCTTGAGGGAGCCTGCGAAAGGGTAAGAGTATTAGGAGATGCTTCAATGGGAGGAAGAATTGTTGAAGCTATTAATGATGGATATACTAAAGCATTTGTTTTTTAGGGAGACAATAACGCCATCCCCCTGTTACATCCCTTTGTCAACGGTTGACACAATTTAGGATTGATTTTATACTTAAGCTAAGAAATTAAAATAAAGAGCTATTAAGCTCTTGCCTAAGTTTAAAACAGGAGATACAGGATGAATAACGAAAGAACAGCAGGAATAGTATATGCATTTGCTGCGTATGTCTTATGGGGAATATTGCCGATATATTGGAAGCTTATAGATAATGTATTTTCATTTGAAATTTTGGCTAACCGAATTGTGTGGTCCTTTGCTTTTACAATTGCAATTATAGGAATTACAAAAAAATGGCAGGAGCTTAAGGCTTTACTTAAAGATAAAAAACAGATGATATTTATTTTTATTGCCTCAGTGCTGATTGCATTTAACTGGGGGCTATATATATGGGCGGTTAATTCAGACAAAATACTTGAAGCTAGTCTGGGTTACTATATCAATCCTTTATTTGCAGTAGCGCTTGGAGTGGTGCTTTTCAAAGAAAAGCTAAACCTTTGGCAGGCAGCAGCATTAATAATTGCTGCTATTGGTGTATTAATTAAAACTCTTCAATTTGGACAAATTCCATGGGTATCCTTAGGGCTTGCTATTTCCTTTGGGTTGTATGGAGCGACTAAGAAAGTAATAAAAGCCAATTCAATTACAGGGCTTACACTAGAGACGATTATGCTCACGCCATTAGCACTGGCATATATGGCCAGCAGACAGCTTGCAGGTGCTAGTGCATTTCAAAGCGAAAGCAGCATAACGATATTTTTGCTTATAGGTTCGGGAGTAGTAACGGCTATACCGTTAATGCTATTTGCAAGCAGTGCTAAAAGACTTCCAATGTCAGTGCTTGGATTTGTACAGTATATTTCTCCAACCATAAACCTTTTTATTGGAATTTTTATGTATCAGGAAAGCTTTACATATATCGATATGATAGGTTTTTGCTTTATTTGGTCAGCACTTGCTATATATTCGGTATCACAACTTAGGGATAATGCCACTAAAAGCCTTGCATAACAAAATAATTATAGGTACTTAAAAACAGTCTTAACTTACAGAATATAATTTGAATAAAAGGATATATCTAAGTGATTAAATCTTAATTGTCAGATTACAATGCTGTAGCTTAAGACTTTTTTGGTTGTAACAATTTACTAGTTTAGCTTATTATTGGTTGATTTTAGTAAACTCAGAAGTAGGCTATATGTGTTATAATTAAAGCTATTAAAAGACTTAAAATCTTTATTAAGGAGAGAGCTATTATTATGGATTATTTAAAACAATCTAAGGAAGAGCTTATAGGTCGTATTGAGGAGCTTGAAAGGTTAAACAAGGAATTGCTAAAAGAAAAAAATCAGGAAGCAAAGCTTGAATATGCATGGACTGGAAATTTGGGACATTGGTATTGGGATATTGTTACAAATACGGTGACATTTAATCCGTTGAAGGTAACTACCTTAGGATATGAAAAAAGTGAAATACCTGAGCATGTGACATATCAGTTTTTCGTGGATAAATTGCATAGAGAAGATTATCCCGTTACTATGGAGGCTATGAAAAATCATTTGTATGGTAAAAGCGAAGTGTATGAGGCAGAATATCGAATTCAGACAAAGCAAGGCGATTATAAATGGTATTATGACAGAGGAAGCATTACTCAATGGGACGATAATGGGAAGCCTTTGTTTTTAGCTGGAATTGTATTTGATATTACTGAGAAAAAAGAAACGCAAATAGAGCTTGAAAAGAAAAATAGAATGCTGACGGAGATGTCTGCAACGGATGGACTTACAAAGCTTAATAATCATAGAACCTTAATTGAATACTTAAATACAAGCATTGTTGAGGCACAAAGAACAAAGAATGCACTTTCTATAGCTATATATGATATTGATGATTTTAAAAAGGTAAATGATAGCAAAGGACATGTTTTTGGTGATTACGTACTTGCTAAGGTTGCAGAAATTATTAAAAGTAATATAAGGGAAATAGATTTGGCAGGAAGGTATGGAGGAGAAGAATTTATGGTTGTATTTCCAAATACCGAATTGGAAAATGCAAAGCATATCTCAGAAAGAATCCGTCAATCCATTGAAGGCTATGTATTTAATGAAGCTGTAAAAATTACTGTTAGTGGCGGAGTTAAACAGTATGAAGGGGAAAGTCCAATGGAGCTGATTCAATTGGCAGACGACAATCTTTATAAGGCTAAGAAAAATGGGAAAAATCAAATAATATAAAATAGTATGGGGTTTTGATTAGATAAAAGAAAGGAGGGTAAAGCTTGGTCTTCAAATGGTATGCATATCATATAGTAACAATTACAATATTTGTGATAGTTTTGATTTTATTCGGCTATATTTTTAAACACAGAAAAAAATTGGGCGCCAATTATTTTCTTGGTATATTGAGCATGGTTTTACTTTGGTCTATTGCCCAAGGCTTAGAATTCTCGGTTTTAGATATTAAACATAAGCTTATTTTCGCAAATATTCAATATATACCAATTATGATTATTCCTGTGCTTTATTTATATTTGGCTGCTAGTTTTTTGGAAAGGGACAAGCTTTTAAATAATAAATATTTGCCTTTTATCCTCTTAATAATACCAATAATTCTAAATATATTAATTTGGACAGACTCTGCTCATGGCTTAATTAGACAAGATATTCATCTTGAGCTTGAAGGCATAGTTCCGACTATTAGTAAAAAATTTGGGCTTACAATGCTTCCTTTTGCAATTTATAATTTTTCAATTACGATAATAACGATTAGCTTGCTCTTAAAAGCATGCTTAGACAAAGCTTTTAGCTTTAGAATACAGGCTGGATATTTGTTAATAGGATTGCTGATACCAACCTTAACTACTTTTTTAAATAATATTGGGATTAATTTTTATAATATTGATACAACTATATTTGGTTTTACAGCTACGGGAATATTTTTAACCTATGCAATATTCAGACATGGGCTATTTGATATTATGCCTATTGCACTCAGGCATATAATCAATGAGGTTAAGGCTGGATTTATTGTGTATGATGATTTATTTAGAATAATTGATATTAATCCGTCAGCTATAAATAATCTGAATTTAAAAAAAGAGAAAATTACCGGGCAATCGATTTACGAAGTGCTATCTCATAACCCAAAGCTGCTTGAAATAATTAAAGAGAAAACAGCGTGTAAAAAAGAAGTAGAATGTTTCTCTAATAATGAAACAAGATTTTTTGAAGCCACAATAGCAGCAATTGAAAATAAAAATAAACTCAGGCTGGGCTGGGTACTTCAAATATATGAAATCACAGAAAGAAAGCAGGAAGAAGAACAGCTCAAGCTGGACAAGGAAAATGCTTTGCTTTTATATGAAAATGCGGAAGAAAATGCCTTTTTTAGTGAACTGGGATTTTTACAGGCACAAATAAGACCCCATTTTTTATATAATACACTTAATGTAATAGCAACCTTATGCCGAATTGAGCCTGAAAAAGCAAGGGAGCTATTGATGGATTTATCTAATTATATGCATCATTGCTTTGGCATTAATTATATACAAAAATATATTTCCTTTGAGGAGGAGCTTGAATTTGTCAAGGCTTATGTACGAATAGAGCAGGCTAGATTTGTAAATAAAATAGCTGTAAATTATGAAATACAAGAAGCAGAGGGTCTTATGATTCCGCCGCTTTTGCTTCAGCCCTTAGTAGAAAATGCAATAAGACATGGCATTCGCAAAAATGAGGGAGGAGGAACTATAGATATTAGAGTTGTTAATAAAGATAGCTTTTATCATATTGAGATTGAAGATAACGGAGAAGGAATGACTTCGGAAAAACTTGAAGAAATTCAAATAGAAGGAAAAACAGAAGGAGTGGGATTAGCCAATATTAAAAAGAGGCTTAAGATGATATATAATTCAGAGCTGATTATTGAAAGCTCTAAAAGCAAGGCCACAAAAATATCTATAAATCTGCCAAGGGAAAGGGGAGAAATTTATGAAGGCAGTAATTGCTGATGATGAATTTTATGCAATACAAGGCTTAAAGATGCTTTTAGAGGAAATCGATGGAATTGATGTTGTTGCTACCTTTGAAGAGAGCTCAAAATTATTGACAGAAATTGAAGCCATTAGGCCGGATGTACTTTTTTTGGATATAGAAATGCCACAATTTAATGGTTTTCAGGTTTTGGAAAGGCTTACAGAGATTAACTGTATTCCTAATATTATTTTTGTAACAGCATATACTCATTATGCGGTTAAAGCATTTGAGGTGAATGCTATAGATTATATTGTTAAGCCAGTTGTTAAAAGCAGACTTTTAAAAGCTATTGAAAGAATTAAGCCTATTACTGAGATTAGCTGCAAAAATGTAATTGAGATTAATTGTTTTAAGCAATTTAGAATCCTAGATAACAAAAAAGATATTAATTCTGGCTGGAGGACACGCAAGGCAGAGGAGCTGATTGCTTACTTAATCAGTGAAAATGGAAGCTATGTATCCAAGGATAAAATTGCAGAGGCATTATGGCCTGATCAAAATCGTGAGAATGCATTATCTAATCTATATATGGCATATTATTATATTAAGAGACAGGAAGAAAAGCTGGGAATAAAAATTCCGATTGAATCTAAGAGGGGAAAGATGCGAATTGATATTGAGAAGATATCCTGTGATTTGATTGAGTTTAACAAGCTTATAGAACAGGGATACAGCGCTTCTCAAGAAAAAATGCTGCTATGTTTAGAAAAAGCAGCACAGCTCTATCAAGGAACAGTCTTTGAAGACCGTTATTTTTCATGGGCTACTACTATTCAAAGCTATTATGAGATAAGGTACGTGGACTTGCTTGAAAAACTGATTTTTCAGTATAGAAAACAGAATAATGAGCAAAGGACTATTTTTTATGAGGATATTCTAAAAAACATTTGACACTTTTTGAGGTGTAAAGGCTTTGTAAAGATATTCTGTGCTACTATAAAACAAGCAAATAGATTTGCGTTGTTTATAGAAGGGAGAAAAGCTATTTTGAATATTCTATTATATGAAAGAGGAATTGATAGCAAGAGTTTTGAAAATATGTTTTTATCGCTAAAGGGAATTCATAATATAGAGGTTTTTGAGTCTATAATACCTGCAAAAAAATATATTGCAAAAAATTCTGTTGATATGATTTTTCTAGATACTGACGACGAAACTGTGGACTGGAGATTTGTTTATAATAGCTTTAAGAGTATTAACAATAAAACAGAGATTGTATTGCTTAGCAGCTATATTAATCAAGCAGTCAGGGCATACGAAATTGGTGCCTTTGACTACTTGATTAAGCCTGTAAAAAAAGTTCAATTAGAAAGAGTTCTTTCGAAAATGGATTAAAAAGGTGCAGGAGCCTCAACCTTTACAGCATTATTATCACTATAAAGAAGATTAAAAAGAGAAGCTGGAACGTAAGTGGTATTTCCGATTATCACAGGAGCCTCACCAAGCTGAAAGCTCTGTGTAAGCCCGAGAGCCTGACTGCTTGCTTTGTAATAAGCATCCTCTCCTATTTTTAGTGTTGTATTTACAAGACTATTATCTAAAAAGACACTTCTTTCATTATTATTCCATGTTACCTTAAAACCTAATTCTTCAGCAACAGCTCGTAAAGGAATCATTAAAAGACCGTTTTTATCTATTAAGGGCTTTTGTGATAATTCCATTGCTTTGTTTTGAATAAAAAGCTTTGTGGCAGTGGCTCCGCTAATTGGAGTATATACCGCTCTTACACCTAAGCCCTCCGCTTGACCAACAATAACTGCCTTGGTTGCACCTGTCTGGCCGGGATAGCTTAGAGCAACAATCTCATACCATATAAACAATTGTGTGCCAACCTGAATATCCTCTAAGGCTACAAGCTGCTTGGTTTTATAAGGAGTTAAGGAAATATCCTTTGAGAATGCAACTATAAGATCACCCTCTTTGTTAAGGGCACGTACTAAGCCATCCTTTCTTGAGATAATTTCTCTTACAGTGAAGAGCTCGGCATGGCTTTTATTTGGCTCTGTTTGAGTAATTATAGCAATTGCGTGAGACTGTGGGGGAAGACTTTTTGTCATTACAGCACTGTAATAAACAAATATATTATCACCTGCTTTTAGGTCTGATATAGAAGCCGCTATACCTGTTTTTGAGTCAATTGCAAGGGTTTCCTCTGTAATGTTTAGAGCAATATCCGTGTTGTTAATTGTTACTAATAGAAAATTGTTTTCTAAGGATTTTTTTACAACTGCGTAGTCTTTAAGCTGTCCTTCAAAAGCCTTAAGAGAGCTAGGAGCAGTAAAATCAATTTCTTCAGCGTGTGAAACCAGCGGAATTGTCGAAGTAATAAATAGGGTTAGAGCCAGGAGCATTATTAGTCCTGAAATTTTCTTTGTCGTTTTCATAATAGACCTCCATTTGTTTTTTCTTTAATTAATAAGACGAAGGAAGAAAAAATAAAGTTCCCAAAAAACAATATATAAAATAAAAAGTATAAATAAAAAAGCAGAGCTTATGCTTTGCCAACTACCTTACCAAACACGTGTAAGGAAGCATTCCTTGGAATATCAATAGGAGGGTAATCTGGGTTAAGAGAAATCAGCTTAGTTCCTGAAGAGGAAATGGATATTTTTTTACAATAGGCATTGTTATCAAAACTAAAAACGCCTATTTCTCCATCGCTCAAGGTATTTTGCCTGTGAACCCATATTATCTGTCCATCCTTGTATTTGGGCTCCATACTGTTGCCTGACAGACGAATGCCAAAGTCAGCAGAGTCAGGAAGGCTACTATCGGCATCAATTAGCTCAAAATAATCTGAATCTAAAAATTGACCTGTACCAGCAGAAGCTGGGAGAGTAAAAAGCTTAATCTTGCGTGAAAAAGAAAGCACAGAGCTAGAATTGTTATATCTTTCGTTTGAGACAAGCAGCTCAATGTATTCAGCTAGTCGTTGCTGTCCTAGCTCGTTCAAGCTGTGGGATGGATTTTCACTAATATTAAAACACTCTAAAACATCTCTTATATTAAATATATTGCATAAAGCCAAGAATTGATAAGCGTTAGGAATTGAGTAATCGGTTTCCCACTTGCTTATTTTTTGAGCAGTTGAGGGTATGTTTATATTACTCAAAAGCTCTGCAAGCTCTGGCTGAGATAGATTTTTTTTGATTCTGAGTTCTGCTAGTTTTTTACCTATTTGATTCATAGTGCTCCTTATCTCTTGAAATATTAGTTAGTATTGATTATGTTTAGTAAAAATAATAAGAAATAAAAGTCTTGTTCGTAAGCTTGTCTTATATATTTTACATTATTTTGAAAATAAATTCAACTATAAATATCATTTAATGATATAAAATATACTTTACATATCAAAAAAAGAAAGCTATAATATAAATTAACCTAAAACATAAGGAGGATGCTGATAACACTGCATAATGGGTTATTAGAGAAGTTTAAGCTATGGAATCAAGAACTATATTGCATTCAGATATTAATTCCTGCTATGCCAGTATCGAGCTGCTGCATCATCCTAAGCTGAGGGGAAAGCCCGTAGCTGTTGGAGGAAACCCCGAAAACAGACATGGGATTGTGCTTACAGCAGACTATATAGCAAAGGGCTTTGGTGTTAAGACGGGAATGCCCTTATGGCAGGCAAGGCAGCTCTGTCCGGAGATAACCTTTTTGCCTCCTAGAATGGAGCTGTACTTAAGGTTTTCAAAAATGGCACAGGAAATTTATTCTGAATATACAGATTTGCAACAAGCCTTTGGAATTGATGAGTCATGGCTAGATGTTACAGCAAGCTGTTCTATCAAAGGAGAGGGGAAAAGTATAGCGGATGAAATCAGGCAGAGAATGAAAAAAGAACTGGGAATAACTGTCAGCATAGGTGTGTCCTGGAACAAGATATTTGCAAAGCTGGGATCCGATTATAAGAAGCCAGATGCAATTACAGAAATTAACAAGGACAATTACAAATATATTGCGTGGAATTTGCCGGTAAAGGACTTGCTTTATGTTGGAAAGAGCACTAATAGAAAGCTTAATGTACTTGGCATAAGAACGATAGGCGAATTGGCAAATACAGTACCAGAGGTTCTAAAGGGACAGCTGGGGAAAATGGGACTAATCCTTCATAGCTTTGCCAATGGATGGGATGATTCACCAGTAAGGCAGGAAAGCTATGAGAATAATCTTAAGTCTGTGGGAAATAGTACAACCACTCCGAGGGATTTAAAAACAAACAGAGATATTAAGATTGTTATAAATATTTTATCAGAAAGTGTAGGTACAAGGCTTAGAGAAAATGGTTTTAAATGTCAGGGAGTAGAGCTTTCAGTTAGAGATAATGAATTGTTTTGTTTTTCTAGACAAAGGAAGCTTAAAAATAGTACCAATATAACCAATGAAATAGCAGAGGCTGCATATCAGCTTTTCAAAGAGAACTACAATTGGGATAAACCAATAAGAAGCATAGGGGTAAGAGGGATAGATTTAATAGAGAATTGTATTTGTGAGCAATTAGATCTTTTTTCAGAAGAAAAGTTACGTACAAAGCTTATGAAAACGGATAAAATGGTTGACTCTATAAGAGAAAGATTTGGATTTTATAGCATACAAAGGGGTGTTATGCTTCAAGACAAAGGATTATCTTCCTTGAATGCAAAAGAGGAGCATATAGTACATCCCCATGGATATTTTGAATAGATAAAGAAGGTGAAATGCTTGAGCAAAATATATGTTGATGTAGTCGCAAAATTTTCCAAGGAGGGACAATTGATTCCACAAAGTATAACCTGGGAGGACGGAAGAAGCTTTTTAATAGATAGAATTAGAGATATAAGAAGAGCTGCAAGTCTGAAAGCTGGAGGAGTGGGTATGAGATACACCTGCGTTATAGCCAATCAGGAGAAATATTTATATTATGAGGATAATAATCTCTGGTTTGTAGAGGGTTAATGAGGAAGCGCTTTGATTAAAGACTTATAATGATGAAGAGTAATATTAAAACGCTATTTAGTGGGCAGTGATAAAAAGGTGAGCAAATAAAAGCACATAATGTAACCGAGGCTACGTTTTTGCGAAGAAGGATATAGTATAATCAGGATATAAAAATGAAAGAGAGGAAAACAAAATGGTAGAAAAAGTATATAATTACAGCACAACAGATGAGAAGGCGATTGAAAAATTAATTATGGATGAGAATGTTAATTACATTCATATGGTGTTTAATAAGGGTGAAGGCTTACCAGAGCATTATTCAAACTCCAATGTTTATATGAATGTTGTAAGAGGAGTACTGACTATAAGACTTAATGAACAAGATGCTCATAATTATCAAAAAGGTTCTTTACTTGAAATTCCTTATAATGTTAAAATGAATGTAGGAAATAGTAATGATGAGGTTTTAGAGCTTTTTATTGTAAAAGCGCCAGCACCTCAGAATTATAAGGAATAATAGTAATCCTATTAAAGCAGCCCCTCCGTATTAAGGGGGGGAGCTTGCTTATATTAGATTATGAGCTCGCAGCCAAGATTAAGGGCGAGTACCAAGGACAGGACGGGGGAAGATTATATGTTGACTTATGATAAAGCAAGTACTGGATTAAAGGGCTTTGACAAGGTAATTGATAATCTAAGGCTGGGGGATAATGTAGTATGGCAGGTAGACTCAATTGAGGATTATAAAAATATGGTTACGCCCTATGTTAAGAAAGCAATTGAAGAGAGCAGAGTTTTAGTTTATTTTAGATTTGGCAGTCACGAAGCGTTAGTTGAGGAAAATGAAAAAGTAAAAATTTACAATATTGATGCAAGCAAGGGCTTTGAAAATTTTGCAACAGAGGTGCATAAAATAATCAAAAATGAAGGAAGAAAAGCCTTTTATGTATTTGATTGTCTTACGGACCTTTTAAAATACTGGTATTCAGATTTGATGATAGGGAATTTCTTTAAAGTAACCTGTCCTTATCTGTACGAGCTAGATACGGTTGCTTATTTTGCTATTGTTCGTGATGCACATACATTTGCAACAGTTGCAAGTATTAGAGAAACTACACAGCTATTACTAGATTTATACAGAGTAAATGATAAAACCTATATTCATCCGTTAAAGGTATGGCAGAGATATTCACCAACGATGTTCTTTCCACATAAGATAGAAGGGCAGGAAGCAATCAGCATAACAGCTAGTGCAGAGGTTGCCGAATTGTTTTCTAGTCTTCTACGTGCACCAGACAGATTGGATTATTGGAATGTTTTGTTTGAGAATGCAAGAGAGGCACTAGCATATTCAGAGGAGGAGCAGGAAACCGTTAAAAAGCTATTAATGAATATGATTATAGGAAAAGAATCACGTATGCTTAAGCTTTGTGAAGAATATTTCAGCTTGTTTGATATATTAACGATAGCCTCTAGAGAAGTCGGTACGGGGTTTATTGGCGGAAAAAGTATTGGTATGCTGATTGCAAGAAAAATATTGGAAAAAGAGGCAAAGGAAAGATTTGAATTATTTATGGAGGCACATGACTCGTATTATTTAGGTGCAGATGTCTTTTATACATATATTGTTCAAAATGGCTGGTGGAAGCTTAGAATGGAACAAAAAACCAAGGAGGGCTATTATAAATATGCTCCTGAGCTTAAAGAAAATCTGTTAAACGGTAAGTTTCCAAAGGATATTAAAGAACAGTTTGTACAGCTCTTGGAGTACTTTGGACAATCACCTATTATTGTGCGCTCAAGTTCCTTGCTTGAGGATAACTTTGGGAATGCCTTTGCTGGAAAATATGAAAGTGTATTTTGTGCAAATCAGGGGACGCCGGAAGAGAGATATAATGCTTTTGAACAGGCAATTAGAATAGTTTATGCTAGTACAATGAATGAGGATGCGTTAGCATATAGAATGAATAGGGGCTTGTTTGAGATGGACGAACAAATGGCTATACTTGTCCAGCGTGTCTCGGGTGATCAGTATGGAGAATATTTCTTTCCCCATCTTGCAGGAGTTGGCAATTCTTCAAATTTATATGTTTGGGATAGCAGTATAGATATGGAGGCGGGAATGCTGCGCCTTGTATTTGGACTTGGAACTAGAGCAGTTGACAGAGCAATTGGTGATTATGCAAAGATTGTGTGCCTTGATAATCCATTAAGATTGTCGCCAATGGATTATGAGGACCAGAAAAAATATTCGCAGCATGGTGCTGATGTTATATCTCTGAAAAACAATAAATTAGAAAGTATAGAGCTGGACGAAATATTTTCTGATGGTGTTAAGGCGGAATCTGAGCTATTTGCAACTGTGGACAATCATACATTGAACAGATTGAGAGAGCTTGGATATAAACAGATGAAAACTCCTTATATTTACGACTTTAAAAAAGTTTTAAAGGAAACAGAGTTTCCAATGCTTATGAAGGAAATATTGGCATTGATATCAAAGGTTTATGAATATCCGGTGGATATTGAATTTACAACTAATTTTGCGGATAAAGACCATTTTAAAATCAATCTATTACAATGCAGACCATTGCAAACAAGAGGCTTAGGTAAAGCGGTTAAGATACCGGAAATAGATGAAAAAGAATGCTTCTTCTTAACAAAAGGTAATTTTATGGGAGGAAATGTAAGACTGCCTATAGAATATCTAGTTTTTGTAGATGCGATAGAATATAGCAAGCTGAACGAACAAAACAAATATGCAATAGCAAGACAGATAGGATTAATAAATGGCAAGCTGAAAGGAAAGTCAGTTATGCTTATAGGTCCCGGAAGATGGGGTACTACAACTCCTTCGCTAGGGGTACCGGTTAATTTTTCGGAGCTATCCAATATGACGGTTATTTGTGAACATTCATCGCCAGAGAATGGCTTTACCTCAGAGGTTTCCTATGGAAGTCATTTCTTCCAGGATGTTGTAGAAGCGGGTATTTTTTATGCGGCGATAATAGAAGGGAAAAACGATGTGATTTTCAATTCTGAAAAATGGTTAACCAAATATAATTTGCTGGAGGAGATTTCTCCTGAAAGTAAAAAATATGAAGATACTATAAAGGTTGTAAAAACAGATAAAATGGTACTTTACTCAGATATTACTACACAGAAGCTGATATGCATATAAGTAGAGTTTATTCATATAAGTTCAAAAAGAAATAAGAATTTAAAAGATAATTTTGATAATATTTTAAAGCTAGCCTTTTTAGAAAGTTTTTGACTGTCTGAAGGCTGGTTTTTTCTTGCTTGAAATTTTCATAGAGCTTAAAAAACGATGCTTTTTCTGAAGGAGTTGCAATATTTTTGAAGTATCCCCAGACATGAAATAAAGCGTTGCTAATAGTGCCAATGCTGGCTTCGGAGGTTAAACCGTTTTCTAGCAGAACATAAAAATCTATAGCCGATGGATTAGTTTTGTTTTTTAAAAAACCTCTAATAGATAAATAGCTTTGCTGGGAGTGTTGCAACACATTGTATTTGTAGCGACTCCATTCTTTTTCAAGAGCTATAGCTTTAAGGTTTGGAGTAGTGCAATTAACACACTTAATACAAGAAAGGTTTTTATCCTTTACCTCCAGCATAATATCAAGACTCTCACCATTATTTGTTTCATAAAAGGCTATAAAATCAACAATATTGATATAGTCAGAGTGTGAGCCCCTTTTACGAGCTTTGGCTTGCTGGGAATAATGAATTTTTTGCTTTCCGTCCTTAGCTTTCCAGGTTTTTTTGCATTTCTGAAGCCAATAGCCTTCAGAAAAAGAAGGATTAGAAGGATTAATAGAATTGTGAAGATTGTCAAAAACCACTGGGATATTAAGTGTTAGACCAATGTTAAGGACTTCTTCTATACAGTAAATTTTGTCATCATTTTCGATTACAAGACGATTTTTTACCTGAAGAGGAAGCAGGCTATAATTTTCCATAAAACGTTTTATAGCTTCAGGTTTATTATTATAGGCGCCACCAATATGAAGGATAATCTTGTGAGATGAATCAAGATTCATAGCATCTAGAATACGAGTGTGATATATTAAATCTAAAATCGCCCTGTTAACAACATCAGAATTAGGCGAGTTAAGAACAGTATATTGTCCAGGATGCAAGGATACACGCATTCCGCTAGCTTGTATTTTTTTGCCTAAAGAAGAAAGCACATCTGAATAGTATTCCCACCATTTAATAGTATTAATATCAGAAGAGCCAAAGGGGATTAAATCAGAGCTGATTCTAAAAAGCATAATATTGTTTTGAATATTGTAATCAATAATATTATTTAAAGCAGCTAGATTGTAATTGATAATTGAATGTAAAGCGTCTTCAGTAACATTTTTAAGGAGACAGCTTTTTGTATCGGTGTTATTTACTCCAATTAGCTTGCAGGCATATCCGATGCTCATGAGGTATACTCCTTTAGAATAAAAGTTTGAAATAATTTATTCTATTATAACCTATCTTAAGCAGATATAAAAAGAAAATTCCTTTATAAAAGAATTCGAATATAAAAAAGAACTGCTACACAGTCTTATGTGTGCAACAGCTCTCTGACTACTAATATTTATAAAAAATTGAGACAGTAAATATTGATATTAAAGTTTAATATTAGCTAATTAAAATTACTAAGCTCTTAGTAAGCAACACCTTGTGCCTTCATAGCTTGAGCAACCTTCATAAATCCAGCAATATTTGCACCTGCAACCAAGTTGTTTTCTTGTCCGAATTCTCTTGCAGCTTCGCTTGCATTTTTGTAAATGTCTACCATGATTTGCTTAAGCTTAGCATCAACCTCTTCAAAAGTCCAAGGATATCTCATTGAGTTTTGGCTCATTTCAAGACCTGAAGTTGCAACACCACCAGCATTAGCTGCTTTACCAGGGCCAAATACAACATTGTTCTTTAAGAATATTTCAACAGCCTCTGGAGTTGAAGGCATATTAGCACCCTCTCCAACTGCAAAGCAACCATTATCAACTAACATTTGAGCAGCTTTTCCATCTAACTCATTTTGAGTTGCACATGGAAGAGCTATATCACATTTAATTGACCAGATACCTGAGCATCCATCAACATACTTAGCTTCTGGATGATGCTTAACATATTCGCTGATTCTTTTTCTTTCAACTTCTTTGATTTGCTTAACAGTATCAAGCTTGATACCATTAGGATCATATATATATCCAGCAGAATCACAAAGAGCTACAACCTTGCCGCCTAATTCCTGAGCTTTTTGAGTTGCATAGATAGCAACATTACCAGCTCCTGAAATTACAACAGTTGAACCATCAAAGGATTTGCCTTTAATTGACTTCATTGCTTCATCCATGAAATAGCATAAACCGTAGCCAGTTGCTTCAGTTCTAGCTAAGCTTCCGCCGAAAGTTAAACCTTTTCCAGTTAAAACTCCTGTAAAGTCATTTCTAAGCTTTTTATACATACCGAACATATAACCGATTTCTCTTCCACCAACTCCGATGTCTCCAGCAGGAACGTCAGTGTTTTCGCCGATATGACGAGCTAATTCAAACATAAAGCTTTGACAGAATCTCATGATTTCTCCGTCAGATTTTCCTTTAGGATCGAAATCACAACCACCTTTACCGCCACCCATAGGAAGACCAGTAAGAGAGTTTTTGAAGATTTGCTCAAAGCCTAAGAATTTGATGATTCCTAGGTTTACAGATGGATGGAAACGTAATCCACCCTTGTAAGGGCCGATAGCACTATTGAATTGAACTCTAAAACCTCTATTAACCATAACCTTGCCATTATCAGCAACCCATGGTACTCTAAAGATGATAACTCTTTCAGGTTCAATAATTCTGTCAAATACACCTGCATCAATAAATTCAGGATATTTTTCAGCTACAGGCTCAAGAGATTCGAGAACTTCTCTAACAGCTTGTAAAAATTCTGGCTCGCCTGCATTAAGCTTTTCAGCAGCGTCCATTACACTAGCTAATTTGTTCATTATTTGTTTGCCTCCGTTTAAATAGTATTCAAAAATTTATCCGAGAATAATTATATCATACAAGCAAACAAAAATGCAATTTTAAATTATTGAACTTGCAAAAAAAAGTTTTATAGTATATAATCATTTTTATTAATGTGTTACTTTGGAGGATACTGTATATGTATAAGATTATTGAAAAAAAGGTTTTAAATCCAAACGTTAAACTTATGGTGGTAGAAGCCCCATATGTTGCAAAAAAAGCAGAACCAGGGCAATTTATAATATTAAGGGTAAATGAGTATGGCGAAAGAATGCCACTCACTATTGCTGATTATGATAGAGAAAAAGGAACAGTAACAATTATTTTCCAAGAAGTAGGCAGTACAACAAAAATGCTAGGAGAATTAGAAGAGGGAGATGCAATTCTTGACTTTGTAGGTCCTTTAGGAGTAGCATCACATTTTACAGACATTAAAAAAGTAGCAGTTGTAGGTGGTGGCCTAGGAACAGCGATTGCATATCCTCAAGCAAAAAAATTATTTAACATGGGTGCAGAGGTTGATGCAATAACGGGCTTTAGAAGCTCAGAATTTATTTTGCTTGAAGAAGAAATGAAGAAGGTAAGCACAAGATTATTTGTAACAACAGATGATGGCTCTAATGGAAACAAGGGTTTTGTAACAGACACACTTAAAAAATTAATTGAAGAAGGAAATAAATATGATTTGGTTATTGCAATCGGGCCATTAATTATGATGAAATTTGTAAGTAAGCTTACAGAAGAATATAATATTCCAACAGTTGTAAGTATGAATCCGGTAATGATTGATGGAACTGGAATGTGCGGAGGCTGCAGAGTTACAGTTGGCGGAGAGGTTAAATTTGCATGCGTAGACGGACCGGATTTTGACGGACATTTAGTTGATTTTGATGAAGCAATGAGAAGACAAACCATGTATAAAGATGAAGAAAAAGACCACAAATGCAGACTAGGAGGAAATGTTAATGGCTAATATGTCTCTTGAAAAGGTTAAAATGCCTGAACAGGAAGCTGAAATAAGAAACAAGAATTTTTTAGAGGTATCACTTGGGTATACTTCAGAAATGGCAATTGAAGAAGCAGAAAGATGCCTAAACTGCAAAACAAGACCTTGTGTGCAGGGCTGTCCCGTAAATGTTAATATTCCTGAATTTATAAGTGCAGTAAAAGAAGGCGAATTTGAAGAAGCCTACAAAATAATTAAAAAAACAAATGACTTGCCTGCTGTATGCGGAAGAGTTTGTCCTCAGGAAAGCCAATGTGAGTCACTTTGTGTCAGAGGAAAGAAAGGCGAAGCAGTTGCAATAGGAAGACTTGAAAGATTTGTTGCGGATTGGCATATGCAAAATAGTACTGAAACAGAAGAGGTTAAAGCATCAATAGATAAAAAGGTAGCAATTATTGGTTCGGGCCCTGCCTCTTTAACCTGTGCAGGAGATTTAGCAAAGCTAGGATATAAGGTAGATGTGTTTGAAGCATTTCATGTAGCAGGTGGAGTTCTTATGTATGGAATACCTGAATTTAGATTACCAAAAAGCCTTGTACAAAGGGAAATAGATAATATAAGAGAGCTAGGGGTATCCATTAAGACTAATATGGTGGTTGGAAAGTCTATTTCTATAGAAGAATTGATGAATGAGGGCTATCAATCCATATTTATTGGATCAGGAGCAGGACTTCCAAGTTTTATGAATATTCCAGGAGAAAATTTTAACGGAGTATATTCAGCTAATGAATTTTTAACGAGAATAAACCTTATGAAAGCATACAAATACCCAGAATATGACACCCCTATTAAGGTAGGCAATAGTGTTGCGGTTGTAGGCGGCGGTAATGTAGCAATGGATGCTGCAAGATGTGCTAAAAGACTAGGTGCAGAAAATGTCTATATTGTTTACAGAAGATCTGAAAAGGAAATGCCTGCAAGACTTGAAGAGGTTCATCATGCTAAGGAGGAAGGCATTATATTTAAGCTTCTGACTAATCCCAAAAAAATCCTAGGTACTGAGGATGGCTGGGTTACAGGTATGGAATGTGTTGATATGGAATTAAGTGAGCCGGATGCTTCAGGAAGAAGAAGACCTGTTGAAGTAAAGGGTTCAGAAAAAATTATAGAAATTGAAACTGCTATTATTGCAATCGGTCAGAGCCCTAATCCGCTTATTAAAGCAACTACTGAGGGGCTTGAAACCCAAAGCTGGGGCGGAATTATTGCAGATGAAGAAACTGGCGCAACAAGTATTCCGGGAGTATACGCTGGTGGAGATGCAGTAACAGGGGCAGCAACAGTAATACTTGCAATGGGTGCAGGTAAAAAAGCAGCTGCAGCAATTGACAAGTATCTTAAAGAAAAATAAATATAAGCACAAGGGGACGGTTCTTTTGTGTTATTGGATGCAATTCCATTACTTCTTTAAGGACATTATAAAAGTTTACTTATTGGCTCTTTTGCAATAGTTGGGGTTGAATCCATTTGGATTCAGCCCCATTATTTGATCAAATATTTGCGCTAAAATTCTTCTGTATTGTATACTTTTAATTTAGGCATTTCAGATTTTTCAGCATTTAAAAAAGTGAGCAATTATTACAATGTAAAAAGCTAGTAGAATTGTAAAGAGTTGGCCTTAGTGGTAGACATAAAGCATGTATTTTGGTAAACTTCTATTAAGAAAACAAATAAACAAAAATAGCTTTAATTAAAAAGATATTTAGATTTGAAGGTTTTAAGGACGATATTCAAATTATAACAATAACAGTAAAAAGAATAATAAAAAGAATAATAAAAAGAATAATAAAAAGAATAATAAAAAGAATAATAAAAAGAATAATAAAAAGAATAATATCCTGTATACGAGGAGGCATAAAGATGGGAAAAGTTAAATGGAAAACCTTTCTAAAGGATGCATTTATTTGTTCGTTAGGAGCTTATGGCGGACCAGAGGCTCATATTGGAGTGTTTATTGACCAGCTGGTTGTCAAAAAGAAATATTTGGCAGAGGAAGAGCTTATTGAGTTAGTGGCATTATGCAGTATATTGCCTGGACCTACTAGCACGCAGACTCTAGTTGCCGTTGGATATAAAATGGGGGGCCCATTATTGGCATTATTTACTATGCTTGTATGGGCTCTTCCTGTATTAACTGTTATGACCATACTATCCTTTGTTTATCAGATATTTGAGGCTTTTAATATTTCAGCAGGAGGGCTAAGATACATAGGACCGATGGCAGTTGGATTTATTATAGTAGCCGCTTTTAAAATTACAAGAAAGGTAGTAACTGATTGGATAACTGGAGCTTTAATGGTTGCGGCTGCTTTTATAACATATTTTTTCCATATTCCATGGGTGTTTCCGGTGTTGCTATTATTAGGCGGGGTTGTTAGTATTATTACTTCAGGGGAAAGCGAGCTTTGGAACAAGGTTAAGGTTAACCCGCCATGGAAGTATTTGTTTTGGTTTTGCTTTTTTGCAATTGGTGGAATCGCCATGAATTTTATTTTTGAAAATAGATTAGTGCATTTATTTGAAAGCTTTTACAGATACGGATATCTGGTTTTTGGGGGAGGGCAGGTTGTTGTGCCGGTAATGTATAGTGAGCTTGTAGAGCTTAATTCTTATATGTCACATCAGGAATTTTTGACAGGCTATGGACTTGTACAAGGCTTGCCAGGTCCTATGTTCAGCTTTAGCGCTTATGCAGGAGGAATGTCCTTTAGAGAGGGAGGTGCATTTTTACAAATTCTTGCAGCAATAATAGGAGGGGTAGGAATTTTTCTTCCGGGGTTGCTATTAATTTATTTTGTTTATCCTGTTTGGGAAAATTTAAAGCAAATAAAAGCAATCAAGATATCCTTAAAAGGAATTAATGCTGTAGCAGGCGGATTAATAGCTGTTGCAGCAGTTATCTTGATGCAAAAAAGCGGATTTTCTATAGATAATTTAATGGTTACGCTGCTTACTATAATTTTAATAAGTACAAAAAAAATGCCGGCTCCATTGGTTGTATTAATTGCACTGGCACTAGGATTTATAATGCCTATTCTTTAAGGGTGCAACTTTAGTGAAAAAGGTGTATAATAAACAAGATTAGAACTTTATGATAAAAGGAGGTATTTTTATGAATTCGGTTCAGCTTGATAGAATGAAAAATGCAAAAGGTTTTATTGCAGCGCTTGACCAAAGCGGAGGTAGCACACCAAAGGCGCTTTCAATTTATGGAATTCCAAACGATGCATACAAGGATGAGGATGAAATGTTTCAATTGGTTCATGAAATGAGAGCGAGAATTATGAAAAGCCCAGCATTTAATAAAGATAGAATTTTGGGGGCGATTTTATTTGAAAAAACCATGGATTCAAAGGTAGATGGAGAATTCAGCTCAGATTATCTATGGGAGAAAAAGGGAATTTTGGCATTTCTTAAGGTGGACAATGGACTTATGGGGATTGAAGACGGAGTTCATCTGATGAAGCCTATGCCTAAGCTTGATGAATTATTAGAAAGAGCTAAGGAGCGTCATATTTTTGGAACAAAAATGCGTTCAGTAATTAAAGAGGTTAATCCAGAAGGAATTAAAGCAATAGTTGAACAGCAGTTTGAAATCGGTAAAAAGATTGCAGAGGCAGGCTTTGTTCCGATTATTGAGCCAGAGGTAGATATTCACACAGAAAATAAGGAAAAAGCAGAAGAGCTTTTGAAAATAGAGCTTTTAAAACAGCTCAACAATTTGAAAACAGATTGTATGGTTATGCTTAAGCTTACACTTCCTGAAAAGGATAATTACTACGAGGAGCTTATTAAACATCCAAATGTGCTTAGAGTAGTAGCTTTATCAGGAGGATATTCCAGAGAGCTGGCAAATGAAAAGCTTGAAAAAAATAATAATCTTATTGCAAGCTTCTCAAGAGCATTATCTGAGGGATTAAATGTCAATCAGACCGAGGAAGACTTCAACCAAATGCTAGATGAATCCATAGAATCAATCTATAGGGCTTCGATTAGCTAATAAAATTATATGCTAAAGATATATTCTTAAAAATTAGAATCTAATAAATAAAAAAAGGAAGCCCTCACTATTAAATAGTGGGGGTAACTTATTTGCAAAGCAAAAAAAGACTGAAGGCAGTCTTTTTTTAATAAAGAAATCAGAAGCTATTATTTACCGTAAACGGTATTCCAGAAAGTTGATTTTACATCGTATTTTAACTCAACAAGATTAATTTTAGTGTTGATTCTGAATTTGTAATAATCAGAGATTACACCAGCGACATCTCCTACAACACCTGTGTTTGATTCTACAGCAGGAGTAGTATCAACTGGCGCAGCTACTTCACTAGCATTAGCTAAAGGAGCAGACAAAGCCATTGTCACCATACATACTGCAAACATTTTTGATAAATTTTTCATTTCATTACCTCCGCAATTTTTTTGGTAGTGTCAAGTATGACACCA
>DFYO01000067.1 GCA_002381865.1 Clostridiales bacterium UBA4080 | reverse complement strand
TGTTAAAATCATGGGCAATTCCACCTGCCAGCTGTCCTACTGCCGTCATCTTTTCTGCCTGTCGTAGTCTTTCTTCAAGAGAATTTCTATCTGTTACATCCTGAAAGGTTCCCATAATATTAATAAGTTTTCCTTGTCTATCATTATTTCTTACTGCTATTACGTGAAATTTTTTGGTTCTTAAGCTTGTATTAAGATAAAATTCATCTTCAAACTGTTCAAGCTTCTTCATATTATTAATAAATCTTTGAAGCTGCTCCTTTTGTTCTATTCCAAGCATGTTTTCAAGCTTTGAGAGCGAATAATAATCTTCGCTTAAAGGTAGGTCCAAAAGTTCTGCTGCTTCTTCGCTAAGCACAAATTTATCATGCTCAATGTAATACTCCCATCCGCCCAAATGAGCTATTTTATGTGCAAGCTTTAAGCGCTTATGGCTTAATACCAATTCCTGTTCTCTTTCCACTCTTTCAGTTATATCTTGGGTAATTCCTACTGCACGTGTTACATTCCCTTTAAAATCTCTTTTTATTACCCTTCCGTTATTGCTTACCCATATTTCCCTTTGTTCTCTTGGACTATAGATTCTGTACTTGGCATTAATTGTATTGTTCGCTTGAGAATTAATACTGTTAATTTGCTTTATAAAATCACCAGCATCCTCTTCGTTAATGCGCTCAATATGCTCAGGTAGCAAGAAGGATCTCCTGCTGCCTCCACTTGAAAAATCATTATACGATCTAAAGGTTATTAGGTCTGTCTCAGCATCATAATCCCACAAATCAATTCCAGCATTTCTCATTCCCAAGTCCAGCATTTTTACAAGCTTTTCAATTTCTTCCTTGGATTTTCTTTCATCATCTATATCCTGATGAATTCCAATAATCAGCTCTCTTTTATTTGTTTCAGAATTTAGCACAAGTACTGAGTTATGCCTAATCCAGATATATTTTTTCTTTTTTTCATGGTATATTCTGAATTCGCATTGATATTCCGAAAAATGCTTGATGCTTTTCATGTCAATAGACAGCCTTTCTAGGTTATTTGGATGAAGATGAGTAAGAAAGTACTTATTGATATCGATAACCTTGTTTTTTGCTCCAATAAGATCATACCAATAATCACTAACGCTAAGCTGTCTTTTCTCAATATCATATTTGAAAAAGGCAATTTTTGCTGCCTTTGCAGCAATATTATTCCTTATTACCTCTTCCTTTAAAAATTCCCTATGCAGATAATCCTCGGTAGCATCAATAATCAAGGTTACAAATTTGTTTTTTTCATACGAATAAACATGTACCTTTAAGCATTTTTCAAGTCCCTTCTGATAGCGTTCAAAATAGCTCTCTTTCCCACTTTTTACAGCCTCACCAAAAATTATTATCCATTCCTCTTCAATATCAGGCATAATACTTCTTATTGTATTTCCAATTACCTCTTCTTTTTTAAAGCCTGTTATTTTTTCGAAGGTAGAATTCAAATCAATAAATCTATAATCCACAGGTTTTCCTTGTTTGTCAAAAATCATTTCGTGAACAGCAATACCAATATATCTGTTATTTAACAATTTCTCATAGATCTCATTGTGTTTTAGCGACATAGTATCCCATTCCCCTTTATAATCTTTATGCCATCTCTAATGCAATTTCCATCATCTTATTAAATGCTTTTTGTCTTTCTTCACTTGTTGTAACAGCTCCTGAAACAAGAGAATCAGAAACCGTAAGAAGACATGCCGCTTCCTTATTTAATACCTTAGCATTTGCAAATAGTGCAAAGGATTCCATCTCAACAGCTATACACTTTTTGCTATCTCTAATTTCTTTATAATCTTCAAAATTCTTTCTGTAAAATACATCTGAAGAATGAATCCTCCCTTTATGTATAGGAATATTTAACTTTGAAGCAGCTTCCTCCGCTTTTAGATTAAGTTTTTGTGATGCTTCAATTACATCCAGCTCATAGCCTCCCTGAACCTTTGCATAGGTTGATTCTGACCAGCAGTCCTCTGCCAGTATAACATCATAAAGGTTAAGTTCTCTGCTATATGCTCCACAAGATCCAATTCTGATAATATTAGACACATCGTAAAAAGCAAATAGCTCATAGGAATATATTCCAATACTTGGCATTCCCATTCCTGAGCCCATTACAGATATTTTTTTACCCTTGTAGCTTCCTGTATATCCAAACATATTTCTAACATGGTTAAACTGAATAACACTCTCTAAATAATGATCTGCAATATATTTTGCTCTCAAAGGATCTCCTGGCATTAGTACCGTCCTTGCAAGCATGGATTTATCTTTTGCTTCTATATGTGGTGTAGGTATACTCATATTTATCTCTCCTCTTTTTAATTAATCAAATAACATTTTTAGGTAAGGATTAGAAAGAATCTTGTTATTTTCTTTAAAAACTCTTACTTTTGGATTAAATGGGTTATCTTCAAAATTTTCTATTACTATTGCCTCCATGCCTTCTGCCATTGTTAAGCTAAAGCCTATTGGATAAGGTGATACCTTTGAAACAAACAGCTTGACAATTTTAGGATCAAAGGCTTTTCCAGAGTTATTAATCAAATGCTTAAATGCCAAAACCGGTGACATAGCCTCTCGATATTTTTTAGGGGATGTAAGTGCATCAAATACATCCGCTACGGCTACAATTCGACCAAACAAACTAATTTCTTCCCCAATTTTTTGGTTTGGATAGCCAGTTCCATCAAATCGTTCGTGATGCTGAAGAATTGCAAGATAGCTTGTTGTAGGTAAATTAAAATTATCCTTTGCATATCTGTATCCCAGTTCAGCATGCTGATTCATTATTTTATAATCTGCTTCTGTATATACATCGTCTTTGTTCAATACATTGTCCGGAATAAACATTTGTCCCATGTCATGAAAAAAAGCACCTACCCCCAGCTTATATAGGTCATAAGCATTTAAACCAAGGGCCTTTCCAAGTACTAAAGAAATAACTGAAACATTAACACTGTGTGCGTATTTATAATTTTCTAGCATTTTTACGTCAAAAAAATCTACTAAAGAAATATCGTAGGATATAATATCATTAAGAATATCATCGATACTTCCTAAACAGCTCTGCATCTGATTGTGAAGGATTTTATCATATAAATTCAATCCTTTCTCATCCTTTGTTGCCTTTTGAATAGTAATATATAATGCTTTTATAAGCTGTATAGCCTTATTTCTTACCTCATTAGAGATAGCTCCCTTGATTTCAACATCTTTTGAATACTCATCGTCAATATACAGATATTCCCAATATGACTCTTTAAGCTTAAGCACAACTCTGTCGCTAAGCTTGGAACCTTCCTTAACCATTATTTCGCCGTTAGCTCCATATATGGTTTGTCCAACCAGCATGCCTTCCTCCGCTTCTGATAAAGAAATCAGTCTCAATATATTCACCTCTCTCACTTTACTTTTTCTTATCTATCTAATATAATTATTTTATCTTATATAATAAAATTATACAAGCTTTATGGGGACTTACAAATGCTTAATTGGCTAAAGAAACGATTTATTATAACAATTTCCGCTATTTTTCTTATTATATTATTAGTCATTATGACGTTTCTTTATTTTGCCATTGAAAGCACTCTCAAGGGAAGTGCAAAGGCTTCTGCCTATTCCATCTCAAACTCCATCTATATTGCCTTAAATGACACAATTTTTAACTCCGCACAGCTTACAACCTTTATAGGCAATGACCCCTATATTGCTGACAATATTTTTGACTCCTCCACTGAATCCTCTGAAAAAATAAGCTCCTATCTAAATAACATAAAAACTATATATGGTTATGACATTGTTCGAATTATTTCCTTTAAAACTAATAAAAGCTATTCCGAAAAAGGCTTTGAAAAGCAAATGGATGCTTCAAATACAGAAGACGGATGGTTTTTCGCTATGAAATCAAACAAATCCACCCGGGCTTATCGACCATTAGTTGTTAATGAAAATGACCATTTGTATTTCAATAATCTTTTTACTATAAAGGATTCCTCTGGCAATCCTCTCGGAATTATTATGATTGGATTAGATTATACAAACTCTCTTATCAAAACTAGAAACTCCGTTTCTCAGCTTAATGCATCTGTATTTGTAATTGATTCTTCTGGAAAAATTGACAGCACTGTATTACAGGCACTTAATCAGGATTCTTCTGCCATGCAATCAAAGCTTTCTAATCTTGATATTGCTCAAATTACCAAAAATCAATCCGAGGATTTCTCCTATTATACAGAAAGTAATAGGTTTGTCAGCTTCAAGTTTATCAAGGAGCTAGATAGCTACCTTATTATTGTTCAGGATTTATCTACTCAAATACTTAATACCTTTGTTTTTACTCTAGTTATTGTAGTTATGATTCTGTCCATTATACTTCTCGTAACCATTAAGCTTCTTGATTATTCTAATGAAAAAATACTTGACGAGGCTTCCTTAGACCCTCTTACTCAGGTTTATAACCGCTCTGTTTTTAATTACAAATTAAACGAAGCCTTAGAGCTTACCTGTCATTATAATATTGACTCAACCTTTATATTTATTGATATTGACGATTTCAAAAAAATCAATGATGAAATGGGACATAGTACTGGCGATGAAATAATAATCCGTGTTGCCCGTCTGCTTGAGGAATGCAAAAGAAATAACGACATCCTCTTTCGATGGGGCGGAGATGAATTTGGTATAATAGTCAGATCTAATTTAGAAAACACAATGTTTCTTGCTAACAGAATACTTGAAAACGCAACACAAATACACTGGAAGGAAAATACTTCTGTCAGCCTAAGTATTGGTGTTACTGAAATATTAGGAAGCGATACAAAAAAGCATGTTTTTGATCGTGTAGACGAAGCTCTTTATCAAGCTAAATCCAAGGGCAAAAACCAGGTTATTGCTAAACTTGTCTAAGGATTATTTTATCATATTTGCAATAATATCTATATGCTCTTTATCTATTAACAACGCCCTTGCAGGTGCAGCCTCCATACCATTTAGCTTTATTGGTAATACCAATAAAACATATTCTCCTTCAGCTATACCTTCTAATCTTATGCCTTCTAAAATCATAATTTTCTTGTTCATCAGTTCAATATGTGTATCATGTTCTGGCTGACTTCTTTCTATTCCAAGCGCATCAATTCCAACGCCCGAAATATTTTTTTCAGCTAAATACTTTGCTCCGGTGACATCTAAAAACACAAACTCCTGATTGAAAGCACTTTCAAAGGAGTTCTTTGTTTTAAGTAAAATAAAATCTCCTGAAGTAATCGTATGTTTTTCTAAATGCTCTTTACTAATAGCTCCATTAATATGTGTAAGCTCAAGAACCTTTGCCTTTCTAATAAAGCTATCAGGACTGTAGCAGCTCATAGTTTCGGCATTTTCAAGCATATGCAGTGGTGCGTCAATATGAGTTCCCGTATGCAGATTCATCTTGAGCTCAGTTTCATAATGTCCGTTTTCTTTATGATTAGAAGCTTGATAAAAAACAGGTTTTTTTTCTTCCTTATTTTTATATACCATCATATCCTTATTAATATCCATAGAAATATCAAAGATTGCCATTTCCTTCTCCTTCTCCTTGAAGCTGTCAAAAATCAAATTTTGCTCTTTCCAAATCTTCAACACTCCACCACTGTCTGTTATAATTAGCTATAAGAGTTTCTGCGCCTTCAGGCCCCTTGGTTTTTTTATCATATATTTCTAAGCACTCTTTATTCCTGCAATGCATTATTATTGACTCAACAAGCTTCCATGCAACTTCAACCTCATCCCATCTTGTAAAAAGAGTTGAGTCTCCTTGAATTATATCCCACAATAGTCTTTCATAAGCCTCTGGGGAACGGTAATATATATTACAGGATTGACAATAATCCATGCTCACAGGCATAATCTCTCTTTCAGTCTTTGGTTTTCTGGTATTTATTTTAAAGTAAATTCCCTCCTCTGGCTGTATTTTAATAATAAGCAGATTAGGTTCTATACTCTCTTCCTCTTTATTCATTGAAGTCTTTTTAAATTCGATAATAACCTCTGCCTCTCTTTTATCTAAATATTTCCCCGTTCTTAAGAAAAACGGCACACCCTTCCATCTTTTGTTGTCTATTTCGCATTTCATAGCTACAAAGGTTTCAGTTTTTGAATTTTTTTCTACCTTGTCCTCATTCAAATATCCATTATACTGACCAAAAACTATATTTTTTGCTTCTATATTCTGAAGCTCTAGCTTAACATTCTCTAAAACCCTCACCTTTTCATTCCTTATTTGCTCTGTCTCAAAGCTTTCAGGTTTTTCCATCGCAACAATAGCAAGTGTCTGAAACAGATGGTTTTGTATCATATCTCTCAAGGCTCCTGAACGGTCATAATAACCTCCTCTGCCTTCAACTCCTTCATTTTCCTTAATTGTAATCTGAACATTGTCAATAGATTTATTATCCCAAACATTTTCAAAGATATGATTATAAAATCTGATAGTCATTATATTTTGAATCATTTCTTTTCCCAGATAATGATCAATTCTAAAAATATTCTCTTCCTGGAATATCCTTGTTAATACCTTATTTATCTCTTTAGCAGAATTCAAATCATATCCAAAGGGTTTTTCAAAAACTGCTCTTTTATGTGCGGTTGTTTCAAGCACCCCGCTATCTTTAAGATTTTGAGAGATAACTGAAAAGTCTGAAGGTGCTGTGGCAAGATAAAAAATCCTATTTGCCTTTTCATTGATATTAGTATCTAGCTGTTCAAAAAGATTCTTTAATCCCTCGTAAGAGTTCTTTTCTTGAAAATCCATCTGATAGTACGTTATTTTTTCCAGAAACTCCGTCAAAGTATTATGAATATAATGCTTTAGCTTATTTTGAACAGACCTTTCAACCTCCAAAAGATACTCTGTCTCAGAAATATTTTTTCTTCCAATTGCAACCATTGAAATATTACTCAGCTTTTTATCCTGATAAAGCTGATACAAAGCTGGAAAGAGTTTATTAAATGCAAGATTTCCCGTTGCTCCAAAAATCGAAAAAACAAAAGCCTCTGTCATATTCTCACCCCTATTTTAAATGTAATTGATGCCCCCCAAATTCATTTCGAATAGCAGCAACTACTTTGTCCGAAAAAGCTTCATAGTCCTTTGACGCATATCTTACAAATAGCGAATTCGCTATTACAGGAGCACTTACTCCCAGCTTCACTGCTTCTTCCACAGTCCATTGCCCTTCTCCCATAGCATCAATTACTGGTAATATTTTTTCTAAATTACCATTATCCTCAAAAGCCTTTTGAGTCATTTCCATCAAGTAGCCCTCAATAATCGATCCGTTATTCCATACCTTAGCTACCCTTTGAAAATCCATATCAAATCCCGATTTTTTTAATATTGCAAAGCCTTCTCCTATTGCCTGCATCATTCCATACTCAATACCATTATGGACCATTTTCACATAATGGCCAGAACCTGTTACTCCGACATGAAGAAATCCATCCTTCACACAAATAGCTTTAAGCGCAGGTTCAACTCTCTTAATTGCTTCTTTTTCTCCACCTGCCATAATACATGCACCATATCTTGCACCGTTAATTCCTCCACTGGTCCCAGCGTCAATATAAAATATTCCCCTTTGCTCTAAGTACTCATTTCTCCTTATGGTATCTGCAAATCTTGAATTTCCTCCATCTATTACAATATCCTTTGGCGAGATATATTTTAATAATTCAGTGATTACATTATCCACTGGCTCTCCAGCTGTAACCATAATCCAGATAATCCTTGGAGTTTTCAATCCCTCCACCAGCTCCTGAATACTTGAATATACCTCTATGCCATCTTTCTCAGCCTTTTTAAGGGTTTCCTTATTTCTAGCAAAAGCTTTTATATCGATATTATTGTCTTTCATATTAAGTGCAAGATTATAGCCCATCTTACCTAATCCAATTAATCCTATCTCCATATTCTTCCTCCTAAATACATCATAATATTTGAATATACTTATTATTTAATTATACTATTATTATTAGATTTGTAAACATTGTTTATATCTATTTTTTAGGCTTAATTTTTTTTCTAGCTTCCCTCCATATAAATATTCCTGCAACTGTCAAAACAGACAGCATTACAAGATATGGAATTGCGCTAATAAAAAATACAATAAAATTAACAATGAAATCACCAACATTTGAAAGAGAATTAGTAAATCCTTTTAGAATCCTTTCTCCTATTGTAATTGCTGGCTTTTGTAATTCAGTTTGCTTAATTACTTCCTTTAGCTGAAGATTTACATAGCTATACTGAACTTGATTTTCTATGTTGGTTTTTGAAGCCATAAATGATTCTATCTGATATCTAACATCTGACAATTTAGTTTCAATTTCAAGAATATCCTTAAGGCTGCCACTTTTTTCAGTTAGCTCAAGCAGTCTTTTTTCCTGTGTCTTTAAGCTGATCAGTCTTGCCTCTATATCTACTAGCTGTGAAGTAACATCCTCCTTATTGGTTTCCTCTGTAATTATATTTCCTATTTTTTTTATTTTTTCCTGAAATATGCTTAACTTATCTGACGGTATTCTAAATACATAATATGCTCTTCGCAGCTCTGAAGAATAGGTATTATTTATTTCTTTTCCCGAAATACTAGAACTCTCGATATAACCAGCTAAACCTGAAGAAAGCTCCTCTAATTGCTTCATTGAATTGTCAAACTCCAGCGTTTCCATTATATAATTCTTTCTTTGGATAATTCTTCTTTGGTCTATAGCTTTATCCTTCATTTCTTGATTATTAGCTGTTAGCTCCTCTTCTGCTTCCATATCTCGGCTGCTTGCAGCTTCTTTGCTAATATCATATACCGAATCTTTTGCGGGAGCTGAATCTTTTGTCAATTCATCGCTCTTACCTTTGCAGCCCCCCAAAACAAAGGTAGTAATGATTATTAGCCCTATAATCTTTGTAATTATGTTTTTTCTTAAATTCATTATCCTCATCTCCTTAAGTAAAATTTTAATAGTTACTTATTCTGACGATTATTATTATATATTGTTCCACTGTTGATTTATTAATCCTGCAGCAATTATTGCTTGTCGGATAAAAAAATCTTCCTCCCGTTGAGTATTAGCTTATGTATTAGTCTTTGCACATCATTTTTTTCAAAATACAAAATATTATTATATACAATTAAAACACGTACAATTTGCACGTGTTTTAGTCCTTTAATATGAGCAAACCGATAAGCCGAGTTCTGTCTTGGACGATCATCTCTCTACTCTTACTGTCGCCAGTAAGCTCTAGCAACCTACCAGAAGACACGACGGGCCACCGTATCGCCTCCTATATGATCTTGCTCCGAATGGGGTTTACATAGCCTCTTTTGTTGCCAAAAGAGCGGTGAGCTCTTACTTCACCTTTCCACCCTTACCAAATTTCTTTGGCGGTATATCTCTGTTGCACTAGCCTTGGAGTCGCCTCCACCAGACGTTATCTGGCATCCTGCCCTATGGAGCTCGGACTTTCCTCACCATATGCTGGTGCGATCGTCTAGCTTACTCATATAATTATTATAGCATATCTAAAATTAATATTCTAGCCAAAACAGCTTCCTCCAATAAATTCCCTTAAAAGGGAATTATATGGAACCTTGTCACTGCTTACTCCCAAGAAATAATCCAGCATCTTAATTAATCTTCTAGCCTCAATATATTCTGGGCAATCTCGAGATACGTTAAATAGCAAAGGTTCAGCAAATTGCTTTAGAACACATAGCTCATAAATCAGTGCTGAATTAAACATGGCATCTGCCTGCTCTTGAAATGGGAAAATATAATTTTCCTCACCTCTTCTTACGGATTCCCACATACCAATAGTCCTAGTTGCCGATGCTCCTCTGTAAAAATTATCTCTTACCATTCTTCTTAACAGCCTTGCATCTGTAGTAGGTATTCTATTATGGTTATCAATATTAAGCTGAGTTAACGCGCTAATATATATTTTGAATTTGCTTTCCTCAGGCAGAGCATAGGATACCTTGTTGTTAAGACCATGAATTCCTTCAATTACCAAAATATCATTTTCCTTAAGCTTAAGATAATTGCCCTTGTATTCTCGTTCACCAGAAATAAAGTTAAAATGAGGCATATCTACCGTTTTGCCCTCTAACAAATCACTCATATCCTTATTGAATTGTTCTAGGTCAATTGCCTCAAGACATTCAAAGTTGTATTTTCCATCTTCATCCTTTGGTGTAAGCTCTCTTGAAACAAAATAATTATCCAAGGAAATAGTGTGTGGATTAACGCCATGTGCCATCAATTGAATTCCCAATCTGTTTGCAAAGGTCGTTTTTCCTGATGAAGAAGGCCCGGCAATAAAAACAAATCTCTTTTTCTTCTCATCTTCAATAATCTTATCTGCAATATTAGCAACTCTCTTTTCCATTAATGCCTCTGACACTAAAATCAAATTATTCATTCTGCCTGAAGCAATAACACGATTTAAATCTCCGACATTTTCAACCTCCATTATTTCTCCCCATTTGGAGGTTCTTTTCATCGTTTTGAATAGCTTTTTATCCGGATTAAAGGTATCTACAACTTTTGGCTCCTGTTTTTTGGGTAATTGAATGATAAAGCCCTCATCATAGGGAAATAACTCAAAAACCCCCAAGCACCCTGTTGAATATGCAATTTCTCCGTAAAAATAATCATAATAATCCTCCAGCTTGCACAAATTAATCATTGAGGATCTTCGATATTTAAAAAGCTCAAGCTTATCAAGCATTCCCTGTTCTTCAAATATTTTTTTTGCTGCATCAACCTTAACAGCTTTTCTTTCAAGTAAAATGTCCTGCTTAACCATTTCCTGCATTCGGTTTGTAACCTGCTTCAAAAACACTATATCTGATGCAAGCTCTGATTTAAGTTCACAATAAACGCCACTATTAATAGAATAATGTATTACTGTTTCCAGCGCAGCATCCTTTCCAGTTACATCTCTAATTGCCTTAATCATTAAAAACAAAATACTTCTTTGATATGTTTTATAACCATCCTTGTTCTTTATATCTAAAAATTCAATTTGTGAATCCTCTTCTAATACAAAGCCAAGCTCCTTGAGCTTGTTATTAACTATTGCAATTATTATTGGAGAGTCATAATCCTTTTGATATTTTTTTGCCAGCTCATGTAATGCCGTCCCTTTATCAACTTGAATTTTATCCATATTTATTGTTACTATTATCTTCTCTTTTTCGCTGTTTTGTTCAATTTCCATCTCATAACTTTTCTCTGTTTTTTGATTCTTTTTTTTGTTAGTCATATTGTCACCTCTTAAAATATTTCTATTGGATTTTTCGAAAAAGTATCTTGTAAAATTTCTATTTTATCCTCTATTGGTGATAAAATTCTTTTAATAAGCTCTGTTACTATTTTTTCTGAATGAAAATGCCCTGCATCAATTAATGCGACCTTGTTTTCTTTTGCATATAATGCACTATGGTACTTTATATCTCCTGTAATAAGCACATCTACCTTATCTTCAATTGCATTTTCTAATTCACTAATACCGCTGCCCGTAACAATTGCCACTTTTTTTACAGGAAGTTTTAAATCGCCTACGTAGGAAATCGAAGAGATATCAAGTATTTCTTTAAGCTCTTCCATTAGCCTGCCTAAGGTTAAAGTCTTTTTCATTTCTCCTATCCTGCCAAAACCTGTTTTATACTCTCTATCCGCATCCTTATCAAGAATACATATTTTTTGTAAATTCAACTTTTCTGCAAAAAGCTGGTTCAAACCATTTTTAGCCTTGTCCAAATTAGTATGAGCACTATACAAATTGATATTTTTTGATATTAGCTTCAGGATTTTTCGACCCTCCACTGTTTTGTTGGTAATCCTATTGATTTTACTAAAAATTAAAGGATGATGTGTAATTATCATATCAATCTTATTATCAACAGCATATTGAACTACCTCTTCCGTTGCTTCAAGACTTATTAATACTTTATCGACCTTTGCTTCCTCATTACCCAAAATCAATCCACAATTATCCCATTCCTCTGCAAGTCTTAATGGTGCTATTTCTTCAATCATTGCTGTAATATCTTTTACCCTAACCATTTCATCACCTCTTTGATTTCATTTTTCTCCTTCTCAAGTTCCTGCATTCTAAATACACTCGTCTTTGTATTGCTTTTACATAGGTTTTTTATAATAATATCTATTTTATTGATTTTATTTCCTAAAAATTCACAATATACTTCTTTAGCCTCTGATTTTATTATTTTACCGTACTTATACTCAAGCTCTGAATAGCTACTAATTTCAATTCCTCTATTACATATAAGAATCGGATAGTGTTTTCCCTCATCTTTAATAAAATCCTCCTGAACAATATTATATCCCAGTTTGTGAACAGTTTTTCTCACCTGCTCAGCATCTAAGTGAGGCGAGAGTACTAAGCTATCAACTTTTTTCAAAATATCCTCTGCCTCCAGCAATATTTTATTAATTAGCATTCCACCCATACCTGCAATAACCACAGTATCAATTCTTCTGTTGCCAATTGCTAAAAGCCCATCAGATAATATAGTCTCTATACTATCTTCTGTTTTTGTTTTCTCAATATTTTCTTTTGCTTTCATTAATGGAGCTTTTCTCAAATCCATTGCGTATACTTTTTTTGAAATACCTTTAATAACCAAAAATATAGGCAGGTATCCGTGATCCGTTCCCACATCAGCGACCACAGAGTCTCTTTTGACGTAGCTTCCAATTGTTTCAATTCTTTTTGTAAATTCCATTATACTTCCTCAGCTTGCATTATATTATGTTATCGACAAAATCCTAAAGCTAATTTTAGAAAAACGGATAATAAGTAAACTTATTATCCGCAGCAATTTATTCCAAGTAATCCTTTAGCTTCTTGCTACGACTAGGATGTCTTAGTTTTCTTAATGCTTTTGCCTCTATCTGTCTGATTCTTTCCCTTGTTACGTTAAATTCCTTACCAACTTCTTCAAGTGTCCTTGCTCTTCCGTCATCTAGTCCAAAACGTAATCTTAATACCTTTTGTTCTCTGTCAGTAAGAGTATCGAGCACGTCCACTAATTGTTCTTTTAATAATGTAAATGCTGCAGCTTCAGCTGGAACAGGAACATTTTCATCTTGAATAAAATCTCCTAAATGACTGTCTTCCTCTTCTCCAATAGGAGTCTCTAAGGAAACTGGCTCTTGAGATATTTTAAGTATTTCTCTAACCTTCTCAACGGTCATATCCAGCTCTTCTGCAATTTCTTCTGGCGAAGGATCTCTTCCAAGCTCTTGAAGCAGCTGTCTAGACACTCTGATAAGTTTATTTATTGTTTCTACCATATGCACAGGAATTCTTATAGTTCTTGCCTGGTCTGCAATCGCTCTTGTTATAGCCTGTCTAATCCACCATGTTGCATAGGTACTGAATTTAAAACCTTTTCTGTAATCGAATTTTTCAACAGCCTTAATTAATCCAAGGTTTCCCTCTTGAATCAAGTCTAAAAACAGCATTCCTCTTCCAACATATCTTTTAGCAATACTTACAACCAGCCTTAGGTTTGCTTCTGCAAGTCTTTTTTTAGCCTCTTGGTCTCCCTTTTCCATTCTAAGTGCAAGCTCAATCTCTTCATCTGCGCTTAATAGGGGTACCTTTCCAATCTCTTTAAGATACATCCTAACTGGATCATCTATATTTATTCCTTCTGGAAGTGTAAGGTCAAGCTCTACCTCAACCTCTTCCTCATTCTCAAATTCATCATCCGGAGTTTCTAATAGCTTACCCATAACATCTATGCCTCTTTTTTCTAAGAATTCATAAATGTTGTCAATGTTCTCCGGATCAAGATTAACCTCCTTAAAATGAGCCTCAATCTCTGAATAATCGATTGAATTTTTCTTTTCCTTTGCAAGTGCTAATAATTCATCTAATTTTTTGTCGAAGCTCTGATTATCCTCTTCTCCAGATAACAATTTTTTCATATCCTCTGTTGTCATATATATCAATCCTTTCTTTAAGTAATGCTATTAATTTTTCAATGAAATATACAAATTCTGAACTTGACGCTTAAGTGTAATCAATTCTTGCATATCCTCAACTGTAGCTATTTCTTGAGATTTTTTATCAATATAGGCATTTTTAATTACAAAAATGCTCTCATTAATCATTTTTTCAAATTGCATCTGATTTTCAACCTTTGTATCGTTGTTAAAAACCTGTGCAACCATATTTTGTTCCTGAAGCTCTGTAAACTTATTAATAATCATCGCAGGATTTATTTCAATATTTTCTTCATACAAATCATATATTAGCTTCGCAACCCTTCCATAAAGCTCATCTGCAAATTCTTCAGGCTTAATATACTCTTTTACGGCACTAAAAATATCTTTATGACTTACAATGAAAGTCAAAATATTTCTTTGAGCAAGAACAATTGAATCCTTTGAAAAGCGTCTGTTCTTGTCTTCGCTAACTATATCATCCTGATGCTTTACTACAATTCCAACATCTTTCCCTATAATATCCATCTCTGCTCTTAATGCACCTGCTGAGACTCCGTATTTTTCAACTATAGAAGTAAAATAGTTGTCTCTTTTAATTTCATTGTCAATCTCAACCAGCATTTTTGCAAGCTTATGAAAAAAATTGGTTTTATGCTCAGGGTCTTTTAAATTATGTTGTTTTTCCAGCTGATAAGCTAAGAAAATAAAGCTTGGTACCGCCTCTGCTAAGGCTTCCTCAAAAGCATCTGCTCCCTTTTCCTTAATAAATTCATCCGGGTCCTTATAAGGGCTAAGGTCTATCACTCTAACTGTAATTCCTGAGTGTTCTAAAATCGGAATTGCTTTCTTAGCTGCATTAATCCCAGCTCCATCTCCATCATAAGCTAAAATAACCTCGCTAGTATATCTCTTCAAAAGTGCTACCTGTCCATGTGTAAAGGCTGTACCTAGGGATGCTACCGCATTGTCAAAGCCTGCCTGATGAAGGGAAATCACATCCATATATCCTTCTGCTAAAATTATATTTTCCCTTCTTGAGGTTCTAGCGTGATTCAATCCATATAAGTTTTTACTTTTATCGAATAAGATTGTTTCTGGTGAATTTAGATATTTGGGCATTCCCTCTCCCAAAACTCTGCCACCAAATCCAATTACCTTTCCATGAACATCAAATATTGGAAACATTACTCTATTAAAAAAACGGTCAAAATATTCGCCGGGTTTATTCTTATCTTCAATAATCAATCCGCAATCTAGCATCGCTTTTTCTGATATATCTTTGCTTTTCAAATATTGATATAAATCGTCTCTAAAAAATCTAGAATAACCTAAACCAAATTTCTTTATTGTATCCTCTGATATTCCTCTGTTTAAAAGATATTCCATTGACTTGCTATTGTTTTCAGAAATAAGCTGATGATAAAAGTATTTTGCAGCCATCTTATTGGTTTCCCACAATAACTGCTTGTATTGTGATTTCTTTTTCATCTCTTCTGAAAGCTGTGGCTCTGGCAATGTAATATGCACTCTGTCTGCAAGCATTTTTAGTGCTTCTAAAAAAGAATAATTCTCATATTCCATTATAAAAGTAATAACATTTCCTCCAGCTCCACATCCAAAGCAATAATACATCTGCTTATCTGCTACAACAGAAAATGAAGGTGTTTTTTCATTATGAAACGGGCATAAGCCAAAATGAGAGTTTCCTTTTTTGTTCAGCTTAACATATTGTGATATTACATCAACTATGTCATTCTGAATTCGAACATCTTCTATTATTTCTTCAGGATAAAACATAAATTACTTACTCCTTTTTCTCTCAATGCCACCCTTATAATTTCGACATACTATCCCTTAATCCTTTTTCCTTCTTACATTTCTTTCCATGCATTAGGAATAAACAAATCTGTGAACTTATTTATTGCATATCTGTCAGTCATGCCAGCTATATAATCGCAAACAACTCTTTCAACATCCTCATTTTCATTTTCAATCATATCAATATATTCCTCTGGCAGAATATATGGCTTTTCTTTAAAATAAAGAAATAACTGAATAAGCATATTTTTCGCTTTATTTTCATGGTCCTTTGCTTTTGAACCAATATATACATTTGTAAACATAAAATCTCTTAATTCTTTCATTGCCTTTTCCATTTGACTACTCATCATAATTCTATCTTGATTTAAGCTGTTTTTAACAATGTCATGTATCATATTGTTAATTCTTTCCTTGGAGGTTTTTCCAAGTACATCTGTATAGGTTATCGGAAGGTCCTTTTCATTCAGAATCTTTCCCCTTATAGCATCATCAATATCATGATTAATATAAGCTATCTTATCAGAAAGTCTTATAATCTGACCTTCTAATGTATTAGGGCTACCTTTAGTCGGATGGTTTAAAATACCATCTCTTACCTCCCATGATAGATTAAGTCCCTTCCCTTTATTTTCAAGCTTTTCAACCACTCTGATGCTTTGGTTGTAATGGTTAAATCCCAGACTGCAAATTTCGTCTAATGCATACTCTCCTGCATGCCCAAAGGGAGTGTGTCCTAAATCATGTCCGAGTGCTATTGCCTCAGTTAAATCCTCATTTAATCTAAGTGCTCTAGCAACAGTTCTTCCAATTTGAGCTACCTCAAGTGTATGAGTTAGTCTCGTTCTGTAATGGTCTCCTTCCGGGGCAATAAAAACCTGTGTTTTATGTTTTAAACGTCTAAACGCCTTTGAGTGAATTATTCTATCCCTGTCTCTTTGAAATATGGTCCTTAGGTCACAGGGCTCCTCATCAAACTCTCTTCCCTTACTGTTTCTGCTAAATGTTGCGTTTTCACTGAGTATCTTCATTTCAAGCTCTTCTTGCTGTTCTCGGATATTCATACTAACACCTCCGGTTTAAAACTATTAACCATTATTATTTATCAATTTATAATATAGATATACAACTTTTTCTCCTTAATTCCTTTATTCCTTATGCTTTTTTATTTTTTAATAGTATTGCCAGCTAAAATAAATAGTGCATTTTTGCTCTAAAGCAAAAACGCACCTTCTTGCCCATATTCGCTGTCATCAAATAGCTGACTTTCTTAATTATTTAAAACAACAAATTACCTGCCTGATAAAACAACATTCCGACAAACCATGCTACTGCCAACTGATAGAAAAATGAAAAAAACGTCCATTTCCATGAATTTGTTTCCTTTTTTATTACACCTATAGTAGCAACACATGGTGTATATAATAAAGCAAACACCATAAAAGCATAGGCATTAATAGGGTTGAATCCTGAAGCAACTAGTGCAGCGCCAATCCCTCCGTCAGCAACACCAAAAATAACAGACATACTGCTTACTACAATTTCCTTACCCATAATTCCAGCTATAATTGCGAGTGCTGCCTCCCATGTTCCAAAGCCTAAGGGGGTGAATAATGGAGCAATTGCTTTACCTATTGAGGCCCCGAAGCTTTCTGTCATTTCCACAGCACCTGTAAAATTATATCCAAGCACAAACCAGAGTACTATTGAAGCAAGAAAAATTACTGTTCCCGCTTTAATCAGATAGCTTTTAATCTTTTCCCAAACAAAAATAGCTATACTCTTTATCGCTGGAGCTTTATATTGCGGAAGCTCCATTATCAATATTGACTTTGTTTTTTTCATGCTAGTATTAAATATTATAGCTACCAACACTGCAATAATTACCCCTAGAACATATAAAGAAAAAGCTATCCAAACCTCATAGCCCGGAAAAAATATACTTGAAAAAAGAACATATATTGGCATCTTTGCACTACAGGACATAAATGGCGTAATCATCATTGTAACTAGTCGGTCTTTTTCATTTTCGAGTGTTCTGGCGGTCATTATCGCTGGCACTGAACATCCAAAGCCCAAAATCATTGGTATAAAGGATTTTCCGCTAAGTCCTATCTTACACATAAATTTATCCATGAGTAAAGCTACTCTTGCCATATATCCGCTATCCTCTAAAATCGAAATAGCTATGAACAAGCACACAATATTAGGAAGAAAAACCAAGATTCCGCCAACCCCTCCAATTATTCCATCGACTACTAAGGCACTTAACCAATCTTGAATTTGCATTTTTGCGAAAAAAATAGTAACCATATCTGAGAAAGCAACTAATAGCTCTTCAAAAATTCCAGCAAAATAATTTCCAACTGAAAAAGTAAAACCAAAAACCAAAACCATAATAAATAAAAAAATCGGTATTCCCAAAAAATTATTAGTTAATATCTTATCTGCTTTGTCAGAAAAGGTTTCTGAATCTTGGTCTATCTGCATAACCTTTTCAACAAAACAGGAAATAAAGTCATATTTTGTTTTTCCAGTAACATCTGAATAATTCTCATTAGGCACAACCGGCAGATGGATTTTTTTTAATACTTCTGAATCTTTTTCTAGTATCTTAAGTGAATACCACCTTTTTTCATTATCATTATACTCACCAATTTCAGTAAGCACCTGATTTAATGTCTCTATTTTATCTTCGAGCTCTTCACCATAATTTATTTTTATTGGTATATATTCCTCTTTTGCCTTTGCAGTCTTAATAATCTGGTGTAATAGCTTTATTAATCCTGTCTGCTTGGTAGCTGAAATGGGTACTACCGGAATCTGAAGTTCCTGCGAAAGCTTATCTAAATCTATAGAATATCCCTTGCTTTCTACAATATCCATCATATTTAATGCTAAGACCACTGGTTTTCCAAGCTCTATTAATTGAAGTGTTAAATATAAATTCCTCTCCAAATTAGAAACATCAACAATGTTGACAACTATATCCGGTTCATCTGTGAGAATATATTCACGAGTAAGTATTTCTTCCATTGAATATGGAGAAAGACTGTATATTCCTGGCAAGTCAACTATATTAAGAGTGTGTCCATCATGTTTTATTTTCCCCTCTTTTTTTTCTACGGTTACTCCAGCCCAATTTCCTACTTTATGCTTTGCGCCAGTGTAGGCATTAAAAAGAGTAGTTTTCCCACAATTAGGATTACCCACAAATGCTACATTTATATTCATATGCATTTTTATTCCTCACTTTCAAGGGTGTTTCTTTATCCGACATGTCGTTTATGTGCTTTACCTCTAAAACCTGCACCTGAACGTTTTCTTTCGCAATGATTACAAGTGCCATCTTCAACAAGAATATTTTCAGCTATATCCTTGCCAATTACAACTCTTGAGCCTCTAATATTTAGAACAAATGCATTAGATGCATAATAAGACATTATTTTAACTTTGCTTCCCTGAGTTAAACCCATATCTTGAAGTCTTTGCTTTATTTTTTGTTCTATATCTATATATTGAATTATAAAAATATCTCCAATTTTACCTTGACTTAAATTCATAATAACACCACCTTGCAAAATTCCTCTACAGTCTTAAAAATATCAATTCTCATTTAACCTTTGCAATTGATAATGAATATCATTTGCACATTCATTATACAATATTTAGCATCCTATGTAAAGCAAATTTAATCTCTATTTATTTCACAAAAAGCAAAACAATTGATAGAATAAATCCCAAGAGTCCGCCTAGCCAGGTAATTGCTCTTAGCTCTTTTTTAGCTATTGCAAGAATAACCTCTTCAAATTGTTCAATTTCAAAACCATTAATCTGTTTTTCTACAATTTTTGATATTTTGATATTAGGTATCATTTTAGAAAAATAACTTTTAATAAGTCTGTTATATATAGATAGTATTTTTTGCTCTGCTCTTTCTTTTTCTTCCAGAGAAAGCATAATAGGAGTATTTATTATATTTATGATATGTTCTTCTGATAGAATCATAAGCTCCTTTTGATTATCAAATATTTTATCCTCAAAATATATAATCGCTTTTTTCATCAAAGAATCTATATCTAGTGCATTACATAGAGCTTTTGCAATATTCCCTTTATTTTCTGACGCTGTCAAATCTTTAAGCTGCTTATTGGCTAGCTTTTCAATAATCTCATTAATTTCCATGGCAATTTCCATTTGCATTATTTTTTCATTAAGTGCCTCTGTGATACTTGCAAAAATCGAAACTGGATTGGCGAACATAGAACCAAGTGCCCCAAATTTACTTTCAATAACCTTTGAAACCATTTCTTGCCCAGCTATTGTTGCTTTTTCACTATTAATAAGCTCGATAATCGAATTCTTTATCTGCTTTTGGTTTGAAACCACAATTAATTTCAGCTCAGAAATTAATTCTTCACCTATTGTTTGCTTTAAGGTATTATTGTCATCTAGCTTTTTTATTATTTCCATTCCTGCTATACGTTCAATTTCACCTTTGCTAATATTTAGTGAGGAGAGTAAAAGCTTTTGATTATCCTCAATCGAAATCTGATTTAAAAATTTTGTCCATACAACCTGATTTATTTTACTAGCAAATTCTTTAATCTCTTCCTGACCTTCAAAAAAACCGCTGATATTAATTCGATTATTCTTTAGAGATGTATTGTCATTAATGAAATTGATAATTTTTTTATCAGCTTCTTCTGATGTTAATTCGTTAATAATTACTTGATCTGTAAGCAGATAGCTTTCAACAACCTCTCCCATAGCTTCTGAAATCCGCTCTCTTTCCTTTGGTATAAGGCCTGGTGTAAATGGGATTTTTATGCCAAATATTCTTTTTTCAGTATATGGCCTAAAAAGCATTTTTATAGCTATCCAATTTGTAGTATATCCAATAAATGCTCCTACTATTGGCGTTAGTATAATATTATAATCCATGAATATCCCTCCTTAAATACTAATTAAGTTTATTATAATTATTATCCTTATTCTTCTCAAATATACTCTCTCTTTATTCGACACAAGCTTTTAATTTTTCAGTAAGCTTAGCTAAAAAGGGTGCTTAACCTCCCCTTTATTTCGATAATATGCTACCTCCAATTATTGACAAATATATTTTTTTAATTGCCTAAAATATAATGTCTGACTGCCTGTGCAAATCCGCCCTCGTTATTTGTTCCTGTAATGTGTCTGGCAGATTTTTTCAAATCCTCTGTAGCATTGCCCATTGCAATTCCATATCCTGTGTTTTTTATCATTTCTAAATCATTATTGTTATCACCTAATGCCATTACCTTTAATGGATCTATTCCCTTATGAGCACAATATTTTAATAACATACTGCCCTTTGAAATATTTTTAGTAACAACCTCTAAAAAATAAATATAGGATTTAAAAAAATGATATTTATTCTCATCCTCTTTTTCCATTTCTAACTCAATTTCTCTTAGTTTATCCGGTTCTCCAACAATCATAAGTCTTGGGTGGTTTTTTATAATTGCGTCTTTAAAATCCGCTCTTACCTCTTGCCTATAATTGTTCATATATTTTTCCATTTCCGTGTACTTATTTTCTTTATTGGTAATAATAACATCCTTATCGTGAACTATAAATGTTGCATCATACTCACAAAATCTATTATATATTTCTAAAATTATCTCTCTTTCAAGATAATTATACTCTGAATACTCAAGTATCCCTTCTTCTGAAATCTCTACTCCATTAGTTCCTATAATAAAATCTATATATTCACTTATTTTATATTCTTCTGCCATTCGTTCAATTACTTTTATTGATCTTCCGCTAGCAATTCCAAAATGCAAATCACTGCTCTTAATAAGCTTAATTACCTCAATGCTGTCCGGCGTAATTTTACCATTTCCGTCTAATAGGGTTCCGTCTAAATCCGTCACCACCATTTTTATTTCAGGTTTAATCTCCATTTTCATACCTCGTTTCCATACATTAAATAAATTAACTCCTTATCGTAATGCCTTATATTTATACACTAGTACATTATCTCATAAAATTTATAAATTTCAACTTTTTCCGTCTTTCCTATTCTACAAGAATATCGTTCGGTGAACGCATTTTTCGTAGAATAGCATAGTTTGGTCTCTTGCAAGCAAGACGAACTTTCCTATTCTATAAAAAAGCCTCCCGTCTAAACGAGAGGCTTAAATATCTTTTAATTACTTAGCAAATTTAATTGCAGCTTGTGCAGCAGCCAATCTTGCAATTGGAACTCTAAATGGTGAACAAGATACATAATCAAGTCCTGTCTTGTGGCAGAATTCAATTGATGATGGGTCTCCACCATGCTCTCCACAGATTCCAAGCTTAATATTAGGTCTAGTTTTTCTACCTTTTTCACATGCCATTTCAACTAACTGTCCAACACCTGATTGATCAAGTCTTGCAAATGGATCTGATTCAAAGATTGATTTTTTGTAGTAATCATCTAAGAAGCTACCTGCATCATCTCTTGAGAATCCGAATGTCATTTGAGTTAAGTCGTTAGTACCAAATGAGAAAAATTCTGCTTCTTTTGCAATATCATCAGCTAATAAAGCAGCTCTTGGAATCTCAATCATAGTACCTACCATGTATTTCATATCAACTACAGCATCTGCAATTGCTTTTTCTACTGTATCTACTACTACCTTTTTAACATATTGAAGCTCTTTGATTTCACAAACAAGTGGAATCATAATTTCAGGAACGATATCATATCCTTTTTCTTTCTTAACTTCAATAGCTGCTTCGATAATAGCTTTTGCTTGCATTTCAGCAATTTCAGGATAAGTAACTGCTAAACGACAGCCTCTGTGTCCAAGCATTGGGTTAAACTCATGTAAGCTCTCAACAGTAGCCTTTAAGTCTTCAAATGTAATTCCCATATCCTTAGCTAATGCTCTAATATCATCATCTTCGTGAGGTAAGAACTCATGAAGTGGTGGGTCAAGAAGACGAACTGTCATAGGCATTCCCTTTAACGCTTCGTACATTCCTTTAAAGTCAGCCTTTTGGAAAGGAATTAATTCTGCTAATGCAGCTTTTCTTTCTTCAACTGTTTTAGACACGATCATTTTTCTAATTTTAGGAATTCTGTCTTCTTCAAAGAACATATGCTCTGTACGGCATAATCCGATACCTTCTGCTCCAAACTCAACTGCATTAAGTGCATCTTTAGGGCTATCTGCATTTGTTCTAACCTTTAATGTTCTTACTTCATCAGCCCAAGCCATAAATGTCTTGAAATGTCCGCTGATTTCAGGATCAACAGTCTTAATATCTTCAATATAGATATTACCTGATGTACCGTCTAAGGAAATGTAATCTCCTTCTTTTACTGTATTGCCATCTAATGTAAATGTTTTTGCTTTTTCATCGATTTTGATTTCTCCGCAACCAGATACACAGCAAGTTCCCATTCCACGAGCAACTACTGCTGCGTGAGAAGTCATGCCTCCACGTACTGTTAAAATACCTTTTGCTGCTGCCATTCCTTCGATATCTTCAGGAGAAGTCTCAAGTCTTACAAGAATAACTCTTTCTCCTTTTTTAGCTGCTTCAACAGCATCTTCAGCTGTAAAATATACCTTACCAGCTGCTGCTCCCGGAGAAGCTGCAAGACCTTTTCCTACAACCTTTGCTGCTTTTAAAGCTGCAACATCAAAGTTAGGATGTAATAATTGGTCTAATTGCTTAGGATCAACCTTCATTAATGCTTCTCTTTTTGTTGCTAATCCCTCTTCAACTAATTCAACTGCAATTCTAAGTGCCGCTTGTGCAGTTCTTTTACCATTACGAGTTTGAAGGAAGTAAAGCTTACCTTTTTCAATTGTAAACTCCATATCCTGCATATCTTTGTAATGATTTTCAAGTCTTGTTGCAATAGCCATAAATTCAGCATAAGACTCAGGCATATCTTGCTGTAATCTTGAAATCGGTTCTGGAGTTCTGATACCAGCAACAACGTCTTCACCTTGTGCATTTAATAGGTATTCTCCGTAAATTAGTTTTTCTCCAGTAGATGGGTTTCTTGTAAAGGCAACACCAGTACCTGAACCTTCTCCCATATTACCAAATACCATTTCCTGAACGTTTACTGCAGTACCCCAGCTTCCTGGAATATCATTCATTCTTCTGTAAATAACAGCTCTTTCATTGTTCCATGAACCAAATACAGCCTCTATTGATGCCATTAATTGTGCTCTTGGCTCTTGTGGAAACTCACTTCCAAGGTGCTCTTTGTAGAAAGCTTTGTATGCATTGATTACTTCTTTTAAATCTTCTGCATTAAGATCCAAATCACTTTCGTAACCCTTTGCGTCTTTAATATCATCTAATACTCTTTCAAATTTATGCTTTGGAAGTCCTTTTACAACATCTGAGAACATTTGAATAAATCTTCTATATGAGTCATATGCAAATCTTGGGTTTCCAGTTTCTTTAGCAAAGCCTTCAACTGATACATCGTTAAGTCCAAGGTTAAGAACTGTATCCATCATACCCGGCATTGATGCTCTTGCTCCAGAACGAACTGAAACTAGTAATGGCATGTTAGTATCGCCAAATTTTTTGCCTGAAATCTCTTCTAGCTTTTTGATTCCACCATCGATTTGATATAAAATTTCGTCAGCAATAACTCTTCCGTCATCATAGTATTTAATACATGATTCTGTAGTAACCGTAAATCCTTGTGGGATTGGAAGTCCTAGGTTTGTCATTTCTGCTAAGTTTGCGCCTTTTCCACCAAGAAGATTCTTCATGGTTGCATCGCCTTCACTGAACATATAAACATATTTGTTGCTCATTGAAATATACCTCCTAATTTTTGTTTATTGTAATAGAAAATAAATTCTATTAGTATCATTAAAAATTTGGTTCTAATCCGAAATATATTATATCATAAAATATTTTAATTAGAAGTGTTTTTTAGTTATTTTTCTGTACTCTCTAACGATTTAAAACATTTGTACATTTTTTTTGCTCTAACTTGTTTTTTTTAGTATATTTTATCATATATAATTTTTTATAGTTATTTAAGCCCTAGCTTCAACGCTCTTTCACGCGAGCCAAAAAAAGAATTGATTATAAAAACAAGTTAAATTCAAGCTAGTTTTCCTTCTTTTTAATATCTAAAAGCTGGTTTTTTCAAATAGATAATTTACTAAATCGTCAATATTAATACGTTCCTGCTCCATACTGTCTCTATGTCTAATAGTTACTGTATTGTCCTCTAAGGTGTCAAAATCAACTGTAACGCAAAAAGGTGTTCCAATTTCATCTTGACGTCTATATCTTTTCCCAATACTTCCTCTTTCATCAAATTCAGTATTAAACATTTTACTAAGCTTGTTATTTAACTCTTCTGCTTGTTCAGAAAGCTTTTTAGATAGAGGAAGAACCGCAACCTGAATAGGCGCAAGTGCCGGATGGAATCTAAGCACAGTTCTAACATCCCCCTCTGCAATCTCTTCTTCATCGTATGCTTCACATAAAAATGCAAGAGTAACTCTATCTGCACCTAATGAAGGCTCAATACAATACGGAACATATTTTTGCTTTGTTGCATCATCAAAATATTCCATATCCTGTCCTGAATGCTCCATATGAGCTTTTAAGTCAAAATCTGTTCTGTCTGCGATACCCCAAAGCTCACCCCAGCCAAATGGGAATAGGTATTCAATGTCACTAGTTGCATTACTGTAATGTGATAGCTCTTCCGGACTATGATCTCTAACTCTCATATTATCATTTTTTATTCCTAGATTTAATAACCAGTTTACACAGTAATCCTTCCAATAGCTAAACCACTCCAAATCCTTCCCTGGCTCACAGAAAAATTCAAGCTCCATCTGTTCAAATTCTCTTGTTCTAAAAGTAAAATTCCCCGGTGTAATTTCATTTCTAAAAGACTTTCCTACTTGTCCGATACCAAAAGGAATTTTTTTCCTAGTTGTTCTTTGAACATTTTTAAAGTTTACAAATATTCCCTGTGCTGTTTCAGGTCTTAAGAATACTGTGTTTTTAGCATCCTCTGTTACTCCTTGAAAGGTTTTAAACATTAGATTGAATTTTCTAATATCCGTAAAGTTATGCGCTCCACAGGAAGGACACTTGATTGATTTTTCTTCAATAAATTCCTTCATAATATCATCACCCCAGGAATCAACTGACTCCTCAGATACAATATTGTTTTGCATTAAATAGTCTTCAATTAATTTATCTGCTCTAAAACGTTCCTTGCATTCCTTACAGTCCATTAACGGGTCACTAAATCCTCCTACATGACCTGATGCAACCCAAGTCTGAGGGTTCATTAGGATTGCACAATCAACACCCACATTATATGGGCTTTCCTTTACAAACTTCTGCCACCAAGCCTTCTTTACATTATTCTTTAATTCAACTCCAAGCGGACCATAATCCCAAGTATTAGCCAAACCGCCATAGATTTCCGAACCCGGATACACAAATCCTCTTGCCTTTGCAAGAGCAACTACCTTTTCCATTGTCTTTTCCATTATCATACCTCGCTTATAAAATATATTTTATGGACTAAAATCACTTTTCTGAAAAAGTTTTGCAAACATACTTTTTTAATTAAATATTGGTTCATTATCAGTAAGTTTAAGCTTTATTTTTCACAAAAAAACAATCCTTGTCCCAGGTAAGGGACGAAAGATTGTTGCTTCCGCGGTTCCACCCTCTTTGGTGTAAAAAACACCCACTCTATCAAGTAAATGCTCCAAAGCTCCTTCATCAGCCTCACTGGCCTGGATTCCACCCTTCCCAGACTCTCTTAACAGCTCACCACTGACTACTCTTCTTTTTCACTGCATTATTATTGTATTATCGTGAAAATTATATCAGAAAACCAACAATACTGTCAAGACCACAACTCGCTTATGATTACTAAATACATATAACTAATCTGATCATTAATAAACAAGAACTTATTATCCGCCTTTAGTCAGCACCATAAGATTGTATGCTTAAAATCAAGTCATAGTAGCTTTTGTGATTTTTTATGTTCCTTTTTAATTTCGAAAATAATCTCATGCAAAAACATTATATCCTCTTTTGTAAGTGCTACAAAAGACAAACCGGCATGATGCTCTCCCTGCTTCATCTTTACCCATCTGACCTCTAGCATCATTTCCCTATTTTCATCTCGGTTATTTAGGTTAAATAACAAGTAAGAGCCAACTGTAAGGGATTTGCTAGTGATTACTCCCAAGCCAAGATAAGAAATGTCAATCACATGAATTCTAATTGGTGATTTACTTTCTTTTCCTTCTATTTCTTCTGTATTTTTAAAGCATAATACATCATATTTATATTCAAATCTTTCCCTGCTTCGTTGCTCCGTTATCTGAAAAATACCCTCTTTATCCATCGTATGCATCTCCTAAAGAAAATATTATTTATTCTATTTTATCATAAATCACAGAGCAAATATACTATATGCTTTATTATTTAATAGGTCCTTGAAAAACACTTTTTTAGAAAACACAAAGAGCCGGATATTAACCGGCTCTTTGCTATATAAAAATATTAAATTCTAATTACTATAAATATCTTTTCTCCACAGTATATTAGCTATTGATTGATAATAATAATAAACCTAACTGTTCATACTACTATCATACTGCTAAACTACAAATAGCTTTCTACTAAATTAACTTAAATCCTTAGCGCTTTTAAAATCAACATAATACGCTAACTAATCAGTATCACATTAACTAAATTCACTTAACATCTTATTAATTACTAATTGTAATTATTATCAATAACTAAGCTTGCCACTCGTTGCGATTCAATTATCCACACGGATTTCATTACTTTACGGACCGAATCAAGTGACAAATACACCCACCTTCTTTACGGAAATGATGTATACACATACTGCTTCTACGCCCATGTTCGGGCCTTACATTACTGCCCTTATATAACCTGCCATCTGGAGTATCTTCATCTCTCAATCACTCCTTTAAATGAATAGTTAAAATAATTTTTACCTATTACATTTATTCGTTTAAAAGGCTTTTCCGGAAAGTTCCTTTAACTTATTATAACTCTGAACCCCTTTTTTTGCAAGCAGATTTTCACAAATTAACACTTTAGACATATTTCCTTCATCGAATTGCTTTTTGATATATTTCACTTAATTCCTCTACAGAAAACGTGTATTTTGTATTGCAGAAATGACATGCCAGTTCAACAGGCTCCCCATCCTCTATCATTTCTAAAATATCCTTTTTACCGACACTAATCAAAGCTTTTTCCACCTTGTTTGTATTACAGTTACAGTAAAACCTTGCATTAGTTTTTTCGTGAATTACAAAATCTAAATCTCCAAGAACCTGCTCAAGCAATTCCTCGGGTGATTTGTTTTCTTCCAATAAAGCTGTTACAGATGGCATATTAATAAGGTTTTTTTCTAATATATCAATAAGATTTTCATCAGCATCAGGTAAAAGCTGAATAATAAAACCTCCTGCCTGCTTTACACTTAAGTCCTTGTCAATAAGAACACCTAAGGCTACAACTGAAGGAATTTGCTCAGAGCTTGCAAAATAATATGTCAGATCCTCAGCAATTTCTCCTGAAACAAGATGAGTCTGCCCTACATAAGGCTTTTTCAATCCAATATCCTTAATTATGTTTAAAATACCAAGCCCTATAGCGCCCGAAACATCTAATTTTCCCTCGGCATTTAGAGGCAGCTCCACATCAGGATTATGAACATACCCTTTAACCTCAGCCTTGGAGTTAGTTGTAACCATAATTCCGCCCAAAGGACCCGAGCCTTTTATCTGTAGCGTCAGCAAGTCCTGCTCGTCCTTTAGCATATTTCCCATCATTACTGCTGCTGTCATAAGTCTTCCTAGTGCAGCTGTCGCAACCGGCGAGGTTTGATGTCTTTGTCTTGCTTCCTCAACTGTATTTTTTGTAGTTGTCGCAAATACCCTTATTTGATTGTTTGCAGCCATTCCTCTAATAATATAGTCGTTCATTTTTTCACCTGTTATTCCTTTCTTTTTGCTTTTATCTATATCTCTGCTTTTATTCCTTTATTTTCTTTTGTTTTCCATTTTCTCTTGCTACAAAATATATTCTTTCAGTTTTTTCATCTGGATATAAAAAGCTCTGTTCCGCATAAACTCCTTCGACCGTCATTCCAGCTTTTTTCAAAAGATTTACAACCGTATCAATGCTATATGCCTTTTCATAATGAAGCTCTTCAGATCTCTTATAGCTATTATTGTCTTCAATAAATAAAGTTATCTTATATTCATTTATTTTTTCTTCCTCATAATAATAATTTTCCCAAATATAAGCACAGTCTTCAAGTGCTTGGGCAAATATATTGTCACTCATGCTGTTTTTGAATTTATGCTCTGTATTCATATCAAAGACAAATAATCCTTTCGGGTCAAGGTATATATTCACCAATCTGAATACCTCTAGCAAGTCATCCTCTTCTATAATATAGTTGATGCTGTCACATAGAGCCACTACGCATCCAACCGTTCCATATAATTCAAAATCCCTCATGTCCTGACAGCTATACAAAACTTCAAGATTTTCTTCAGCTGCTTTTTCTCTTGCTATAGCTAACATTTCCTCTGACAAATCAATCCCTATAGTCTCATAACCCTTTTTTGCAAATAAATTAGTCATATTCCCAGTTCCGCAACCCAATTCCATTACAATTTCAGGCTTGACCTTAAATCTTGCAAAAATTTCTTCAATATATTCCATCCATTCTTCATAGGGTACTTCGTCCATCATTTTATCGTATACCTTTGCAAAGCTTCCGTATTTCAAGTAATCCACCACCATTTATTAGTTTTATTATAATCCTGCTCCAGTCAAAGAAAACTCGATTTTTACTTTTGCTACAAGCCTGTAATAAGATAGCACGCTTTCTTTATTTTTTAAAATTCCAAGCTAACTGTTTTTGCTGTCACTGCTGAATATAATAACACCTTTTCAACCTTTTTATCCAGTATTTTTTCAAGTGCAAGCTTATAATATCTCATTTGTTCAAAATACCTGTCTACCAAAATACTTTCTTCTCCCTCCATAATACTATCTGTCTTATAATCCACCAGCACCAGTTGTCCAGCTTCTTCATAGAAAGCATCTACAACCCCCTGAATCATAACAATATCCTCTGTATCAGAATTGACCGCTTCCTCCGAATACATTTCTTTTGCATCAATTCCTATAATAAAAGGAACTTCCTTTCTCAGTGTACTAACCTGCTTTTTCATAGCATCACATAATTCACTCTTAAGAAAGTTTTCAATTAAACTTCTGTTAATCTCTTTATATTCAACGTCACTAATTTTTCCTTGTTTGTTTAATTTTTGCAAGTATTCTTCAATTCCTTCGGTACTCATAAAAAAATCCAAATGCTGCATAACCTTATGAAAAGCAGTTCCTTTTTCAGCTGCAGAAAGTTTTCTATATTCCTCTTCCACTGGTCTAAAGCCTTCTTTAAGCTTCATTGGCATTATATTGATTTTCTTTTTGGAGTGGCTATTTTTTATTTCACTAACTGATAATTGAGCTCTTATTCTGGTCATTTTATCGAAAGTATAACTCCAATTAAGCTTTTTCGCTATATTACTATCAAGTTCGTCACTTTTCCACTCAGAAATTATTGATAATACATCTTTTTGTTTTTCAAGCTCATCTTCACCAACCCTTGAATGTATATCAAGTATTCTATGGATATCAAAATATCCTGATTGATTGTAAACCGCTCCCATTATCCAGTCCAGCATATTTTCGCAATTATCCAAATATATTGGCTTTACCGAATTAGTATCAATAAGCGCCTTCTCCCAGAATTTTTCTTTGTTTTCGAGATTTTTTATTGTACCCGTCATAATCAGTTTTTCTTTTGCCCTAGTCATTGCTACATATAAAACCCTTAATTCCTCTGATAAGGTTTCTTTTTTAATTTTGTTGTTTATTATTTTTTTTGGCAGAGTAGTTATTTGATACCTGTCTTTTGCATTCACATAATCACTTGCTATTCCTAGGTCTTGATGAAATACTATGCTTTTTTTTGCATCTCTGAAATCGAATTTTTTCCCAAGTCCCGAAACAAAAACAACAGGAAACTCCAGTCCTTTACTTTTATGAATGGTCATTATCCTAACCAAATCATCTTTTTCTGAATAAATACTTGCTTCTCCCATATCCATTTCAAATTTTTTTATTCCATCCATATAACGAATAAAATTAAAAATCCCGCTATACGAGGTATTCTCAAAGGCAACTGCTTTATCAATAAACATCTCTAAATTAGCTGTTCGCTGTGCTCCGTTCTTCATTAATGCTACATAGTAATCATAATTAGTAACTTCAAAAATTTTATAAATCAGCTGATCCATAGCCAAATATTTAGAAGCCGTTCTCAGCTTTTCTAACTGCTCTAAAAACAACTCAAGTTTAACAGCCAGCTCGTCCTCTAATAAGCTACCCTCTATGTAAGCCTTGGCCGCATCAATCATATCCCCATTATATGCTTTTCTGATTTTTGCCAGTTCCTTTCCCTTTAGAGCAATAATAGGCGACCTAAGTACTGTTACAAAAGGAATGTCCTGTCTGGGATTGTCAATAATTCTAAGTATATGTAGCAGTGTTTTAATTTCAAGTGTATCAAAATATCCCCTTGACGAATTTGAATAGCAGGGAATATCTTTTTTCTTAAGCTCTTTTAATATATTGTCCGTCCAGCCAATGGTGCTTCTTAACAATACAACAATATCTTTATATCTAACTGGTCTTCTTTCGCCTATTTCTTTGTCAAATATTTCTAGCTCTTTATCATTAACCATATCATATATTCTTTGAGCAACAGCTTTAGCCTCTGCCTCCTGTTTGCTTAAAGATATTTCCTGCAATTCTGGTTTTTCATCTGAATCCTCTTCCTCCGATTCTTCTTGCTCAATTAATATCAGCTCCGGATTATACATACTGTTTTCTAAGGGTTCATATCCTGCTTTATAATTTAATGAAGCCTCCTCGTTATACAACACATCCCCTAGATTTTTTGACATAATTTTTTCGAACACGATATTGATTGCTTCAATAATCTGCTTTCTACTTCTAAAATTATGATGCAGATTGATTTTTTGATATAAGCTCTCATCATTGCTATATTCTTCATATTTTTCCATAAACAGCTCTGGCTTAGCTAGTCTGAATTTATAAATACTTTGTTTTACATCTCCTACCATAAAAACATTGGGTGTTCCCAAATTAATTCTTGAAACCGAATTCAAAATTGTCTCTTGCACCAGATTACTGTCTTGATATTCATCTATCAAAACTTCTTGAAATTGGTCTTGATATCTTTTTGCTATTTCAGTTGGAACAAATTCATTTTCAGATGTTTTCTCGATTAACAGCTTTAATGCTAAATGCTCTACATCATTAAAATCTATAATATTTCTTTCTTCCTTGGCTTTTGAAAATCTATTAGAAAAATCTATTACAAGCTCTTTTAATACTGTTAGGGAATAATAGGTTTCTTTAATATCTTCTTGTATCTGTTGCATAGTAAAATTATATTCTTTGTCTTTTAGTTCTAGTATTATTTTCTTTGCACTATCAATAAGCTCTTTAGCCTCGTCTCTTAAATCCTTGTCAAAGCCCTTGCTTTTCGAAGCAAGCTTGGGTATATCAAAGCTATCAAAAGCCTTTTGAGCTTTCTCATAATCCTCCTCAATTGCCTGTTGAAGGTTATTAATTCCTTCCATATAAATGGCAATCGCATCTTGATAATGCTCTGGCCCATTATCCATAAATGAAATAAATCTTGCCTCTAAAATAAGGTCTTTACTAAATTGAAGCTTTTCAAGCGAATTTTTTTTCAGCTCAGAAAAAAAAATGGATTGCTTAAGTTTTTCAACGTCTTCAAAATTCAAGGCCTCAGTTTTCTCCGAAATCCATGCTTGGGGCCAAGGGTTACTCATGGAAAATTTGTGCAAATTAATTATCAGCTCTTCAATTTGCTCATCCGTGTTACCCTTTATATATTGTTCAGTAAATTCTATGAAATCAGTTCTATTATTCTCGTACCATTCCTCCAGCAGCTCCTCAATGACATTTTTTTTAATGATATAGAGTTCATTTTCATCTCCAATTCTAAAGCTTGGATCTAGATTAATCAGGTCGTAATGGTTTCTGATAACTTTCAAGCAGAACGAATGAATTGTCATAATATTGGCATTTGCAATCAAAACCAGCTGTTTATGCAGCTCTTTTCTATCTGGCTTTTCTTCGAGCTTTTTTAATATAGCCTCAGAAATCCTTTCCCTCATTTCAGTTGCTGCTGCATTCGTAAAAGTTACAATCAGTAATTCATCTATATTAATAGGATTTTGAGCATCAATTATCATTCTAATAATGCGTTCAACTAATACAGCCGTCTTTCCCGAACCGGCTGCCGCAGATACTAGCAAATTACGATTTCTGCTTTCTATAACCTGAAGTTGTTCCTGTGTGAAGCTTATGCCCATAAAGCACCCCTGTTTTTTATTTATTTACAATATTACTGTATAGCTAACCCATTGTCAACTTGTTCACCCTCCTCAGATAGCCTCACACACCTGCTTAAGCACTTTTATCACTAATAACTTTTGATATCTTCATACACCCTTTTCTCCCTCCTCCAAATGGCAAAGAAAAAAGTGCTACTTTCTACTTATGTAGCTTGTAGCACTTTAATTAAGGAAGCATTTTTTATATCAGTAATTTTATTAATAGTCCCATTTCTAGTTAACGAATTGTAACTCCTCTTAATTCAAAGTCTGCATAGCTTTCCATTCCATGTTCTTCAATGTCAAGACCCATCAATTCTTCTTTTTCACTAACACGTAATCCAATTGTTAAGTCAACTACTTTAAATACAATAAATGCAGTTATCCCAACCCAAGCGGCTACTGCTAAAACTCCAACTGCTTGAATCGCTAATTGACCGAAACCATATCCGTAGAACAAGCCTGCACTTTCAGAAAATAATCCAACTAATAAGGTCCCAACTGCTCCACAAATTCCATGAACTCCTACTGCTCCAACAGGATCATCTACCTTTAAGACCTTGTCTACAAACTCAATTCCAAATACGATTACAATACCTGCAATTCCTCCAATTAGTGCTGCTCCTACAGGTGATACTGCCGCACATCCCGCAGTAATTGCAACCAATCCAGCTAAAGCACCATTGAGTGTCATAGAGACATCTGGCTTTTTATATCTTATCCAAGTTACAATCATTGCCACTGTAGCTGCTACTGCTGCCGCAAGATTTGTTGTTACAAATATTTTACTAATAGCTAAGGCGTCATCTGTACTTGATGCTGCAAGCTGAGATCCTGGGTTAAATCCAAACCATCCAAACCATAAAATAAATACTCCTAATGCTCCGAGTGTTATACTATGTCCAGGAATCGCATTTGCTTTTCCATTTTTAGTATACTTTCCAATCCTTGGTCCAAGGATACTAGCTCCAACTAAAGCGCAAACACCACCTACAAAATGTACTGCTGTTGACCCTGCAAAATCAACAAAGCCTGTTGCTCCTGCTATTGACAAAGTACTTAGCCAGCCACCTCCCCATATCCAATGTCCCGGTATAGGATAAATAAATAGTGAAATACAAAAAGTATATGCTAAATACGCAATAAATTTTGTTCTTTCAGCCATTGCACCTGATACAATAGTTGCCGCTGTCGCACAAAATACAGTTTGAAAAATTAGTGATGTATAGTCTCCTGAAAAAAAGAGCTGTGGCTTTCCTATAAAGCCCATTAAGCTATCTGTTCCATACATTAACCCATATCCAATTGCCCAGAACATAATAGAACCAATACAAAAGTCCATCAAATTCTTCATAATAATATTTCCGGCATTCTTTGCTCTTGTAAATCCTGTTTCAACCATTGCAAATCCAGCTTGCATAAAGAACACCAGTGCTGCTGCAATAAGAACCCATATAGTATCCATGACAAATTTTAATTCATCCATAATTATCTCCTTTTGAATTTAGATTTTTTAGCAACTTATCTTATATTTATAATGCTGCTACACCTTCTTCACCAGTACGAATTTTAATAACATTTTCAACGGGATAAATAAATATTTTACCATCTCCCACTTCTCCTGTTCTTAGTACTCGTTTAGCAGTTTCCACAACTTTTTCTACCGGAACTTCACAAACTACTATTTCTACCCTTGATTTAGGTAATAAATCAATTGCATATTCGGTTCCTCTATAGAATTCAGTTTTACCTTTCTGCAGCCCACAGCCTAATACATTTGTAAATGTCATCCCAGTAATACCAATTTCATTTAATGCTTCTTTTAAATCTTCAATCATACTTGGTCTTGTTATAATGTCTATTTTTGTTATCTTATTCATATGGCCCTCCTTAAAAATTGAAATAAAAAAAGCCCATACATCTCGCAAATCGAGATATATAGACTACGTCGCCTATCAAAATTTATTAACTATACGTATAAAAAATAAAATATTTAATATGTTGTCAATTATATCGACCTGCTTAATGTTTGTCAATAGCTTTTTTTGTTTTTTTTATTATTTTGAATCCGGGTCTTTGACGCTTGCATAAACTAAAAAACTCTAGAAGCCTTGATATTGATATGCTCCCCATATAGTAGACAGTTTAAATAATAAAAACTGTGATTATAGGAGGAGCATATCATTTATAAGGGTTTCCAAGCTTTTACTCTCTTACAACTGTCAAAGACGGGATTTTCTAAATAATTTCATTATTATTTTTTCCCTATAGTAAATTTTTTATATATTAATTAATCGAAATAACATTTTCGCGCGCAAATAATAAACCAATTATTAATCGTTAGATTTTATAGTAAGGTTCCATCCCCTTTAAAATCATATTTTTAAATGTAAGTTTCCTAAAATCCGAGTATTTTTGAAGTTTTGAGTTAATTTAACGTACCGTTATGGATATAGAAGCGGAAAAATAAACATAGCAAATAGACGGGAACTTGATATTTTAAGAAAATTATACAAGTAACGTCCCGTCCAAAATATATTTATAGATTATATACTTATAGATGTATTTTGGCTAAAGATAAATGATTAAAAGTTATTTTTTAAATAAGCGAATGGATAAATTGATATCTTCATTTGGAATATTTTGAATTTCCAGCTAATAAATGTTATTCTTACCTATGAAGCCATTTGCGGCTTCGAAGGGAGATTGGTTGTTGAGTGATAGTCTTGGAACACTATTAATGTGAGATGCAAGAAGATGGCAGTCTGCTTGTGACAATCCGGCAAAAGAAGTTCCTTTAGGAAGTACATATCGAATATATTGATGGTTCTTTTCGATACTTTCTTTTTGCCACGAACAATTGGGATCACAGTTAAAAAGACTCGACAACTTTTCTCCTGTTTCTAAGCTTGCTTCAATACCTATAGGACCAGAAAATACAGTTCCGTTATCGGTATTATACCGAATTCGTGATAATTCTGATCAAGGATGGCAGTATAGAATGGATTCTTATGTGAAGATGTTAGATGAACAGAGCATGTCAAGAAAGAGAAATTGTTTAGATAATGCAGTGGTTGAAAACTTCTATGGATTATTAAAATCCGAATTATTATATCTACAAAAATTCAGTTCAATGGACGAGTTTCAATGTGAACTGGAGGAATATTTAGACTACTATAATAACAAATGAATCAAATGTAAAGTATAAGGACTGCGCCCTGTTCAATACAGGATTCAATCCTCAGTATTCGCATAATAAAAAATTGTCTAACTTTTTGGGGTTAGTTCATATGCACAGGACGTGCATGGGAAGACAGAATGAAACCCTAAAGGTTCTATAGAAATATTATTAAGCTAAAATTCTGACCATCATAGTTTAACTGAAAAAATTGGCTTATTAAGTGCACCTATAAATACCAAATACTGCACTTTAAACATTAAAATAGTCCTAAATGCAGTAATGGAGCTGAATCTAAATGGATTCAACCCCAACTATTGCAAAAGTGCCACTTAAACTTATAGATTCTAAGACTATGGCCAGATGTTCTCAATCATCGAAATTAATAAATTGTGATTCTGCAAAACTTATTTAGTTTTACCTATATTCTGCTCATATTCAAAAATTATATCCTGAATACGAGTATATTCTTCTTGATATACTTTAATTGTATTGCTTTTTTCCCCTATCATTTTATTCATTTCCACGTCAATCTTTTTTAGCACTTCATATATATAGCCAACATTATCAACTGAAATACGATTCGACATATCTTCCAATATATAATCAATATCTTTTAGTACTTTTAATTTATATTTTGGCAAATATACTTTCGAAGAGTGTTTATCATTAAATTTCGAAAGACTCGCTGAGTTAAAATACAAATTTTGTTTATATTCTTCAACTCCTAACTTACCTTCATTTCTTAAATATTGATTTCCGCTCTGTTGTATAAGCAAGTCAGTAATAATCAAGTCATTGTCTATCGACTTAACACTGTCATTATATATGAATGTTATCAGGTATAGTACAAAAAGCATTACTATTGCAGCACTTATATTAATAATTCGATTACTTTTCATAATATTTTCTTTAATAATCTCCTTGTCAAATAAATTATATTTCAATATTCACTACAGTTATCAGGGTGTTATTATCATGGGAGAAGTTGCAGTTAAAGATATTGTGTCATAAACTTGATATCTTACTCCTAAGTTATTAAATGTAGCCCCATATCTATATGATCCATTCCATTTTATTGGTTTAGATGTATTTGCTGTTACCTTTCCTGGATAAACGACTAATGTATTTACACCCATACCACAATTTGAAGAACTAAACCATGGTGTTGATGATTGTGCGTCAGTATTGTTAAAAAATGACATCTTTTTTAACTTCCACTCTATGATATTATAGTCACTACTACCTGAAGCTACAGTTCTAGTAGCAGTTGTTGTACTGGTTGTTATATTTAGACTTTGCCACCCTGGCGATCCTCCCAAAATATATGGTACAATTATATTAAATGATGTACTTCCTGTCTCTGGTGTGTAATCAAACACCCTTAAATTAGCACTATTAGATATTTTAAAATTAGCTTCTGTAATTACTGCTGTACCTGACACAACAGGTTTGCCAACTTTTGATTGCAAATATTTTTCTAGATTAGCTTTCTTTGTCCACGTTCTCATATGCAATTTCGTTACGTTACCCGCCTTTAAAGTTGAAACATTAAATCCTGCCATGTACATTAAATCTCCGTAAGCACTTTTATAAGGACTTTTCACAGTTAACGGTATTGTTTCTTCTGTACGCACAGTTACAACATCTTCATTCAACGCCTCATTTGTCTCAGAAAACCCATCTTTATTTTGATTAACTTTGTATTTTTCATAAAACTTATTATTCGTGTCTTTATTTGTATCTCCAAAGTTCAAAACCACTAATGATCCTATTTCTTCATTTACACTCATTGGGATAATCGAAATTGTTGATGCAGCATAGGAGTTTTCTTCCTTAGAATACTCAATGCATAATCCGAATTCTCTAACTGCCTTATTATTATCATACATATATCCAAAGTACTCTCCGAATATGTAATCATTTTTCCCCATTACATCATATGTCTTTGTGGATCCTTCTCCTTTTAATATAAATGTTTTATCATTAATTGATAATTTTCCACTTAATACTGAGATTTGATCTTTTTCATTAATGCCTATTTTTAAATTTGATTTTTCAATAGTCTTCTCATTTATAATATCATCATTTTTCTGAATTTGTGCAGATATCAATTCCTTATCTGCTATTTTGCTAAGATCCATTGATAAATCATATTTTCCAATTAGTTCTATTGATTTGTCTTTTGTTGTATCTGTTTTTGCAAAAACAACATTTACATTTAAAGCCATTACAAATACCATTATAACACAAATTATTCTTCTCATAATTATTATTTCTCCTTAATATTTTTTAATAACTTTCTTTTCCTACCCAATGCGGCGCAGCCATTGACGTTCCGTCCATCTCAACATAACCTCCGTCAATCCCTGTGGAATAAATTCTTGTTCCCGGTGCCCATGTATCAACACCTGTGATTGCTGAAAAATCTGTGATATTTCCGCTTCTGTCGATTGCTCCTACACTTATTACTTCTGCATATTTTGCCGGATATTCGCAAGCACCACCATAGTTGTTGCCTGCTGCTGCAAGCAGTATGATTCCTGCCTGACTTGCCTTTATTATGGCTTCATGCAGGCTCTGGCTGTCAGTTGTTGTTCCGAAGCTCATATTCAGGATATCCATGTTGTTTTTCACTGCCCAGTCTATTCCCTCTATGATATCTGATATATAGCCGTTTCCTGTGCTGTCAAGTACCTTGATTGCATACAGGTCGGCATTCGGAACCATTCCTACAACTCCTATGCCGTTTTTTGCTGCTCCGATAATGCCTGCAACATGAGTACCGTGACCGTTGTCATCATTTCCCGATTTTCTGCTTGATATTGCATTAAAGCTTCCTTTAATGTTCTCTTTCAGATCAGGATGATCCAGGTCTATGCCGGTATCCACTATCCCTACCTTGATGTTATCCGTTTCATTGTTCCACATGCTCGGTGCTCCCATGTACTCAATTCCCCAAGGGATTACTTCACTAGCTGAGGGCGTTGGAATCGGTTTGACTTTTTTTGCATTTACATTTACTATGGTGTCAGCTTCCACATATAAAACCTCTTCAAGGTATTTTACCTTGCTGTTTTTAGGAATGCTTACCGCTGCTGCATTAATGCAAGCCAAATCTTTAATTTTAACCCCTCCATGCTTTTTAATTATTTCTTCCTTTCTCTGCTCATCAACGCCGCCTTTAAATACTATTATACTTCTTTCCATTTCCGTATTTGATGCAAATACTGACATAGATGAAAGCACCAGTATTGATACCAGCATTAATACTATCCCTTTCTTCACTATCTTCCTCCCTGTCCATATTTTATATATATTAATTAATCGAAATATCATTTTCGCGCGCAAATAATAAACCAATTATTAATACCTAAATTTCAATAGCTTACTGTATTCAATTTTCTATTTCGGGAGAAATTTCAGATATTCTCCGCCTCATAAACTTTTTAGATTAGATTTGGTAATTTTTTCACTAATGGATAAATTATACCCCCCCCCAAAAAAAATGTCAAGCGCTTTTTTGCGCGTAAACTTTTATTGAAACTTC
>DFYO01000005.1 GCA_002381865.1 Clostridiales bacterium UBA4080 | reverse complement strand
TATGGTGACTAGGTTTAAACCTAGCCGGGTTACCCCATTCGGAAATCTTTGGATTAATGCTTGTTTGGCAGCTACCCAAAGCTTATCGCAACCTACTACGTCCTTCATCGGTCTTTTGCGCCAAGGCATTCACCGTATGCCCTTAATTTGCTTCATTGAAATTGCTATTCTATTCAGTTTTAAATGTGCAACACCAAGTACAGTTGAAACAGTTACATTAAACACATGGACCTACCCTAATAACTGTTTACGAACTACACTTTGTCTTTTCGAAAATCAAAGCATTACCTTCTTTTTCCGATATCTAGATATGGACCTGAGGAGAATCGAACTCCTGACCTCCTCATTGCAAATGAGGCGTTCTGGCCATCTGAACTACAGGCCCAGATTTCAGACTGGTGGGCGTGCCAAGACTCGAACTTGGGACCTCAGTCTTATCAGGACTGCGCTCTAACCAACTGAGCTAATGGCCCACATGCTAATGTTGGTCGGGGTGACAGGATTTGAACCCGCGACCCACTGGTCCCAAACCAGTTACGCTACCAAACTGCGCTACACCCCGCAACTATTCAATTTTGAAAAAATGGCAGGGGTAGCAGGACTTGAACCCACGGCGCATAGTTTTGGAGACTATCGCTCTACCAACTGAGCTATACCCCTAGGACATGGCGGAGAAGATGGGATTCGAACCCATGCGGCCCTTACGAACCCTAACGGTTTAGCAAACCGTCCTCTTCAACCTACTTGAGTACTTCTCCCGGTCTTCAATTAATGGCGGAGAGGGTGGGATTCGAACCCACGGCCCCTTTCGGAGTCACTGGTTTTCAAGACCAGCTCCTTAAACCGCTCGGACACCTCTCCATAAAGCCTTGCGCTTTAGCGCTTAATTAATTTATCATATCTCAACCTCTCTGTCAATAGATTTAGAGATATATTTTTTAATTTTTATTAATTGCATTAGTGATTTCAATATATACTTGGTTGACTAATTAAAAGCTGACATATCCTCTATTGTAGTTATTTTTATATTTCCATACGATCCATTAGTAATCTTAATCCTTACATCAGTATATTTTTCTACCATCATTGCATCATCAGTAACATAGCTCTTTTCTTTGATGCCCTCAAGATAAGCTTTGTAAATCAGCTTTTTATCAAATGCCTGTGGTGTTTGTGCCGCAAACATTAAATCCCTGTTTGGAGTTTTATTAATAAACCCTTCATAATCTGCCATTTTAATAGTATCCTTAACTTTTACTCCCAATATACAAGCTTTATAAACACATACTTCCTCAATAATACTTGAGATCGAGCTTTCTTCAACAAAAGGTCTCACTCCATCATGTATCAACACATAATCAATATCATCTGAGAGTGCTTCGATACCCTTAAAAACTGAATCTTGCCTTTCATACCCTCCGGAAATAATTTTATTGATTTTAGTAAAATTATATTGCTCCTTAATACTGCTATTAGCAAATTCAATTTCTTCACTGCCCACTACTAGCACTATCTCATCAATCCATTCATGATTTTGAAATTTTTCAACTGTATATGCTAAAATCGGTTTGTTATCTACCTCAATAAACTGCTTGCTGACATTTGAAGCCATTCGCCTTCCTTGCCCTGCTGCAACAATAATAACTCCCATTTTATTATTATTATACATATCACTCCTCCTTACATATAGAAAAACCAGCCTTTCGGCTGATTTCAATTAATACGGCCTATAAAGCATAAAGCCTACACTTTGCTTTGAAGCTTCAGATTTGGAACTGCATTCAGCTCCAACCCATCTCTTTTGCCTTTTAAATAATCAAAATAACCAGCGCAGCCTATCATGGCTGCATTATCTGTGCAATATGAAATATCTGGATACAGCAATTCAAAACCTTCTTTTTCACATTCCTTTGACATTTCTTCTCTAAGTCTTGTATTTGCTGCAACTCCGCCCGCAAGTGCAATTTTATGAATTCCAATTTGCTTTGCAGCTCTTATTGTCTTATTTACAATAACCTCAATAACTGCTTCTTGAAAAGATGCTGCAACATCTTCAATCTTTACTTCCTGATTTTTCATTTCCATTTGATTAAGGTAATTAAGTACTGCCGATTTAACACCGCTAAAGCTAAAATCATAGGAATCATTTTCAAGATATGCTCTTGGGAAAACTATCGCATCACCCTTTCCCGTTTTAGCCACCTTGTCAATTTTAGGCCCTCCCGGATACCCTAAACCAATCGCCCTTGCCACCTTATCATATGCCTCTCCAAGTGCATCATCTCTTGTTTTTCCTAAAACCTCATATTCTCCATAATCTTTAACATTAACAAGATGTGTATGCCCACCCGAAACAACCATACATATAAAAGGTGGAACAAACTCTGGATTTTGAATAAAATTAGCGCATATATGACCCTCAATATGATGCACTCCAATAAGAGGCTTTCCTAACGCAAACGCCAAAGCTTTAGCAGTTGCCACTCCGACAAGCAGTGCCCCAACGAGTCCAGGTGCGTATGTCACAGCAATTGCATCAAGCTCCTCAAATGTAGTTTTAGCCTCTTCAAGAGCCTCCATAATAACTGGATTTACCTTTTCTATATGCTTTCTAGATGCGACCTCTGGCACAACCCCTCCATATTTTTTATGGAGTTCGATTTGTGAGTAAATAACATTAGATAGCACCTTTGTTCCATTCAAAACAACTGCTGCCGATGTCTCATCACATGACGTTTCAATAGCAAGTATCTTTATATCCTTATTCATATCTTCTCCTGTCTTATATCAATTGACAATCGGGAAGCCGTCAATTTGTCCAAAGCCCTTTAGCTCCCATAGCTTGTCCTTGTTTTGTTCATAAATATAGCCCTTATACACATCTCCTTCTTCAGCCGTTGTGTTCATGTAATATATAACATTGAAAATAAGCATATTCGGTTTACCCTCTTCTTTTTCAACATATTGAGGTCCAATCATTTTATATCCGATTATTTTCAAATCCAACTCTTTATATTTGCTGAGCTCTGCAATTAATCTGTCTGCATTTTCACCTTCTGGATTTTTCTCTAATGTTGGTGATGTAAAATACTCTCTTTGCAGCTTTAACAACAGTCTTATCTCGTCTTCCTTTAATGCACCTGAATAAATAATTTTTGTAAGCATACAATTAAATTCTGCTATCTGATCAGGATTTTTTTGATATTCCTTTATTTGTTTTAAAAAACCCTCGTAATCCTGCTTTGCCTGTGGCAATATTTTTTCTTCAACTATACCTGTTCCAATTACAGGGTCACGGTCTAATTTGTGACTATAATACAAATAAAGTGTTACACCTAAAACAATAAGCATAGTTATCGCAAATACTTTTCTCATTTTAATTACCTCTCCAGATAGATTCATTTATATATCTTGCACTAGATATATCGAATACTTTATTGTATTTCACTAGTCTCATCTTCAAATTTAAAGCTTTTTGTCATTCTGTCCTTACCCACAAAGGAATTTTTAAAGATATTTCTTGCTTTGTGCAAAAAATCCTTTGGATATACTAAGGAAGGACTAAAATGGGTAAGCCAAAGCTCTGTAACTCCTGCATTTTTTGCAAGTTTAGCTGCTTCTTCAAATGTCATATGCTTATATGCGTTTGCTTTTGTCTCTTCAGTTTCTTCACCATACATACCTTCGCATATAAATAAATCTGCTCCGTAAACACTTTCTTCAATAGCCTTAACTGGTCTTGAATCCGTACAATAGCTTATTTTAAGTCCCTTTCTCGATTCTCCAAGCACCATATCAGGAGTATACTCCACTCCCTCATCAATTACTGTATTCCCTTTTTGAAGCTTTGACCAAAGTCTTAAAGGTATTTGATTTTCTTTGGCCTTTTCTACATCAAATTTTCCTTGTCTGTTAATAACAACATTATATCCATAGCAAATAATATTATGCTTCACTTTGTAAGCTTCTATCACATATTCTCCTGCCTCAATTACTTCGAGACTTTCTCTTAATTCAATAAATTTTATTTCAAAGGGCAACTCTGGCGCAATAACTCTTAGCCCATTCACCACTCTTTCTAATCCTTTTGGTCCAATCAAAGTTAACGGCTCAGTCCTGTTTGAATTACCAATTGTCAATAGCAGCCCTGGAAGTCCGCTGATATGGTCCCCATGATAGTGTGTAAAGCATATATAGTCTATTGACTTAAAACTCCAACCTTGCTGTTTTATAGTGATTTGGGTACCTTCACCGCAATCAATAAGCATATTACTCCCATTGTATCTTAGCATTAATGCTGTTAACCATCTATATGGAAGTGGCATCATTCCTCCAGTTCCCAACAAACATACATCTAACATTTATTTTTTCCTCTTTTTCTAATAATAATGCTTCAATTATAGCATAGGCTTTTTAGTCCGACAAGAAAAGTTGTTTTTCTTGATTTATATTAATTTCAAGCTAAAAAATTCCCTGCATTCTTTTCATCATATTCTCTTTCTGCCTGTGATTTTCTTAAATATACTGGTTCATGCTCTAAATGATTATCTAGTCGGTTTTCTTTGAAATATTGAAATCCCAGTACTGCTACCGAGGAAGCCCTTTGCATTCTATTTTGAGACTTTGCACTTGTCCAAAAAGTATTGCCCATTAACTCTTCAATCTCCTTTTTGTTAACCAAAAAGCCATCTCCCAAAAAAATCACCTTTTTATTATGCTTCTTTATTCTATCAACTATCTCCTTAACATCCAAAACATCATCTTTGTATAACTCAATAATTTTATCGTTCTTGTATTCATAAAGATTAGTGTAGGATTGTTTTCTCCTTGCATCAATCATAGGACAAATCAAGCAATCTGTTCTTTCGATATTAAGCGCCATTGCCTCAAGGGTTGGAACTGAAGCAATCGGTATATTTAAAGCCATTGCAATTCCCTTTGCCGTTGAGCTTCCTATCCTTAAACCTGTAAAAGAGCCCGGCCCTTTAGAAACTGCAATCAGTTCAACATTCTTTATTGATATCTTTAATATATTTAGCATATTTTCTATCATCGGCATAAGCGTAACAGAGTGTGTCATTTTGAAATTAGTAGAAAATTCTGCAATAATACTATCATCCTCTGCTAAGGCTACAGAGGATACAAGACCCGATGTTTCAATTGCTAGTATTTTCATTCTCCAATCACCTCTTTTCTGTTAACTGCTATTTCTCTATAATCTTCACCTTTTGATAAATCCTTATCAATATAAATCCATATTGCCTCTTCTGGTATTATTTCATTAATAAAATTTGCCCACTCAATAAAGCAAACTCCTTCTCCAAAAAAATATTCCTCATATCCAATTTCTTCCATCTCTTCAATATCCTGTATTCTATATACATCGAAATGATAAAATGGCATCTTTGGGCCTTCATATTGATTTACAATAGTAAATGTGGGGCTTGTAATATGCTCTTGTATTCCAATTCCAGCAGCAAATCCTTTTGTAAATACCGTTTTACCAACACCTAAATTGCCAACCAGACAATATATTTCACCTTTTTTTGCATTGCAACCAATTTCATTGCCGATTGACATTGTATCCTCCGGCGAATTCGAAATAAAAATCATTATAATTCCCCTTTATTTTAACATACTTAAGCTTATTCTTTTTTTTGCGGCATCTACTCCTAAAACCTTAACATCCACTATATCACCCACTGAAACAATCTCCAGCGGATGCTTTATATATTTATCTGATAACTGGGAAATATGAACCAGTCCATCCTGATGAACTCCAATATCTACAAATGCGCCAAAATCAATGACATTTCTGACGGTTCCCTTTAAAACCATTCCTTCTTTTAGATCTTCAATCTCCATTACATCAGTTCTTAAAATAGGCATTGGCATTTCTTCTCTTGGATCACGCCCTGGTTTTTCAAGCTCTTTAATAATATCTGCTAATGTTGGAACTCCTATTTCAAGCCTTTTTGCAATTTCCTCTAATCTGCTAGACATATTTTTAAAATCAGATACTTCAATTTTCTTTAAATCCTTTAAACTATATCCTATTTCTTTTAATAATTCTTTTGTTGCAGCATAGCTTTCAGGATGTACGCCTGTATTATCCAATGGATTCTTACCATCTGCAATTCTTAAAAATCCCGCACATTGCTCATAGGCCTTAGCTCCTAGTTTTGCAACCTTTTGAAGCTCAGCTCTGCTGTGAAATCTTCCATTCGCTTCTCTATATGCAACAATATTTTTTGCTAACGGCTTACTTATTCCAGATATATATTGAAGCAAGGATGGGGACGCTGTGTTCAAATCTACTCCAACCTTATTAACCGAATCCTCAACAACTGCTCCAAGAGCTTCTCCCAGATACTTTTGATTCATATCATGCTGATACTGACCCACTCCCACTGATTTGGGATCAATTTTAACCAGCTCAGCTAACGGATCCTGCAATCTTCTTCCAATTGAAACGGCACTTCTTAAAGCTACATCAAATTCAGGAAATTCCTCTGTTCCAAGCTTAGATGCAGAATATACGGAAGCACCTGCTTCATTAACAATAACATATTGAATATCCTTTTTTATTTCCTTAAGCATATCAACAACAAAAAGCTCTGTTTCTCTAGAGGCTGTTCCATTCCCAATTGAAATAAGATTAACCTCAAATTTTTCAATTAATGCTTTCAATACTTTTTTTGCTCCCTCAATATCATTTTTAGGGGCTGTTGGATAAATAACTCCTGTATTAAGCACTTTCCCAATGTCATCAATTACCGCAATTTTACAACCTGTTCTAAATGCTGGGTCAATAGCTAAAACCACCTTGTTTCTAATCGGAGGCTGCATTAAAAGCTGTTCAAGGTTTTTTCCAAAAACCTTTATTGCTCCTTCCTCTGCTTTTTCAGTAAGTTCATTTCTGATTTCACGCTCAATCGCAGGAGCAATTAGTCTCTTATAGCTATCCTCAATAGTATCCTTTAGAATCTTTGTAGTATAATTATTGTTAGCTATAATAACCTTTGAATTTAAATATCCAAGAATTTCATCGGTTGGAGCCTCTAGCTTTATTATAAGAATTTTTTCTTTTTCTCCTCTATTTACCGCCAGAACTCTATGTGGTGCAATTTGTTTAATCGACTCTGTATAGTCATAATACATTTCAAAAACTGATTCTGCTGTTTGTTCTTTAGCTTTAGATACAATCGTTCCTTTTTCAAAGGTTACTTTTCTTATTTGCTTTCGATATTCTGCCTGATCAGAAATCATTTCTGCAATAATATCTTTAGCCCCTTCAATTGCCTGCTCTGCATTATCAACCTGCAAATCCAGATTAATATATTTTTCAGCAATAATTTCAATTATCTGTTCAGCTTTTTGAAGCATTATTTCCATTGCTAAGGCTTCAAGTCCTTTTTCCTTCGCAATTGTTGCTCTAGTTCTTCTTTTAGGTCGGAATGGCCTGTAAAGGTCATCTACCTCAACTAAGGTTTTTGCGTTTTCGATTTGTAATTTTAGTTCAGTTGAAAGAAGGCCTTGTTCTTCTATGCTCCCTATTACCTGTTCTTTTTTTTGTTCAAGATTTTTCATATATGTCAATCGTTCATTAAGGTCCCTTAAAACTTCATCTGTTAAAGACCCTGTAGCTTCTTTTCTATATCTTGCAATAAAAGGAATAGTATTTCCTTGTTCAATCAGCTCTACAGTATTACTAACCTGCCAATCCTTTAATCCAAATTCACTTTCGATAGCTTTTAAAATATCCATGTATTGCTCCTTCCACTTCTTATCTTAATATATAATGGCAAAGCCTTATTTCAATTCTTCAATCTTTACCCATTATAGCAGAAATCAAAAAAAAAAGCACCCATAAAGGATGCTCTCGTATATTATCTATCTTTCCATATGTAATCTAAACTGTTCATGAATCGCATTCATTGCTGCTTCAGCTTCTGTTTCATCCACAAGAATAGAAATTTTTATTTCAGATGTTGAAATCATTTTAATGTTAATTCCTGCATCATATAAAGCTTCAAACATTGTAGAAGCAACCCCTGCATTAGATGCCATTCCTGCTCCAACAAGTGATACCTTTGCAACATTTTCGTCTACTTCAATTTTACTTCCTGAAATTCTTTCAAGGTTTTCTTCAAGCAATTTTACTGCTTCCTTTAAATCTGATTTTGGAACTGTAAAGGAAATATCCTTAGTATTATCTCTTCCTACTGATTGGAGAATAATATCAACATTAATTCCTTTTTTAGCTAAAAGTGAAAATAAGGTAAATGCCTTTCCAGGCTCATCCTTAATTCCTACAACTGCAATTCTAGCAATATCTTTATCTGATGCTACACCACTTACAAGCATTTTTTCCATTTTACATTCCTCCTTAACGACTGTTCCTTCTTCTCTTGTTAAACTTGATCTTACTACTAGCTCAACGCCATATTTTTTAGCAAGCTCAACTGAACGGTTATGCAATACCTTTGCTCCTAATGATGCAAGCTCAAGCATTTCATCATAAGTTATTTCATCAAGCTTTCTTGCATTTTTTACAACTCTTGGGTCGGCTGTATATACTCCGTCTACATCTGTAAAAATTTCACACTTATCAGCATCAAGTGCTGCTGCAAGTGCTACTGCAGTTGTATCAGAGCCTCCCCTTCCAAGTGTAGTAATATCATCAAATTTATTGATTCCCTGAAATCCTGTAACAACCACAATATTTTTTCTTTCCAGCTCTGATTTAATTCTGTCTGCTTCAATCTTCTTTAGCCTTGCATTGCTATATGCTGAAGATGTATACATTGGAACCTGAAATGCATTTAATGATACTGCTGGATGTCCAAGAGCCTCAAGAGCCATAACCATTAAAGAAACTGATTGCTGTTCTCCTGTAGATAATAGCATATCCATTTCTCTCTTAGATGGATTTGGATTAATTTCCCAAGCCTTCTCAAGTAGTTCATCCGTTGTGTCTCCTTGTGCAGACAATACAACTACAACTTCATGTCCGGCTAAGTAATCTTCTAAAATTCTGTTTGCCACATTATAAACTCGTTCTTTATTAGCAACTGAACTGCCGCCAAACTTTTTTACTATTAGCACGTTGTTTCCTCCTAATTCAAAAGAATTTTCTTAACTTGTAATTTCTAGCAGATGGTCCATGAGCAAATAGCCCTTTTTACAATGATTCTCTGTTTTCATTGCATTTTTTTCTGTATATGAAAGCCCTGAATTCTTGTGGACTCTACTATCATAAATAATATACGGTACTGGATTGCTTGTGTGCGTTCTGAGTGCAATAGGTGTTGGATGATCAGGTAATATCATCATCCTGAAGTGCTCTGACTTATTCTCAAGTGCTTCAACAATAGGTCTTACTATTTTTTCATCAATCAGCTCTATTGACTTAATCTTATTCTCTAGCTCTCCTCTATGTCCGCACTCATCTGGTGCTTCAATATGAAGGTATACAAAATCGACTTCCTCTAAAGCTTTAATACAGGCCTCTGCTTTTCCTTTATAGTTAGTATGTATATTTCCCGTTGCGCCTTCAACATCTATACTTTTCATTTTCGCTGCAATCGCGATGCCTTTTAATAAATCCACCGCCGAAATCATTGCACCCTTTATTCCATATTTTTCCTGAAAGGACGGAAGCAATGGTTTTTTGCCTTCTCCCCAAATCCATATTGAATTTGCTGGTCTAAGGCCTCTTTTGCGTCTTTCATCATTAATTGGATGATTGTTTAATATCTCATAGCTTTTTTTCATCATATGAAATATCAGGTCAGCACCCTCTCCTTCAGGCATATATTCTGTAATTTTTTTACCCAAAATATTATGTGGTGGAACCAGGTTTACATTCAAAGAGCCATTTTCCCAAATCATTGCATGTCTGTAGCTGATTCCTGTATAAAAATGAATAAGCTCAGTTTCAAAAATAAGCTTAATAGCTTTTATTAATTCATTAGCTTCTTCAGTGGTTATTTCATCTGCACTATGGTCCAAAATATGCTTGTCTTCATAAGAGCCTTCCTCTGAGAGAGTTACTAAATTACATCTAAAGCTAATATCTGTTTGGTTCATTTCTATTCCCATACTTATTGCTTCAAGTGGTGATCTGCCAGAATAATATTTTAAAGGGTCATAACCCATAACCGACAAATTCGCGTTATCACTTCCTGGGCTCATTCCTTCTGGAATAGTATTTACGAGTCCAAGCTCTCCTTGCTTTGATAGCAAATCAATCATTGGTTTATTGGCCGCCTCTAAAGGTGTCTTGTTTCCTAATTCTTCAATAGGTTCATCTGCCATTCCGTCACCAAGGATTATTAAATATTTCATTTTTATTCCTCCCTAGCCTAATCTAATGCTACTTTGAACACTTACAATTGAAGTTTCTTCATTTAAAAGATTAATCTTTTCAGCAAATGCTTTTTCAGTAATCTCACTAGTTGTAAATGCCAGCTCATCTTCTTGATTGTCCAAGATTATATATTCTATTTCACCAAATATTTTTTCCGCACTATCTTTTGCTGCGGGCATAAAGTCTGTTTTTACAACGACAAAGAACTTAGCCTTAACTTGATCCATTGAAATAAATTTCATACTCTTTGTGCTCCAAAACGACATGATATTACATCCCTTATGTTTTATTGCATCAATAATATCTGCTACTACCGCACTTGCAGTAGGCAGCTTTCCTGCTCCTCTGCCATAAAACATAACCTCACCGATAACATTTCCTTTAATAAATATAGCATTATAAACATCATTTACATGTGCTAAAGGATGAGTACTGTCAATCATCACAGGCGCTACCATTGCATGAACCTTATTGTCCTCTTTTATACAGTTTGCAATCAGCTTGATATCTCTGTTCAAAACTTTTGCATATTCCATATCTCTAGCAGTTATTTTTGTAATTCCCTCGGTATGAATATTTTCATAATCTACATTCATTCCAAACGCAAGTGATGCCAGAATTGCAATTTTCCTGCAGGCATCATATCCCTCCACATCTGCTTCAGGATTTTTTTCTGCGTATCCCTTTTCCTGTGCTTCCTTAAGTACTGTGTCAAAGGCAAGCCCTTCTTTTGACATTTTTGTTAAAATATAATTAGTTGTTCCATTTAATATTCCGGTAATTTCATATATCTCATCCGCAGTCAAACTTTGGTTAAGCGGTCTGATAATTGGAATTCCTCCGCCTACGCTTGCTTCGAACAAAAAATTGATGTTTTTTTCTTTTGCTATTGAAAGCAACTCTGGTCCGTGCTTTGCAACTAATTCTTTATTAGATGTAACAACACTCTTACCTTTTTCAAGCGCCTTTTTAACAAAGGTGTATGCAGGTTCAACTCCTCCCATAACCTCAGCTATTACCTTAACATCTTCATCATTCAAAATAACATCAAAATTATGAGTAATTATATTTTCAATAGGTGTTCCAGGAAAATCCTTTAAATCCAGAATATACTTTATTAATATATCTTCTCCTGCTTTTTTGTTAATGCTGTCACGATTTTTTTCCAACACTTCTACTACACCTGAGCCAACCGTTCCATATCCTAATATCGCAATACTAATCATGTCCATCACTCCCTAGCTAAAATTTTCACCTGGTGAATTCCTTGCTGTGCCTGTATGTCATCTATCATGTCTAAAACATCCCCGGTAGAAGGCAGTACCTCAATACTCAAAGTAATGTTAGCAACTCCATTTATCGGAATCGTTTGATGAATGGTCAGAATATTAGCCTTATACTCGGCTATTTTATTCAGCAAGCCAGATAATACTCCTGGCTCATCTTCAATTCCCATTCCAATAGTAATCGCCGCTCCTCGGGTATTTTCATAAAAAGGAAAAATATCGTCTTTATACTTATAAAAGGAGCTTCTGCTAATTCCAACTGCATCTACTGCCTCTTGGACAGTCATTGCTTTTTCCTTTTCAATTAGCTGTTTTGCCTGAATTACTTTTAAATATACCTCAGGCAGTGCTTTCTTTGTAATAATAAAATATTTTGCTGTTTCAGACATATTTATCACCTTTTGTTTTTTTCACAAGAACAAATGTATTCTCTCGAAAGATAATACCACAGGTTATATAAAACTTCAAGTTTTTTTTCAAGTACACCTCAAATAGAAAATTATTTTAATATATATTTTCTTCGCCTTAAACAAACAGCAGTAAATGCTCAGTATTCTCTGACCTAACGAAGGTCAAGAAAAAGGGACACTTACTGCTGTCAATATTCTTGAAAAGCATTATTGCAGATATATCCTTATTGATTAAATCTAGGCCATCTCCACAACTTCACCTAACGATAATTTTTCTTCATCTGATACAATTAACTCAATATCAAGTAAAATTATCATTCTATCCTCTACCTTTGCAACACTTCTAATATATCTTCTGTCAATTCCCGTTAAAATCTTAGGAGTTGCTTCAACACTGTCCTCATCTATATTAATAATCTCAATTACCATATCAACAACAAAACCTATCTTCATATTATTAGTATAAGCAACTATAATTTTAGTTTTGTCGTCATATTCTTTATCCTCTAGCTTAAATTTCTTTCTTAAGCTAAATACTGGGAGTACTTCACCTCTGAGATTAATAATACCATCAACATATTCTGGCGAGTTAGGTATTTTAACCACCTCTTGATACTTCTCAATACCATTTACACTCATGATATCCAATCCATATTCTTCTTTGTCAATTTTGAAAACTACCTGTTGTGTTGTTGCCATAATTACTCCTCCTTATATTTGGCTGACATTCTCGATGTCAAATATGCATTCATGAACAAATCAATCTTTCCATCCATTACTGCTGAAACATTTCCTGTTTCTGCATTGGTTCTATGATCCTTCACCATATTATATGGATGCATTACATAAGATCTAATCTGACTCCCAAATCCAATTTCCTTTATTTCGCCTCTGATACCTTGTATTTTGTCCAACTGTTCTTCCTGACGCAGTTCAAAAAGCTTTGCCTTTAGCATTTTCATAGCTCTTTCCTTATTCTTGTGCTGAGAACGTTCATTTTGGCATTGTACCACAAGCCCTGTTGGAATATGAGTAATTCTGACTGCTGAATCCGTGGTATTAACATGCTGTCCTCCCGCTCCACTCGAACGATATGTGTCAATTCTTAGCTCTTCCTCATCAACCTCAATATCCGTATCATCATCAATTTCAGGTATTACACCACAGGAAGCAAAGGATGTATGTCTTCTTCCCGATGAGTCAAAAGGAGAAATTCTCACTAGTCTGTGAACTCCCTTTTCTGATTTCAAATATCCATAAGCATTATCACCAGAAATTTGTGCTGTAATTGATTTAATACCAGCCTCTTCTCCTGGAAGAATATCCAAAATCTCAGTCTTAAATCCCTTATCGTCTGCCCATCTATTATACATTCGATAAAGCATGCTAACCCAGTCACAAGCTTCCGTTCCTCCTGCTCCTGCATGAAGAGTAATTATTGCATTATGGTTATCATACTCTTCTGATAGCAAGGTTGAAATTCTAAGCTGCTCATATTTTTCAATAAAGCTCTTTAGGCTTTCTTCAACCTCATTTACAATATCCTCGTCAGGCTCTTCTAGGCCCATCTCAATTAATATCTCAATATCCTCATATAGCTGCTCTAAATCTTCATACTCTTGAATCTTATCTTTTAACTGCTTTAAACCTCTCAAGGTATTTTGAGAGCTTTCAGTATCATTCCAAAAGCTTTCGTCATTCATAAGGTCTTCAACTTCATCTACCCTTATTTTAGCACCTTTTACGTCAAAGTGAAACACCCATTTCGATTATTTTAGCATTGTATGCAGACAATTCTTGTTTTGCTTGGTCAAGCTCTAACACATAAATCACTCCTTTTTTCTATACTCAACGATTATTTAGCTTCCACAGCACTGCTTATACTTTTTACCGCTGCCGCAAGGACAAGGGTCATTTCTTCCAACCTTTTTTTCTGCCCTTTTTACAGGAGTTTTTACTGAATCTCCATCACCTCTGTTAGTTCCTGTTACCTTTGCAACGCTTTCTCTTTCAATCTTTCTTGCTGGTCTTACACTAAAGAGAGTTCTTACTGTATCTTCTTGTATTCCAATAATCATCTCATCAAACATATCAAAGCCTTGGAATTTGTATTCAACTAATGGATCTCTTTGTCCATAAGCCGCCAACCCAATTCCCTGTCTCATTTGGTCCATATCATCAATATGATCCATCCACTTTCTGTCTATAACTCTTAGCAGAATTACACGTTCTGCCTCTCGCATCATTTCCGGTTCATCAAATTCATTTTCAGTTTTTTTGTATAACCGCTCTGCTTTTTCATATATCATATCTATAAAGCTTTCTCTTGTAAGCTTTTCTTTCTGTTCATCAGAGATTTCAAGATTAGTAATTGGAAAGGTTTTTTCAAGATACTCTTTTAATGCAGGCAAATCCCATTCGTCAATTTCATCCACACCATTTGCATGTGTGTTGACAATCCTCTCAATTGTTTCTCTCATCATATTCATTATATGTTCATTCATATTGGCGCCTTCAAGCACCTTTTTTCTTTCTTCGTAAATTATCTCTCTTTGCTCATTCATAACCTGATCATAATCGAGCAATCTTTTACGAATACCAAAGTTATTACCTTCCACCTTCTTTTGAGCATTTTCAATTGCGTTTGACAAAATACCTGCAGCAATAGGCTGTCCATCCGGCAATCCTAACTTATTTACAGTATTTTTCATTTTATCAGAACCAAAAAGTCTCATTAAATCATCATCAAGAGATAGATAAAAGGTTGAATCACCTGGGTCTCCCTGACGACCCGCACGACCTCTTAGCTGATTATCAATACGTCTGGATTCATGTCGCTCTGTACCAATAATTTTTAATCCTCCAGCTTGTGTAACACCTTCTCCAAGTTTTATATCCGTACCACGTCCTGCCATATTTGTTGCAATCGTAACTGCATTAAGCTGGCCTGCATCTGCAACAATTTCTGCTTCCTTTTCGTGGAATTTAGCATTAAGTACATTATGCTTTATTCCATTTTTCCTCAATCTGTTGCTTAGTTCTTCTGATGCGTCAATTGTTATTGTTCCAACAAGAACTGGCTGGCCTTTAGCATTAGCAGCTATAATATCTTCAATAATTGCATTTGTCTTTTCTTCATGTGATTTATATACAACATCAGGATAGTCAATCCTTGCAATAGGTCTATTAGTAGGAATAACAATAACATCCATTCCATATATTTCTCTGAATTCCTCTTCCTCAGTTAAGGCGGTTCCCGTCATACCTGATTTTTTATTATATTTATTAAAATAATTCTGAAATGTAATAGTTGCAAGCGTTTTGCTTTCCCTTCTTACTTTAACATATTCCTTAGCTTCAATTGCCTGATGAAGGCCATTTGAATACCTTCTTCCCGGCATCATTCTTCCGGTAAATTCATCTACAATAAGTATTTCGTCCTCTTTAACCACATAATCCTTGTCCTTAAACATAATATTATGTGCTTTAAGTGCAATATTAATATGATGCTGAATCTCCATATTTTCTGGATCCGCTAAATTAGTTAACTGAAAAAATGCTTCTGCCTTTTCAACGCCTTCTGCTGTTAAGGTAACATTTTTAGCTTTTTCATCTACAACATAGTCGCCCTCCTCCTGAATCTCTTCATTTAAGATAGCGCTCATTTTACTTACTTCTCCAATTATCTTACCCTTTTTAAGTCTTCTCACAAACATATCCGCCTGCTGATACAAATGAGTAGACTTATTGCTGCTTCCTGAAATAATTAACGGAGTTCTTGCCTCATCTACAAGAACAGAGTCAACCTCATCAATAATCGCATAATGAAGTTCTCTTTGTACCATATCTTCCTTGTAAAGAACCATATTGTCTCTTAAATAGTCAAATCCGAATTCATTATTTGTTCCATACGTAATATCGCATCTATAGGCTGCCATTCTTTCTTCATTAGTTATGCTGTTAATTATTACTCCACAGGTTAATCCTAAAAATTCATATACCTGACCCATCCAGTTAGCATCACGATGAGCAAGATAGTCATTTACAGTTACTACATGGACTCCTTTACCTTCAAGAGCATTTAGATATGCTGCCAAGGGCCCCACTAGAGTTTTTCCCTCTCCCGTCTTCATCTCTGCAATTCTACCCTGATGAAGAATAATTCCTCCAATAAGCTGAACTCTGTAATGAGTCATTCCAAGCACACGCGTAGATGCTTCTCTTACTGTTGCAAATGCTTCTGGCAAAATATCATCAAGGGTTTCACCTTGTTCAAGCCTTTTTTTGAATTGGATTGTTTTTTGTTTTAACTGATCATCCTTTAATCCTCTATACTCTTCTTGATAGCTTTCTATTCTATCTACTATGCTTTCAATTCTTTTTAACTCCCGTTCACTATGTGTTCCAAATATTTTCTCTAATAGCTTCATCTCATACACCTTCCAAATTTATTATAATTTTATAAATTTCAATTCATATTTTTTAATTGTAGCATTATTTTTTTTTATATACAAGCCTGCTCTTAGTTTTTAATATACTTGTAAAATACTATTTACAAAGGTTAGTCCAGCGAACATTCTGATATTTGCAGAACCAATTAAATAACTCTTAATAAAAACATAAAAACAAGCCCGAAATATACAGCCTTGTTTTTAAAAATAAGATCTTTAGTTATTAAATTTTTCTCAATAATAAGATTTTTAAAGGTATTTAAGCTACTCATACAATATGAATAAAATGTTCTAATCCGCTCATTTCAATAATAGAAGTGATTTCATCGTTAGGATTTTGCATAATAACCTCTGTCTTTTCTCCTGCCTTTTGCTTAGTGTATACAATCACCCTAAGTCCGGCACTTCCGATAAAGGTAAGTTCTTCAGCTTTAAATACGATTCGCTTTATAGCTTTTAATTCCAAATCATGAATTTCATCCATAAGTCCTACAGCATGACTTGCATCTAGGGCACCCTTAAGATTAATTTCGATTTCCTCATCAAACTCATCAACGCTATACTCAAAGTTTAAGTCCATATTCGATTCCTCCTTCTCTGCCTTTTATATGATTTTTTAATAGTCGGCATGTTACTCTAAATAACACACCGACTACTATTAAAAAGCTTATTGATTAGCATAATTAGAAGATTATATTATTCAGCTCTTATATCAACTATCTTCTAATACTCCGGCTCAATTAATCCATAATTACCATTTCTTCTTTTGTATACAACATTAACCTCATCTGTATCGCTATTCATAAATACATAAAAATCATGTCCTAGCAAATCCATTTCCATACAAGCCTCCTCAGCATCCATTGGCTTAACTGCAAACTTTTTGCTTCTAACAATCTTTACGCCTTCTTTTTCTTCGTACTCCTCATCGATAAACTCTTGCTTGAAGGTACCTTGATGTCTGTGCTTGTCGATAAGCTTGTTTTTATGTTTAAGCAATTGTCGTTCAAGTATATCTACAACCTTGTCAATTGCCACATACATGCTATCTGCTTCTTCCTCTGCTCTAATTACACTCCCTTTAATTGGTATAGTAACCTCAATAATCTGACGTTGCTTTTCAACTACCATTGTAATAATCGCCTCATTATCTTTTGAAAAATACTTTTCAAGTTTACCCAACTTCTCCATGACGATATCCTTAAGTGCTTTAGTAACCTCAATGTTTTTTCCCGATATAATGTAACGCATATACAACACTCCTTCCAAAATGATATAAGCTTCTATATCATTCGCTGATAATATATAATACATGAAATTATTAATATAAAAATTCATGTAATTATACTTTTAATATTCTCTGTAAATCCCTAAAATCCTTTTATGCATTTAAAATAAATAATCTGACTAATACAAAATAATTCTGTTTATTATTACAATTTGCCCTACTTGTCTGTGGATAACTTCATTTTTCGTTCCGTCAGAAAGCATAATTTTTGTGGATAATGTGGTTAACTCTGTGAACAACCCACTTTTAAAGGATTTTACAGATTTTTCAATGTGGATATAAAATTAACAATCTATGATTATGTAACCTAAAATTTTTTTAATTATTCCGACTCTTTTCTTGTTCATTTTACATTTTTCCCCGTTCATAAAACGGAACCATATAATGTTGTATATTTTTAATTTTTCCAGCAAAATAAATAGGTCTTTTTGACTAATTTTAAACTCAAATATTCATATAGAATATAAATTGTACGAATATTGTTTATTATAAAATACTCCTCTCCTCATTCCTGTAGCAAGAATAGCGTTCGGTGAACGCATTTCTCGTAGAATAGGAAAGTATGGTCTCTTGCAAGCAAGACGAACTTTCCTATTCTACAAAAATATATTATTATTTTTAATAATAATCGCAATTAAAGTCTAATCTATTTTAAAAAGACACTTCCCTACTTGGGAAGTGTCTTGAGAAACTTAATAACATCTTGAATTGTTCTATTTTCTACTTCTATGCTCTGTTTACAAATACCTATGTGCCCAAGCTCATGCGAATCCGAAGATTGAAGTATCCTATACTCTGGAAATAATTTTTTATACTCGTCCAGTTTAGCATACCTGGATATTTCCAAATTAAATATTGCTATATTATCTGGAATCATCCCTAGGTTAGCAATGATACTATAGCTGGGCCTATCAATATGCGCCGGAATAAATACACCATCCAACTCATCCACCATTTTTTTTAAACTGCTTATAGAAATACCAGAAGACTGAGTCAATAAATTGCTTATTTTCCCAACAATCTCATCTTGGGAATTCATTATAAGCTGTTCTCCAAAAACATCCTTGCCGTTAATAACCTGCATCTTGCTTTGTATCTGCTTTTGAAGCTGAGTGCATGCTTCTAAGCTTTCAAATAAACATACAACATGTATTTCTTCCTTAGTTTCTACTTCCATTCCTGGAACAACTAATAAATCTAATTGTTGTGCAACTTCCATTACAGCTTTTACATTATCACATGCATTATGATCTGTAACTGCAATTACATCCAAATCATTCAACAATGCCATATTGACTATGTTATTGGGTGTCATTTCATTTTGACCGCATGGAGATAATGCTGTGTGTATGTGAAAATCAAATAATAATTTCATGCTCACTCCATTTGTAATCCACTATTTACATTATTTTTTCTGTTTTACTTACTTAACCCCAGAAAAAACTAATTACTCTTCGCTTTCTTCTGTCAAGATAGCTTCATATTCATCAACCTTTTTAGATAAAAATTCAGCTAATCCAACAAATTCACAACCATATATGGCTGCATTACCTTCTACAATTTCTTTTCTAATTATCTTAATTACACAGTAAAAAAATCTTTCCTTGTCAAATTCAATCTTTGCATTGAAATAATAATCAAGCGGAAAGTCTGCTTGACTTAAAAAGCCAATACCTGTTTTAGAGATATTAATTACCTCTATTTCCTCCTCGATATTTTCTATAATTTCATTATCTTGTTTAAATAGCTTGCTGATTTCTAATTCCAAAAAAATTGGTAACCTCTTGTTTTTTCTTCTTTCATCCATAATATTCCCTCCTTTAATTCATCTAAAAAATATTTTTTGAGCTACAAAGACGATTTCTGCCTTCTTCTTTTGCTCTATACAGAGCAATATCTGCAATTCTTATCATATCCTCAGCATTGCTAGGATTATTAACTATATTATCTGTAACACCAATGCTAAGGGTAACATTTATAAATTTATCTCCAACTGATGCTGGTGATGCTTCAACAGTTTTTATCAATTCATTTCCCAGCACAGTAGCAGCTTCCAAATTTTTACCTACTAAAATAATAACATATTCATCGCCGCCAAATCTTCCAATAATATCAGTACTTTCTGTCTTCCTTTCACATATTCTTACAATATGCTTTAGGATTTCATCTCCTGCAAGGTGACCATAGCTATCATTAATTCCTTTAAACCTGTCAATATCAAATACAATACAAGATATATCAGTACAATGCTCTTGAGCAATACTAAATTCTTCCTCAAACTTAAACATAAAGTACTTTCTATTATAGGCTCCAGTTAAAAAGTCATTTGTAGCCAAATATAAAAGCTCTTCATTTTGCTTTCCAAGAACATCCAAAACGTCTTGCAGCTGTTGTCTTTGCTGCGTTACTTTCCTTAAATCTATCTGCAGCTTTTTAATCTCTTTTTGGTATAAATGGCAATCGTACTTGATCCTCATTTTGGTTAATTCTTTTTCTTTTTCTTTATGGCTTAAATAATTCTGAAGTTCAATATACTTGTTTGAAGCATCAAATGCTTCCTTATAATTCTTTTGCTTAGACTGTGCCAAATAAATCCACTGATAAGCCTTTGATAATTCATTATAAAGTCCATATCCATCGGATAAAGCTTCTGCCTTTTTAGCAAATAAGATAGCCTCGTCATAGTTCTTTTTTTCAAAAGCTAAATTTGCTTTTAACAAATCACACCAGATTAACGTTATCTTTTGCTTTTCCTCTTTAGCAGAGACATATACATCATCCAAAAAATTCTTTGCTATATTATATACTCCCTTTGCTATATTTAGCTGGGTTATATTAATTTTTGTCTGGTTAATTGTATCTCTGTCATTAAGCTTAGATGCAATATCTAATGCATTTGAGAAATTATCCTCTGCAGCCTTGTATTGCTTTAGGTTCATATATGCTTCGCCAATAAGATTAAATATCTGTGCAATATGTTTGTCCTCTTTGTGAATATTGGCCTTCTTTAGTCCACTTTTCAATAGCTTAATTGCCTCTTCAAAGGAATGTGTTTGTATCAATATCTTTGCAAAGCTAATGGTATTATCAAGAGAGCTTCTAATTGACTGTGTTTTTTCTAAATATTCTGAAACCTCTAGTGCATGGAATAACGCTTTGGAATAGTCACATTTATTGAAATACAAATTACTCAAAACCATGTTAATCTCTATAATTCCTTCATTATAATTATTACCATAGAATTCATTTAACAAAACCGAACTATACTCAACTACTGATGTATAGTCTAATTCTTCATACATTGCTTTCAATTTTTTTGTTTTTTCCATGTTAATAGCCTTGATTTTTTCCACGACAGATACCTATCCCTCATTAATCACCTACACTGTCTTGCCACATATAAGAAAACAAAAGCATATATATTCATTTTACACTATAATCTATTGCATATCAATTGATTTTATATTAGTTTTTCTTAAATATTTTACGGTAGGCTTCAATTTCTTCTTTTGAAATATCTCTGAAGGTGCCTTTGGTTTTACCTATAAATTTGCTATTTTTAACTCCTTCATTTAGCATTTTTATAAGCATAACCGCATCCTCTCCATCCTTTGGATAGGAAATCCCATATACAACAGCACTAGCCTTTTTAACGAGATTGTCAATGTTCTCTTCAAGCACATCTCTTATTTTATTTTCAATCTCCACTGTATGCTCTTTTTCTGTAAAAGGACATACTAGAAGTAGTCTTTTTATTCCATATCTCATAACAATATCAGTTTCTCTAAGCTTTTCAGAAAACTTTTCACTTAAATTCAGCATTTCTTCTTCTTTAACTCCGTATAATTCTATCATAATCAAAGAAACACTGTATTTCCCTCTGTCTGCTCTAAGCAGCTCTTTTTCAATAGCTTCAGGCTTAATCCAGGAAATGTCTTTTTTTTCAGATATTTCTGGAGTTTTTTCTTTGTTTTCTACAATAGTATTAAGCTTATTCTTTAATATTTCACTTTTTAGCGGCAGTTCAATTATATCACTTGTACCTGCTGCCATTGCATCATCAATTATTTTAATGTTGTATTTATCAATTATTAGTATTGTTTTAATACCCTTTGCATTAATCTCTTTAATCATCTCAAAATCCTTTTGATAGTTATTATGGTTCAGCTCATGAATCATAAGCAGGACTCTGTCTTTAAAAAGGTCAAGCTTAAATCTCATATCCTCTACATTAAGACATTCAACAAAAGTATAGCCCATTTGAGCCAAGGTTAGTAAAACCATCTTTTTTTCTGGAATACCTTGTATAAATACTAATATTTTGTCTTTCATCTTTATCCCTCCAGTCCTTTGGAGATATTAGACTGTTACGTCTTTTATCCAATCCCTGATATAATCATAAATCTCTCTATTATTAACTTCATTTAGCAATTCGTGTCTTGCTCCTTCAACTAAATGAAGCTTGGTTTTTTTTCTATAACCTTCTTGCAGATAACTCTGAAATAATTTTTTTACTCCTTCACCCCTGTAACCAATAGGATCTTCTTTTCCTGAAATGAATAAAATTGGAATATCAGGAGTTTTTCTAATGGTATTTTTTTTCTGTCCCTTTAATATCTCTAAAAACAAAAACACATAAAATCTATGTGAATATCTAAAACCGCATTTGCCATCGCTAATATATTTGTCAACCTGTTCTTCATCACTTGATATCCAATCATAGGAGGTTCTTTTCTTCTTTATTGAATTATTCATATTCCCAAATGCAGCCTTGTCTATTGCAATGCTTCTTTTATTATCCTTAGACATCAATCTAGCTAAAAAGCTGACTGCAATTCCCCAAAAGAGCATACCGGTTTTTTGATACATACTTCCAAGCAGTATAATTGCCTCCAGCTTTTCTCCATACCTCTGAGCATATCTTCTTGCAATTAAAGAACCCATACTATGGCCTAGCAAAATCACTTTATCCACTGCTTCCTTTTTCATTATAAATCTCTGGACAAGCTTTACATCCTCTGTAATATTTGCAAAATTATCACTACTGTCAAATATTCCTCTTCTTTGATTTCCTTTTAAGCTTTCTCCATGCTTTCTATGGTCATGAGCATATACCGTATATCCATTATTTACAAGATATTCTGCAAAATCCTCATATCTGTCAGCGTATTCCGCCATGCCATGAAGAAGATGAATCACCTTTTTGGTATTATTATCATTATTTTTCCAGCATATTATATGCAGCTTACTTGCCTTTGCACCCTTTATATAATAGTGTGTTTTTTCCATTTTATTACCTCTGCCTTCTTACAAGTCAGCATATATTCTTTTTTTCAACAAATGCTATTGTTCTAAATCTTACATAAGTATCTAATTGTTTGTTTTTCAAAAAATCAAGCTCGTTTACAGGAACAAATCCACCTGCCATTTCTTTATGACCTCCTCCTACACCTCTGTTGTCAATAATGAACTTAACTAAATCATCAGCATTTACTTCCTTTACCCCGCTTCTTACTGAAAATTTTATTCCATCATCTCTTAACGCATAGGAAACTACAATATTCGTTCCTTCGATTTTATAAACCATATCACTAATTGTTCCAAGCAAAGAGTCATTGCAATTTTCAATACCCACAAATCCTATGCTTCCATACTGCTCATAATTTTCTAGGGCCTTTGCATAAGCATTCAAATCCTGTCTTCCTATCTCATTCATTCTTAAATTTTTAATCTTAGAAAGATTTGCTATTCCATAAAGCCAATAAAAGCTGTCTAAATCCTTTTGATTAGTGTTTCTTGTAAGATTATTAGTATCATTCATAATTCCATACAATAAAGCTGTTGCAACTTCCGCAGAAGGCTCTATTTCTGCCTGATAATAGTATTGGGCAATTACAGTAGAGCATGCCCCAATATCTGGCCTTATATCTTTATAATCATATTCATAGTTCTCAAGGTCTTTATGATGATCTATTACCGCAATCTTATTGCCTTCAATGCTTGTAAGATTTGAATTTCCCACTTGAGAATCTATTAATATAATATAATCCTTTGGATTAGTAGTAAATTCCTTATCCTTAATCTCCATTTTAATTCCGAAAAACTCCATCATTTTTATTGAGTTAATTCTTTCAATTTCATTCATATATATGATGTTTGATGGAATTTTGCGTTTAGCAAGTAATTCCTTAAGTGCAAAGCTGCTGGCAATTGCATCAGGGTCAGGCATATTATGCGGCTGTATATAAACCTTATCGGCCCCATCTATTTTTTTAATTAATTCATTTATCGAATTATTCATTGATATTGCTCCTTTTTAATATTAGCTCTTATTTTTTTACTGTTTTTGTAAATGCTTTTAAGCAAATATTACTGTCATAGGTTTTTTCTGTGCTATCCCAGGCATTTCCATCAAAGCTCATATATCCTTCCCCATCACTTATTACTACCTTGTCTAACCATGAAACTTTCTTATAATACTCTGCCGCAACTGGTAAGGTTGTCCCTGGTGTAGTAAGCTTAACCACCACCGCATACTTATCCTCAATTAAAATCGGTTCTTTTAAATCAATGGTATAATATCCCTTATATTCTATATTTCCTGAAGTTAAAAGTTTTTTTCTTTTAAAGTCAGCACTGCTTCTAAATTTTTCAACCAAATAAATCTCATAAGAGTTTTTTTCTCCTGTAGTATAAAAGCTGACAGCTTCTAAGGTTTCTTTTTCATGCCTAGGGGTATAAGCATTAGCAAAATATGCACTTTCTTCTCCATACCCCAGCTTTCCAATCCAGCCAAGATAGTCTGACTGATAGATATTATCAAATCTCTTTATGTCATCAATCCTTGAAAAAACAACATTCTCTGTGCCAATATGCTTATCATAATAGGATACATAAAAATATCCCTTATCTCCAAATCCTTCACCGTAGCTGTTTTTACATATAAAAGCTCCGTTTCCCTCTGGGACAATTGCAAAATTCTCTTTTGGATAATCATCATCCCAGCCTGTTATTACAATAGCGTGATTGTACTTTGCATTACCTTTATAGTAATATGCATTATTTTCTTTTTTATATATATTATTATTTGACTCCAGCAATGCTTCCTCAAAAAACAAAACTGACTCGACTCCGCCATATAGCAAAACTGAAAGCTTAATTGCTGCATAATCCTTTGAAGGCAGAATCTTTGCCTCTTGAACTCTTACTGCTGCTTTTGCAAACGGATTTGTTTCTCCATCTCCATAAGCATCCTCTTCTTCAAGCACCGGTCCATCCCATCTGGCTAAATAGCTCATTAAAATATGAAAATCCCCACCTTGGTTTTGGGACACCTTGTATCCATGGTTTAAACTCATATGATCTTCTGAAAAATCATACTCTCTTTGTGAAATAAGCACCGATTCAATTGCACCAAGTGCTGCAAATGCCCAGCATGCACCTATTTCCTTTTGATCCTTAACGGATGTGACCTTTCCAGTTTTTCTCAAATCATAAGCTGATGGAATTTTATTAATAATACCGCTTTCAACTTTGCTTTCAATGCTCAATGTTCTGTCATAATCCGACCATTTGACATTATAATCCATCTTCTGTAGTATTTCTTCCGGTGAAAAATATACTATATCCATAAAATTACGTAATGGCACTTCATTATTATACTTATTATCATTCAAGTAATAATAAGCAGCATCCACTTGAGCAGCTAGTTTATACTCTCCAAGCTGAATACTAATCAGTTTTTTTTCAGCCTCCCATATAACAGTAGCTCCCATTGTTTCCATCACTGTGCGTATTGGAAGTAAAATATTGTTGTCATCATCATATATCGGATAACCCGTTTCAGAAGAAAAAACAATCTCCGTATCATTTATAAGCACTCTGACTCTTTCTTTATTGGAATAATCACTGTAAAAATAAGGAAATGCTGTTGTAATTGCAATTGCAAGAATTAACGATATGATGTTTTTCATTTTCAGCACCCCTTATGTTTTTCTATTTTGTTCTTCTAATTATCTGTTTTTGTAATTAGTCTTTTGGGCTTAGGCCCAATATATTGATAAAGATTAGTCTTGAGCATTCCACTGTATAGCTTCCTTCTTTTGTCTGCTTGTTTTCCATAGTATCTTTCAAAATCTTCATACGAGGTAATAACGTTTACAGACCATGTATCTAATCTTTTAAACTGCTCTCCCATATCCTTATAGAGTTGAATTACAGTTCTCTCGTCATCCAGTCTTTCACCATATGGTGGATTTGTTACAATTACTCCATATTTTTTATTAGAATAAAAGTCCTTCATATCCCTTTCTTGAAAATGAATATGCTTTTCTACTCCCGCATTTTTGGCATTTTCTCTGGCTATTTTTAATACCCTAAAATCTAAATCAAAGGCTTGAATATTAAGCTGTGCATCCTCGTCCATTAAATCATGCGCCTCATCTACAGCCTCCATCCAGCTTTTTGCATCAATTAGATTTTTCCACTGTTCAGCAACAAATTCTCTGTTTAATCCAGGTGCCATATTTGCACCAATCATTGCTGCTTCAATTGGAAGTGTTCCGCTACCACAAAAAGGGTCTGCAAAAATCCTATCCTTATTCCAATGAGTAAGCTGTATTATGCCTGCTGCCAAACTTTCTCTAATCGGAGCCATTCCCGAAAAAGCTCTATAGCCTCTCTTATGAAGCGAATCTCCCGAGCTATCAAGACTTATGTATACCATATCCTTTTTAATAAATACTCTTAATGGAAATTCTGCTCCATCCTCTTGAAACCAAGAAATATTGTACTTGATTTTTAGCCTTTCAACTATTGCTTTTTTTATTATGGACTGAATATCTGAGGGGCTAAATAAGGCTGATTTAATTGAAGAGGCCTTAGTAACCCAAAATTTACCATCCTTTGGAATATAATTCTCCCACGGTATCTTTTTTACAGCTTCAAAAAGCTCATCAAAAGTTCTTGCTTCAAAATTTGCAATATCAAGCATAACTCTTTCTCCTGAACGCAGCCACAAATTACTTCTGCAAATTGCTTTTTGGTCTCCTTGAAATGTAACCCTTCCGTCATCTACCTTTATTATCTCAAGTCCAAGTGATTGGATTTCTTTTTTCACAACTGCTTCAATTCCAAAAAGACACGGAACTGTTAAAGAATGGTTTTCCATATTTTTCTCCTGTATATTTAAAATTACTATTTGTTATTTTTTTGTATAGTCTTTTAATGCCTTGTACTTTTATTATTATACGTTATACCCCTGAATAACTCAATAAACATAATATATTTTTATGACTATCCTGCATTCTTATGATATAATTATCAGCAAGTGTTGTTTTTAATAATTTTTATACTATACAAGAGGTCAGCAAATGAAAAAATATAATTATATCCAAAAAGCCTACTATTCTGTTCTTCAGCCAATAAAAATATTAGAATTTATTTCTGATAACACCACTAAGGCTATTCTTTTTATCGCTCTGTTTTCTTTTATTATTTCTATGCCCTATGCCTTTACTTTGGCCAGTCAATTCAATTCCGGTATCGATGAAGCTAAAAATGTGATAAGCTCTGAAGACTTTCCTGATTTTAATCTAGTTAATGGAAAGTTAAATATATTAAGTGACAAACCTTATATTTACACAATTGAAGATAAGGTAGTAAAAATAATAATTGATAGCAGCTCTACCTTTACCTTTAATGATTTGGCAGGATATGCCATCGGATACCTTATTACTCCAAATAATATTGTCAATTCAAGACTAGGCCAGACACCTGTCACTCTTAATTATTCAGAAATCACAGATTCTCCAATTGATAAAGCCTCTTTAATTAAATTTTTGGACAGCTTTAAACCTGTTTTTTCCGGAATAATAATTGTAGGTTATCTGCTAATGGCAATTATGACTACCTTTATAAAAAGCATGCTTTCTTACCTGATTGTTTCATTTACCAAAGCAACCTCAAAGATACTTTTACTTCCTGCACAATCATATAAACTAGCTTTATACTCGATGGCAGGTCCCCTGCTTTTTGTTGAAATTATTAGATTTTTAAATATTTCCTCTGCCTACCATCTTGCTATCTTTGTTTTTGTAAATGGGCTTATAATTAACCGAATTTTCATTTACATAAAAAAAATTATGGCTCCAAGCCATTAATTTTTTCTTTGTCTTATTACTTCATACATTAAAATCCCTGCTGCAATCCCTGCATTCAGGGATTCTGCTTTTCCTGGAATAGGAATTTTAATGTATTCGTCTGCAGTTTCACATAATTCATCTGTTAATCCGTTTCCTTCATTCCCAATTAAAAAGCAAGTGTTGGAAAGATAGTCTTGTTTATCATAGCTGCTTTTAGCTTTTAAATGTGCTGCAAATATCTTGGTATTTGCTTTCTTTAAGGTACCTAATGCTTCAGTTAAATCCAAATCTGTCCACACTGGAACTCTGAAAACAGACCCCATTGTAGCTCTGACAACCTTCGGATTATAAATATCAACTGAGCCTGCGGAAATAAGAACTCCATTTACACCCGCTGCATCTGCAGTCCTAAGAATTGTTCCCATATTTCCTGGATCCTGAATATTTTCTAGCGCAATAAAAAAGCCTTTTTTCATGTTTTTCTTAATAACGAATGGTTCTTCTTTTTTTCTTACCACAGCAAGGATTCCTTGCTCCGTAACAAGGTCTGTTATCTGTTTAAAAAGCTTGTCTGTTACTATCTCCGTAATAGTTTTTGGAAAACCTTCTAAAAATTCTTTGTTTGTCTGGCTAAAGGTTTCAGAAACCAATATTAGCTCTAATAGCTCCTTGGGAGCCTCCTCAACGATTTTTTTGCCCTCAATAACAAAGCAAGCTTCGATTTTTCTTTGCTTATGTCTTGCTATTAGTAGCTCAACTCTTTTTATTTTGGAATTCGCATTACTTGTTATCATAATCTTACACCCTTATACTGTTAATCTTTTGAATTTCAATATTGCTGCCAATTACAATAAGTATATCGTCCTCCTGTAAAACCTGATTTGGACCTGGAGAAATAGTAATAATATCGTCAACATTTCTTATCGCCATAACATTAATACCAAACTTAGCTCTTAAATTAAGCTCCTTTAAACTTTTTCCAATCCAATCTCTAAGGACTGCCACCTCAACAATGCTATAATCCTCTGAAAGTTCAACATAATCAACAAAGTTATCTGATATAAGATTATTGGCAATCCTTACTCCAATCTCCCTTTCTGGAAAAACAACCTTGTCAGCTCCAACCTTTTCAAGCACTCTTTTATGAATTTCATTCTGTGCTTTTGCAATTACAAACGGAACACCAATTTCTTTTGCCAATATTGTTGCCATAATACTAGACTGCATATTGCTTGAAATCGCAATTATTGCAACATCAAAGTTCCTAATACCTAATGCATGTAATGCCTCTGAGTCTGTAACATCTGCTTGAACTGCATGTGTAACCTTTTCTGATATTTCCTGAATAATTTCCTCATTTGTATCTATCGCCAATACATCACATCCATTTTTCGAAAGAGTCTGAGCCACACTTCTGCCAAACTTTCCAAGCCCAAATACAACAAAATCTCTTTTCTTAGCCATAATAGTCCTCCAAATAATTCTAAAATCTATATTATCCAACCATAATTTTTTCTTCTGGCCTTCTTATAAAACACTTACTTTTTTTATCTCTTAAGGAAAAAGCAACCATCATAGTAACTGGTCCGAGCCTTCCTATAAACATAGTAGCACAAATAATTAATTTTCCTATATCAGTAAGACTTTGAGTTAGTCCAAAGCTCAATCCAACTGTTCCAAATGCAGATACTGCTTCAAAAAATATATCCATAAAAGCAAATTTATCAGAAATTGAAGTCTGTGTAAGTGATAATAACATTGTTGATGTTATTATTACCGTTATGCTTATCATCATTACTGCCATAGCTCTTTTAACTATATCCCATGATATTCTTTTACTATAGGCTTCGACATCATCACGACCTCTGGTTACCGATACAACTGCTAAAAACAAAACACCAAAGGTTACTGTTTTAATACCTCCAGCTGTTCCTGAAGGCGAGCCGCCGATAAACATAAGAATTATTGTCATAAACTTTGATGCATCGTTCATACCCGGCAAATTCAAAGTGTTAAAACCCGCAGTTCTTGAAGTAACAGATTGAAACATACTTCCAAGCAGCTTCTCCTTAAGCGACAAATTACCTAATGTAGCTGGATTTGAAGCTTCTACAATAAAAAAGAATAAAAACCCTATAATTATTAAACTGGCTGTAATAGAAGTAACAAGCTTTGTATGTAACGGAAGCCTATGAAATGCTCTTCTATATGAAAGCTGATATTTCTTTTTTTCCTTGAACATTTTAATATAATCAATCCAGACTGTAAATCCAATACCTCCAATTACAATTAATGTCATAATAGTGATATTCATTAATCCATGCCCAACATATCCCGTTAAGCTACTATCCCCTACAATATCAAAGCCCGCATTACAAAAAGCAGAGACTGAATGAAAAATCCCCATAAAAATTGCATCTTGCCCGTATTTTGGATAAAAGCTGATTACCAATAGTACTGCTCCAATAACTTCAATCATAATAGTACCCAAAACCACATTTTTTGCAAGTCTAACCATACCTGAAAGAGAATATTGATTTAAGGCTTCTTGAATAATCAATCTTTCCTTTAAACGTATTTTTTTACCCAATATAATAAATAGCGTTGTAGTAATGGTCATAAACCCAAGTCCGCCTATCTGAATCAAAAACAGGATTACAAGCTTACCGAACATTGTCCAGTGCTCAAGCGTGTTAACTACAACTAGACCCGTAACACAAACTGCTGATGTAGCTGTAAACAAAGCATCTACAAACTCAATACTTTTTCCATCCTGACTTGCAATCGGCAGTGATAGAAGCATCGCCCCAAACACTATTGCAAACAAAAATCCCAATACAAGAATTTGTGTAGGCTTTAAGTTAATAGCTAGTCTTTTTTGTTCCATTATTACCTCCGTAATTATTCCCGAATAAAATGTCAGCTTTTATACTTATCTATCTGATTTCTAAAAGCTTGCTGTAATCATACATATATTCTGGAAAAGGCTTTTTCATTGCCAAGCCTTCATCAATATCAAAATCAACATATTCGCCTGCTTTGTATGCAACAATACGATTGCTTTTACCCGCACACAATAAGTCTACTGCATAAGCTCCCATCATAGATGCATGCATTCTGTCAATTGCCGAAGGACTTCCACCTCTTTGCAAATGCCCTAATATCGAAGCCCTTGTTTCAATCCCTGTAATAGCTTCAATTTTTTTAGCTAGCTCTATTGTTCCGCCAACACCCTCTGCAATGATAATTAGATTGTGTCTTTTGCCTTTTTTTCTATTATCCAGAATTCTTTTTATTATTTCTTTTTCGTTAATATCTGGTTTTTCAGGAATAATTATTTCCTCTGCTCCATTTATAATGCCACACCACATAGCGATATAACCGGCATCTCTTCCCATTACCTCAACTACTGAGCATCTTTCGTGTGATGTAGAGGTATCTCTTATTTTGTCAATATTCTGCATTGCAGTATTAACTGCTGTATCAAACCCTATTGTATAATCGGTACATCCAATATCCAAATCAATTGTTCCAGGCACTCCAATTGTGTTAATTCCAAGATTTGACAGTTTTTCAGCTCCTCTAAAGGAACCATCTCCTCCAATTACAACAAGACCATCAATTCCAAAAACCTTACACATTTCGGCAGCTCTCTGTTGCCCTTCAGGCTCCATAAACTCCTTGCATCTAGCTGTATAGAGTATAGTTCCTCCTCTTTGAATTGTCTCAGATACTCCCTTTGCTTCCATCTCAATAATATCTCCGGTAATAAGACCATTATATCCCTTTCTTATTCCCATTACCTTTTTTCCTCTAGCAAGGCCAGTTCTAACAACTGCTCTTATCGCTGCGTTCATTCCCGGTGAATCTCCGCCACTAGTTAATACTCCAATAGTATTTACTTCTTTTCCCATCTTTTTCCCTCCATTTGCAATTATGCTAGCTGCAATAAAATGTTTAATAATTCTGTCCATTATTCTTTTCCGTTATACTCTTAAAAACCTTCATTTTCAATATGTTAATTAGCTTTTGTCCTAACTCTCATTGTAGTACAGTAATGCTAGAATTTCAACAACCTTTCAGTAACCTTTATATTCTCTTTACCTACTATTTTTTCAAATGCTTTATATGCTTCCTGATTTAGATGAATTCCTCTTGTGCTCTCCATTTTTTTATTTTCCTCCTGAAGATATACAACGGTCTTGCTATCCCCTGAAAATCTTTCAAGGGTATTTTCTAATTCCTCTTTATGCATTTCATATTTATTTAGATTATCAAATCTTAGAAAAACCTTTTTTTCTATTATGCTGTCAAAAGTAACTATTTCGCTGGCAATCAACTTTGCATTTTGTTCATCAGAAACACTTACTCTTCCTTTTACAAAAAGCTTATTGTCCTCCATAATTAGGGGCTTGTATTTTTCATATAAATTAGGAAATATTATTACCTCTACCGAGCCATATAAATCCTCAAGCATAATAAATGCCATTGTTTTGTTATTTCTAACTATTTTTATTGTCTTTTCAGCAAGCATTCCGCCAATTATAACGTTCTGACCGTCATATAGCTTTTGCATAGACTGCTCTTGCTCGTCATCATATATAAAATCAAAGCTTTTATTACTAATCATTCTTTCCCAGATATCTTCATATTTCATAAGAGGATGACCGCTTACATATATACCTAGAACCTCTTTTTCAAATGCTAGAAGCTGCTCTTCTGAATATTCTGATACCTCCGGTAGCAAGTCATCTTCAAGCGGAGTTTTATCCTCATTAATTGAAAACAAATCAATTTGTCCGTCATAAACATGCTTATCCCCATGAGCAAGCGCATCCATAACCATCTTGTAGCCCTGCATATATTGTCGCCTGTTTCCACCTAAAGAATCAAATGCTCCAGCCTTTATCAAGCTTTCCAAAATTCTCTTATTAAGATTACCCGTTCCCATTCTTTCACAAAAATCTGTAAAGGATAAAAATCTTCCATTTTGTTCTCTTTCATCAACAATCTGCTTTATTGCATTTTTACCAACATTTTTAACCGCTGCTAGAGAAAACCTTATTTTATCTTTCGATACCGAAAAATACCAGTAGCCCTCATTGATATCTGGTGGCAAAAGTTTAATATCCATGGTTTTTAGTGACGCTATATATTCAGATACCTTGGATGCATTATCCATAACAGAAGAGAGCAATGCGGCCATAAACTCCACAGGATAATGTGCTTTTAGCCATCCTGTCTGATATGCAACAGCTGCATAGGCTGCTGCATGAGATTTATTAAATGCATATTTTGCAAAATCTATCATCAGATTAAATATTTCTGTTGCAGCTTTTTCATCAATTCCTTTACTAATACATCCAGGAACATTTTCATTTTTATTTCCATAGATAAAATTATTTCTCTCCTGATTCATTACATCTTCTTTTTTCTTAGACATTGCTCTTCTAACTAAGTCGCTTCTTCCAAGGGTATACCCAGCCAAATCCCTTACAATCTGCATTACCTGCTCTTGGTAGACAATACAGCCATAGGTAGGCTCTAATATAGGTTCTAGGTATTCACTCAAATATACAATACCCTCAGGATTTCTTTTGCCTTCGATATACTTTGGTATAAAATCCATTGGTCCCGGACGGTAAAGCGATATCCCCGCAATAATATCTTCAATGTTTTCAGGCTTCAGCTCCTTCATAAAGCTTTTCATTCCCGCACTCTCTAATTGAAAAACCCCATCTGTTTTAGCACTTGCAATAAGCTCATAGGTTTTAATATCATCATACGGAATACTATCTAAATCTATTGTAATATTTTTACTTTTTTCAATCTGTTTTACTGCATTTTGTATTACTGTCAGAGTTCTAAGTCCTAAAAAATCCATCTTTAATAAGCCAAGCTCTTCAAGTGTAGTCATGGTAAACTGAGTAGTAGTTGCTCCATCACTTGCATTTAAGGGCACATACTCATAAACCGGAAGCTCGCAAATAACAACTCCTGCTGCATGTGTAGAGCTATGCCTTGGCAAGCCTTCTAATCTTCTTGACATATCAATCAGATATTTTATCTGTTCATCTTCATTATATAAATCCATTAATTCATGGTTTGTGTTTAATGCTTTTTCAATTGTTATTTTCAATTCCTGCGGAATCATCTTAGCTACCTTATCCACGACTGGATATGGCAAATCTAAAGCTCTTCCAACATCCCTTATAACTGCTCTTGCAGACATAGTACCAAATGTAATTATCTGTGCGACCTTGTCTTCTCCATATTTTTCAACAACATAATCTATTATTTCCTGTCTTCGCTCATAACAAAAATCTATATCAATATCGGGCATACTTATTCTTTCAGGGTTTAAAAATCTTTCAAACAACAGATTATATTTAATTGGATCAATATCAGTAATTCTTAGTACATAGGATACAATACTTCCAGCTGCAGAGCCTCTTCCCGGTCCTACAATAATATCGTTATCCTTTGCATACTTTATAAAATCCCAAACTATCAAAAAATAATCAATATAACCCATTTTTTCTATTACATCAAGCTCGAATTCTAGTCGTCCCTTTAACTCTTGTGTAGTTTGAGGATATCTTTTATTTAAACCGATATAGCAAAGCTCTCTAAGATACTCTATAGCTTTATATCCTTTTGGCAAAGCAAATTTAGGTAGCTTAATAACTCCAAATTCAAAATCCACATTGCACTTTTCTGCAACTTTATAAGTGTTGGATATTGCCTCCGGATACTGAGAAAACAATTCTAACATTTCCTCCGGAGCTTTAGCATAAAACTGTCCACCCGGATATCGCATTCTGTCCTTCTCATCAACTTTTCTATTTGTTTGAATGCAAAGGAGAATATCATGTGCCTTTGCATCCTCCTTAAATGTATAATGTATATCATTCGTTGCGACAAGCGGAATATTCAGCTGATTGGAAATTTGCACAAGTCCTTTATTTACCTTTTGTTGCTCCTGATACCCATGATCCTGAAGCTCCAGATAAAAATTATCCTGCCCAAAAATTTCATTATAGGCTAGTGCCGCTTCCTTTGCCTTGTTAATATCATCCTCCATTATTGCTCTGGAAACCTGACCTGCAAGGCAAGCACTTAAGCCTATTAGTCCTTCTGAATGCTCCCTGAGTATCTCCATATCAATTCTCGGTTTATAATAGAAGCCCTCCGTAAAGCCCATAGATACGAGCTTCATTAAGTTTTGATAGCCTGTTTGATTTTTTGCAAGAAGAACAAGATGGTAATAATTATTGTCTTGCTTACCATTTTTATCATATCTGGAGGCGGGTGCAACATAAACCTCACAGCCTATAATAGGCTTTATTCCTTGCTTTTTAGCTTCTTTATAAAAATCTATTACCCCATACATAACGCCATGGTCTGTGATTGCAATTGAATCCATCCCAAGCTCCTTGACTCTGGCAATAAGCTCAGTAATTTTACTTGAACCATCCAATAAACTATATTCAGTATGTACATGTAGGTGAGTAAATTTAATTTCTTTTTCCTGTTCCATAATAATTTCCTTTTTCATACACTGTTGATAAAAATCTCATTAATTTTATATATTATATCATAAATTTGTTTTGGTTGCTTAATTTTACTCTTTTTGCAGCAATGCGGATTTATCCTCTTTTCTCGCGCCTTCTGCCAGCTTGAAATCTCCCATCTTCAAATATATTAATCTTAATCTGATAGTATTCTTCGTTATCATCCTTCCCTTTTTCGCTAAATGCCTTTCTGATATATGTCAAAGCTGTCTTTAAATTGCTATATTCTTTATAGTAATAAATTATTTTTTTCATGAAATCGACGATTATGATGATGGCGAATCTGAAGATGTTTTCTACAGTCTCTAGTTATGGTTCATTTGTTCCCTATACTATTATTTATGCTCTTGGTTTTTTCTTGCATCTCTAAAAACAAAGCAATTTTCTGTTAAATGAAAAAAGATGCGTTCCTACTTATATCTGCAAGAACACACCTTATGAATCACATTTAATTATATTTTTCTAGCGTGAGGCTATTCATTATTTTTTTACTCTTTAGGCAATTTTTTTACAGTGTTTTCATACTCAAGAATAATATTATGAATTTCTTCATATCCTTCTTGGCTAATATTGAGCGTATCAAATATACCCTTTTTATTACTAGTTATTTTTCTGATTTCTTTAGAAATTTTTTCTATACTATCATAGGCGAGCTTATTTCTTGCAGGCGTTCCCATCTCGTGAAAAATAACCTGAAAAAAATAATCACAATCTGACAGCACATTTTTTTTATATTTGGAAACAAACATTTTAGATTGATTTTGCCTGGATAGCTGCCCTATCATATATCCATTTGATATTATATTTTGTTTATACTCTTCTGTTGGAAATTCATCTTTATTTCGAATGTATTGATTTACCACAAAATGAAATATCTCTTCTGTATTTATTAATGCTTGATTAATTTGCATATTATTTTCTTTAAAGCTGAAAGCCGAAAACAATATAATGTTAGCTATTATGATGGCAGAACAAAATATTAAATATTTTTTCATCAATGACACCTCAATTTATTTTCTATTCCTACTTGACAACAGGCATTTCAGTTAATGTGATATAAGTCTTTGTAGTTAATGCCTGTGTGTAATATACATATGTATATATCCCCAAATTATCTGTAATCGCCATGAATTTAATACTTCCCTTCCATTCAATTGGCGTATTAATAGTTGCTTTTGCTGCTGGAATTCCTGAGAATCCTACAATAGCACTTACCCCCAATCCAGTTGCATCAGGACTTGTCCATGGTGTCGAACTTGTTGCATCAGTATTTTTCATGCCCGCATTTTCTTCAATCTTCCATTTCGATTTATAATCTGTAGCTGAAGTTACTGTTATCTTTTTCACAACAAATGGTATTGAAGCAATTTTAAGCGAAGTTCCAATAAAATATGGAAGAAGTAATTTTGTATTAGTTTCAGCTGGCAAAGGTTTAAGATCATGATTTCTAAGATAACTTGTGTTATTAATTTCAAGTGTTGCTAAAATCGCTTTTGTTGTCCCCGGTCTCACTGGATATCCATATTTATTTGCCAAGAATTTGCTCATATTTGTATTGTTTGTCCACAAACGCAAATACATTGGTAAATTATCACCATATCTAAATGTCTTTGTGTTAGAACAAGCCATGTACATTAAATCCCCATATGGACTCGATACCTTTGGTTTTGCAGTCAATTCTACAGGACCTGATGCAGAGGTTCTTATAATGTTATTCTCAGTATTTTCATATTTTTGATTATTTTTCATTGATTTTTTTTCATCTTCAGTATTCAATTTGTATTTTTCAAAAAATTTATTGTTCATTTCTTTATTTGCCAAACCAAAGTTAAAATTAATTGCAGATCCTTTATCTCCATTTTTACCTGTCGGCATCAGTGTTAACGAAGAAACAATGTACTCTTTTTCTGCAATTGCATATTCAACCGTCATTCCAAATTCTCTAACAGGTTTATTATTCTTATATATATATCCGAAATATTCTCCGAACATATAATCTTCCTCACCTAAAACATCATAAGTATCTACCTTTCCTTCTCCCTGCAAAATAAAATCTCTATTATTAATTTTTAATATTCCTGTCAATTCAGAAAGACTAGACTGATTATTTATTTCAATCTCAAGTTTTGTGTTATTCAATTTATTATCACTAATAATATCACTATTCTCCCCTCCTTGTATAGCTATTTGTTTTTTGTTTGTTGCTTCACTCAATTCCATTGAAAAATCTAGTTTTTTATCAAGTTCCTTAGACAAGTTTTTCGTTCTAATGTCATTGTTTCCTGCAAATACACTATTAACACTTAATATCATTATCAAAGCCATAATACTACATAATATTCTTCTCATCATTTTTCTCCTAATATTTTTTAATATATTTCTTTACCTAGCCAATGTGGCGTTGCCATTGACGTTCCGTCCATCTCTACATATCCTCCATCAATCCCTGTAGAGTAGATCCCTACTCCCGGTGCCCATGTATCAACACCTGTTATTGCTGAAAAGTCTGCGATACTTCCGCTTCTCTCAATCGCTCTTACACTTATTACCTCCGGATAACTAGCTGGATATTCCCAAGCACCGCCATAGTTGTTACCTGCTGCTGAAACCATTATGATTCCTGCCTGACTTGCCTTGATGACTGCGTCATGCTTCTTAATTATTTCTTCTTTTTTTCTCATATCAATACTGCTTTTAAAAACTACAATTTTTCGTTCTGTTGCCTCACTGCTTGACGCGAAGACTTACACAGATGAAAGAACCAGTATCGAAATCAATACTCCTATAATACCTTTTTTCAAGCGCTTCCTCCCTCTTGTTTTTTATTATTAGCGAAAAAGCACGACATACATGTACTGCCTGCATTTCTCACTCTTAAATAACAACACAAATGAGTGCTGCATTAGTATATTAAGTAACCGATTATTATTTTGTGCACAAATAACAAATCAATTATTAATACCAGATTAAACTGTTTTTTAGCTTATTCAATTTTTTCATATAGGGAAAATTTCAGATATTCCCCGCCTCAGATTACTTTTTAGATTGGGTTGGTTAATTTTTTCACCAACATGGTATATTATATCCCCCCCCCAGAAAATGTCAAGCTTTTTTTCGTAAACGTAAACTTT
>DFYO01000048.1 GCA_002381865.1 Clostridiales bacterium UBA4080 | reverse complement strand
ACCTACATTATACCATAAATGGGGGGTTTTTTTATTAAAACATATAATAACAAGCATCAGGCCAAGTGCATTTCAAAGGGTTTCTTTTGACTTTTTCACTGGTCTCGAACCGTCCCCCCGTGTTATTCTATTCCTGTGAAGGTTTCTTCTGTATAGCTTGGGTTGATAAGATTGCCGGCTCTGTCTTTTACTCCTTTTACTGTAATGGTATATTCCTCGTCTTCTTGGGGCTGAGTATGAATAATAAAGGTTTTTCCGTCATTTTCATCTTCGTCCACTTCAACATCAATTGGATAGCCTAATAACTCTCCCAGATAATAGGCATGCTCCATTAACGCTGTATTTTTGTCCACTGGCTCATTAAATTCTATTCTTACCGTAGTATTGGTAACAGCCTCTGCACTAATAAGCCTTGGCGCAGAGCTGTCTCCATCATCACTGTAAAAATATTCATCATCATAGGAGGAATGTATCTCATTACCGTCTAAGTCCTCTACATCATTAACATACAGGGTGTATTTTGTATCCAGCTTTTGCTCTGAGGTAAGCAGATAAACCGTTTCTCCATCTTCATCCAGTAGGGCTCTGTATATTGTTAGTCCACTAATTGAATAATTATCAATATCCTCTGCACTTTCTCTATCCAGTTCCTTTGAAAATGTAACAATAAGCTTAGTTCTTGAATAGGCTTCTACATCCTCTAGTCTAGGGCTTGCAGTTGAGGTGCTTGCCCCTAAAAAGCTTTCATCGTCATAGGAGGTATTAATAGAATTACCGCATAAATCTGTTATATCCTCTACGTCAACTCTATAGCTTTTATTTCTTGTTTGTGATGAGGTTGTAAGAATTATATTTGTAAGCAGGATTTCATCCTCTTCCTCCTCCTGCTCTTCTTCCTCTAGCACATCCAAATCATCAATTGTAACTTCTTCCCTGTCAGGGCTTATAGCTTCGTATCGTACAGCTTTTACTGTAAGATTATCAATATCATAATTAGCTTTGTCCAGCGCTTCTTCACTGACTTTTTCGTTAAATATAAGTCTTACGCTAGTATTGCTGATTGCTTCAGCATCTATTAATCTTGGCTTGGTGCTTTCATCATCTATTGAGTTAAAGGTAAAGGAATCACTGTTTATGCTTAAGGTATAAAGCTCATCCTCCTCTTGCTCGTCCGTTCTTATCAGCAAAAATTTACCCTCTAAAAGTAGTTCAATATGCTCAATATCGGTTTGTTCCTCTTCATCCTCCTCATAGGTAAGCTTAAAGTCTTCAATATTAACCTCCTCAGCAGCTTCCTCTAGGATTACCTTTATATATCTGTTGGAAAGCGGCTCTACTTCACTGATTTTAAGATTTGTTGCACCCTTAACTCCCACACTAATTGCAGTATCTCGGTCTACCAAGCCCTGCTCCAGCATTTGCTCAATCAAGGTAAGGTCTCCCTTGTCCTTTATTTTACTGCTAAGTGCAGTATATAAAAGCTCAGCCGCATCTGCCTTAGTAAAATAGCTATCATTAAGCTGTGAGGTGCTTTCAATAAGCTCTGCCTCCTTGGCAAGAGTTGCTGTGTTTTCATAGGACTCCTGCATATCATAGCCTAAAATTCTTAGAATAAAGGTTGCAAACTGGCTTTTTGTAAGGGTGTCCCCAGGTGAAAAAAGATATTTTGAGGTTCCAGTAGTCAGACTTTTTTCCAAGGCAATATTTACCCAGCCGGTTCCCCACGCATATTCACCCTTAATATCAAAAAAGTTGGTTTTATACGCTGCTGCTACTGCGTCCTTATCCTTATATCCCATTGCCTTTAACAGCATAGTAATTCCCACCAATCTATTTAGTGGAGCATTTAATTCGCTGTAGGAAATATTAGAAAGCAGCCCTAACTCGTTCAGCTTTTGTGCTGAGCTCAATGAGGCTGCTTCTATTTTAAGGCAAAGGGGGAGGGAAAGAGTAATACACAGTACAAGCGCGAGTATTTTCTTTTTCATCGTCCCTGTTCCTCCCATTCTTATAATTCTTATGGTTCTTATAATTCGTATGGTTTTTATACTTTTTTGCTACTCTTATATTTTTAAACTACTCTTATACCTTTTGTAAATCTTATAGCTTTAATAGCAGTTCATTTTACTGCTATTATAACCTTTACTGCTTAACTCCAGAAATATATTCCAGCTGTGACACTGCCAGCATATATCCAAGCTTAGCACTAAGAAGATTATTTTCCATATTGTTTAGCTGAAGTGCCGCTTCATTAACATCATAAGCTGTAACTAATCCCAAATCATATCTTAGCTTAGCAATTCGATAAGCCTCTGCAGTGGCTTCAACACTCTTTTTAAGTGCATTAACTGTATTAATGCTTCCCTCAACTCCGATATAGGCTTGATTAAGTGCTTTTTCCTGTGAGCGCTTAGTTAGCTCATACTGATACTTGGCTTGTTCATAATCCACCTGAGCCAGCTGATAGGTCCAAACATTTTCAGGATAAAAGCCTTTAGCAGTAAGATACTTTGCTTCTGCAATCTTATAGCTTAAATCTGCTCCAAGCGCAGCAGGATGAGTTGTCAGCATAGCCTGCTTTAACTCCTCTAGAGGCTTAAGTTCTACAGTCTTAAGCTCTACATTCGCATCTATTGTCCATTGCTTGTTAAGCTCCTGATTCATAATAACATTGATATCCATAAGCTTTTGCTTATATGTAATCTCTGCTGAGGAAAGGGCTGCCTGCTTAGAGGAAAGCTCCGCTTCTGCTGAAAGCACCTGTACATTAGAGGCTTGTCCCAGCTCCTGCTTCTTTTTAGCAAATCTTAAGGCTTCTTCAGCCTGAGCTTTGTTTTTTTCTGCCAGTGTATAGGCTTCCTTGGCATTAACCAGCTGTGCATAGGCATTTTTAGCTGCAAGCTCTGTTTCTAGCTTGCTGCTATTATAGGTTGCTTGTGCCAGCTTAGTAAGATTTTCCTTATTAACCTTTGCAACTTCAACAAGAAGGTCAAGATCATAGGAGCCTGTCGGATCATCCTCTTTTGCAATCTTATTTTGCTGACTTCTTGTAATATTCGTTTCCTTTTGCTCCTGCTCGGCAATCTTAAGCTCAAGATTATTGGCAAGCGCCAGCTCTACAGCCTTAGCTTGTGTTAATACCTCAACCGCATCCTCTGCATTAACTGCACTCTGAAGAGCTGCGATACTGCCTAGTATCATCATTGCCGCAAGAATTATTGCAATATATTTTTGCCAATTAATTTTTTTCATTTTTTTCTTCATCTCTTTTCTCCGCTTTAAGTCTGTTTATCTCTTGTCTAGGTAAACAATAAAATTGCTTTGATCCCATTGAACTCTATAGCCAAGCGCCTCTCCAATCCATCTTACAGGTACAATAGTTCTTCCGTCAATAATCTCTGCCGGAACATCAATCGGTGAAGCCTCTCCGTCAATATAGCCTGTATTTTGACCTATAGTAATCTCAATATTTTTGTCGCCTGTGGATATTACCTTGCGCTCGTCATTATTCCATTCCACCTTTTGTCCGAGAGCTTCAAGAAAGGCTCTCATGGATACTAGCGTTCTTCCGTCCTTAATAATCGGCTTAGCTCCAAGGTCAATATAATTGCCATTTAAAAATACTACTATTTCAGTTGGCGCAAGCGGTGCATCAGATACAGTCTGCTTTTCCGGCTTAATTTGTGTAATTCCGTAATTAGATGCTATCCATATATTGTTCTTTGCATCTATCTTAATATCATTTAAGAAGTTATTAGGAACCGGTGAATTAGTCGGAGTATAATTAGTAAGCTGTCCTGAAGGAGTTATTTTAAATAATCCGTTCCCCCAGGTTGCTACATAGATATTACCTTCTGAATCCTCTGCAAAGCCTCTCACATCATAACCCTTTGCAAGACCATCATTATAATCCCAGACAACAGTATTTTTATATACTGTCCAGTTATTGTTTTTAAGCTTTGCAAATCCATTTAGCGTTCCCACCCACAGTGCTCCGTCCTTTGCCAAGTAAACTGATTTCACTTGATTCGACGGAAGCTTGGAATTAGCAGTGGTATAGATACTCCATTTACCCTCTGCTGTTAAGTATGCAAGTCCTCCTTGTTGTTCAAATATGCTTGGCTGGGTTGCAAACCATACGCCGCCTTTAGAATCCGGAAGTATCTTTTCTATTGTTGTACCCGGAATACCAGAGTTCTCAAGATTGTAATTTGTCATTACACCCTGTGCATTTCTATAATACAATCCGTAAAACTGAACAGACTGCCAAACTCCTCCCTTTGTATCAGCAGCAATATCTAAAACTGTCTCAGCCTGAATCTTATTGCCGTTAAGGTAGTATTGTGACCATTTGCCTGCATTATTGTAGACAATAACTCCATTGTTGGTGGCAAAAAATCTGTTGCCATAGATGTCCTTAGTAGAGGCATTGATAAAGTTATTAGGGATACCGTTAATCTCCTTGGTAAATACATTCATCTTGCCTGCTGCATCAATATAAACCGCTCCGCTTCCGTTAGTTGAAAACCAAAGTCCGCCGTCTGCTTCCTTTTCAATGGAATTCACCTGGTCTGCTATGAGTGCGCTATTATTCTTATTATATTGTGTATATTGATTGTTGGTAATTCCTAATGCTGTGGTGCTAAAAAGCACTGTAAACGCAATTAGGAGAGCTATGCTTTTTCTCATTATTTCACATCCTTTTTTAATTTTTAAGTGTTTTATTTAAGTTTAAGCTTTATGCAAATAGCTGTCAATAGCTACAATCCCAACTTAATCGAATTTTAATAGAACACAAGGGAGACACAGGGGGACGGTTCTTTTGTGTTCTAAAAAAGGAGTCCCCCTTAAGCATTTTTATTGCTGGAGAACCCCTTTTTTAGTTTTTCTATTTAGTTCTTATTAACACAGAAGAACCGTCCCCCTGTGTTGCACTTCTTATTAACACAGAAGAACCGTCCGAGACCAGTGAAAA
>DFYO01000033.1 GCA_002381865.1 Clostridiales bacterium UBA4080 | reverse complement strand
CAGATATTAAGATAAAGATTGCAGAATAAATATATGGAAGATATCTCATGGAAATAATGGCAGTTTTACTGCTGAAGAGAGAGAAAGATATTTAGACCAAAGTATTATAACCGTCCATAGAGAAACAGGAAAAGGATAAAAGTATACGTAGTTTCTTTTATTACCTTTTTTGCAGTTGATCTAATATGGCTTGGTGTTGTCGCAAATACATTATACAAAAAATATCTTGGATTTATTATGAGTCCAAGTCCGAACTGGATAGCAGCTATAGCTTTTTATTTGCTATATATAGCTGGTCTGGTATTTTTTGTAATAGCTCCTGCATTAGACAAAAGAAGCTTGGACTATGCAATTTTTGCAGGTATGTTTTTTGGGCTGGTTACGTATGCAACCTATGATCTTACAAATTATGCAACTTTAAAGGATTGGCCAGTTATTATTACTGTTATTGATTTGGCGTGGGGTTCATTTTTAGGAGCTACTGTATCATTTTTAACCTATCAGATAATAAGTAAATTAAACTGGTGACAAGAAGAAAGCTTATAAAAAAGCTATGATGCTGACTTGTTTTTTAAGTATAGATTAACCTTTTCCTCAATTAAGAATAAGAATACATAAACAAAAGGCACAGCTAATATCATGCCTGTAATTCCGAAAAGGCCTCCGCCGACTGAAATTGCAACAATAACCCAAAAAGGCTTGAGACCAACGGTGTCTCCAATGATTTTTGGAGTAATAATAATGTTGTCGATTTGTTGTATTATTACTACAATAACAAGCAATGCTACAGCCTCCCAAAATCCGGATAGCAAGGCCATTAATATACAGGGAGTAGTACCAAAGATTGCGCCAATATAAGGTATGAGATTTGAAATTCCTATAATAAGTGAAATCAAAGGAATATAAGGTATATTTAATGGAGTAACAATATTTACAATAGTCATTGCAATTGCAGTAAGGATACCCATAATTAAACAGGTGTATAGCTTCCCAAACAGGTATTTTTTGATAGAGCTGTCGGTAAGCTTTGCAATTCGTATTATTCTAAGAGCATATTCCTCTTTGAAAAATGCATAAATAATATTTTCCATTTTTGTAGCTATATTATCTGTATCTCTTAAAGCATAAAAAGACATTAATAAACCGAAAATCATCATTATAACAGTTATTAAAATACTTCCGATAGAATTAAGTATGGTGCTGGAGTATTTGAAAATATTTGAAGAGTATTCAATAAGCAATTCTTCAAGACGAGTGATTATTGCAGCTAGGCTTGAAAAATCAATTAGATTTGAGATGATAGGCAAGTCTTTTAAATAGGCAATCAAATTATTAATATTGGATTCTGAAACATTAGCTATCAAAAGACGTATACTATCAATAATACTAGGAGCTATAAGTGAAAAAAAGGATGCTAAAAATATTAAAAATCCAATATAGGTTAGTATTAAAGCATATATTCTGCTAAGTCTGGTCTTGCTTTGCAAAAGATTCACGATAGGACCAAACAAATATATAAAAATACTAGCATAAATAAAAGGTTTGAACGCAGCAATAATTTCAGAAATTTTACCCTCGAAAATAAACTTTGCAATTATTAGCAAAAGAACAGAGAAGAGTAGTATTTTAAAATAATTAAGCTCTTTTTTCATAGATAAACACCTCTTGTCAGAAAATTCAGGATATAAATAATTATAGCATTTCATAGTAAAAACTACAAGAAAGCAAAGAATTCATAAAAGAAAAAGGTGCTGAGAAAGCTTTTAATTATAATAAATATTTGATATAATAGTTTGAAAAATATTATAAAATAAGGAAGTGGAAATATGGAAAAGAATTATCCCGTTGTAACAATTGAAATGGGTAGCGGTAATATTATGAAGGCGGAATTATACCCACAAATAGCACCAAATACAGTGAATAATTTTGTGAGTTTAGTTAACAAGGGCTATTATGATGGATTGGAGTTTCACAGAGTTATTCCAGGCTTTATGATTCAAGGAGGATGTCCTGATGGCACAGGAATGGGAGGACCAGGATATAGTATTAAGGGTGAGTTTACAAAAAATGGATTTGCAAATCAGTTAAAACATAGTACTGGAGTTTTATCGATGGCAAGAGCTGCAAATCCAGACTCTGCTGGTTCACAGTTTTTTATTATGGTAGCAAATTCACCACATTTGGATGGTCAATATGCAGCGTTTGGTAAAATAATAGAAGGAATAGAAGAAGCCCAAAGAATTGTAGCTGTAGAAAGAGATTATTCAGACAGACCAAATGAACCTGAAATAATGGCTAAAGTAACAGTGGAAACCTTTGGAGTGGTTTATGAGGAGCCTGATAAAGCTTAGCAAGTTATGAAAATAAGCCTTTAGATTTTTTTTAGAAACACTTATTTCAAAAAAACACAATAAAAGTTAAAACAAGGTTATAAAGAAGAACCGCCTAATCATTCAGACATTAAGTCTGCCTTGAAGGCGGTTTATTATATATTGCATTATTATTTTTTTATAAAAATTTAAATAATAGCAGATATCCTTATAAAACAAAATTATTTATAAAAACTTTTCGATTTTAATAAAGTCATAGCTTAAAAGATCTATAAACTTTGATGATTTTGTCTGTACTATTGGATGAGAAGGGGATTGGGAATTAATAAATATTATTCTTGCTTCTTCACCAGTTGATAATAGAACTTGATTTCCTAGAAAATTGTGAGCAACGTTTTCTAAAAATACATATAAATAATCTGTTTCAAGAACTCCATAGTATTCCTCTTCCAAAATTTGTATGGCTTTTAAAGGATGATACCTTTGATGATAAGGTCTGTCAGAGGTAAGAGCGTCATATATATCCACAATTGATATTACCTTGGCATATTTGTGAACCTGGTCCCAATTCAGTTTCATTGGATAACCGGAACCATTCATTTTTTCATGGTGCAAAAGAACAGCCTGCTTTATTCCATTATCAAGAGTAGCTTGTGCAACCATTTTATAGCCGAGAGTTGTATGGGTTTTGAGGTATTCATATTCAGCATCAGTAATGGGTTCTTTTTTGTTTAGTATTGCTGGGTCTAGCTTAGTTTTGCCTATATCATGGAGCAGACCTGCAACAGAAAGATTATTGATATCCTTTTCACTCCATTTTAACCATTTGCCAAGTATCGTAGCTAAAATAGAGACATTCATTGAATGTGAGAAAGTAGAATCATCAGCAGTCTGGACTCTGCATAGGTATGAAAAAAGCTGTGAATTGGTTGTCTCAGTAATAAAGGAATCAATTACACCAGTCAAACTTTCAGAAGAAATGGAAGCTGTATCAATTACTTTTGAAAATTCTTTTTCTATAGAGCTAACACCAGAAATATATTTGTTAATAAACCCTTGAAATTCTTTTGATTGAGTTATCTTAATGTCTTTTTCTGTTTTTTCAATGGGTGCAATGCTTTTATGAGCTTCGTCTATAACTGGTCTTTCATAAACAAAAACATAATTCATTTGATAGAGCTGTAGTTTTAATATATGATTTTTATTGATAATAGTATCCTTTGGAATTAAAAAGATACCTTCCTCATTAATTACATCTTTTGAAGTCATCATTCCTTCTTGAACATCTAAAACATTCATTCGAATTTCTTCCATATCCGTCCCTCTTAAGATTATATTTTATATAATGTAAAATCTAAATATATTATATACTAATAAATAGTAAAAATAAAGAAAAATTAACATAGAAGCAAGAGATAGTAGAGATTTTGAAGAAATAAAAAAGTTGCCTAAGCAGTTTGACTATAGGTTTGAGGAGGTATATTATATACATGTATATACTTCATAATAATATCTGAGCTGAGCATGGAGGCATAAATGGGAAAAATATATATAACAAGACATGGAGAAACAAAGTGGAATATAGTCAGGAGAATTCAAGGACAGTTAAATTCTCCGCTAACTATATTGGGAATTAAACAAGCAAAGTGGCTTGCGGAAAGATTAATCAATAGTAAAATTGATATCATTTATTCAAGTTCATTGCCTAGGGCGATGGAAACTGCAAATATTATTAAAGGTAACAGACAGATAAAGGTAATACCGCGAGATGATTTGAGAGAGATTAACCTCGGTGATTGGCAGGGGCAGCTGATAACTGATGTTGAAAAAAACAATCCCAAGCAACATACTAATTTTTGGAAAAAACCTGAGCATTATATTCCGGATAGTGGGGAGGGCTTTGAGGATTTGTCAAAAAGAGTTGGGAGCTTTTTTGATGAAATATTAGATAAGCACCCAAACGATAACGTTTTGATTGTTGCTCATGCAATAATTATCAAGGCACTTCTGAATTATATTAATCATGGAGGAGAGATAAAAAGGTTTTGGGAGGGGCCAAATGTAAAGCCGACTTCACTTACAAAATTTAGATTTGAAAACGGCAAGCTGAAAAATGATCTTCTTGCAGATACATCTCATTATAAAGAAACTAATACAGTGGGCTGGTTTATGGATGAAGATGATTGAGACTCTTTTATCCGTAGTAATGGTCCCTACATCAAAGATATCTCAATATATACTCAGGGGAAAATGGTTACTTGTTTGAGAAAAAGACAAAGCTTAGAGAAAAAAGCTATTATTTAATTGCTTGAAATAGTACAAAACTAAAAAAATCACTGCTATACATTTTTGTAAGGCAGTGATTTTATTATTAGATAAGTGTTGACTCGATTAGATATTAATATTGATTTATTTGTATGATTCTTCGATTGCAACAGCAACTGCTACAGAAGCACCTACCATTGGGTTATTACCCATACCAATAAGTCCCATCATTTCAACGTGAGCAGGTACTGATGAAGACCCTGCAAATTGTGCATCTGAATGCATTCTTCCCATAGTATCTGTCATACCATAAGAAGCAGGACCAGCAGCCATATTATCAGGATGTAGTGTTCTTCCTGTTCCGCCGCCTGAAGCAACTGAGAAATACTTCTTGCCTTGCTCGATACATTCTTTTTTATATGTTCCTGCAACAGGATGTTGGAAACGAGTAGGGTTAGTTGAGTTTCCAGTTATAGAAACATCTACTTTTTCATGGTGCATAATTGAAACACCCTCACGAACATCATCTGCTCCATAACATTTTACAGCAGCTCTATCTCCCTTAGAAAATGGGATTTCCTTGATGATTTTAAGCTCATTTGTATAATAATCTAATTCAGTTTCTACGTAAGTAAAGCCATTAATTCTAGAAATGATATATGCAGCATCCTTGCCTAAACCGTTTAAGATTACTCTAAGTGGAGCTTTTCTTACTCTGTTAGCAGATTTTGCAATACCGATTGCGCCTTCAGCAGCAGCAAAGGATTCATGTCCTGCTAAGAATGCAAAACAATCAGTTTCTTCCTTTAAAAGCATAGCAGCAAGATTACCATGGCCTATACCAACAAGTCTTTGGTCAGCTACAGAGCCTGGGATACAGAAAGCCTGAAGACCTTCTCCAAGAGCAGCAGCTGCATCAGATGCTTTAGTACAGCCCTTTTTAATTGCAATAGCAGCACCAGCAATATATGCCCAAACTGCATTTTCAAAGCAAATTGGCTGAATTGATTTAACAAGCTCTGCTACATCAATTCCTCTTTCCTTACAAATTGCTTCAGCTTCTTCAAGACTTTTGATACCAAAGCCATTTAAAGCAGCATTGATTTTATCTATTCTTCTTTCATAACTTTCAAATAATGCCATTTTTTCGTCCTCCTATTATTATTGATTATTCATGTCTTGGATCGATGTATTTAACAGCATCGTCATATCTGCCATATTGGCTAGTTGCACTTGCCATTGCTTCATCAGCAGTTTTACCTGCTTTAACCATATCCATCATTTTGCCAAGGTGAACGAATTTATAACCAATAACTTCGTTGTTTTCATCTAATCCCATGCTAAGAACATAGCCCTCAGCCATTTCGAGGTAACGAGTACCTTTGTCCTTTGTACCAAACATAGTACCAACCTGGCTTCTTAAGCCTTTGCCAAGGTCTTCAAGGCCTGCGCCGATTGGAAGTCCGCCTTCAGAGAAAGCTGTTTGAGTTCTTCCGTATACGATTTGAAGAAATAATTCTCTCATTGCAGTATTAATAGCATCACAAACAAGGTCAGTGTTTAATGCCTCTAATAAAGTTTTTCCAGGTAGAATTTCAGATGCCATTGCAGCTGAATGTGTCATTCCTGAACATCCAAGTGTTTCAATTAATGCTTCTTCGATGATACCATCTTTTACGTTAAGCGTTAATTTACATGCACCTTGTTGTGGAGCACACCAGCCAACACCATGTGTTAAACCGGAAATATCTTTAACATCGTATGCTTTTACCCATTTGCCCTCTTCTGGAATTGGAGCTGGGCCGTGTTTTGCGCCTTTAGCAACAACACACATATTTTGAACTTCATGTGAATAAATCATTTTAGATCTCCTTCCTTAAATAAAGTTTTACCTGTTATATAGTAAACCCCTAAGCAGGTTTTTACCGAATTAACATACATTGCTATTGTATCAAACTATCAAGAAAAATTCAAAACAAATTTTTTAAATTTGACAATTTGTTATCAAGAACTAAATTTACATTGTTATTGGAAGGAAAAGCAAAACAGAAAATTATATTTGCTTGTTAGGCAGGGATAAAATATAATAAAAATAAATAGAAATACCAAATAAATTAAATACTTTAATAAAAGAAGGGCTATGCTATGATGAGATGGATATTTGCTGCTCTGGCAGGCATGATGATTTTTATATCCGTAATGTTTATTAGATTATTAAGTGAGTCAGGGTTTCAAGAGGAGAAAAAAAATTTTATTGAGCAGCCAAAGTATCATTTTCAGGTTCTTATTCAGAACAAGGATGAATATTTCGGCAATCTTTTTCAACAGGGAGCCATAGCAGCGTCAGAAGAGTTAGGTGTATTTACTGAATTTATTCAGGTTTCTTCAGGAGATATCGATTCTCTAGAAAATGCTGTTGAACTTGCTCTTTTTGCAGGGATTGACGGAATAGCGCTTAAAGCAGTAGATTCGATACAAAGTCAAGGTATTATTGAAAAGGTCAAAAAAAATAAAACAGAAATAGTTGTTTATGAAAATGATAATTTTACAATTTCAAATACTACAATGATTGGTTCAAACAACTATGCGATTGGATCAATGGTTGGAAACATGGCTGTAAAAGCTGCTGAGGATAGTGCAAACGTGGCTATTATTTTGGGGAACTCAGAGATTAAGGGAGAAGAACAGTATAAAAACCTTATTGTTCAGGGGATAATGGATTCGTTTTCTAAATATCCATCAATTAAGATTACAGATATATATTCAATCAATCCGGAATTGTTTGAAACAGAAAAGGTAGCCTTGTCAGCTATAGCCAGTAATAATAAGACTAGCTTAATAATATGTGTGGATGAAAGATCTACCCCAGGCGTGGCACAGGTACTTGTAGATAATAATAAGGTAGGAGATATTCAGCTGATAGGATATGGTGCTATGCCTCAAACCCTAGATTATATTAGAAGGGGTGTAGTATATGGTACAATTTGTCCAGATGCATACGATATTGGTTATTATACAATCCAAAAGCTTATGCAGGAAATTGAAGGTGAAAATAGCAGTGATTTTATTAATACTGATTTATATTCAATCGACCTGAGTAATTTTGAATTATACTTAAAAGGTTTGGAATGAAAAAAAGGATTATTGTAAAGAACAGGTGAAATATGATTATAATAAAAAAAGGAATGACCTATCGAACAAAGCTTATTATATTTTTTGTATCTGCGATAATCATAACAGCATTTGTCGGAGTTTACAGCTATGCATCTTCTAGAATTCTTATGAAGGATATAACGGATTTATTAGATAAAAGTCAGGACATGACAATGCTGCATAGCGAGATAGAACAGGTACAGAGAATTACAGAGGAATATTTGCTTACAAGAAGCTCAGATAGTCTGCAGAGCTTTTATGAGTATGTCAATTCCATTTCAACACATAGTGATACACTTAATAGCAATGCGGATTTTAATGAAAGAGATATTAAAATAATAAATCTTACAGAAATGGTCAATAGGTATTTGAAGGTATTAGATGATACAATTATTGCAAAACGTAATAATAAGGTGGAAAGCTATACTGCTTACTATAAAGAAGCAGTTAAACAATATACTTATATTGGAGATTATATTGAAGGTATTATGACCAGTGACCTGTCGGAAAGTACAAAAAAATATGTTGAGCTAGAAAGAGAAAGTGCGCGTACCCTTACCTTGAATTATATGATGTTTGGAATTACGATTGTACTAGTTATTATAATTATAGTGTTATTCAGCTTTGAAATAAGTAAGCCGATAACTAAGCTTGCAACCTATGCAAAGGAAATTTCGGATGGTAATTTTGATGTAGAACTGCCAGAAGAAAACTCAAGTACAGAAATAGGGATTTTATATAAAGCTTTTGCTAAGATGGCAGTAAGTATTAAAAATCATATTAATGAAATAAAAGAAAAGCAGTTTTTGGAGAGGACGTTAATTGAAGAAAAGATTAAAAATCTTACTATGAATCATTCCTTGAAAGAAGCTGAACTTAGGACTTTGCAATCTCAGGTAAATCCACATTTTATATTTAATACGATTAATATTGGAGCTAATATTGCAATGCTTCAGGGAGATGAAATTACAAGAGAGTATTTGATGAATTTTGCTGATATTATGAGATATAATCTCAAGGGCTTGGAGCTGGACGCAACATTAGAGGAGGAAATACTTAATGTAAAGGCATATATGAGCCTTCTTCAAACAAGATTTGGAGACATGATAGATTTTGTTTACAAAGGACCTGAAGAACAAACAATGCTAGATATTGTATTACCTAGGATGACATTGCAGCCTTTGGTTGAAAATGCGTATATTCATGGAGTAGCAAAAGTAGAAAATGGTGGAATCATTAAGCTTGAGGTGGAAAAAGAAGAAGATAAAGTCAGAGTAATAATATCTAATACAGGGCCTGAGATACCGAGGGAAACTATCTCGCTAATTTTACAAGGGAAATATCGAGATAGCCAGTCTAAAAGCAAAAAAACTGGGCATACAACAGGAATAGGAATTAACAATGTATTAAGCAGGCTTCAATTGTTTTTTAAAACAGATAAAGTAATGGATATAAGATATAAGGATAGTATGACTCAGATTATATTGTTTTTACCGACGGACAATTCAATTTTTAGGGGAGGTGCAAAAAAGGATGTGTAAAGTACTTATTGTTGATGACGAACCTATTGCAGTAGAGTCAATTGTATATATGATTAAGAAAAATCTTGAGAATATTGAGATTGTTGGGACAGCGAGATCAGGAAAGGATGCAATTGAAAAAGCATACACACTTCACCCGGATGTTATAATTATGGATATAAATATGCCGGGAATAAATGGGCTGGATGCTATTAAACAGATTAGAAATGTAGATTCAAGAGTGAGCTTTATTGTGATTTCGGCATTTGAATACTTTGATTATGCTGTAGAGGCAGCGGCAATGGGGGTTCGGGATTATCTTCTTAAACCAGTAAAAGAGGATGTTTTCATTGAGGTTTTGACTAGAAAAGCAGACGAGGCAGCACTTCAAAAGGCAGATATTATTAAACAGATAGAACAAAGAGAAAAGCTTGAAATGGTTATTCCGGTTATGGAAACAAGCTTTGTTAATCTTTTGGGACTCGGAGGAGAGAATACTGAAGAACTGGAAAATTATTGCAATTGGCTGGGGTATAATACTTATTCGGGGTACGTAATAGCAATTGAGGTATTTGGAGACTTTGAAGAAAACAAGTTCTTGACAGAGGATATTTTTTATAGAAAAATCAAAAAGATATTGCAATCACTTTGTTGCTGCATTGTTGGGCCATTAAGCTTTAATAGAATAATTATTTATGTATTTAATAACGAAAAAAATAAAAAGCAAGAGCAAAAAACAGCTAGCTTAAGAATGGCAAAAAGTATTTTAGACAAAATTCCAGCGGATTATCCAGAGGTTTTTATTGGAATTGGTGGCTTTTGCTCAAGTCTTTCAGAGGGAAAAAAATCATACAAGGAAGCAGTAAAGGCTTTGAAATTTGTAACGAAGGAAAGCAGCTTGAATTCTCTGCATGGTTTTATTCTTCATTCAGAGGATATGGATATTGAGAATAATGCAGTGTTTGAAAACCATAAGGAGTTGTTTGAAGAAGAGTTTTATTCGAAAATTTTAAAGCATGATGAGGAATCAATTAGGGCCGCATTTTCTAAGGTTATCGACAAACTGAGTATTGAATCACAAATGAACTTAGAGTTATATAAGCAATGTATGGTTGAGTTTTTCATTGAAAACGGGAAAAGATGGGATGCTTTAAATTATAATATTATTGAAAAAATAATAAAAGCCAGGGATGAACAAGAGCTTTGGCAGATAAGCAAGGATTATATTGATGAGGTTGTACAAAAAATATTGTCGGGCAGAAAGGGGAAAAATTTCTCCATAATACAAAAGGCTAATCAATACATGCTAGAACATTATGATAAAGAGTTATCACTTGAAGAAATTGCAAAAGAGGTATGCTTAAGTCCATATTACTTTAGCAGGTTTTATAAAGAGGAGTCGGGCATGAATTTTAGCGATAAGCTTGCACAGATAAGAATAGATAAAGCAAAAGAGCTTCTGAAAAATGAAGAATTCTCTATAAAGGATGTTTCGTATATGGTGGGGTATACAGAGCCAAATTATTTTTCGAAAATTTTTAAAAAAGCAACAGGGTATACGGCAAGCGAATATAAGAAAAGTTTCGTTCAATAAAAATTAGGGAGGAGATATTTTGAATAAAACCAAGAGCTATAAACACTTTTTAATAACAGTAATTTGTATATTTTGTATGCTTGTAATTGCATCTTGTACAAAGGATACCTCGAAGAAGGAGTTGCCGAAGCCTGTTAACAAGGTTAAGGTAGGATTTTCTATGGGAACGCTTATGCAGGACCGGTGGATAAGAGATAGGGATATATTTATGGCAATAGCACAACAAAAGGATATAGATGTTATTGTAAAAAATGCAAATAATGATTCGGAAATACAATACAATCAAGTGTTGGATATGCTAAAGCAGAAAATTGATGTACTTGTTATTGCACCTAATGATTCATATACGGAAAAGAGATGTGTACAAGCAGCAAAAAGCATTAATGTCCCGGTTATTTCGTATGACCGGCTTGTAGCTGATGGCAATGCGGATTTATATATTTCCTTTGACCACTATAAAGTAGGAGAAGAGATGGCAAAGCATCTTGTAGAGAAAGTGCCATCAGGTGGATATATGATAATTAATGGTTCGAAAAATGACCATAATTCTACACTTATCAATGAAGGGGCAAAAAAAGTTTTGAAAAGCTATTTGGATAAACAGGAAATATCAATAATAGCTGAAACGTGGGTAGATGGATGGGTTAGAGAGGATGCATATACCTTTGCTTCAGAGCAGATTAAGCTTAATAAGGATAGAATTGATGCTGTAATCTGTGGAAATGATTCTTTGGCATGGGGAGTAATTGATGCCTTGGCAGAGGCGCAGATAACAGAAAAGGTTAAGGTAACAGGGCAGGATGCTGACCTTGTTGCATGCCAGAGAATTGTAATGGATATGCAAACAATGACAGTATATAAACCAATAAAAAATCTTGTTGAAGAGACAGTAGAGGCTTGCTTGAAACTTGCCAATGGCGAAAAACCGGAGTATCAGGGAATAATAAATGATGGAACTTATGATATACCATATATATATATTGATGTTCAAAGTGTAACAAAGGACAATTTAGACAGTACAATTATTAAAGATGGCTTTCATTTAAGTAAAGATGTATATCAAACAAATTAATAAACAGGAATGCTGAAAAATATTGCTATTAATCATTAGAAATAGCAATATTTTTTAGTTTGTTTTGACTAGATTGAAAAATAGCAAATTAATCATATTAGATGTTAAATGCTTCTATTGTTAGAATAGACTGTTTGGGATATTATTACCACATAACAAATATTAAACTAATAGGAGGAAAGAAACAGTATGAAGAAATTATTGGCACTAGTATTGGTATTAGCAATGGCATTATCATTGGCAGCATGCGGATCGAGCAAAACAGATGCACCTAAGGACGCAGAAAAAGGTACTGTAGATGTAGGTATTGTACTTCCTACAAAGGATGAGCCAAGATGGATACAAGATCAAAAGAGCTTTGAAAATGCAATTAAGGATGCGGGTTTATCAGTAGAGGTATTGTTTAGCCAAGGAAACTCAGCTACTGAAAAAACAAATGTTGAAACACTGATTGCAAAAGGAATTAAAGTTCTGATTATTTGTGCTCAAGACGCAGCGGCAGCAGCAGCTTCAGTAGATGCAGCTAAAGCAGCTGGAGTTACTGTTATTTCTTATGACAGGCTGATTACTGATACTGAAAACCTAGATTACTATGTAACCTTTGATAGTATATCTGTAGGTGAAGCAATGGGTAAATACCTAGTTGATAATGCAACTTCAACTGGAAATCCACTTTATCTTTATGCAGGAGCTGCAACAGATAACAATGCATTTTTATTCTTTGAAGGTGCTTGGAATGTTTTACAACCTAAGATTGCAGACGGAACCTTCGTTATTAAAAATTCAGAAGAAGCTTTAGCACTTAAAGACAAAGCAAAGCTTACACGTGATGAATTATCAAAGATTATTGGACAAGTTACAACAAATTGGGACTTCAACGAAGCTAAATCAAAAGCAGAATCTCATTTAACAAAAGCAGCAGCAGCTGATAAAGGTCAAGTTTATATTTTAGCTCCTAATGATGGAACAGCTCGTTCTATTGCAGATGTATTTGCTGCAGACAATGATGTAACAAAATATTTTGTAACTGGACAAGATGCTGAAAAAGCTTCAGTTCAATACATAATTGACGGAAAACAATCTATGACAGTGTTTAAAGATACACGTACATTAGCAACAGATGCAATGAATATGGCAATTGATATTATTGCTGGGAAAACACCTGCAACAGACGCAACTTATAACAACCTTTCAAAGGATGTACCATCAAAACAAACACCAGTTGTAGTAGTAACAAAAGAAAATGTTTTAGGTGCATTAATTGACTCAGGGTATTATCAGGCAGGAGATTTTACAGGGCTATAATGGATTGATGAAATTTTGATAGGTTCTCTTATTCTTTAAGGTATTAGGGGAACAGCTCGATGCCAAAGCATAGAGCGAATAGCTAGTGGATAACAAATAAAGGCTGGTGTTGGACTCATAAGTATTAAGTGATCCTGGCCAGCCTTATTTTTAAGGAGGCACAACAATGAGTGAATTCATTCTTGAAATGAAGAATATATCTAAAGAATTCCCAGGAGTGAAGGCTTTAAGTAATGTGAATTTCAAGGTTAAAAGAGGAGAAATTCATTGTCTGGTTGGTGAAAATGGAGCAGGCAAGTCAACCTTGATGAAGGTTTTGTCCGGAGTATATCCTTTTGGTACTTATTCGGGAGATATTATTTATAAAGACGAGGAACAAAAGTATAAGGCGATAGCTGATAGTGAGGAAAAGAGGATTGCAATAATATATCAGGAACTTGCTTTGATTCCTGAACTTACGGTGTATGAAAATATATTTTTCGGACATGAGCTAATGAACAAAAAAACAGTTGATTGGAATAAAACTATTGTAGAAGCAGATAAGCTGCTAAAAAAGGTTAAGCTGGAGGTTAATCCTTCAACAAAAATAAAAAATCTATCTGTTGGGAAAAGACAACTTGTAGAAATAGCTAAAGCATTAAGCAAAAATGTTGAACTTTTAGTTTTAGATGAACCTACAGCGGCACTAAATGAGGATGATAGTGCCAATTTACTAGAGCTGATGAGAGAATTAAAAAAACAAGGTGTTACATGTATTATGATCTCACATAAGCTGAAGGAAGTAGTAGCAATTGCAGATACGATTACTGTACTGAGGGATGGAGCAACTATTTGCTCTATTGATGTAAGTGAAAAAAGAATTTCAGAGCAGGAAATCATAAAATATATGGTAGGTCGTGAAATAGAAAATATTTATCCAATAAGAAATAAAAAAGAATTTGGAGACATATTTTTAGAGGCAAGAAATTGGACAGTAAAGGATGTTGAAAGTGAAAGGGTCATTTTAAATGATGTTAATCTTCATATAAGAAAAGGTGAGATTGTAGGAATTGCAGGATTAATGGGAGCAGGAAGAACTGAGCTGGCATTAAGTATTTTTGGAAACACTCCAAGATATGAAATTGAAAGCGGAGTAATAATGGTTGATAATGTTCCAGTTAATTTAAGAACGCCAAAAGATGCAATGCAAGCAGGAATTGCATATGTTTCAGAGGATAGGAAAGGAAACGGGCTTATATTAATTCAGGACATAAAATATAATATATCAATTACAAATCTTGATAAGCTTGAACAGAATCTGGTTATTAATGAGAACGAAGAAATCAATATTGCAAATGAGTATAGAAGCTCAATTAATATTAAATCACCATCCATAATGCAAAAGGTAGGAAAGCTTAGTGGAGGAAATCAACAAAAGGTTTCTATAGCAAAATGGCTTTTTGCAGGTCCAAAGGTTTTGATATTAGATGAGCCAACAAGAGGGATTGATGTTGGAGCAAAATTCGAGATTTATTCCTTAATGAATAAGTTAGTTGAGGAAGGTATGAGCATATTGATGATATCATCAGAATTGCTTGAAGTATTGGGTATGAGCGACAGGATATATGTAATGGCAGAGGGTAAAATTACAGGGGAATTATCTGCGGCAGAAGCAACTGAACAAAAAGTAATGACAATGGCAACAAAATCAATGGAGGTGTAATCATGGATCAAGTGAAAAAAGAGACAGTTAAAATTAGTTTTATTGATGAAATTAAAGAACTGTTAAAAAACAATATAAGGGATTATGCAATGTATATTGCTATGATTATTATCTTTGTTTTTTTTGGGCTAGGTACAGATGGACGTTTTCTGTCCTCGAGAAATATCAGTGATTTGATTAATCAAACAGGATATGTAGCAGTTCTGGCAATAGGAATGACAGTTATATTGATTATTCGCCATATTGATTTATCAGTTGGATATGTAGCGGGATTTTTGGGAGCTATTGCTGCAATATTATTAAAAAATGGAGTACATGTAGGAATTGCAATTCCAACGGTAATGGTAATAGGTATATTAATTGGATTGTATCAAGGAGTTCTTGTAGCATATATAAAGGTTCCCGCCTTTGTTGTTACTTTGGCAGGGATGTTTATTTTCAGGGGATTACTATCCTTGATAACTGCGGGGAGCGGAACAATAATAGTTAAGGATGAAACCTTCAAAGCGATTTCAAATGGTTATATTCCAGATATTATGGCTGGTAATTTCCATGTATTAACGGTTATAATTGGTATGCTCGGTATTTGTATGATGATATATTATACACTTAAGAATAGAAGCAACCTTTTGAAGTATAATTTTCATGTTAATTCAAAGGCAATTTATGCAACAAAGATTCTTGCTTTTTCTACGGTGATTTTTACTGTTGTATGGGTTTTGGCTGGATATAAGGGAATACCCTGGACAGCAATTATTGTAGGAATAGTACTAGCTGTATATAATTTTATTTTAAACAAAACAAAAACTGGACGCTATGTATACGGTATAGGAGGTAACGAGGAGGCTGCTGCGTTATCTGGTATTAATGTTAAAAAAATTACACTTATGTCCTTTGCATCAGTTAGCATGATGGCAGCTTTAGCTGGAATACTCTATACGTCAAGGCTGGCATCTGCAACACCTACTGCCGGGCTTGGATTTGAGCTTGATGCTATAGCGGCATCATATATAGGTGGAGTGTCTGTAAGCGGGGGTGTAGGAAGGGTAACAAATACTATAATTGGTGCACTTGTAATTATGTCCTTAACTAATGGTATGAACCTTATGGGTATTAATGTGTCCTATCAATATGTTGTAAAAGGGATTATATTTATTATTGCCGTAGCCTTTGATATTCGAACAAGAAAGGCCTGATATATTTAAAAGGTCTTTTAGGGGAAATAATAAAAATAATTGAGGGTATCTTATTGGATAAAAAAATTAGGATAGCTTGTTTGATAAGAGATTTTGACAAGTAATGAAGGGTATGTTAAAATAATGTGAACAATATCGTTCAATACTTAAATGAAAGGAGATTATTTAGCTAACAAATTAGAACCAATTGGAAAGTCTTCATTGGGAATGGATGAGAATTTAGTAGCATTGCTTGCGATTGCATTTTCTCCAATTACTGCAATTATTTTTTTAGTAATGGAAAAGGAAAGCAAGTTTGTTAAATTTCATTCAATTCAATCCCTTGTAGTAGTAGTATTTACATTTGTTCTTTATACTGTACTTGGAATGATACCGATTCTTGGGTGGATGATGATTCCATTTGTTGGAATTGGCGTATTTGTTCTGTGGATTGTAATGCTAATAAAAGCATATCAAGGAGAATGGTTTGAACTTCCTATTGCAGGCAAGTTTTCTATGGAACAGGTTAACAAATAGAGTTTGAGTTAATATTTTTTAACAGCTTTATTGTTGAACAATAATTGAATCTTTGTATTAAAGATTAAGGCAGAATCCTATTGGATTCTGCCTATTATTATAGACAAACAAGTGACTAGCGGTAGGAAAGTAATAGTTTAATATATGCATATAAGTTAAAAGCCTTAGTGTTGAAGCAGTGATAGTTGACTGAGATATTTATAAATAGTATACTTTATTTAGAGAAACAAGGCTGATTTTTGTAAGATAAAGGAGCGAGATAATATGGAGACGATATTAAAACGTATTTCCACAAGGAATTTTTCGGAAGAAGGTCTTGATAAGGATAAATTGGAAATTGTTACAAAAGTTATAAATAAAGAGAACAAGGGCATTTTTGGGAATTGTTTTGAATTTAATCTGGTTGACCAGAAATTTATGAAGAAAAATAAGGTTAAAAGAATTGGAACCTATGGGGTAATTACTGGCAATCCTAGTTATATATTTGCAACAACTGATAATTCTGTAAAGCAGATTATGGATTATGGTTTTGTACTAGAGAATATAGTGCTTGATTTAACGGATAGTAATATTCAAAGCTGCTGGCTGGGAGGTACATTTAGCAGAAAAAATTTGTATAAAATGTTCAAATTGGCACAAGAGGATAAAATACCTGCTGTTATTGCTATTGGAAACAGGGGAGAAAAAAAGAGCTTTGTTCAGAATTTAATGGGAAGCAACTACCATAGCAGAAAACCTTTTGGAGAGCTTTTTTTTAATAATGAGCCCTTCAAAAAGCTTTCCCAAGAACAAGCGGAGGCTTTTTATGAACCGTTAGAAGCAATGAGAATGGCTCCTTCCTCCATGAATGACCAGCCGTGGAGAGCAATCAAGGAAAAAGATGTTATACATTTTTATTGTGAGATGAACAATGAAAGTAAAAGCAAATATGTTGATATGGGTATTGGTTTATCACATTTTCAAAGGCTTTGCGCTAAAAATAATATCCATGGTAGATGGGATGTTTTTGATAATGCTAACATTAATAATATGAAATACATTATAAGCTATACAGCTGATTAACCTGCTTTAAGAAAAACATTATAAGGAACACACTTTTTTATATAACAAAAAAACTGCTGCACAATTTATTGTATAGCAGTTTTTTAATAGAATGGGAAAGTTCGTCTTGCTTGCAAGAGACCAAACTTTTCTATTATACAAGAAACGCGTTCGCCGAACGCTATTCTTGTATATGTATTATGAAATTGAAAATATTTATTGGTTTATCAGGTATTTATCTACCTTTTCGGCAAGATTTCGACCCTCTGCAATAGCATGAACTACAAGGGACTGACCTTTACGCATGTCACCAGCAGAAAAAACCTTGTCAATATTTGTTGAATAATTTGAATCTGTTTTAACATTTCCACGAGCATCAAATTCTACGCCGAGTTGCTCGAGAATTCCAGTATGCTCGGGGTGAAGAAAGCCCATTGCAAAAAGTACTATATCTGCAGCTAGAGAAAATTCGCTTCCAGGAATTTCCTGCATTTTTGGAAAACCGCCGTTTTCTTGAGGAATCCAATCCAGTTTAATACAGTTTATTTTTGTAACTATACCATTTATTCCTTCAAAGGATTTTGTACCTACACTAAAGTTCCTTACATCCTTTCCAAGAACTGCCTCTGCTTCCAAGTGAGAAGAGGAAGACTTATGAAGCTTTGGCATAACTGGCCAAGGCTGAGAAGCATCTCTTTCAGTAGGAGGAATTGGCAGAAGCTCAAGCTGAATTACATCGATAGCACCTTGTCTTAAAGCTGTACCAACACAGTCAGAGCCTGTATCTCCGCCTCCTATTACAATAACCCTTTTGTCTTTAGCATCGATTAGCTCTTTAGATGGTATTTGCTTTCCAGCAGCTCTTTTGTTTGCCTGTGGAAGATAATCCATTGCAAAGTATATTCCATCAAGACCTCTGCCAGATACAGACAAATCTCTTGGCTCAGTGGAGCCTCCAGTAAGACAGATTGCATCAAAATCACTTATTAAACGATCAGCAGAAATATCGGTTCCTACATTAGAGGAGGTAATAAACTTTACACCCTCAGCTTTCATCTGATTTACTCTTCGGTCAATATAGCTTTTTGGTAATTTATAATCAGGTATACCGTATCTTAAGCAACCGCCTATTTCATCAGCACGTTCAAAAACAGTAACAGAATGACCAATTCTTGCTAATTGCTGTGCAGCGGCTAATCCAGAAGGTCCTGAACCTATGATTGCCACCTTTTTACCAGTCTTAAGAGCGGGAGGAAGCGGCTTTATCCAGTTGTTTTCCCAGCCCATTGTAGCAAGAGATAATTCTATTTGCTCAATTGTAACAGGGGGATTTATTAATCCTAATACACAACCGCTTTCACAAGGTGCTGGACATATTTTTCCTGTAAATTCAGGGAAATTATTTGTTAAGTGAAGAAGTTGCAATGCCTTTTTCCATTGACCGTTAAAAACTAAATCATTGAAATCGGGAATTAGATTTCCAAGAGGACAGCTATAGTTACAAAAAGGAACTCCGCAGTCCATACATCGGGAGGCTTGTGTTTGCACCTCTGAATAATCTAAAGGAATATAAATATCCTCAAAGTTATTTATTCTTTCCTTTTCAGGCTTATAGCTTCCGGTTTTACGTTCAAATTCTTTAAATCCGGTTGGTTTTCCCATATTACACCTCCGTAATTACAGCCTGCTTGTTTGCAGCCAAGATTTTTTTGTAGGCAGGTGAGATTACCTTTATGAATTTTGGAATATATGTTTCAAAATTTCCAAGTATCTGCTTGCCTTTTTTACTATTTGTATAAAGAACATGTTTTTCAATCATTGCTTTTATTAGTTGGATATCATCTTGATCAGTTACTTGTTCGGGAAGTGCTATTTGGTGATTGCATCTTTGAGAAATAAAATCACCAGCTTCATCAAGGACATAAGCTACACCGCCACTCATACCAGCAGCGAAGTTTCTGCCAGTGTTTCCTAGGATTAATGCAACACCGCCAGTCATGTATTCGCAGCCATGATCTCCAACGCCCTCTACAACGGCCGTAGCACCTGAATTTCTAACTGCAAAACGTTCTCCAGCCATACCATTGATGTAAACCTCGCCAGATATTGCGCCATAAAGCAGCGTGTTGCCAACAATTATATTATCTGAGGGTTCAAAAATTGCTTTTGAGGATGGGTATACTATAAGCTTTGCACCAGATAGCCCTTTACCAAGATAATCGTTGCAGTCACCTTCAAGTTCAAAGGTCATTCCTTTAGTTGCAAATGCTCCAAAGCTTTGTCCAGCAGAACCGATAAATTTGAAATTAATTGTATCATCCTCTAATTTGTTGGTTTTTCTTATTTTTGCAACTTCGCCAGCTAGCATTGTGCCGACAGAACGGTTGATATTACGAATGGTATATTTGTTTTTTACAGTTTTGGCGTCACAAATTGCAGGCTGTGCATCGGCAATTAATTGTCTGTCTAAAATATCGTTTATTTCATGCTCTTGTGCTTTTACACATTTTGGCTGAATTCTTGATGGAAGCTCAGGTCTGTGAAGAATTGCATCAAAATCAATATTACGAGTTTTGTTGTTAAGTATTTCGTAATTTGGTTCAAGCATATCAACTCTGCCTATCATTTCATCAATTGTTTTAAAGCCAAGCTCTGCCATGATTTCTCTAAGCTCTGAGGCTAAGAAGGTAAAAAAGTTAACAAGATGCTCAGGTTTTCCGGTGAAATTTTTTCTAAGCTCAGGGTCCTGAGTTGCAACTCCTACCGGGCAGGTATTATTTTGACATTTTCTCATCATAATACATCCACATACTACAAGTGCAGCAGTAGCAAAACCAAATTCTTCAGCCCCAAGAAGTGTAGCGATTGCAACATCACGCCCGGTTTTAAGCTGACCATCAGTTTGAACTACAATTCTGCTTCGAAGGTCATTCATAAGCAAGGTTTGCTGAGTTTCAGCAAGGCCGAGCTCCCAAGGAAGACCAACATTTTTTATAGAGCTTAAAGGAGCGGCACCTGTACCGCCGTCATGTCCAGAGATTAGGACTACATCAGCATGAGCTTTTGATACACCAGCAGCAACAGTACCGACACCAACCTCAGAAACTAGCTTAACATTTATTCGAGCATCAGAGTTTACATTTTTAAGGTCGAAAATTAATTGAGCTAAATCCTCAATGGAGTAAATATCATGATGAGGTGGAGGAGAAATAAGATCAATTCCCGGTGTTGAATGACGAACCTTTGCAATATCTTCAGTTACCTTATCACCAGGAAGATGCCCACCTTCCCCAGGCTTTGCGCCCTGTGCCATTTTTATCTGCAATTCAGTACAATTTACTAAATAATCCGTATTAACGCCAAAACGTCCAGATGCAACTTGCTTGATGGAGCTTCTTAAACTATCGTTATAAAGCCTGTCTTCAGATTCGCCGCCTTCTCCAGAATTTGACTTTCCACCAATAGAATTCATAGCCTTTGCTAGAGTTTCATGTACTTCACGACTTAAAGAACCAAAGCTCATTGCTCCAGTTGAAAATCTTTTTAAAATATTCTCAATTGGCTCAACTTGATCAAGAGGAATAGAGTCCGAGCTTTTGAATTTCAACATTCCTCTTATTGTATTTAGGTGAGTGCTCTGATCGTTTATTATCTGAGCATATTCCTTAAATAAATTATAGTCGTTGTTTCGACAGGATTGCTGTAGTTTGACTATAGTATCTGGATTAAACAGATGATCTTCACCTTTTTTTCGCCATTGATGATTTGAACCTACAGGCAGCGAAATATATGGAGTTCTAAGGGTATTAAAGGCCTGGTGATGTCTTGCAAGTACTTCTTCAGCAATAGTGTCTAAGCTTACTCCTTCAATTCTGGAAGGGGTATTTATAAAATATTTATCGATAACCTTACTGCTAATACCTACTGCTTCAAATATTTGTGCGCCGTGATAGCTTTGAAGCGTTCCTATTCCCATTTTTGAGAAGGTTTTTAATAATCCGTCACCAAGTGCTCTTTTGAAATTACTAAAGGCTTTGTCGTAATCTAGTTTATCGGTATTGATATATAGACCTGTATCAACAAGATTTGCGATACTATCAAATGCAATATAAGGATTGATAGCATCAGCACCGTAGCCTATAAGCAGTGCCATGTGCATAACATCTCTTGCATCTCCGGTTTCAACTATAATATCAACCTTCATACGAAGTTTTTGCTGTATCAAATAATGATGAACAGATGCAACTGCAAGTAAGCTTGGAATTGGAGCGTGATATTTATCTACATTGCGGTCAGAAAGAATAATTAGATTATAGCCCTCATTAATATTATCTGTAACATATCTGTTAAGCTGCTCTAAAGCTGTTTCAAGAGAATTTTCTTTGCCATCAACAGGGAAAACTGCTGGTATTTTTATGGAGCGAAAATCCTTGTGATTAATATGAACTAGCTTTTCAAAGCTTGCGTTATCTAGGACAGGGTGCTTTAACTCGATGAAATTTGTTGCACCTTGTGTATCAAATTCAGCAAGAAGATTTCTTCTATCGCCTAAAAACTGAATTAAAGACATAACTAGCTTTTCTCTGATTGGGTCAATTGGTGGGTTTGTAACCTGAGCAAATAATTGCTTGAAATAGTTATATAATAATTGAGGCTCTTTAGAAAGAACAGCTAGAGGAGCATCATTTCCCATTGAACAAATTGGCTCCTTTGCAGATACAACCATAGGTGCAATAACTTTCTTAAGTTCCTCCTCAGAATATCCAAATATAGTTTGGAGCTGTAGAAGTCTGTCTTTTCCAAGATGTGTTATTTTATGCGGAACCTCCATATCTTCAAGAAGGATTTTATTCTCTTCGATCCAGTTTTTATATGGCTTTGCTTTAGAAAGGGAATCCTTGATTTCCTTGTCGGAAATTATTCGGCCTTCTTTTGTGTCTATTAGAAACATTTTACCAGGCTGAAGTCGGCCTTTCTTTGTTATTGTTTCAGGCTCAAAATTTAATGTTCCTGTTTCAGAAGCCATTACTACTAAGTCGTCATTAGTAACAAGGTATCTTGCAGGACGAAGACCATTACGGTCGAGAGTTGCACCTATTTGGACACCATCAGTAAAGGCGATAGCTGCAGGGCCATCCCAAGGCTCCATAATTCCTGCGTGGTATTCATAAAATGCTTTTTTATCAGGGTCCATGTGAGAATGCTCCTGCCATGCCTCGGGAACTAGCATTGAAACTGCATGTGCAAGAGATTTTCCGCTTGCAACCAAAAGCTCTAAAGCATTATCAAGATTTGCTGAGTCAGATCCGTTTGGATCAATGATAGGGAATATTTTTTTGATTTCATCTCCTAATACAGAAGATTCTAAAATTCCTTCGCGAGCATTCATCCAGTTAATATTTCCGCGCAAGGTATTAATCTCTCCGTTATGGGCTAAATATCTAAACGGCTGGGCTCTGTCCCAAGAAGGAAAGGTATTAGTGCTGTAACGCTGATGAACAAGAGCGATAGCGCTGACCATATCTTCATCACAAAGGTCAGGAAGAAAGTCGGGTATCTGATGAGCCAGCAGCTGTCCTTTATATATAATAGTTTTACTTGACATACTGCAGATATAAAAGGCTTCTGTATAAGCTCTTTTGCTAGCTCTTACAGCATTTTCGATTTTTTTTCTTGTGATATATAGTTTTAATTCGAATTCTTCAGGTGTAAAAGCACCTTTTTCGATAAAAAGCTGATGAATCATTGGACGTGTTCCACTTGCAGTAAGACCACAAGCTTTTTCATCAATAGGAACATTTCTCCAACCGATTAGCTTGAGCTTTTCTTCTTCAAGTATTTTTTCACAGATGCCTTCACAAAAATATCTTGAGTTTGGCTCTTGCGGAAGGAAAAGCATAGCTACAGCATATTCGCCTTCAGAGGGAAGGGAAAGGCCGAGCTTTGAGGTTTCTTTAAGGAAAAATCTATGTGGAATTTGTATCAAAATGCCCGCACCGTCACCGGTGTTTGCATCCGAACCAACAGCACCTCGATGTGTTAGGTTTACAAGGACATCTAAGCCTTGTTGAACAATTTTATGTGATTTTTGCCCTTTGATATGAGCAACAAAACCTACACCACAGCTGTCTTTTTCCTGCTGGGGATCATAAAGGCCTTGCTTTGGTGGAAAACCGTAGTTTTCATTCATTATGACTACCTCCTGTTAAGATTGGATAAATAAAAAGCACTTAATAAAAAGCAATTTAAGTAAATATATTATAGCATAGCAAAAATAGCTTAACAAGAAAAAATGCAAGTTTAAATCTCGTATCCTTCATTTTTGGATAAATTCATAATTATTTTGCTAAATTTTAAAAAATTATGGTCGAAATAACATATTGTTATAGCCAAAGGGGTAGCTTTCAAAATATAGCTATTGAAAACAATAGCTATTGCTTGCAGGATGTGTCCTTCACAAGGCTGATTATGGCATTTAGCTCACCTCCGATTACCTAGATTCTACGTCAGTACT
>DFYO01000068.1 GCA_002381865.1 Clostridiales bacterium UBA4080 | reverse complement strand
AACTTCAAAATCGTCAATCCGAATCCATCTGTACTTAGATTTAAGCCCGAGGTAAAAAACAGTCGTCGAAATCTCTGATTTCGATTTACCCTTGATGGCTCCTAAAAGCAACGCTACAATGTCTAGAATGCGACGGGATAAGTGGATCTGTTCTTGAGTTATCGCCGTCGGTAACTCTTTTAAGCATTGCTTTTAGGTGCTGTCAAGGGCGACGTCCGTCTGCCAAAAAGTAGATACACTCAAATTTTTTAGGGTCCTATTGGATCTTTTTTTCTCCTTCGAGTTTTCATAAACCACTTGACACTACCTCAAAGATATACTTTCTATACAACCTAATTATAACCTTTTCTTTTTAGCATATCATTCAAAAAGGATTAAATATTAATTAGAAACCTGACTTGTAATCAAATCAACAATATAATCTTCCTTGTCCCATTTTACCTCTTTATTAATACATTCGCTTACAAATCTAACTGGCACTAGAGTTCTTCCATTAATTATTGTTGCTGGAGCATCGATAGCCACCCTATCATTATTTATCAATGCATTGCTTTCACCAATCCTAAATATAATCGTTTTATTCTCTAAAACACCTTTTATCTCTTTTTTTGTGCCATCATAGCTTACGCTACCACCTAGTACTTCAAATATTTTCCTTACCGGAACATAAACTCTTCCGCTTTTTAGTAGCGCAGGCTGGTCAAATTCTATTTCTTCTGAATCTAAGCGAACCATAACTGGCAGGTCTTCACCTTTTTGAGTAAGCATATCAATCTTTTTTTTGACCACCTCAATTAATATGTTAATCTGTGAATCTAAATGCTTAGAGGCATTTAATTCCCTTAATACTTGTGTAATATTATTATCCTTGCCCCAATTAACACCATCATAAGAACGATAAAGTTCAATATTCGCTTTATGCTCATAGTCATTTTCAGCAGCTAAAATATAGCCCTTGTTAGTCCAAGCAATATCAATAGTTCTTCCAAAATCCGCATAATATCCCAATGCAGGCTTAAAAGACAATTCATCTTTTTGAAGTACCTCTAATCCATTTGAATAGTTTTTCATACCCCAATTAGGATTATAATGACTTACAACTATACTATTATCATTCAAGCTTAGATTAATACCCATTGTGCTGTTTACAACATAATCAGGCATTTTCGAAAAAACTGTCCACTCTTTAAGATCAGAAGAACTGTATACGGATGCATTTGAATCTAATCCCCAAAATATACCTCTGCCTCCTGCGATATCTTGAAATTCAAGATTTATCTCTTCCCATGTAATAGTATCCGTTGAAATATATCTTACAAATCCATTTTTATTTTTCAAATGAGCCGTATAATATCCGTTAAGATATCTTAATTCAAGCTCCTGAGGTAGCTGTTCAAATAACTTTGAAATATCAGCCTTGATTTTCCAGTTAATCTGATCCTCTGATTGAAGCAAAACAAAGCTGTATTCACCTTCTTTGTGCTGTGCAATAGATATAGAAAAATACTTGTTATCTACATTGACAGCCTTTGATTTTAGCCCCTCATATTCGATATTTTTTGAGTAAGATATTATTCCATTTTCAGTGTACTCATTAGCAGCACATATATTTAGCTGCATTAGCAGAAGTATCATCGTTAATGTCATTATTACTAAATTCTTTTTCATAATTAATCTCCTATAATAATAATTGAAAGCTAGAATCCTTTTAGTATTTGTTTTTACTTTCGGATTCTTTTAATTCCTTTAAAATCTGGCTTATTCGTTTTTTCAAGATAGGATGTACAATATATGGAGCTATTTCATTTAAGGGTTCAAGAACAAACTCTCTTTCCTCCATTCTCGGATGTGGAATTATAGTTTTTTCATCTGAAATGACACTTTCATCATATAGCAGTATATCAAGATCAATGGTTCTTGGCCCCCATTTTAAATCTCTGACTCTATTAAGTCTGCCTTCTGTTTCAAGCAAAAAATCCATTAGCTCTGAAGGATTATATAAGGTCTCTATTTCAAGTGCACCATTTAGAAATTTATTTTGATCCGTCATACCCACTGGATCTGTTTCATAAATTTCAGAATTTTTAATAAGCTTAATTCTTTTGTTTTGTTCTAATATTTCAATTGCCTGTTCAATATTATCCTGTCTGTTTCCCATATTAGATCCATATGCAATATATACCTTATGCCAGCTTCTTATTAGCTCAATTGCTGCATATTGCAACATTTTTCCTATAGGCGCCCAAGGCTTCTTTATAGTTATTTTAACTGCTTTGACCTGGTCATATGACAGCAGAATATACTCACAAAGCTGTTCTGCTGCTCTTTCAATCAAATCATGCTTTTCTTTTTTAAAAACTGTATCTATCTGATTGCAAAGCTGTGCATAATTAACTGTTTCCGATAGCATATCTGTCATACCAGCATTTCTTAAATCTATTGATAATTCAGCAGAAATCAAAAATCGCTGTCCTAAATCCTTTTCCCCCTGATGAACTCCGTGAAAAGCATATACTTCTAAGTCCTTAATAAATATTTTATCCATTTTTCCTCCTTATAACTCAGCTCTGCATATTGCATCCGTCATCTGAGCAGCTCTTAAGTTAGCCTTTATATCATGTACTCGCACAAAATCACAGCCCTGTGATACGCCAAATGCTGTAGTTGCAAGAGTTCCTTCTAGTCTTTCCTCTACCGGAAGGTTCAAAGTAAGACCTATCATTGATTTTCTAGAGGTTCCAAGAAGTAATGGATATCCTAATTCTTTAAGTGTGTTTAAGTGCTTCATTACATAAAGATTTTGTTCAAGATTTTTAGCAAATCCAATACCCGGATCTAAAATTATCTGTTCCTTTTTAACACCCTTTTTTAGAAAGATTGAAGTCTGATTGGCAAAGGATGTTTTTATTTCGTTAATAATGCTTATATATTCGTTGTTTTCTTTATTATGCATCATACAATAAGCAACCTGTTCTTTTGCAATTAACTCTGCCATACCTTTTTGGGCTCTGACGCCCCATATATCATTAACCATCTGCGCTCCGGCTTCAATTGCGCTTTTTGCTACAATTGTTTTACTTGTATCTACCGATACTGGAATTACAAATTTTTTAACAATCGCTTCAATTACTGGTACAACTCTTCTGATTTCCTCCTGCTCATCTATTATAGGATGCCCTGGCCTTGTAGATTCTCCTCCTACATCTATAATATCTGCTCCCTCTTCAAGCATTTCCTCTGCTCTTTTGAGCGCCATATCTATTGTGTTATATCTTCCTCCATCTGAAAAAGAGTCCGGTGTAATATTCAAAATCCCCATAATATAGGTTCTTTTCCCAATTTCAAAATACTTTTTTCCAATCTTCATAATAGCTCCATTCCTAATAGGTAATCTGCTTATTCTTTCTAGCCTCTGACCAATCACATTCCTTTTCCATTACACATTCAAAGCACTTTCTTGAGAGCTTATCTGCTACAAATAATATTCCTGCAAGTGTATCTTCTTCCTCAACTGCAGAATCTCTGTGTGATAAAATCGCTGTCTGGATTTTAGTAATTTCATCTGAAGAATACTCTGCTTTTTCTAGAATCTCTCCAGATAAAGAAACACTTGCAATTTCATGAGATATATTATCCTTATATTGCTTCCACTTTCCAATATCATGTAAAAGTGCCGCTCCGTATATAATATCCTTTGGAATTCCCAGGCCCTTTTCAAGATTTAATATATAGCCTATCCTTGCAGTATCTAAAAAATGGTCCAAATCATGTGTGCAAAATCCCCTTTTATCTTCATACTCAGCATTCTTTTTCAGATATTCCTGATATTTTTCATTAGAAATAATCAGGTTTATTCTTTTATTCATTTGTTACTTCCTCCAAAAAATTTATGTAATTCTTCTGTATGTCATTTATTATCATACTGCTTTTAATCTCTGTTTTATCTATAAAAGAAACCTTCATAATACCTATAAGACTATTTGTCAAAAATACACCTTCTGCTTCTAAAATATCCCTCAAGGTAAAGCTTCCTTCTTCTACTTGATAATTATGTAATACCCATTGTCTAACAATACCATTTAAAAGGCCTGTTTTTATATGAGGTGTACGGATTTTACCCTCTTTAATAAAAAAAATATTCGAAGTGCTGCATTCAGAAACAGCTCCCTTATTATTTAAAAACACTACCTCCTGAAAGCCTTCCTTTATTGCTTGTTCTCTTTCTATCATATTATCTAAATAATTCATTGATTTAATATATGTAATATGGGATTGGGGGTTTCTGGTAATACTGCTTATTTTTAGCTTAAAGCCCTTGATATAATCTTCCTTTTTATATGGTATTTGCCTTGTTGAAAAAATCTTGTTTTTTTCTGAAACATTTATTTTAAGAGCATATTCTGATTCTATAATGCTATTTAGTGCAGATAATACTTCCTCTTTTGAAACCAAGTTGTTGATTCCAATAAGCTTCATTGAATTGTTTAATCTCGATAAATGCTTATCCAGCAAAACCGGCTTATTGTTTTTAACCAATATTGTTTCAAAAACACCATACCCAAAGTAATAACCCCTGTCTGCAACTATAGTTTCTTCTTCTGATATTTTACCGTTAATAATTAACATTGTACACCCCCAAATGATTTTTATGCATTTTATTAATTATTTATACTGTTAAACAAAGCTTTTGCTTTATCCAAAGTTTCTTTATATTCTTCTTCCCTATCTGATTCCCAAGTAATCCCTCCGCCTACTCCCATCCAGAGTTTTCCATTCTTATATAAAATAGTTCTTATTGTAATATTTAAGTCTGCATTTCCATCAAAGCCCAAATATCCAATTGCTCCCGTATATATATTTCTTTTTGTTTTTTCCAGCTCTTCAATAACCTGCATTGTCCTATATTTAGGTGTCCCTGTAATAGAGCCCCCCGGAAAACAAGCCTTTATACAATCTAAGGTTGTATTTTTTCCCTCTAATTCAGCTGAAATTTCTGCAACCAGATGATGTACCGTGGCATAGCTCTCTATTTCAAAAAGACTTTCAACCTTCACGCTTTTTGGCTTGCAAACCTTACTCAAATCATTTCTTTCTAAGTCCACCACCATAAGCAGCTCAGATTTATCTTTTTCACTATTCATTAGCTTTTCAATATACTTCTTATCCTCTTCTTGATTTTTTCCCCTTGGAACGGTCCCTTTAATAGGTCTTGTAGTTACCCTTCTGTTATTTATTTGAAGAAATCTTTCTGGAGAAGAAGATAATATCTGATACTCGGCCAGCCCCAAAAAAGCGCTAAATGGTGCCGGATTAATCCTTCTCAAATTATTATATATTTGGAGGGGCGTTCTTTTAGTGTACCCCGAAAAGGTATGGGTAAGATTACCGATATATATATCTCCTTCTCTGATATATTCCTTCATTTTTTCAACTGTGTCCATATATTGCTCGGGTGAAAACATTGACTTAAAATCCGTTTTATCTTTTTCAACGATATTAACACTGTAACCTTTATCAAAATCAACCTTTTTCATCTCTGCTATTTTATTTTTTATAGCATTGAATTTTTCTATAGAATTACTCTTTACTGGTATATAGGATAGATAGGTTTTAGATTGCTCATGGTCAAAAGCTATTATTACATCGTAAAAATTATAATAGCAATCAAAAACCTCACATAGCTCTTTAGTCTTATCCTCTATCTCAAAATATTCTCTTGCTAAATCATAAGAAAAATATCCCATTCCCCCTCCGGTAAAGGGAAGCTTTTCATCCTGCTGACTTTTATATTTAATAAAGATTTCTTCTAGAAGTTCAAAGCAGTCTCCTGATTTTTTTTCTTCATTAATATAAGCCGTTTTATTTTTATATCTGAATTTTATAAATGGTTCAAATGCAATAAATGAATATTGACCAAGTTTTTTGTGGTAAAGACTACTGTCTAAAAACATTATCTCTTTCTCTTTGCTAAAGTTCAAGAACAACTCATACGGAGTTTTATCTGTAATTATTTCTTCTATATAGGGTTTAAGCAATTCAAGATATTCTCCTTTTACACATTTTTATATAATTTCCCAAAACTTTGTGCCCAAATTCGGTAAGCTCAGCTTCAGGGTGAAACTGAAGTCCTTCAATCATATATTCCTTATGTCGGATTCCCATAATAATACCTTCCTCAGAAGTTGCGGTAATTTCAAAGCAATTTGGCAAAGTGCTTTTTTCAACAATAAGCGAATGGTATCTTGTAACCTTGAATTTATCAGGCAAGCTTTCGAACAAGTGTTTTTGTACATTATTAATTATTGATATTTTCCCATGCATAGGTTTTTCTCCTTTTACAATACGAGCTCCAAAGCTATACGCAATCGCCTGATGGCCCAAGCATATACCCAGAATTGGAATTTTTCCCTTAAATACATCAATAATCTCAAGCGACATGCCCGCTTGCTTTGGAGTCATTGGCCCAGGCGAAATAATAATGCCTTCAGGCTTAAGCTCTTCAATTTGTTCAATGCTTATTTGATTATTTTTATACACATCTACTTCCTGATCTAATTCTCTAAAATAACGAACAAGATTATACACAAAGCTATCATAATTATCAATCATCAAGAAAATTTCGAACACCCTCTTTCTTCATTACCTATAAATATTCGTTTTTAAAAATTTCATAGCCCTTGTTTCTTAAGCTACAGGCAGGACATTGCTTACAGCCATCACCTTTAATACCATTATAGCAGGTTAAGGTCTCATTTTTAATAATATCCAGCACACCAAGGTCATATGCCATTTTCCAGGTTTCTGCCTTATCAATCCACATTAAAGGCGTCTCAATAATAAACGGATAATCCATAGAAAGCTCCAACGTAACATTCAAAGATTTTATAAATACATCTCTGCAATCCGGATATCCGCTAAAATCACTTTGCGAAACTCCTGTAACTATATGACGAATACTTCTTTGCTTTGCAAATATTGCTCCAAAGGTTAAAAAGAGAAGATTTCTTCCGTCAACAAATGTATTTGGAGTTCCTTTTTCCGGAGCAATCTCATCTACTTTAATATCTGCTCTTGTCAGAGAATTCGGTGCCAGCTGGTTTAAAAGGTTCATATCCATAATATGATGCTCAATCTTGTGCTTTTTACATATTTCCTTTGCACAATCCAATTCTTGACTATGCTTTTGTCCATAATCAAAGGAAATTGCAATAACCTCATTGTATTTTGCAATTGCCCAGAATAAGCAGGTCGTACTATCCTGTCCGCCACTAAAAATCACTACTGCATTTTCTTTTTTCATATTTTACCTCTCAATTTTTATATAATGCTACCAGCTTGCTCCATAAAGCTGTGTCCGTGTTAAATCTGCCCTTTAATGTAGTTGTCATGGTTTTTGCGTGTGTTTTTTTAATACCTCTTGCAGTCATGCATCCATGTTCACCCTCAATTATTACAGCAATATCTTCAGATTGAGTTATCATTCCCATTATCTCTGCAATATCTGCTCCTATTCTTTCCTGTAGCTGAAGTCTTCTTCCAACCATATCTACTATTCTGGCAATCTTGCTTAATCCTATAATTTTTTCATTTGGAATATATGCAACTGCAACCTTCATATTATACATAAGTGCAAGATGATGCTCGCAATGGCTTATAATATCAATATCCTTCATCATTACCATATCCTTTGATTCCGCTGCCATATCTAAATCTTCTTCAAAGGTTTTATCAAACATTGTTGCAATTTCTGCATTTGTATAATTCATACCTTCAAAAACCTCTGCATACATATTGGCTACCCTTTTAGGTGTATCCTTAAGCCCTTCTCGCTCTGGATTATCTCCAAGTGCAATTAATATCTCTCGTACATGCTCTTCTATTTTTTCTTTATTTATTGCCATATTATACTCCTTTCTTGTTGCCCCAAATAATCTTGTGGAGCTGAAGCTGCAGGGTTACATTGTTTAATTTATTATCCTTCATCCAATTAACCGTATCATCTAAATCAATTTTTCCATAAACAGTACTTATATAAATATTGGTTTTATCTATCAGCTTATATTCATTAATAATATTCAGCGTTTTTTCTAAGTCAATGAAATCCCCTGCTACAAATTTAAGTGTATCGTTTATATCTAATAGCTCAAGATTGCTTAATAGCATTTTTTCTTCCATATTACTTGAAGGCAGCTTATAATCCATCGTAATAGAAACATTCGTTTTAAAGCTTTTTTTAATAAAAGAAATATCTTCACTTCCGTTTGTTTCAATTTCAATTCTTCTGCCTTGCTTATTTGAAATCACCTTTAAAAGATCATTAATTCCCTCTTGAATTAAAGGCTCTCCGCCAGTTATTGTAACATTATTTATTCCGCTTTCCTCAATATAAGCATCTATTTCATTTTCAGATAGTTCTTCATAAATACAATCCTTTTCATTTGCCCATTTTGTATCACAATACGAGCAGTCCAGATTGCACCCGGTAAATCTTATAAACACTGCTAATGTTCCAGCCTTTTGACCTTCACCATTAATACTGATAAATTTTTCTGCAATTTTATAAACCATATTTCTCCTCTTTCTCATAAATAGCACTGTTTGTAGGGGTTTCATATACAGTTGCACGTCTAACATGGTAACCCTTTTCTTCCATCTGAGAATAAAAATACTTTGCAAAATTTTCAGCAGTCGGTCTAAAATCCACCAAAATTATATTAAATCCATCCTCTTTCAAACAATCGAAGGTTTCTTTTCTCATTGTTCCCTCTTGTAAAATCAAGCCATGGTCAAAAGCATCTGCCAACGCCTTTACATCCTCTTTTAAATCCGAAAAATCTGTAACCATTCCTTCAAGCTGTCCTGATTCAATTAAGCTGTTTTTTTGAACCTCTACTATAACTCTCCATCTATGCCCATGAATGTTTTTGCATTTTCCGTCATAGGATGCTAAGAAATGTGCCGAATCAAAGCTATGTTCACTTTGTATTATATACATTGTTTTCCTCCTAAACCCTTTTGTTTTTTTTAAACAATCTATTGTATATTCCACCTAAGCAGTGTTTGTTTTGTTCAATTTTGTTAATCCGTAATAGCAACAGCCAATTGCTCCATTGTATTCCGGCTCTTCTAACATAATTACTTCATTATAATGCTCCTTTAAATAGTTTTTCAAGGCTAGATTATATGCAACTCCTCCAGCCAAAACCAGCTGCCTTCCTTGAAAATTCCCAAGCATTGGCTTTAATCTTTTATAAAGCGAATAGTTTACACCCGCACAAAGCTCTTTTATATTTACTCCCTCTGCGATTTTTCCAATCAGCTCCGATTCAGAAAAAACAGCGCAAGTAGCATTTAACTCAATTGGATTTAGATAATGACTACTCATTTCATCTAGCTCTACCTCTAATACATTTGCCATATTTTCTAAATATCTTCCGCAGGAAGCGGCACATTTTTCATTTAGCTCTATATCAGTAATCATTCCTTTTTCAATTCTGATGATTTTAACATCCTGTCCTCCAACATCTAACAAAATAAAATTCTTCAAATTAGTCTGATAAATTGCTCCATACGCATGTGCCTTTATTTCATTTATTGCCGTAAAATCATTAAGATTCGTATTGTTTCTTCCATAACCAGTTGAAACCGCAAGATCAATTTTATCAATTCCTAATTTTTCCAAGTCTACCATCAGCTTTTCATTATAATTACAATACTCTTTATAAAATTCAATTGTGCTGATTTTTTCTTTTCTTATCTGCACTCCATCTTCAATTACTACTAGTTTAACTGCCCTGCTTCCTAAGTCAACACCCAATACCTTCATTTTATTGCTCCTTCATGTCCTTTAACATATCAATAAACGCTTCCAGCCTTAGCTTTGTTCTTGCATCTAAGCTGTTTTGCTGATCTCCTTCAATATTAATAACCGGAATATCAAGATTAGCCTTGATAATAATATCATCTATTGCCCTGTGGCAAAAAGCTTGTGTATAATGAATTAAACCATCTAGTTTTCTGATTTCAATCTGTTTTTTTATTTCTTCTATTCTGAATTTACTATCATAGGGATATGTATAATCCAAATATTGTTCATATATATCCTTGGCAAGTATATGCCTTGGAAATGCAAATTCTCTTTGAACCTCATTATATACAACTCTGCTGTCAAGTGTCTCTGTATAGTCATATAAATCAGCTGTCATAGGCGGAACACCAATATAGCCTAGTCGAATGCTGCTCTGAATCTTTTCTCTTTTAGCTGCTTCATCTTTTTTATTTAACAGATATTTTTTATATTCCTGTACATCACCTTCAAAATCACTACAATTGACTAGTATCAAGTGGTTCTCAAAGCCTGTCAGCTTGTCCTGTTTATAAGTCATCACATCTAGCTCATTGGCAATACTTCTAACTTCATTTAATTGTATTCTTATTTTCTCAACCTCTTTTGCAGATACCTTGAGCTGCTTCATTATCTTATCCATTTCCTTCTTGATATCTTCCTTCTGTCTTGTATAAGGATAAGAAAATTCAAAAATATTTATTCCTTTATATTCAAGCAAATCCACTAAGGCTTTTGTATTCGAGCAATCACCTCCGATTACACCGACAATATCCTTAATATCTTCGTCTACACAAACACCATATAAACCTTTTATCCATGCACAAATGCTTTTTGGAAAGCCATCTCTTTCTGCTAGCTCTATATATTTTTGGTAATTAGCCGAGGTTACAAAAATATTATTTAAATCAACAGGCAAATATCCCCCTGCCATCCATATTTCTATTGGTACAGTTGTTGTTAGTCCAATTTTTTTCATAGTTTTTCCCTTTATACTTCTCTAAATCTTTCTTAGCTTTGATTCTTATATTCTTTTTTATAAATCAAAAAATAATTCGTATTCATATTATTCCTTCCCTTAAAACAAGAATAGCGTTCGGTGAACGCGTTTCTCGTAGAATAGGAAAGTTTGGTCTCTTGCAAGCAAGACGAACTTTCCTATTCTACAAAAAAAAATAAGAGCACAAGGCTCTCACAGAAATAAAACCACCTAAAGCGGTCCTTTTCTTAAGATCCTAGTTTTGTTTAGTGACAGGAGGTTTTCGAACTGTCTTATAAAATTTTCAAGCTTAATTTTAACACATCTATATAATATGGTCAACTGCTTTGAACTTTTCGAATTGACACTGCTTTTTTTGTAAAATTTTATTACAACTTTACATTTTCAAACATTATATATAACGCCCGAAGGGGGCTCATTTTGATCTGTACAGGAGTAAACGCATTCCCTGATGCACAAAACGTGCATTGGAAGGCAGAATGAGTCCCCTTGGGCTAAAAAGACATCAGCTTTGATAATATTGTTATTTCATTTTCATATTCAGCGTATTTGGCTTTCATTAAATCTCTTTCTAGCTTTAGAGTAGTAAAAAGCTTTTCTCTTGCTTTCTCCGATGAAAAATAATCTATATTTTCTGTAATATATTCAACTTCTTCAATATTATTTCTAATTAATATTCTATCCAACTCCTGTTTAAGTGTTGCAGCATTGTTTGAAATATTTTTATACCTGGCTTGGTTTCTTTTGTTTTTTTGATAATTTTCCCATCTTAGCTCAAGCATTTCACTACTATTAATCTTATATTTCTTGTATTCATAATCTAAAAATTGTTGAACATTCACATATTTTATTTTCACCTTGTTGGTAAGCTCAACTGCTCTATTAATAAGCTTTTGGTTTTTTTTGATTTCAAAAACAAGATATCTTCTAAATGCAAAAATCCATAATGCAACCATCGAAACTATAACCACTACTACTAACGCAGGTACAAAAACATCAATAGAATACGCAAAAAACATAGTGCTTAGTATCAAGGTAGTTATTGATGCTAAAATTATTGTAATTAACAGCAGTATTTTAGTGAAATCCAGTGCTATATTTGCTCTACTTGTTCTATATAAAATATCCGCTCGTTCACCTTCAAGATGATATAAATCGTTTTTTATAATTGCAATCTTTTTTTCATGCTCGCTTATATTCTTTACTGCAGCTTCTATATTATCTTTATAATTCTCCAGGTAATTACCTATAGTATTTTGGTTTTTTACCTTGTCAGAGGCTGAATCCCTTTCTATTTCCGCTTGTGAATATGCTTTTGCAATTCTCTCAAGCTCTTTTAACTCCTCCTGCGGAATATCTCCTATTTTTTGCAATAATGTAAGCCTTGCTGTTGCAATTTCAAGTCTGAGAACGGATTGTTCCTTATTATCAACAGCTTCTTGTATTCTTTCTTTTACCTCTTCTCTCGCCTTTGGAGATACTTCTAAATTTTCAATATCAATACCCTTTAGTATTTCTACTTCAACGCTGCTTCTTTTTTTGAAAAAATATTTAATCAATTTTATTAACTTCATTCGGAATTTCTCCTTGTTAACTGCTTTATCCTTTTTATTGAAATCCTGTTTATGAAAATCTTTCCCTAATCTGTCTTTTCCACAAACTGGTTATCTGTCCAATTTTTTCTTCGTAATCCTTCCAATTACCTGCCTTTTTAGCTATTAATGCCATTTCATATAATACTTCATCACTTTCTCTAAAGGCTTCTGAAAGCTTTGAAACTGCACCTATCGCTTTAATAATCTGTTTGTTTTTTCTGTAAAGTCTTGAAAGCTGAAAATTTATATTATCATTATTATCTAGATAAGCGGCTCCTTCTTCTAAGATATCTATTGCCTTTTGAACTTCTTCATTTTTTTCATAATACAAAGCCTTTAGCAAATAAAAATTCTCACCCTCAAGGGCTTCTATTTCTAATAAAGCTGCTTTGTCGGCAGCATACTCTAGCTTAGAAGTTATCATTAGCACGAAGGTCTTTATATCCCGTTCAATGCTATAAGCCTCTGAAAAAGAATTATACGCTTCCATAAATTTACCTGTCAATAAATATATTTTCCCTTTTTCAACAAGTAGTTTATCATTATTATCTGTCGCAAGAACATGATCTAAATATTTTAAAGCCTCTTCCTCTCTATTTGTAATTTTCAGCAGTTTAATATAGGATAACTTAATATTTATATCACTGCTATGCTCTATTGATTTAATAAGAGCCTTTTCTGACTCCTTAAAGAACATCATTTTCAAATATGCAATACCAATATTATGCTCTGTTTTTGCACTAAATACAATGCTTTGTGCCTTTTTATAATGTTTTAAGGCTTGCTGGTACCTTTTATTATGAAAAGCTTTGTCTCCTTGACAATTATATCTTTCTTCCTTGGGCAATTCACTCCATTTATCTATTTCACTTTTCAAAAAAACAAATTCTTCCATATCAAGAAGTTCTGAATCCTCAAAAAACTCAAGCAATATATTCTCGTTTTCTATTTTCGATTCAAGCATTTTTTTTAGCATTGCTGCCTTATTTTCCAGCTCAAGCTCATGAAGAATAAAGCTATAAAGCTCTTGGCTGTCAATAGCTTCAAGGGCATCCATCCAGTAATTAAAAAAATAATAAATCAGTCCTTCATAGGAATGGATTTCTATAGCGTTATCTCCAAAGATATATGGCAATTTTATTTGCTTGGGTGAAATGCTTCTTAAGGTTTTCATCTTCTACCTCTATATTCTTACTAATTCTGAAATATTATACGCAATTGTATCTAAAATTGTATTAAATGACTCCTCCATACTATAATATCTCTTTGCACCATCCGTCAACGGTTCATATGCTTCAATGCTTTCCTTATCCCTTCTTGCAACTACATATAAAACAATATTATTTTCCCTTAGCTGCTCCTCAATATCTAAAACACTATTGCCTGATTCAGTAGGAATATGTGGCGGTGCATCCGTAATCAAAATAAATACATTTTTATTTTCCTCATCTAGCTTGGATTTTTTCAAATGCTCGATTCCGGTTTCTAAAGCATCCAACGATGATTCAGGCAAATCTCCGCCATAATATCTTTTGAGTTTAATTACATTTTTCTTAAACTTCTCGATATCTTTTGTAAATCTGTATACCCTGGGTTTTTCCTTTTCCAGCAAATCTCCGAATCCTATAAGCCCCAATTGAAAATCAATATCCTTATCCTTCAGTATTTTTGAAAATTCTATTGCTTTTTCCTTTACACCTTCAATATAAACGTCCATACTTCCAGTTGTATCAATCAAAAATACTATATTCATTCCTTTAATTTCAGGCTCATAGGTTTTTTCTGGAAGCTTTGGCAGATTTTTTGAACGATCCAGCTCCGCAGAAATTGATTTTTCACTAATTTTATCCATAACAGAAACTTCAAAAATATTATTTTCATTAATTGAATAGCTTATTTTTAAATTTGCTTGTTTTTCAATTCCCTCCAAAGTAAGACTACCAATATATTTCCTGTCTGCTTCAAAGCCCTCCTCCCACTGATATACATCTACTCTTACAGCTCTGGCATCCTTAAGCGCCTTAAACTTATCATCAGAAATACTTGCAGGAATTTCTGTACCCATTGGGATAATCGGGATCAATCCTTTTTTCATGGTAGCTTCTTCAATAATTGCTTCTGTTCCAATTATTTGTCTTGTAATTTGCTTTATTTGAATATTGCTATTGGGCAAATGTATCAGATAATTGTAAATTGCAGCACCCATAGCAACACTTTTAGCAGGGTCAGAAGCTCTATAGGGCTCCTTAATATGCCCTGCAATAACTCTTTTTACCATAGGTATTAGAGTTGAACCACCTACAAGTATTACCTTTGAAATTTCCTCCTCAGTAATATTTGCTCTTTTTAAAGCCTCTGCAATTATTTGTCTGCTCCTGTCAATATGATCCTTAATCAGAGCCTCAAAATCTTCTTTCGTAACCTGCAGGTTTAGATTCATTGGAATTGAATCATAGATAAGTAAAGGAGTAATTTTTACAGTTGCAGAATTTGTCGCTGATAATTTTTTCTTTAAAATTTCTGCCTCCTGCTTAAGCTTTTGCATAACTCTTGAATGCTCTCTTTCTTCAAGCTCTTCCAATGAAATATCGTTGAGCAATTCAAATTTTTCAGCCATATAGCTAGCTAGCAGTGAGTCAAAATCATCTCCTCCTAAAAACATATCTCCAACATCTGAAAGCTCTTGAAAGCTTTCATTTCCATAAACATCCTTGTTTACCTTTAATACGCAAGCATCAAAGGTTCCTCCACCAAGATCGTACACCAATAGGGTTTGTGCATAGCCTTGCTTATAGCCATACTCAATCGCTGCCGCTAGTGGTTCTGAAAGCAAATGAACTTTACTAAATCCAGCAATTTCACCAGCTTTTTTTGTTGCAAAAATTTGTCTGTCATTAAAATATGCTGGATGAGTTATTACAACCTCTTCAAAGCTTTCCCCACTTTGAAGCTCGGCTGCCTCCTTAAGCTTCTTGAGTAATATTGCGCTAATTTCTTCTGGAAGGTATTTTTCATCCCCAATAATAATCGGTTCTGTATCACCCATTTTCCTTTTAACCGACATAATAGTCTCTTTCGGGTAAATAATCGCTCCGTTCTTGGCTTCGCTGCCTACAACAATTTCATCCTCATGAAAACAAACACAAGATGGCAAAACCTCATCTACACCATCTGCTTTAACAATTTGAAGATTATCCTTTAAATTATCATAAATAACTGCAACCGAATTGGTTGTTCCCAAGTCTATTCCAAGATATCCCATATTATTCCTTCCTTTCCAATCTTACTATCGTTATTTTGTTTCTTTCTGGTGAAAAATCTGCTTTTAAGCCACTGGGCTCATAAAGTCCCGGATAACCCATATCTTCAATCCTTCCCTTTATAATTCCGCTAGCTTCTTCAATTGACAGCTCAATTTTCAGCTTTGTTTTGCCATAAGGCCTTTTAACTATTCCTTGAACTAATATCTCACCAATTAAGTGACATTGCTCTAGCTTATCTTCTTTATTCATTCTTTCTAAAATTTTTATATTTAAGGAATCCAGGTTTTCTTCTTTTTCTCCTAGCAACGAAAAATTTTGACTTTTTGTCGCCAACAAATATGGTGTTCCTCTTGAAATCATAGGATAAAATTCCGTTTTATTCCCAAAATCAACCTCAAATCCAATATCATGAGGTACTGTAAGCTCAAATTTTACGTCATGACCTAAAGTCAATATGTCGGGATGCTCTAGTGCATTAGTTTTAATTGCTCCATAGTATGCCGCCCCCAGAGAAATATCGAGCGCTGGACGATTTGAAGCATATATTTTTTCATAATCATTAAAAATTGTAACTAGCATCTCCTTTACCCAAGGCATAGAAGATGCGCCGCCCTCTAACAATACTCTATCTATTTCATTTGGCATAATTTTGCCTTTGTAGCCTTCGGCTAATGCCTTAAGCACAAGCTGTCTGGTTTTTTCAATAAATTTTTCACTTAAGAATTCCAGCTCTTTTCTGCTTATTTCTAATGAAAAGGGCGGTATTGCAAAGGTTATAGGGACACGACTTTTGTTCATTCCTGAAAGACGTTCTTTTAAATCTCTTGCAATAAGATATAGCTCTGCCTTATTTTCTCTTTGTATTGTATCCTTACATATTCCTGTTTTATCATAAATAATTTTCAACAAATGATTTAATATAAGCTCATCAATATAATCTCCGCCATGATAAAAGTCTCCGCCTTCGCTTATAACCTTAAAATGAACCTGATTTTCATTGACCTCAAGTACATTAAATATTGTAATATCCAGAGTTCCTCCTCCAAAATCAAAAACCATTATATTGCTATCTTTAACAAAGTCATTCATAAAGCTATAATAAAGAGCAGCTGCCTTTGGCTCTTCAATAAGTCCAATAAGCATATCCCCAATCCCTGCTATCTGACATGCTTTAACTGTAGCTCTTTTTGCTGCATCATCAAAATCGTAGGGAACAGATACAACTACCCCAATAATAACAGCATTTGGGTTTAAAACATATACCTGATCTATCATTGTCTTCAATATCTTTGCTGACAATTCCTCTGGTAGATATGCATCTTCACCAAGCTGAATTTTTTCTGTTGTGCCCATTTTTCTTTTAACTGACATAACAGTAGTGTCAGGGTAAATTATCATTGACTTATAGGCTTCTTCTCCAATTACCCATTCCTTTTCTCCTTCCTCCCTTATTTGAATTACTGAAGGAATTGGAATTTTCCCAAAGCCTTGACTAACATCAATTGGCTCAGGTCTTTTTTTATCAAAATCAAAATAACTGATTACCGAATTAGTTGTCCCTAAGTCTATTCCAATTAAATACCAATTTTTATCAATTTTTTCATTTGGATTGATTTTCTTTATTTCTCCCAATTATGTCACCGCCTAACTCGATTAATTGCCACTTTATATATTATAACTTAAGAAGCTCAATTTCAAAATCCAGTTTTCCTTCTTTATCCTTCATAGTTATATTAACCCTCTGTAAAATCTCCTGAAAACTATTAAAGCTAAAGCTTTTAATCATTTCACTCCTTGTTTCATTAACTATCTCAATCTTATAATTATTCTTTTTTAGATTAACAATAAAAATATTGTCCCCATGCATCAGCGGCAAAAATTCTTCTGTACTATTTATAACAATGATACCATATTTCACAGCTTCTTCGTTCTTTGATTCTACCAGGTTTTCAATAATATCCTTAGCTTCATTAATTCCAATCAGACAGGCACCCTTAGAAACAGGCTCGAGCTGGCTCATATCCTTATATTCTCTTTTCTGAGCAACCGTGTCCTTTACCCATTTCATTTTATTTCCTGTTCCTATAAGAATAAGTGGAAGATCTTTAATCTTTTCTTTGTCAAGCAAGCTTTTAATCTCCAAAATATATGATTCAACAATTTTATATGCATCCTCATAGGTAAGTATTTCCATAAAGGGAGGATAAACAAAATTATAATATATTTTCATATTCTGCTGCTGCGACAGCTTTTGAAAAAAACACGGAAAATGATAACTCATCATCGCTTTAATATGCTCAGTCTCAATTTCTGATAGTACTTTTATTTCCTTGTTTTTTAAATATATACTGCAAAATGTTTCTTCAACCTCCGTCTTCAATTTATATAAGGAGGCTTCTATTTGGACTTGCTCACAAGATACCTTATATTTTCCTTCATTCTTGATAAAATTATATATGGAGCATTCATTATAATCATAGTTAAAAAGCTTAAATGCCTCCTCTTTGTAATTTTCTTCATATATCAAGTAAGCAGCAATAGCATTTGTCATCGGAATACAAACTACCTCTTGGCAGCTAATTCCTTCAAAATAAAGCTTGAGATTTGCTGATATTTCAACAAAGTGCTTATCAGGAAATACAACAGTTAAACTCGTTACCTTTGCTTTAGGATTTGTATTGTTTACACTTAAAAGTATTTTTTCTATGAAAATAACAAGCAGCTCCTGTGAAAGATATTCTCTGTTATTTATTAAATACTTTTTTTCCTCTAACAATCCTTTATACAATCCCCTTATTAACACGGCATCCTCTTGCTCTTTGTTAGACAAAGCGTCCTCTCCAATAAGCCACTTATCTTCTTCTATAATATACTGAAGCACAAGCGGCACACCAGACTGCCCATATCCGCCACTCAAATCATATATTACTGGTTTATTAAGTTTTTTGTCATAATAGCTTATGACTGCTTCTTCAGCCTTTATCTCAATTCCTAATATATAATTATCCGCTCTGCCTGTTGTTTCCATATTGCTTCCCTTTATAAGTAAATGATATTTTCTTGTTCTATAATAATACACTTAATTGACTTAATTAATAATTCAACCTGCTACAACTACATTTGCTCTTGCTAAAATATATTCTTTAAGCTTATAGCCTTTTGTATGAACAGATACAATTTCGCCCTTATCAAGTCCTTTTGCTTCCTCAATCATAATTACCTGCTGTTCTTTGCCATTAAATTTCTCTTTAATTAATGGCTCAATTTTTTCTATACCTGCAAGCTGAAGATTTTTTTCTATTCTTTTATATCCGTTTTTTATATGAAAATTCATAGCTTTAGCATTTTCTTCTCTATACTTTGCGAGTTTTGGCAAGCTGTATTTAACCAGTTCCTCTAAGGTAATTACTTCATTTATTAGCTCCTCTCTTAAAAATTGTATGTCCTTCATCAAGTTGTATTGCAGAAGCTTTTCGGTTTCCAAATTATACTTTTCTTGTATTTCCATAAAATAAGCCTTTGATTCCATAATAAGTTTATTAAAATACTGATTAATATTACTTTGAAAGTTTACACTAAAATCTAATAGCTGTTTTTCAAACTTTACAAAATCTTCTTTTTTACCCAACAAATAACAGCTGTCCTTTTCTTTTACGGTTTCATATTTTAATTTTATTGTCTCGATTAAGCTTTTAATCATTTTTCTTTCTTCGTCATTTTCGATAAGATTTGCATCAATTTTTCCCAGCTTTTTATTAATCTCCTTAAGCTCTTGAACAATATGACAGCTTAAAAACTCAAAGCCCCTTGACTCCTTTTTAATGCTATTGACTGTTAAGGTAATTGACTTTTTTATTTCATCAAAAATCGAGATATTCAGTTCTTTTAATACTACTGACTTATGCTCTTTGTATTCCGTAATTACTGAAATAAATTCAGGATTATCTGACAAATTACCTATCATTTCTTCTTGATTCTTAAGTCTTAAAAAAGACTCTTCAATCATAGCTGTTGAGATATTTGCTGAATTAACAATAGTATATATCTCCTTTTCTTTCTCCTCAAGGCGTAAATACAGTTCCTTAATTACTGTAATAATATTTGTAAATATCTCCATATCTGCGTTATTTTTTATTCTTTCATGAAAAACCTCGGGATTAATCGAATTATATGCTTCCAGTTGTTTTTTTGCAGTAGAAACAAACATTATCCCCGTGTTTAATGCCTTTCTCCTTTCAAGAATATTAAGTGCTTTTATTGATGCCTGATGAATATCCTGTATTTCCTTTCCCTTATTATCAAAAATATATTCTATTAATAGCTTTGCAGCCTTATCAATACTATATTCAATATAGTCCTCAGAATGACTTTCACTTATAAACATCTGAATTTCTTTAAGCAACAGTGATTTCATATTTTCAATTGCAAATCCAGTTACCTTAATTCTTTCCAGTTCAATTTTATTTTCCTGCTGTGGCGGATACTTTTCTATTAAATCCTCAAGATTCCATATAATTCCTGAAAGAAGCTCTTTTATCTCCTCTGATAAAAACCTATCCAGATTTTTATTAAAAAGTGTTATACCTTTTAAATATATAGCTTTGATATCCTCATTAAAAACGTGTAAATCCTCAAGCACCTTAAAGCCATTTAAATAATCCAGTTCCCACTTATAATTAAACAAAAACATACTTGATTCATTTTCTAGCTGTTTAATTACAATCTCTAAAAATCTTTCCTCAAATTTTTTTTTGCTGATTATCAAATCCAATAATGCCTGATCAAGTTCCTTTTCTTTAATAAACTCATACATATTTTTTTCCCCCATTAATACATTTTGTCTACTGAAAGCCTTGTAATAGTCCCTTCTTCGTTCATGCATTTTGCCTCTACTGTAAGCACATTATCCTGAGTAATTGTAAAAACAACTCTTACCTTTTCTTCACCCTTTTTATTTTGCGGAATACCTCTTAGCGTTGTTCCTCCTAATCTTTTCATTCCTTTTTCATAAACAAAGTTAACTCCCTTTGTATCGGACATTGTAGCCTCGTACACAGCAATTGCCATGCTTGTCAAATCATCAAAGTTTGTCTCAAGTAAAGCGGGCGCTTCTATGACAAGTCCTTCTAACGGAATTTCAATATCTCTGCTAACCACCTCTAAAAATCTCCTGCCTGAAAGCTCTATACCCAGCGGATGTACTGTTTTTTCTACCACCTTTGCTCCTGCCTGATTAGGAAGCATAATTTGGTGACAATAATACGCAGCTCCTGCAGAAATGCTTAATGCCGGACTAATTGCTGATTTGAAGGGCTCCTTTTGGAAATAATCCTTTATTCGGTCTGAAACACTAGGCATTGACGATGTTCCTCCAACAAGAACAATATCATCAATTTCTTGTCTTTGTTTGCCTGAAAGCTCAAGGCAGCTTTCAATTGTTTTTACGGTTTCCTCTATTATATCTAACGGTGACTTCCCCTGCATTTTAACAAATATTTCTTCAATATCATCCATTCTATGAATTCGCTTATGATTCAAAAAATCGTCACGTGATATATCAATATTAATATTCACAGGATGCGGTTCCAATAAAAAAGGTGAAAGAACTACTTTTGTCGAAGCAACCGTTGACAATCTTTCCTTTGCCTGATTTGCAACCTGTCCCAGCCTCATAACAGCCATTTTTTTACTTTTAATTGATATACCATCATCCTTTGATAAATCAAACAAATCGAAGTTATTCTCTGTTTGTTTGACAAATTCTTCATATATTATATCCATTATGACCTTATCCATATCATTGCCGCCAAGATAGCTGTCACCATTAGTAGCAAGGATTGAAATAACTGGTTCATCATTTTCAATGCATTTTATATCTAATACACAAGCATCAAAGGTTCCACCCCCAAAATCATAAACCATAACAGTTCTGCTTTCATCAAGATTCTGTGCGTAGGTCAGCGCTGCTGCTGCTGGTTCTAGCCTTAAAAATACCGATTCCTCTTGAAATCCTGCTATTACTGCAGCCTCTTTCATCTTTTTCTTATGCTTATCAGATGAATTTGCAGGAACTGTAATTACACATCCCGAAAATTCTCCAGATGCCTTTAGCTGTTCTCTAACAAACGCGTCTGCTTGCTCTTTTATATATCTAAGTATAAGGGCAGCAATAGCTTCGGGCTTAAACTCATATTGCTCCTTATCAACTGTTACTTTAACACTTTGTTCTGCAGCAATCATTCTTTTTACAGACAAAACAGTGCTCTCAGGATAAATTATTGCTCCTTCCTTGGCTAATATGCCAAAAATATTATTTAGCTTATCATCCTCCCCCTTTTCAAACAAAACTGCACTTGGCAAAATATTAGCCCCATCAAAGCCTACTGTAAAAACTTCATCGCCGTCATAGTTATATATACTTACTACAGAGTTCGTCGTTCCAAAGTCTATTCCCAGATACAATCCTTTTTCTGTTTCCATTCCCAGCCTTCCCATGATAATATCCTCCTCATAATATACTCATATCTTCTATCTCTTTATTGCATATCTTCAAATAATGCATAGCTGTTTTTTCCAGGCTTATCTCATCTTTAAACTCCCTGCTGACTTCAATTGTATTAATAATATCAATTAAGCTTTCTGTCCCCTGTATTTCCGGTAAATCTTTCTTCTTAAAGCTTTGACTGATTTTTATGTCATTGTTCCCCAATTGGTCTGTTTCCTCAATATAATACTGTATTTCTTCATTATAAAACATAATAAGGTTAACAATATATAGTCCTAAAGCCACATGCTTCATTTGAAGCTTTTTATACTCAAATTGATCTTCAAATCTATAGTTAAAAAATATACTTTTTCCCACCTTGCTACTATATTCAAAAAATTGTCTGATTTGAATACTTTCACCTAGATAATCTAATGGCATAAGCTCCTCAAACCATGAAAATACAATATCCTTCTGAATAAGTCTTTCAAGTTTATGCTTAATAATTTCAAGATCAACAGGCTTATGCTTAATATAAGCCTTGAGTAATGATAGCTCAATAAGCACATTTTCTTCATTTGTAATAAGCTCCAGATGTTTTATTACTTTTGGCGAAGGCATCACTCCCTCTATCAATATTTGCCCTGCAATAAAACTGTTTAGATGCTCATCTAAATCTGTTTGTTCTGTTCGTTCTTTATATTGAATATATGCCTCAATAATTTCAGTTTGCATTTTCCTTGTAATAATTCCTTTAATAACGAGATTTCTTGATAAAGCAGAAGAAAAAAGCCTTTTTTTATCAAAATCATTTTTCAGTTGAACATATTCCTCTGTAGTCCCTTTGAAATCCTCAGCAATAATTTGCAATATAATCTCTTTTCTCACTCCATCAGCATATAGTTCTCTGGCAAATCCCTTTGCTTTATGCAAATCATATTCTGCTAGCAGTGCGACTATCTCAGTTCTTATTGTCAATTCAACATCAGCTAATCTATTATACTCAATTAAGCTCCACAGAGCATGATATTCTTTGCTTTCAATTAAATGATATATATAATTTCGTTTTTCATCTTTTGATAGCCTGATTAGTGGATTTGTAAAATACTTTGTTGAAATCTCGGATATTTCCTTTTCATAATAGTATACAATACCTTTATTTTTTTCCTTTTGAATAACACAATTTAACAAAAAGAATTCTGCCTCTTTTTCCTCTAATTCCTCTAGCTTGAAATTTGTTCTTATTTCTTCAACCTTAATTAGCTTATTGCAATTATAGGACGCCAAAATATAAGCCCTTTCCAGCCCAAGAATTCTGCATCTCTCTTGAAGAGCTCTTTCAAATATTTCTCTTGAATATTCATCCTTATATTTGTTTTTAACATAAAAGCCTGCTGCCAAAGCTAATATTGCTTTATTTGATTCTGAAAAATACAGACTTCTGATAATATAATCGCTTACATTATTATATTCAATCAAAAGCTCTACATTTGCCTCTATTCTTTTGTTCCATTTCGACCCTAAACAATTATTCCTTATCGACCATGCCAAAAGTGACTTATAAAATTTGTCCTCCTCCACCGGAATAAATGGATTATTATTTATAGCAGCACTGCTTTCAGCAAATAAAATTCTAGTTTTAATTCCCATTTCAAATATTTTTTTATAATCCTCATACCTATTGTAATAGTTTACAAGATATCTATTTTTAAACATAATCTTTAAATAGTCAGCCTTGTTTTTCAGCTTCCATCTTGACAAATAATAGGTTATATCATCCTCTTTAATCAACTCCAGAAACGCAAGCAGAATATCGCTAACCGGCATACTTTTATTGTCATAATAAATGATAAATCGATCGATATTGCTTATTTCCTGCAAGGCTTTATCTTTTTTATTGTGTTCTATCAAAAGCAAGCAATACAATAATCTAAGCTCAACATTTGTCTTATCATAAAAAATCATACCTTTTAATTGCTCAAAAACCACATCTGAAAGCTTATATTTTTGATTTGATATAAGGTAATCTGTAAGTTCTCTGTAAAACTGAACGCTAACACTTCTAAAAAGCCTTACAGATTCAATAATAACATCTGATTCTACTGCATATAGCTCTGTAATAGTAATGCTTTTATTAATTCTGCATATCTCACGATTTTCATATATTATTGAAAAAGGCAATTCAACCTCTGGATTAGCTTTTAAAGGTATCTTGCCTATGATCCTGTCTATTTTAGGTATTTTAAAGGAAAAATCTATTGTTTTATCCTTTTTAAGCCAAAAGCTTGTTTCCTTAAATTGAATATATCCATTTTCCTCAAGTAAATCTATTCTTAATTCCCTTCCTGTATTATTGACAAAAAACAGTTTTCCAGCTTGTTCAGGATTATAGCTTTCTTTATCTGTTTCCATTTCAATAATACTGCTAATTAATTTTTTAATCAGCAAGGGCTTTTTTTCGATTGTTAAAGGCTTTTGAATTTGTATTTTTACTGGTATGGTTATCTCTCCGCCATTATATGTGATAATTATACAGTCTGTTTTAATTGAATTGTTAAACACCTCACTACATTCATAATAATAGTGTATGTCTTCATCCGTACCCTCAACAAAGGGCGTGCCAATAATAAGCAGATTGTTTTTTGTTTCAACAATTGCTCTAAAGCAAGTTTCTCTTGCATTAACAATTTTAAAACTTCCGGATATCTTCCCTGGCTTTTCAACCAATATTGTAATCTCTCCTATTGAAATTACAGGCATTGGTATTTCCAGCAGATAGTCTTTTCCTATTAAATCCTCAAGTCCATGCTTCATCTTCGGCGATGCCTCATTTTGTTTATTGATTTTTACTATAAAAAAGCTATAATATGATTATAACATTAATTTTTATACAGAGAAAGGAAACTTATGACAAATTTTCATGGAAGTGACTTAGAAAAAATAGAAGCTGCATATGGTATTAAAAAAGAAACTATTATCAATTATAGTTCAAATGTTAATCCACTTGGCCTTTCCTCATATATTACAACTTATTTGCCACAAAAAATCGAATTAATAGCTTCATATCCAGATCGCGATTATACAAGCCTTCGAGCTTCAATAGGTCTTTATGCTAACGCAAACCCTGAACATATCATGGTTGGAAATGGTTCAACAGAGCTTATTTCCCTGTGTATCAAAGCTGTATCTCCAAAAAATTCTGTAATAATAGGCCCTACCTATTCTGAATACGAAAGAGAAATCAAGCTGACCGGAGGCTCCATAAGCTATTATGTATTGAATGAGGCCACCCGCTTTAAGATTGATATTGAGAGCTTAAAAAGCTATCTATCTAAGGATGTTGATCTTCTAGTAATATGTAACCCAAATAACCCAACCTCAACAGCTATTACCACAAAAGAAATGGAGCAAATTCTCAAATATTGTAAAGAGAAAAAAATCTTTGTGCTTGTAGATGAGACCTATGTGGAATTTTCAGATTCGATTGAAGATGTATCTTCTGTTTCTTTAACTTCGCATTATGATAATATTATGGTTATTCGTGGTGTTTCAAAGTTTTTTGCGGCTCCTGGCCTTAGACTTGGCTATTCTGTTTCAAGCAATAGTGAACTTCATTCTAAAATTAATTCGGTAAAAAACCCTTGGACTATTAATGCACTTGCAGCCTATGCAGGAGAGCTAATGTTGCAGGATACAGACTATATCAATAAGACTCGTAATCATATTGCTGCTGAACGCAAAAAAATCACTGCATTATTAAACGAATGGGATTTTGTTGATTTTGTTGAACCCGATGCAAACTTTGTTCTAGTAAAAAGCTTGTTGCCCGAGATAACCTCCTCCGTGCTTTTTTACAAATTACTCAAAAAAAAGCTGATGATACGAGATGCTTCTACCTTCCCGTTCTTAGATTCTTATTATTTCAGATTTTGTTTCTTGTCTTCTGAAGATAATGATTTTCTTATGAAGGAAATCTATACAATAATGACTGAAAATCGCAATTGATAGAGAGGTGGAATTTTGGAACATAAAACAAAGTCTTTTTTCAAGGAATTATTATATCGTTTACAGACAGATGATATTTCTGCATGGTCTGCAAAACTAGCGTTTTTTCTTCTTTTGTCAATATTTCCTTTTATCATTTTTACAATGGAAATATTCAGTCATATTACACTAGACACTACAGACAGTATAAATATGCTGACGCAGAGCTTTCCTCCTGAAATTCTTTCTGTAATCAACTACATAATTGCTGATATTTCTAGTATTAACCGTTCCGCATCAATTATTTCTATTGCAATAATCGCAACTCTTTGGGCATCATCTAAGGGAATTATGGCAATTATTGGCGGACTCAATATGGCGTATAGAGAAAAGGAAACTCGTTCGTATATATATCTTCGTTTTCTTTCATTAGTTTATACTATTGCTTTTGCGGTAATTATAATTATTACTCTAGCTTTCATAGTTTTTGGGAAAAGGATACTGGATTTTATGTTTTTCCACATTCCCTTTCTAGCTCAATGGACCTATACAATTGATTCTATTAGATTTATCACTTCAATTGTTCTAAGCTTTTTATTCTTTATTTTGCTTTATAACGCTTCTCCTAACAAAAGAATTATGATTAAGGACGTAATGCCTGGCGCTATTTTTTCGACTATATCTTGGCACCTTCTTTCTTTTTTATTTTCATTATATGTAAATAACGCGGGTAGTTTTTCATATATGTACGGAAGCTTAACTGGAATTATTATCTTACTACTATGGCTTTATTTTTCCAGCACAATAATAATAATCGCCAAAAAGAGTGTTTTGTATGCTA
>DFYO01000034.1 GCA_002381865.1 Clostridiales bacterium UBA4080 | reverse complement strand
ATTTTACTGATTTTTATGCTATAATATGAGAATATTATATGATAATTACGGAGGCTTTTATGGATAAATTTGCTTTAGTTACAGGTGCTTCACGTGGAATAGGAAAGGCTATAGCTCTCAGGCTTGCACGAGAAGGCTACAACTTGATAATAAATTCTCGCATAAGCCATGAAGCTCTGAATAATGTGGCTAAAGAAATTGAAGCCGAGGGTGTAAAATGCCTTCCGATAATTGCTGATGTATCCGATTACTTTGCTGTAGAAAATATGTTTAAGGAAATATCATCTTTTACTGATAATCTAAGCTGCGTTGTAAATAATGCAGGTATTTCACATATAGGACTTTTTACTGAAACCTCTCCCCAAAAATGGAATCAGCTAATTAATAATAATATCAATTCCGCATATAACATCTGCTCCTTTGCTGTTCCCCCAATGATTAATTCTAAAAAAGGGAGCATAATAAACATTTCCTCTATTTGGGGCATTACGGGTGCTTCAATGGAGGTTGCCTATTCTACAACAAAGGCTGCGCTTAACGGTTTTACAAAAGCCTTGGCAAAGGAATTAGGCCCAAGCAATATTCGTGTAAATGCAATTGCCTGCGGGGCAATAGCTACCGAAATGAATTCTTGGATGACTCCGGAGGATATCCAGAGCTTTGAGGCGGGTATTTCTCTTTGCCGCTTTGGAAAACCCGAAGAGGTCGCTGATCTTGTCAGCTTTTTAGCCTCTGACTCCTCTAGCTATTTAACGGGTGAAATAATATCCTTAGACGGGGGAAGCCTCTAAGGATTAATAAGGGTTTGACAACCTTTCTCCCCTTAATAAAATCAATACTTCTTCTTAAATACAATATATATTATTCCAAGTATTATGCAAACTCCTCCTGCAATGCCTATCGGAATTGCTGATGAAACTATGTTAACTGCTAAAAATTTTTTTAAACAGTTATTCCTCCCTTATACAAGCAAATCTCTGCTTACTTTTTAAGTTTTTCAATCTTTTTAAGCTTAATTGACTTTGTTTTTTTAACAATACCTATTAAAAACCCGACAAAACATACTGCAAAAAATATATATCCTAATATCAATATTTTACCTGTCAATGAGTGAGAATTTAATATATTTCCTTGTTCACTAATGGCAATACCATACGCTAACATGCCTCCAGATATCAATAATCCAATCCATGATAATAATATATTGTTTTTCATTTTTTCTTTTTGTAGCATTTTTTTCAATTTTTATTTTTTGCTACATTCTCCTTTTTTCGTTATTCATTTTATTCGAAAAATATATCGCCCACTCCTCCTATACAAAGCTCTTACCAATAATAGTAACATTTTCATAGCAACTAATGGGCGATTATTTAAACTTTAATCATATTAACTCATATTCTCTATTGCTTTTCTAACATTTTTTAACTGTAATAAACATGTCAAGCCCACTAGTTAAAGTCTCTGTACATTTTAAACGTGTATTCATTCCAGAATTGTTTTTTCCGATAATACCAGCTTGATACGCAGCATTGCTACATGTATTTGCCCATCCTAATAACATATTTGCAGCAGCTGAACCTCCCAATGCTCCAAATAAAGCCCCTAACGTATAACCGATAACAGAACCTGCTACAGTTGCAAGCGCTACAGTTCCATATGCCCAAGTTTTAAAAATAGCTGCACAATCATTATAGTTTGTTTTCGCCTGTTGTTTGCAACCAACGGGCAATTTATGTAAAAGCTTATTACATACCTATTTAACAGACTGTAGCTTGCTCTTTTAGGACAACTTTGAATATGATATTCTCTGTAGCAAAATCCAGATTTATCCTCCACTATTTCAGCACCTAATAATTATTTGTCTCTATTTGCTGTCTTAGTATTTTTTGAATCGGCAAGTATATAATACACTAAATCACATTTAATTAAATCGTCTGCCTCCACTCTTGAATTGGATAAGAAAAATATGGCTTTTAGAATACATGCCTTGTTTTACTTTTTACTTAATAAAACCAATATCTCTTCTTAAATACAATATATATCATTCCAAGCACTATGCATACTCCTCCAGCAATGAATATTGCCACACTGCTGAGCTTATATTTTTGAAGCTTTTTGTCTGCTATCAGGTATTTTCCTGCCTCATCTAATTGTATATCCTGCTCTTTTATCTCGCCCAGCAAAAGATATTTGTTTTTCTTTTCATTATATATATACAGATATTTCCCCTTAACGATTTCCTTTTTAAATCTGATGCCTACCGGTCCCGGCAGATTTTTCCCGTTGTTCAGCACAAAAGCAAGTCCGTTTTCTTCCTTTATAAATTCAATATCTGTTTCCATTTCATTTTCAAAATTCAATACTTTACTTCCGTCAATAATTGTATCACCGGCTTCATCCTCTATCCTTAGAATTGATGAGGTTTCTAGAAGTCTTTTAAGTACTTCTTTTGTTACAATACTATATTTGTTTGCTTCCACAGAAATTTCATTTTTTAGCTCCATCCCTTCAATCAATTCCTTATCTATATTGCTTAGCACCCCCTGTGCAATACTTTCCTGTTTAAGTATTATTTCTTCATCCTCTCTTGACAAGATTCCCGTTTTATTTACTATTACCGTTACTGCACGGCTTATATCTCCATTTGACACTACTAAAAAGGTATTGCCAATATCCCCAGCTATTACCTCTCCGTCCTTTGTTACCTCTGCAATCGCAGTATTAATTACTCTGTAAGTAAGCTCCTGTGCTG
>DFYO01000070.1 GCA_002381865.1 Clostridiales bacterium UBA4080 | reverse complement strand
CTTTTTCACTGGTCTCGAACCGTCCCCTTGTGTCACCTTTAAATAAAGGTCTCTTTTTCTCTGGTCTCGGATGTCCCCTTGTGTTTGTGGGTAAATCGTAGTTGTTAGTGAAATTCCAGAAAAAATATCTGAAAAAAGATTGCTAAAATGAGCGGGCTGGCATATAATAATATTAACAGAACCCAACACGCCTCTCAACGATGCGGACCACGTTGGGTCTTTTAATTTTAAGGAGAAAGATTATGGGGGATTTAAAAAAACAGCAATCATCCATGACGATTAAAGAGCAAATCAATAATCTAAAAGAAATTGGATTGGTTATTAATGATGAAGAATATGCAGAGAAAATTTTAAATGACATATCTTATTTTCGATTAATAAAAGCATATAGCTTGAATTTAAAAGTCAAAAATGGTAATTACAGTAAAGCTGTAACTTTTGAGCATTTAATAGAACTATATCTATTTAATGCAAATTTCCGACAAATACTTTTTCCGGAAATAGAGAAAATTGAAATCAATATCAGATGTAGGATATCTAATTATTTTGCAGATACATATGGTGTGCTAGGATATAAAGACAGCAATAATTTTGAAAACTCCACTTATCATGGCTATTTTATTAGAGATATTGAAGATGAAATTGGAAGAAATTCAAAAGCTCCATTTGTAAAAAACTTTCGAGAGAATTATATTGGTGGCGATTTACCGATGTATGCATTGATAGAGGTATTTAGCTTTGGAACATTGTCAAAGTTCTTTAAAAATATGAAGAATGCAGATAAGAAAGCTATCGCAGCAACATTTGGTGTTGGGTATACATATTTTGAAAGTTGGATAGAAAGTATAGCATATGTTAGAAATATTTGTGCACATTATGGTAGACTGTATAATGCAAAATTATCGAAGACTCCAAGTCTATATAAAGAATATACACAAGCAGGAATAGGAAATAATCGCATTTTTGGATTGCTTTTATGTATTAGAATTTTGCTAAAAAAAGATCCCAATTGGAATAAGTATGTGGACAATATAGGGATGTTGTTTGATAAGTATAAAAATATAGATATAAAGACTATGGGATTTCCTGAAAACTGGAATGAACTATTAATAATACCTATATGCAACTGACACAGGTAAAATATGGCATTAAAATACCTATATAATTGAGGCGTATGTAGTGATTGAGCAAAAATTATATATATTGCCATCGAATGCTGAAATGGAAAAAAATACAAAACAGTTAGAAAAAGCCATTTTATTTTCTAAAAAGATAGGCAAGGAGAGAATTTATCAAAATAAAAGGCTATACGATTTGGTTAAGTGCGTTGGCTAATTGTTAAAACAACCTTTACTTAAACTATACTCTTCCAAACAATAACACAAAAGAACCGTCCCCTTGTGTGGGATAAAACAAATTATTCCAAACAAAAAACCTTGAAAAAATCCGAAAGCACTTGATTTATAAGAGGTTTTTTGTTATTATCTTATGGGATAAAAGGCAGGTAATGCTTTGAAATCTCAAGAAACTATGAATGGGCTTAAGCAAGTTAGGCCAAATATCCGCAGTGAAAGGGGATAGATTAATGTCATCAAAAGTAATAATAGGCGCTCAGTGGGGCGACGAGGGAAAAGCGAAAATTATTGATATATTATCACAGGAAGCAGAGGTTGTAGTACGTTCTCAGGGCGGAAACAATGCTGGACATACAGTAGCAGTTGAAGGCACAGTATATAAGTTTCACTTGATTCCATCAGGAATATTATATCCCGGAACACAGTGTATTGTAGGGAATGGAGTAGTAATTGATCCGGAGGGCATCCTGCTAGAAATCAAAAACCTTCATGAGCACGGAATTTCCACTGACAATTTAAAAATAAGCTCAAGAGCACATCTGGTTATGCCATATCATAAGGAGCTTGACGGTATAACAGAAAGCTATAGAGGCGCTGATGACATTGGAACCACCAAAAAAGGAATTGGTCCTTGCTATATGGATAAAGCAGAGCGTTCAGGAATAAGAATATGTGATTTATACCATCCTGAAGTTCTTAAGAAAAAAATCACTGAAAATGTTGAAATAAAAAACAAGATAATTCAAAAGGTTTATGAAAAAGATACTAACTTTGATGCTGACAAGATATATGAAGAATATCTTGGATATGCAAAGGAGCTTGAAAAATATGTTACTGACACCACAGTATTAGTATATGATGCTATAAAAGCAGGCAAGAATGTGCTATTTGAAGGTGCTCAGGGAACACTTTTAGACCTTGATCTAGGAACATATCCTTATGTAACCTCCTCCCATCCAATAACTGGTGGAGTTTGCATAGGTGCAGGCATCGGTCCGACAATGATAGACGAATGTATCGGAGTAATGAAGGGTTATGTTACAAGAGTAGGAAAGGGACCTTTCCCAACAGAGCTTTTTGATGAAATCGGAGACCAGATCAGAGACGTTGGACATGAATTCGGAACTACAACAGGAAGACCAAGACGTTGTGGCTGGTTTGATGCAGTAATCGGCAAGTTTGCAGTAAGAACAAGCGGCTTAACAAGCATTGCTTTAAACAAGGTTGATGTAATGGCAGATATCGAAACAATAAAAATCTGTACAGGCTATAAAATGGGAGACAAGGTAATAAAGGAATTCCCTGCAAGTCTTGAGGATTTGAGCTTATGTGAGCCTATATATGAAGAAATGGAAGGCTGGGGCAAAATCGACCATATCAGAACCTATGAAGAGCTGCCTGTTCAAGTGAAAAATTATGTAAAAAGAATAGAAGAGCTTTGTGAAGCTAAGGTTACCATGATTGGGGTAGGGCCTAACAGGGACCAGAACATAACTGTACAATAATATAGCTATATAAATATGATTTATAAGAAATAAATTATGTTATATAAGCAAGCTACTAATAAATATAAGTATATTGATAATACAAAAAATAAAACAATTTTTTTTACACAAGCAAAAAATTAATAAACACAATTATATGGACACAAGAAAAAATATAGCACTTAATTTTACATAAGCAAAAGCACTTTGAAAAAATACTTGAACTGAGAAACTTAATAATTATTAAATGTTTTGTTACACATTTAACATAAATACAGGGCTTTGCCTAATATTTAAAGTGGACTTATAAAAAAACAGACTCGTAAGGGCATAATATATGCGTTTTGCGAGTCTTTTTATTTAATGGTTTTTTAATGTTATTTAATAATTTTTTGTGATATTCTGAAAAAGATTGAGAATATTATTTTAAGGGGAGTACAGAAAAATGAAGAAAAAAGCAATTAGTATTCTAGGGGTATTGATATTAGCCGTATTTGCCCTAAGTGGGTGCAAAACGAATGAAAAAACAACGGGTCAGCTTGAGGCAGAGGTAACCTTTGGGTATGACCAAAAGGTAAAGATTGCCGACGGCAATCCATTATCGGCTAAAGTGAAAAATAAAGGAAAAGCAATTAAGGCTGAGCTTCAGATTGAGGTAGAGGATACTGCCAATACTAAGATTATAGTATCACAGCCCTTTGAGCTGGCAGAAAATTCCAGCAAGGAAATAACCCTGCAGGTGCCGGTATATATGATTCAAAAGGAATTTCAGGTACGAATAAAGGAAGAAAACAAGCTGCATTATTCAGAGCTTATAAAGGTCAAAAAAATCCTTCCTCCTGAAAAAAAGGTAATGGCAGTTATAACAGATACGCCTGATGCGTACAGATTTTTGGAAAAAATACAGCTTTATACTACAACCATGATGACGGATAAAATGACCTTATCCTCACAGGGCTCGACAAGCCTGCCACAAAGTCTGGATATTGTATACTTTAAGGATATGGATAAGCTTAACAGCAAGGAAGAGCTGAGCTTTTTTAATTATATTTATATAGGACACAATCAAAGCCTGAAAATTGATAAAGAAGCTGAAGAGCTCTTAAATCAATGGGTTAATAGCGGTAATTCAATGCTATTAGAAACTGGGGGCGATTACCAGAAAACTAACAGTGTTTTACCAAAAAGTCTTAATCCGATTGCAATTCAAAGCACAGAGAGTGTAATGCTAGATACCGTATGGAATGATTTGAAAATCAATCAGCAGGTGGAGATTGCAATTCCACAAAAGGCAGAGGCTAATACCAGCTATATATCAGGGGATGCAACAGTTGCAGCAGTAACAAGCAGGGAAAAGGGAAGCATTATAACACTTTTAATGAATATGAGTCAGGAGCCGGTAGCCTCTTGGAACGGGAAAATGCTTTTTCTAGAAACCTTGCTGGCAAGCTATGCAAATCCTCAATATTTTGAAGGGGATATGGGATATCAAAACCAGTATCAATACTATACACAGCAGGTACCTGTTGAGCTGGATATACCCTATAGCTTTGTATTAGTGCTGCTAGGGGCATATATTCTTTTGGTAGGGCCTGTGGGCTATATAATTTTAAAGAAAAAAGACAAAAGAGATAATGCATGGATAGTAATTCCTGCACTTGCGCTTATCTCTATTGGTGCGCTTTATATGACGGGCTCTAAGACTAGATACAACAACGGAGTAATGAATAGTATTTCTGAGGTGTCAGCAGACACAACAACTGGAACAATGAACATTGACAGCAATATAGTAATATTTAATAACAAGAAAAATAATCTTAGTCTCCAATGGGATAAAAATGAAAAGTTCAATATCGACAAAAGAAATGACCCCTATGCCTATACCTATGTAGACACACAAAATTCAAACAAGAAAAATAAAAGAGTAAACGGAAAAATTACAATGGGAAGCAATATTGTCTATGAGCAATACGATACAGGGCTTTGGAGCTCAGTTAATGCAGTGGCTTCAAAAACTGTCGACTTTTCAAAGGATAATATGATTAGCATAAAGCTAAACAAGGATAATGCAGAGGTTAAGGTTAAGAACACTTCACCCTATGCAATAGAGAAAGCCTTTATTCAATGGGGGGGAACCTTCCTATACGTAGGAGATTTAAAGCCAAATGAAGAGAAACTGGTAACCGAAAATATAAAAACAGGCTTTTACAATGACTTCGAGTCTCTGTTAAATAAAAAAATGGGCTTGCCTGTTCTTGACTATAACAATACACCTACCAAGGAACAGGTTAACAACAATAGATTGAGAGAGCTTCTGATGCAAAAATTTGTGTATAATATTCAGAATCAAATGTACACCAATATGAATAACCTTAATACCTCAGGAGTTGAAGCTGCAAAGCTATGCGGCATTAACTATCAGGATATTGGCTATGATATAAAGGTTAATGGAGGAGAACCCAAGATATACTCAACAAATCTTATGGAAATAAGTACAAAGCTAGAATTTGAAAAGGGCTCACAGATTGAATTTCCACAAGGGCTGATTGTACCGGAGGTAAGCTATTATCTTAACAGGGAAATGAGTACCATGGGAACCTCCGAATGGCAGCCTCACGACCAGTATTATCGTTTTTATGAAAAGGGAGTAGCAGTGCTTAGCTACCATCTTCCTCAGAATATTGAGCTGGAAAAAGCATCCATAACCATGAATAATGTGTATTCAGAGGATGAATATATCAAGGCAGTAAACGGACAAGCAGGTACTCCTAGAGAGGGAGTCAGCTATTATATCTATAATTTTGAAAGCAATAGCTGGGAAAAACAGGAAAAAAGCTTGAATATAACTAACAGCAGCTACATTATGGACGGCACAATTGCAATAAAAATCGACTTTTTTGATGTAAAAGGTCCTTATAGCTATGCACACATGATGAAGCTTCCGAATATTTCAATTAAGGGGAGGGTAAAATAATGTTTAAGGTAGATAATCTTACAAAACGCTATGGCAGCTTTACTGCCGTAGACAACCTGTCCTTTTCAATCGAAAAGGGAGAAATATTTGGCTTTGTAGGTGCAAATGGAGCAGGAAAAACCACTACAATCAAGGTAGCAGCGGGCTTGCTTAAGGCAGATGCCGGAACAATTCATGTGGACGGCTTTGATATCAAAACTGATACAAGACAGGTCAAAAAGTCTATCGGCTATATGCCTGACTTTTTTGGGGTATATGATGATTTAAGAGTAACTGAATATATGAATTTTTATTGCGGAATACATCAAATTCCCTTAGCAGACAGAGAAAAAACCATGGACAGCCTGATTGAGCTGGTTAATCTTTCGGATAAAAAGAATGCCTATGTAGACGAATTATCAAGAGGCATGAAGCAAAGACTTTGCTTGGCAAGAAGCCTTATCCATAATCCAAAGGTGCTAATATTAGATGAGCCAGCATCAGGGCTTGACCCAAGAGCTAGAGTAGAGTTTAAGGAAATAATGAAAGAGCTTAAGGATATGGGTAAAACTATTATAATTAGCTCCCATATATTGCATGAGCTTTCAGAAATATGTACAACCATAGGAATAATTAACAATGGAAGACTGGTTGCTAAGGGCTCGGTTGCAGAAATACAAAGCAAGCTTAACCAGCTAAGCAGAATGAAGCTAAGAACTATTGGAGAGTTTAGCAAGGCATCAGCAATATTAAAGGAACAGCCCTTGGTTTCAGAAATAATAGAAGCTAATGATTACATAGAATTTTCCTTTGGTGGAGAAAAACAGGAAAAGGCTGAGCTATTAAAAAATCTTGTGCAAAAGGATATTCAGGTTATCCATTTTGAAGAGACAGCTGGAAGTCTGGAGTCAATATTTATGCATTTAACACAGGAGGAGGGAGAAAATGATTAATCCAATATTAGAGAGAGAGCTTAAAACCAGAATGAGAACCTGGAAAACTCCTATAATGATGACAATATATCTGGGTATAATAGCAATAATGATGCTTATATATTTTCTGATTACTAAGCAGGCTAGGCTTTACGGAGGAGCTGGCTTTGAACCCTCCATGGCAATAAGCATTTACAATACAATGCTTATAGGGCAGTTTATTATTCTTATGTTTGTAGTACCGATTCTTACAGCCACTTCAATAAGTGGTGAAAGAGAGAGACAGACACTTGATTTAATGCTTTGCTCGGATATTTCTCCTTGGAAGATTATTTTCGGGAAAATGACAGCAGCGCTTTCCTTTGTGCTTTTGCTCGTATTTTCAGCAATGCCCTTTTTGGGAATATCTCTTTTGTTCGGAGGGGTTGGACTAGAGGATGTAATTAAGATTATTCTTTATTATATGCTGACCTCTATTATGGTATCAGCACTTGGGCTATATTGCTCTACACGCTTTAAAAGAGTAATAACTTCAATTGTTGTAGCATACTTTATAATGGGTATAATGTTTGTAGGAACCTCAATTGGTATTGGTGTTTTTTCAACCTTAATGAGCAGCTATGGACACGCAGATATACTTGAAAAATATGGTTATGAGATTATGTCTGCCTTTTTAGCAGGAAATCCAAGCTTTGGATTGTCCTCCTTATATCTAGGAGATTTTATGGGCTTTTCACGCTTTGTGGCTATTCCCACAGGTATGTATCAAGCAATAAAGCCTTGGATGGTAAATGCGATATTTGACGTAATTGCAACCACAGCCCTGCTTTTTATGACCAAGAGAAGACTTTCAAAAATCAAGTGATATTGCTAGTATACTAATAATAAATGCTCGCAAATATAATTAAAATTAAGAAAACAATAGCCGAGAAATAGAAAATCAATATAAGGAAATAAAAAACTATCGTCAAAAAATATAAAATTAATAAAATGAAAAACAAAAAAACAATAACCTAGAAGTAAAAAATAAGTATAATAAAAAACAATAGCCGAGAAATAGAAAACCCATTAACAAGGAGCTAATAATATGTATGAACAAAAGCTTAAGGAATGCATAAAGCCCGTAAAAACAAAGCTTCATATAGAAAAGTGGCTTAATATAAGCTTTAAAATTATATTGATGGCAAGCCTTATAATGCTTGCTATATCAGCCTTGTCAGTTTTTGTGCCGATTGCTTTTTTGGGGAAAAAGCTTATGCTGGTATTTTTGGCGGCAGTTATAGCAGCCCTTGGAGCATTAGCAATGGTAACACCTGATATAAAACAAGTATTAAAGCGTATTGACAGCTTGGGCTACAAGGAAAGATTTATAACTGCTTGGGAGCTTAGAGAACAAGAAACCGAGGAAGCACAGCTGCAAAGAACAGAGCTGGAGCAGTTTTTAAAGGAGAGCAAGCCCAACAAGCTATTCAAATACAGGCTAATTATTAAGCCCTTTAATTTGGGAGTGCTGATAATAACACTAGCAGTTGTATTAAGCTTTTTACCTACCCCTGCAAGAGAGCAGGCTGCAGAGCTAGAAAACCTTCAAAAGCAATTTTCAAAGGAGGCTAAGAAGCTGGAGGAAGAAAAAGAGCGATTATATAAGGAATATCAGATTCCAAAGGAAAAACAGGCAGAGCTGGACAAGCAGCTAAAGGAATTAGAAAAGCAGCTTAAGGCTGCTAAAACTGAAGAAGAAGCGCTTAAAAAGCTGGCTATAGCTAAAAACGAGCTGAAAAAGCTTGACCCAAAGGAGCTTTCAGCAGATTTGAAAAAGCTGGGAGAGAAAATGACAACTCAGGGCTTAAAGGAGCTATCAGAGGCTTTAAAAAAAGAGGACTTAGAAGCAATTAAAAAGCTGTTATCAAAGATTGAAAAAAAAGAAGATATTGAGAGCTTAAAGAATGCTGCCAAGGCAATAGATAACGAGGAGCTTAAAAAGCTTTTAGAGGAGCTTGCCAAGGCGCTGGAAAATAAAAGCGAAGAAGAAATAGCGCAGATGGCAGAAAATATTAACAATATGCTAGAAAGCTCTATGGGTAATGCAGCCCTTGCAGGAAAGATGAGCAGTCTGTCACAAGGGATGAAGTCAGCGATTAACTCAATGGCACAAAGCCTTTCCTTAAATTCGTCTATTAGCGAGCTGGCATTTTCAGATCAGGAGCAGAACGGACAGCAGGGCCAAGGTGAAGGCCAAGGACAAGGTCAAGGCGAAGGTCAAGGCGAAGGTCAAGGAGAAGGTCAAGGCGAAGGAGAAGGCGAAGGCGAAGGACAAGGCCAAGGACAAGGGGAAGGCGAAGGTCAAGGACAAGGACAAGGGCAAGGAGAAGGTCAAGGTGGAGGAAGCGGTGCAGGAGAGGGCTCGACTAATAAGGATTCCGGCTACAGTAATGAAAGCGGCACTACTTCACATAACAATAATGGTAATGGTAAGGTAAGTGAATATGAGGCTCTTTATCAGCCCTATAGGATAGGAGGAAGCTCGGAATCCAGCTTTGTAAAGGGTAAAAAAGGAACGGGAGGGCAAAGCTCCTTTCAGGAAAAAACAGGAGGAACAATTGACAAGGGCAAGCTGGTTAATTATACAGAGGTATCTGCAGATTATAAATCTCAGGCCTCCCAGTCCATGGAGGATATGAATATTCCGTCGGTTATGAAGGAGCTAATTAGAGATTATTTTACAAGCATTGAATAAATTAGTAACACGAACAAGCTATTTTGACAAGGAAACGATAGATAGCTATTATTTAACAAACAACCGCTACGTACAAGCTGTTCATATAAGGGAAAATATAATGGCTATAGATTAAATAAACAAGTATAACTAAAAAGTTATTCAGTCAAGTGAACAAGTACACATTATTAAATAAAGCAATAAAACGGATAAAACAAATTATATAAATAAAGCAATAAAACGGATAAAACAAATTATATAAATTAAGAAAGGGAAATATTATGGAGAAGCTGGAAAAGGTTGGCTTGCTGGCAGCAAGGATTGAAGAAGAGGTAGCAAGGCATATTATCGGACAAAAGGAATTAATTAAGGATACAATTATCTGCCTGCTTTCAGGCGGCAATATGCTTCTAGAGGGAGTTCCGGGGCTTGGTAAAACAAGGCTGGTAAGTGTATTAGGAGTTGCACTCGGACTTGACCATAAGAGAATTCAGTTTACACCGGATTTGATGCCTGCGGACATTACAGGAACTAATATTTATAAAAAAGAAACGGGAGCCTTTGAATTTCAAAAAGGGCCTGTATTTACTAATATTGTACTTGCAGATGAGATTAACAGAGCCACCCCTAAAACACAGGCAGCTATGCTAGAGGCTATGCAGGAAAAAACCATTACCTCAGGAATTCACACCTACAAGCTAGACAAGCCTTATCTGGTAATGGCAACCCAAAACCCAATTGAGCAGGAGGGAACCTATCCCCTGCCGGAAGCCCAAATGGACAGATTTATGTTTAAGCTGAATGTTGAGTTTCCTTCAGTAGAGGAGCTTTTGCAAATAGTAACCCTTACAACAGGTGTTGATGAGCCTGCAATAGAGCCGATTACGAATGCAGCGGAAATCTTAGAGGTACAGGCAGCAGCCAAGGAGGTACCTGTAGCAAGACCTGTAATGGAGTATGCTATGAGACTTATAGCCTTAACACATCCTGATAATGAAGCCTCACCACAGGTAATAAAAAAATACATTCGCTGTGGTTCAAGCCCAAGAGGGGCACAGGCAATTATTGCAACCTCAAGAGTAAGAGCCTTGATGGAGGGCAGATATAATGTTGCCTTTGAGGATATAAGAAAAATGGCATATCCTGTACTTAGACATAGGCTTTTGTTGAATTTTGATGCAATGAGTGATGGAAGAAATGCAGATAGTATTATAAAAGAGCTGATTGAGAGTGTTGAGGAATAATTATGGAATATCAGATAATTGATAAGGAGTTCCTAGAGCTTTTAAGAACCTTGGTGTTAAGATATAACGTGATTTTAAAGGATGGCAACCTTGGGGGTAATCGCTCAAAGTCCAAGGGCAGCAGCGTAGAATTTTCGGATTTTAGAGAGTATATTCCGGGAGATGATTTTCGCAGAATTGATTGGAAGGCGCTTGCCAGATTTGAAAAGGTTTATATCAAGCTTTTTATGGAGGAAAGGGAAGCTCCTATAAGTATTTTTGTAGATAAAAGTAAATCTATGAGCTTTGGAGGCAAAAAGGAAGCGGCAGTTAAGCTTGCAGCTACCTTTGCTTTTTCTGCCTTAAAGGAATATGACAGTGTATCTGCAATAATGTTTGATGAAAAAATAAGAGCCAGTGAGCGTAATCAAAAGGGACAGCCTGCCTTTTCAAAAATTATTCAGCTATTAGAAAGCAATGAATTTGAAGGAGAAAGCAATCTTTATTCGGTGATTAACGAATGGCAAGGAAGGCTAAAAAAAGGAATTACGGTAATAATAACAGACCTTATGTATGATGCAAGGCTGGAGGAAACCTTAAAGCTGTTAAGCTATAAAAAACAAAAAATTATTATTTGTCAGGTCTTGTCAAAGGATGAATTATCCCCTGAGTTTGAGGGAAATTTAAGATTGCTAGATAGTGAAAACAATGAATTTATGGATATAATGACAGGCACTGATGCAGTTAATCTTTACCTAAAACAGCTTTCAGACTTTATTAATCAGAACAAGGAGCTTTGCACAAAATACAGAGCAGACTATATGCTTATGGATAGCTCAAAGCCTGTTGAGCAGCTATTAAAGGAGCTGCACCATAAAAACCAGCAATATTAAAAAATTAAAAAAATTCAAGCAATACAAAACTGCTAACGATGTGTTAAGAACAACAAAAACCAACAATATTATTAAACAAAGCAAAAATTTCAAAAAAACTACAAGCTACTTGATAAGAACAACAAAAGCCAACACAAACCAGCAGTATTAATAAAAACCAATCATTAGAAGGAGCACTACGATGGGATTTTCTAATTATATAGCACTGACGGCATTAATATCCATGCCCATTATAATAATATTATATATGCTGAAGCCTAAAAACACTCCGCATTTATTGCCAAGTCTGTATTTGTGGAAGGCAATGGCAAATGAAATAGAGTCAGCCTCAAGAATACATAAGCTAAAATCCAGTATTTTAATGCTGCTTCAATTACTAGCAGCACTTTTAATTGCCTTGATGCTGGCAGGGCTTTTTATTAAAAGCAGCCAGCTGCCAAAGCAGGCGATTGTAATAGTGGATTGCTCGGTGTCTATGAAGTCCGTAGATATTACACCTACCAGAATGGAGGAGGCTAAGGAGCAGGCGCAAACCTATATCAAGCAGCTGGACAAGGAGGCGGAGGTTACTCTGATTGCACTTAAGGACCAGCCGGAGCTTCTGCTTTCAGGAGAAAAGGATAAAGCACTTATAATATCTGCACTAAAAAGCCTTCAGCCCGTAGATGCGTATGCAGATACACAGCAGCTATATCAGCTATTGGAAACCCTGCAAAAAAATGAGGAAATCAAGATAGTATATTTTGGAGATAGAGCAATAAAGGGAGCAGAAAATATCATTGTAGCAAAAAGCACAGAAAATATTGCAGTAAATAATCTAACCTATACAGCATATCAGTCAGATAAAGAGCTGCGTATTTTAGCAGATATATATAACGAAGGAAAACAAACGGTATCAGTGCCGGTTAGCTTATATGTGGAGGACAAGCTGTTTGATGCAAAGCAGATAAACCTTGAGAGTGGGCAGACGGGAAAGGTATTCTTTGACAAGGTTCCACTAACAGCAAAAAGACTAAGTGTAAAGGTGGACAAAGAGGATATTTTGCAGGCAGATAATCAAGCCTATAGCTCCGTAGTACAAAATCAGGATAAAAAGGCAGTACTGGTTACAAACAGCAATGTTTTTCTTGAAAAGGTACTAAAGCTCAATAAAAGCATAAGTCTTTACAAGGCAGAGGAAAAAAACAAGGATACCTTAAAAGGCTTTCAACTTTATATTTTTGATGGAGTAATGCCTGCTAAGCTGCCGAAGGACGGGGCGGTACTGCTTTTTAATCCCCCCGAGGGGAATATAATCGAGGTGCTGGGCTATGGACAAAACCCTGAGCTTTTTACAACGGGACATCCTGTTACAAGCCATATTCAAAAGCCGGACTTTGCAATAGCAGAAACACAGATTTACAAGGTGCCGACCTGGGCAACAAGTATATTAGATACTCAGTATGGCTCCTGTGCAATTGCAGGAACCTATAATAATACAAGAATTGTATGCTTTGGCTTTGATTTGCATAATACGGATATGCCGCTAGTAGTGGAATTTCCAATTATTATGACCAATACTGTAAATCAGCTGGTGCCCGACAGTCTTTTGCTGGCAAGCAGTATTTCGGCGGGAGAAGCCATGGCAGTCAGAATTCTTCCGGATACTAAGGAGGCATATATTATAAATCCTGACGGAATAAAGGAACAGCTAGATACCTCCAAGGAAGAGGTGCTATATAAAAGCACCTTGAAAACAGGTATGTATACAATGCTTCAAAGCAACGGTAAAAAAGAGCAAAAGGAACACTTTGGAGTTAATGTCCCTAAAATATCAGAGGCAGATAATGAAACCGCGGAGCTAGCAAAAAACAATCTTCAGAAAAACAGCAGAAAAAGCCTTTATCTGCTGCTAGGCGCAGCAGTGCTTGCAGTTATACTTGCAGAGTGGTGGATATATCATTATAGGAGGAAAACAGATGAGCTTAAACTTTAATAATACCGGAATTCTTATACTGATACCTCTTGCAATAGCATTTATTGGCTTTATATATTATAAATATGCTAAAAAAAATCAAAGACAAAGGCTTTTTGCGATACTTAGAACAATCACAGCAGTTTTGATTATTCTTTCAATTAGCGGAATTAGCTTAATAAGAACTGCAAAGGAAAGTACGACTATATTTGTGAGCGACCTTTCAAACAGTACCCAGAACAGACAGGCAGAGCTGGAGGACTTTATCCAAAAGGCGCTTAGAACAAAATCTGAGCTGGATAAAACTGGAATTATTGCCTTTGGAGCAGATAGCTTTACCGAAAATGAGCCTTCAAGCAGCATTATTTTCAATAGCTTTCAGACCAAGATAAATCCCGAATTTACCAATATTTCAGCAGCGCTTTTGCATGCTTCATCAATATTTCCTTCAAATAGTAAAAAAAGAATTGTGCTTTTAACAGACGGCAAGGAAAATGTTGGGGATATGGAAAAGCAGCTTCGCATTTTACAACAAAATAAGACAATTGTCGACATTTTTTCCGTAGAAGAAAAAACTGTTGAAGAGGTACAGCTTACCAAGCTGATTATTCCTGAAAAAGCAGGAAAAAACGAGCTTGTAGATATTGCAGTGCATTTAGACAGCAATGTAAAAACTGAAGCAGAGCTGCTTTTATACAGCGGAACACAGTTAAAATACAAGGAAAGTATTTCGCTAGATAAGGGAAACAACAAATTTGTTTTTACGGATACAGTTACAGGCAACGGGTTTTTAACCTATAAGGTAGAAATAATACCTAAAAAGGATACCTATATCGAGAACAATTATCTAAGCGGCTTTATTGCAGTTAATGACGAGCCTGCTATTTTACTTATACAGGACGAGGACAAGCAGGGAGAGCAGATAATAAAAATACTAAAGGATCAAGCCAATATCGAGGTAAGGGCACCCGAGGAAGCGCCACAGACAGCTGAAGGGTTGATAAAATATGATGGCTTTATTCTGGCGGATATTTCCTATGAAAAGCTCCATCAGGAATTTATTGAAAATCTTTCCCAGCAGGTAAAAAATCAAGGGAAAGGGCTTTTAGTTACGGGCGGAGACAGCAGCTACGGACCGGGAGGATATTTTCAAACCAGACTGGAGGAAATGCTGCCTGTAAAAATGGATGTTAAGCCCAAGGAGGAAAAGCCTAATCTGGGGTTAGTGCTGGTAATTGATAAATCGGGAAGTATGCAAGAGGGACAGTATGGCGTAAGCAAGCTGGACCTTGCAAAGGAGGCGGCAATTCGTTCCACAGAGGTGCTCGAGCCAAAGGACCAGCTGGGAGTAATTGCCTTTGACAGTGATGTAAAATGGCTTATCAATATGCAGAAGGCAGAAAACAAGGAAAAGCTGCAAAATCAGATTGCAACACTAGTTCCAGGAGGAGGCACTACCATAAGACCATCCTTAGAGGCGGCAGTAGATACTTTGGTTAATGCAGATACCAAGCTTAAGCACATCATACTGCTTACAGACGGACAGGCAGAAACTACAGGCTATGAGCCGGCACTTGATAAAATCAAGCGCAATAAAATAACTCTATCTACCGTTGCGGTTGGAACCGGAGCAGACCGAAGCCTACTAAAGACACTGGCAGAGGCTGGTGACGGAAGATATTATGTAACCGATGAGTTTTCGGATATTCCTTCTATTTTCACCAAGGAAGCCTTTATGGCGGGAAAGAAATATCTTAATACCATTACCTTTACACCTAAGCTGGTAAACTGGTCTCAGATTTTAAAGAAGCTAGATACGGTTCCACAGCTTAACGGATATGTGGCAACTACTATCAAACCGAATTCTAAACTATTACTTTCAGGGCCTGAAGAGGACCCGATTCTAGCTACAGGTCAGTACGGACTCGGAAGAACGGTGGCATGGACCTCCGACGCCAAGGGTATCTGGACGGGAGAATGGCTTAAGTGGCAGGAGGGAACACAATTTTGGAAAAATCTTGTATCCTGGATGGTTCAGCAGGATATTGATAAAAAATATATAGCAGAAGCAGCTTATTCAGAGGGAAAAGGAATTATTACCTTAAAAAGCACAGTAAAGGAAGAAAATCCTTCAGCTTCGGTAGCCGGAATTATTATTGCCCCTGATGGCAAGGAAAAAAAGCTGGAGCTTGAGGCGGTTTCTCCAGGCACCTATAAGGGAAGCTTTGTACCTGAGGGACAGGGAGTATATATGATTAATCTTTCAGCAGGGGATAAAGAAGCGCAGGAAAAAATAGTTACAGGAATCAATGTAGGCTATTCCCCTGAATATGATTATTTTAGTATCAAAAAAACAGAGCCTCAGAGAATAGCGGATATTACAGGCGGCAGAGTACTTAAAAAGCCTGAGGAGGTATTTAAAAGCAAGCTAATAGATATAAAAGGCAGCACTGATATAAGCAATATACTTCTTTTACTGGCACTTATTGTGTTTTTAATTGAGATTGCTCTTAGAAAAACTAATTATAGGCTCTTAAGTGATAGCTTTTTAGAGAAATATTCCATAAAAAGCATTATGGAGCGAATACAAAATATAAGAGCCAGAGCATTTGCAGAAAAGAATAACCGTCCTGTAGCTGATAAGAAGGCGCAGCAGGAAAAGACTAATGAACAGAACAAAGCAGAACAACCAATTAATAATATGCAGGCAAATACAAACACAGCTCAGAGCTTAAAGGCGGAAGCACCTTCAAAAAACAATGGAGGGGCTAAAACAAGCGATACCAACAGCAAGAATAAAGAAGCTATAAAAACTAATAAAAAGCAAGAAAAAACGCAGGCAGACACCTCGCATTTAGATACACTGCTTGCAAAGAAGAGAAAAAGAGACCAATAAAGTATTGACTATTTTTTTTAAAACACTAGAATAAGAGTATAAAACAAAAAAGCCAACAAATAAATGCATTCAAATAAGCGAGGCAATAATGCTATATAATAAAATCAATAATTACTTTACTTCAAGGCATTTTCAAAGTATTCCGACAGACAGGGACAATGTCAGAATGTTTGTAACCTATGAAAAGTCATATCTCTATCTGATTAACATTGTTAACCTTGAAAGCAAGGAAACATTGGATATAAAAAGATATGAGGAATACAAGGCAGTAACGAAGCTGCAATTTGCAGAATACACAGCAGACAAGACTATTTTACTGACAATAGTCCTTACAGACAGCCCTGACAAGCTATATAGCTATATTGATTTTGAACCTAATGTACTAGAGGAATTTGTAGATGTTATATGGATGATAGATAAGGAAAACAGAGCACTTATAATTCCTCAAAACCAGCTTGCCCAGGTGATTAATCTGGAAAAGGAGCTGGCTGCTCTGATTAAAGAGGAATATGTCGAAAAAAGAATTAAGCTCAAGGTCAAGCACCAAGTGCCCTATTACACCTATGGGCTGGTAGCCTTAAATATTATGCTTTGGACAGCCATGGAATTATCAGGAGGCTCCTACAATACAGAGGTGCTGCTTCGCTTTGGAGCAATGTACACACCTTATATTATTGAGCAGGGAGAGTTTTTTAGACTTTTTACAGCAGTCTTTCTGCATGCGGGCTTTAGTCATTTATTTATGAACTGCTTTGGAATAATTTTATTCGGGGGGAGAGTGGAAAGACTTCTTTCTATACCGAAATTTTTAATGATATATATGGGCTCTGCCCTGATTGGCTCGGCAGCAAGCCTTGCAGCACAGCTGATTTTTGAAAAAAATTCAATTAGTGTAGGCGCTTCGGGAGCAGTTTATGGTATGATAGGCAGTATAATCGTATTATCAAGACTTTCAGGAAGAGAAATTCAAGGGCTTTCAGATTATTCTATGGCAATTTTTTTTGTTATCGGGATGGCAGCAAGCGTTGCAATGCCAGGGATAGATGTATTTGCTCATCTTGGAGGATTTATCGGCGGAATTATCGTGACTTATTTTGTGGCACGAAGCAAGCGGGAGGATAACCATGAAACAGGAAAGAATTGACGAGCTTTATAAGCTTTGCTCGGCAGAAATAACAAAGCAGACACAGGAAATACACCAGCTGGTGCAGGGAACAGGAAGTGTAAGTGCAGACGTTATGTTTATCGGTGAATATCCTACATCAGAGGAAGAGGGAGCCAGCCTGCCCTTTGTGGGAAAAGCAGGAAAGCCCCTTAATGAGCTGATTAGAAGGCTGGAGCTTAATAGAGAGGATACCTATACAACACATCTCTTAAAATACAGACCCTATAAAATAAATGAAAAATCAGGAAGAATAACAAACCGAGCGCCCAAAAATGAGGAAATAAGCTTGTTTGTTCCTTTTTTGCTGGAGGAAATTGATATCGTAGCTCCAAAGCTGATTGTAGCTATGGGTAATCTACCCATGAGAGTGCTGTTAGAGGAGCCTGAGCTGGAAATAGAATACGAGCATGGAAGAGTTAGAACCAGATATATTAACGGACGTGCCTATAAGATTCTGCCCTTTAAAAATGCACCCTTATCAGAGGGACAAGAGGAAAGGAATAATCTGGAAACTATAAAAAAACTGATTGATTTTATTTCCCAGCAGGAGAAACCCTCAGAAATAATCGAAGAAATGGAAATTGAGGAAATACAGGAAATACAGGAGCTAGAGGAAAAGCCCTCAGTGCAAAAAGCTAACAAGCACAAGGCAAGAGAAATATATACAGAGAAAGCTGGCTATAATGAGGTTCAATATGAGGAAACTCAGGAATATTTGGAAGCTGAGCAGGATGAGGAAGCTGAATTATATTCAGAAGTTGAGCATGAGGAAGAAGAAATTACAATTGAAGAGGAGCCTTTTTTTGAGAATCCTCCCTATATTGAACAAGCCTATAAGGAGCTACTGGAAAAAGCTGAGCCTGCAAAGGAGAAGCCTGTTTCCCCGGCTCAAAGACTAAGAGAAAAGCTGATTTCAGGTAAAAAACCTTCACCACAAGAAGCTCCCCAAAAGCAGCAGGAGCCTTCCTTGCAGGCAACACCGGTAACAAAAACACAAACAACACAAGCTCCGCAACTAACAAAAAAACAACCAACACAGTCGCCATCAGCAACACAATCGCCACAAAAATCGGTAAAGCCAATTAATTCGGCACCAAAGCCGCCGCTTCAAAGCAAAAAACCAGCAAATGGCAGGCTTAAAGCTATTATTATATATGGCGGGGACGGCTATATGGATGACCCAACCTTAGTAGCTATTGATAGGATAAGCAATGTACTTACAGAGCTAAGTGCCAATATTATCCGTATGGATTTATTCAGAAACGAATATGATATTCAAGGCTTTTTCAAGGAGCTGGAGGACACTCACGCAGTAGTAATTGCTACAACGGTGGAGTGGCTGGGTATCGGCGGACATCTTCAGCTGTTTTTAGATAAGTGCTGGAAGCTTGGCAACAAGGAATACTTTAACAATGTATATCTTTATGGAGTGGTAATCAGCAAGCAGCACTACGAAAGAGATGCCTATAATCATCTGCTAAAGTCTTGGGAGCTATTAGGAGGAGTTGAGGGCACCAGTCTTTGTGCCAGCATCAAAAAATCTGTAGACCTAGAAACCAATAGTCAGCTGCTTAATGGAATAGATAAAAAAACCGAGGAATTTTATCGTATTGCACATCAAAACAGAGGAACCTTTCCCACCAGCATTAGAAACAATAAGCTTTATATGGAGGTGCCGACTCTTGACCATGAAAAAAGCCATCTAGCTTCTAAGCAAGATAGCAATATTGCAGAGCCAAGCCTTCAGGATGATTTGATTCCTAATTACGAGGAATATGTCGAAAAGCAGCAAAAGGATATAGCAGATATTGCCAACCTTTTCAAAAAGAAAATCAACAGCATTGAAGCCAATCCCTTTAAAACCGAGCCGGATATCTTTAAAGCGGCTTTTACAGGGGGCGAGGACATACCTAAGACAATTATTCAGTGGAGCATCAATGACAGAGCCAGCAAAAACTTTGTAATGGATGTCAGAGGCGACCGCTTTAATGCCTATTATGGCAATATTATAGATTACAATACCATTGTACATTTGGATGATGTTATTTTAGAACGTATTACAGAGGGCAAGCTTTCAATTCAGAGAGCCTTTATGACAGGAGAAATCAAGGCTAAGGGAGATTTTAATATTCTCTACAAGCTGGATGGATTATTTGCGTTCAAATAAAAAACAATATTAAAAAAGGGGACTTGAATATGGGACAAAAGAATTGTATTTTTTGCAGTATTGCAAAGGATGAGATTACTTCAGCAACTATTTATGAGACAAACGAATTCAAGGTAATCCTTGATGCGTTTCCGTCAGGAAGGGGACATACACTGGTAATAACAAAGGAGCATTACGAGAATATCTACGAGCTGGATGCTGATACCGCAGGCAAGTTTTTTGCACTGGTAACAGTGGTAGCCAGAGCCTTAAAGAAAGTAACAAAATGTGAGGCTCTCAATGTGCTTCAAAATAACGGCAAGCTGGCAGGGCAGACGGTGAATCATTTTCACATGCACCTGATTCCACGCTTTGAGGGTGATGGAATTCACTTTGGCTGGAAAACCCAGCAGCTTGCACCGGAGGATATGCAGGCACTAGCAAAGGAAATCAATTCAAAAATCTAGAGATTTCCTTTAACACATTTTCAGTACCATTACTTTGAGGAGCCTTGGACATAGCTTCACAATAAGCTGCTTTGTTCTCCAGCACCTGCTGGATTGCTTTAAAAAGCACCTTAGAGCTTAGCTCCTCCTCCTTAATTACATAGCTATAGCCCTTCCTTTCAAAGGAGGCTGCATTTAAAAGCTGATCTCCCCTGCTGGCACTAAGTGGCAGGGGAATTAATATATTCGGCTTTCTTATATATAATAGCTCCGAGATAGCATTGGCACCTGCTCTGGAGATAACCAGCTCGCAGGCAGCAAATAAATCCGGCAGCTCGCTGCTAACATATTCAAATTGCTTATAGCCCTTAATGCCCTCAAGAGCTTTATCCAGATTTCCACGTCCGCACAAATGAATAAGCTGGTATTTTTCAAGCAGCTCACCCAGCTGCTCTCTTATTATAAGATTAAGTGTTCTTGCTCCCAAGCTGCCGCCCATAAGCATAATCACAGGCTTAGAATGATCAAAGCCGCAAAGTGTTAAGCCTGCTTCGGCATTACCCGAAGCCAGCTCGCTTCTAATAGGAGTGCCTGTAAGCACACCTTTTTTAGTGCTGACCAGCTCAAGGGTTTCGGGAAAATTAACACATATTCTTGTTGCAAAAAAAGTACAGAGCTTATTAGCAAGCCCAGGGCTTATATCTGACTCGTGTAGTATTGAAGGCACTCGATTAAGCCATGCTCCGATTATTACAGGAAGACTTACAAAGCCGCCCTTTGAAAATACAACCGCAGGCTTTAGCCTTCTAATTAATAGCGCAGCCTGATAGCAGCCCTTAATTACCCTGAAGGGGTCTGTAATATTCCTAATATCCTTATATCGCCTAAGCTTACCCGTAGAAATAGGATGATAGCTGATATTAAGAGGAGCAATAAGCTCCTTTTCAATTCCGCTATAAGAGCCGATATAGTCAAGGCTTAGGCTCATATCTAACAGTAAGGGAACAAGTGCTATATTGGGGGTGACATGACCTGCTGTGCCTCCGCCTGTAAGTATTATCTTTTTCATTATATTCTTTCTATAGGGATATAAATAAGTATATACACCCTAAAACTCCTTTTTTTATTTCTTTATTTATTATCTTATATTTCAGAAAAATGTCAACAGCCACCTATTTATTACACTATCATTACAGAAGCCTTTAGGCTATTGCTATTTGATTATCCAGTGGCTATAATAAAGGCATCAGTAAATATCGGTTTAATATATTGTGACGGCTAATATTTCTATTACAGAAGTGTTACAGCCTCAGTAATATGTTGACTGGTTTATTACGAAGTGCTATAATTTATTCTGTGGTTTTATAGCCAAAAAAAACAAACAATATTTTAAAGGAGGAAGTAGAAACATGAAGAAAACAAATCGTTTTATAGCTTTACTTACAGCTCTTGTTCTTGTTTTCAGCACAATGATTAACTCAGTTGCTTTTGCAGCAGTTAACCCTGATGTTGTTGGAACAGACTTCGAAGTTGCTGTAGGCAAGCTTAAAGCAGTAGGCGTTATGGAAGGTTACCCAGATGGAACTTTCAAACCAGAAGGGGAAATTACAAGAGCAGAATTTGCTAAGATTGCAGTAGTTGCAATGGGACTTGGCAATGCTGCTGAGGCTTCAAAAGGAATGACAAAATTTGGGGATGTTACTGCTAGCCATTGGGCTTCAGGATACATCAACCTAGCAGTAAACAGAGGTTTAGTTGCTGGATACCCAGACGGAACTTACAAGCCGGAAGGCAAGTTAACAAATGCTGAAGCAATTACTATCCTTTGCAGAATGATCGGTCTTGGACCGGTTATCGACAAAGAAGGAACTTGGCCAGCAAACTACGTTGGAAGAGCTTCTAACGAAGGACTTCTTAAAGGTGTTAATGTTGCAAGCGGAACAAATGCACTTAGAGGATTAGTTGCTAAGATGTTAGTAAACACTCTTTCAGCTGATATGTGGGGTGCAACAGTATACAAAACTGACGGTACAGTTGAGTATGGAGTGGTTGCAGGAACATTACTAAGCGAAAAATTAAATGTTACTGAAACAGAAGATGTTAGAATTACTTCTTATGATACTGACGACAAACAACTTAATGGAATTGATGTTGCTGAAGGCGCAGAAGTTGATTACTATGGCGCATACAGAAATGAAGTTACATTATGGGAAAATGATGACGACGAGATTATCTATGCTGAAGTAACAAGCAAAAGCTTTATTGATGCAGTTGAAGTTAATCTTACTGATGATGAAGTTAAACTAATAGGTGCTGACAAAACTTACGACTTACATTCAGCATTTGCTGCAGCTGCAGATTCAGATGTTAACCGTGCAGGCGCAGTTGTTGATGGAGCTACTTATGATCTTGCTAAGGTAGTAGTTGATAAAAACAACAAAGTTGTATTTATTGATGCATATACATTTGTAGATTTCATGGTAGTTGATTCTGTAAGCGGAAATGTAATTAAAGATGTTGAAGGTACTGAAATTAATGTTAAAGATTACCAATTAATGAAAAATGGTAGCCTAGCTGCAGCAGCTGATGTAGTTAAAGGTGATATTATTGCCTACAATTCAACTGGTGATGGATTTGCAGAAATCTACACAAAATCAGTTGCAGGTGCAATTACAAATATCTACAGTGACGGAATTAAAGTTGCGGGAAAAACTTATGACTTTAATGAAGGCTTTGTAGCTGACGTTGATACTTTATACTTAAATGAAGATGGTGATTTAGCTGAATTTGATACTGATGCAGCTGATCAAATGAAAGATGAAGGCGACGTAACATTGTTCCTTGACAGAGAAGGAAAAATGCTTTATGTTACTGGAAAACTTGGAGATGTTGAATCAGACAAAGTTGCAAATATCTTGATTTCTGACGTAACTACAAATGTTAGCTTTGGGGAGTACAGCATTAAAGCAGTAGTTGTTAATCAAGAAGGTAAAAAAGTAACTAAAACAATTGCTTTAAGAGATTTAGAATTTATTACACTAGACAACACTAAGACAAAAGTTGGTGATGTTGTTACAACTAAGATTGATTACTTTGATATCAATGCAGTTACTGGAGTTGTAACTGCTTATGATGAAAATGATGTTGCTCGTAGAACATTTGGCGATGCTGTAGCAGCTGGCGGAATAGATTCTCAATACGAAGCAGATAGTATTATGGAACTTTACTATGATGCTAATGGCAACGTAGTTGGTCTTGGATTGTTTACTGGAACTACAGCAATTGCAACTAACGCTATAATTGACAAAGAAGATGGCGACAAGTATGCAGCAACAGCTGGAGGTTCTTACAAGATCCTTAATGATACTATGATTTTTGACATTACTGATGGAACTTCTGAAGATGATACTGTTATCAATGAATGGAGTAAAGCAACTGATGTTAAAACAATAGCAATCGGTGCAACTTTATATGTTGAAGACGGTGAAGTATTATATATCGTTTCTAATACCGTGGCTTCAGTTGATGATTCAACAGATGTTACTGGACTTGTTGCAACAAGAAGATTAAATGCTGATGCAGATAAGTTAACTGAACTTAAAGCATGGGTAAATGGAGTTGAAGTTACTTACACAGCTGACGTTCTACTTGCTGATTTGACTATCGGAGCAGCTCCTGCACCAGGTACTGCATACACATTATCTATTGATGATGCTACAGGAAAAATTAATGATGTAACAGCAGCAAGCACAGCTGCAGGTGTTGTACAAACTGTTGATACTTCTGCTAAAGAAATTACAATTGCTGGAACTACTTACAAAGCAGTTTCTGGATTTAAAGTGATTGATATTACAGAAGGAAATGATGACGGTGAGGTTATTAACTTAGTAGATGTTAAGAAAGGTAATACAGTAACAGTAGTTAGAGAAGATGCTAATGCAGACTTCATTGAAATGATTATTGTAACTGATGACACTGAAAGTGCAGATGTAACTAAACCAACTGTTGTAAGTGCAGCATTTACAAGTGCTACAAACTTAAGAATTACATTTGATGAAGCAGTACTTGTTACAGATGCTAACTTTACAGATGGTAAATTCTTAGATTCAAGTAATGCAAATAATCCTGAAACATTTACAATCGATGCAATTGCTTCAGGAAATGGAACAACTACAATTAATATTACAGTAACTGGAAGTGTAGCTATTGATACTGGAGATACAGGAACAGTTGATATTGCTGGAGTTACCGATATTGTTGGAAATGTAATTGTAACTCTTAATGACCAAGCAGTTACAGGATTCTAAGATTAATTATTATTAGAATTCATAGCTTATTAAAAAACCCATCCAAAATTTTGGATGGGTTTTTTGCTTTAAATTATCTGACAAGTAATCATTGAACTGCTACTTACATCGTGATATGATTAGTTAAGGGATTGTATCCCTTAGATACAATACTATTTCCTTTAAAGTAGGTGGCAATATGACAGCAGGTTTTACAGAGGAATTTCATAACAAGATATCGCCCTATTCGCTTTTGATTAAGGACTCAAAGCTGGAAGAGGAATATCAGGAGCAGAGAATAGGAGATTTATCTGTATATAGGCTGATGCTTATAATTGCAGGAGTTTTGTATTATTCCTTTGTAATTGTAGATTACCATTTGTTTAATAGCTTGCTATGGGATTTTTTAAAGATTAGACTATTTATTGTATCGCCCTTTATGAGTGCATTTTTCTTTTCCACCTATTGGAAAAAATATGTTAAGTATTCTGCACCTATTAATATGGCAGCAGCAGCTGTATTTGGCTCAGGGATTGTGCTAATGGCAATTGTGGGGAAGGAGCATCCTGATATATCTCGCTGCTTTGCAGGACTTGTTCCATATTTTATGGCTATATATGTGTTTATGCACATGAAGTATCTTCAAAAGGTACTACTGGGGAATCTTTTACTCTTTACATATACACTGGTTGAATACTTTATATTAAAGACACCTACAGAGCTTGTTATAGCTAATTTTTTCTATATGAGCGCCTCTAACTTTGTAGGGATGTTTGTTGCCTATCTGCTGGAATATTATGGCAGAAAGGAGTTTTTTCTTAGAGAGAAAATTCAGGAGCTGGCACACAAGGATGCTATGACAGAGCTGAAAAACCGCCATTATTTTGATGAGGTATGCAGAATAGAGATGGAAGACTTTGTAAAGGTTCCTAAGCATTTGGGAATTATTGAAAGACGCTCAAGGGATGAAAAAAATCTGTTTTACGGAATATTGATGATGGATATAGATTATTTTAAGAAAATCAATGATAATTATGGACATCAGGCAGGAGATGATATATTAAAGCGCTTTGCACAAATACTTAAAGAGAATACCAGAAGCACTGATTATATAATTCGCTGGGGCGGAGAGGAATTCTTGGTAATATTAAGAGAAACCAAAAAGGAATACATCGCAGAATATGCCGAGAAGATAAGAAGCTTGGTTGAACAGGAAAAGTTTAGAATTCCCAATCGTAAAACTGTTTCTGCAACTGTTTCCATTGGTTATGTAGGAGTTCCACATTTAAAGCTTACAGCAGAGGCTGACACCTATATCAAATATGCAGATATGGCATTATATAGAGCCAAACAAAAGGGAAGAAACCGAACAGAGGCTAGTAATTTATTGACGTAGCAGAGCATTAATACTATAATTAATAAAAAAGGATGTACCCTAAGGAGGTAATTTATGTATTGTGAAAAATGTGGTAAGCAGATGCCCGATGATAGTATGTTTTGTCCTAATTGCGGAGCAAAAAATCAGCCAGCTTCAGGCTCAGAGCCAATAAAGCCATTTTCTGAGGCAGGAGCTGCTGCAGCAGCACCAATAAAGCCATTTTCAGAAACTGTTGAGCCTGTGGTAGTTCCTGTGGGAGCGCCACCTGTTCAAGCAGCGCCACCCGTACAAGCAGCAGCACCAGTTCAACCAGTACCGCCTGTTCAGCAGGTACCGCCCGTACAAGCAGCACCGCCTGTTCAACCGGTATACGAGCAGCCCTCACCTCAGCCAACCTATCAGACAGCTCCTGCTGTAGCTAGTGATAGAGATAAGCCGATGAGCGTGCTTGCATATCTTGGAGTAATGCTTTTAATGATGATTCCTATAGTTGGCTTTGTAATGGTTATTATCTGGGCATTTAGCGGTAATGTTAATAAGAACCTTAAAAACTGGTCCATTGCAATGCTTATATTAATGATTGTTGGTCTTGTAATAGGAATACTCTTTGGAGGAGCAGTAGCACTGATTATATCCTCAATGATGGATGCAATGGTATAAAGCTAATAGACATACAAAGCAGTAGCAGATATTATTATTAGAATCAAAATATAAAGAAACAAATAAGATCACCTTGCAGTAATGCAGGGTGATTTTACCAATAAAGAGAATATAATTAGCAATAATCATTCTTGTGTGAAGGAGCTATAAATATGAATGAAAATTGGTATATCAGTGTTAATCAGCAGAACTACGGACCATATACAATTGAGCAGCTAAGAGAAATGACTACCACAGGGCAGCTTACCCCCGACACATTAGTATATCATAGTGAAATAGGACAATGGGTAAAGGCTAAAGAGGTTAAGGGGATATTTGAGCAAGCAGTTGCAAGTCACAATGAAAACCCAAATAATTTACAGCCCTCTTTAAATAATACAGGTAAAAAGAAAAAATCAGGCTGTTTAAAGGGCTGCTTGGTTTTTGTACTTATTTTGGCGCTTTTAATTGCTGGCATTTGGTTTATGGTATTTAGAGATAAGCCTGAAAAAAATCTTAAAACTGAAAAAGCAGTAGTATTAGAAGAAAAGGCTATAGATACTGCAGGAGGTGTAGTTGAAGTATCTGATTCTGAATCAATGATTAATGGCCTTAAAATTGAAATCAATAAAAGCTCCTATAGCAATTCAAAAAAATTTAAAATATCCACCAGACAGATAACCTCACATCGTTTTGGGGATAAGTTCACACCCATTACTCCTTTGATTACTATTGAAAATGGCGGAGAAACAGCCAAAGAGCCAATGCTTGTAACAATACCGATTCAGGTAGCACAGGATGAATTTGCAATGGCATTTTATTATACAAAGCAAGGCAAGCTAGAAGCAATGCCGCTTATATATCAAGACAACACAAAGCTTATAGTAGCTACCAAGCATTTTACGGATATAGTGGCAACCAAGATTAAGCTTGAGGATTTAAAGAACCTTGATATAGACTCGGGCTTTAAGCCGAAGGTGGATGATTGGTCCTTTGTAAATTATGGCTCACAGATTTCACCGGGGGGACATTGTGCAGGTCAGGTAGCCTCAATGGCCTATTATTATTTTGAGAAAAAGCTTAAAGGCGAGGCTTCCTTGTATACAAGATTTGACAATAATCATGATATACTAAAAACGCCTGCTTTTGATAGAGATGATTCTATTGGGATAAGGCTTGCAAGTGTAGTGCAAAGAGAAGGAAACTGGAATGGCTATTATTTTGATTATATATATGAATATATTCACAAAAATCAGTATCTATCAGAGGCACAGATATACTATTCCTTTGCTTATGCAATGCTTTTAACAGGAGAGCCACAGCTTATGGGCATCTATGTCCGAGAGCAAAAGCCGAATGAAACAACACTTGAGTCAGGTCATGCAATATTGGCTTATAGAATTACCAAGGATAGGATTATGGTAGCTGATCCCAATTTCCCTGGAAAGACAGAGCTATATATTCCCTTTGATGGGCAAAAGATCGGACCGTATATATCAAAAACAGCAGCAGATGAGCCTGATTTGCAATATAATTCCTTTTCGCTTTTGGGAAAAACAGCCCTATTTGATTGGGACAGGGTTGGAGAGCTATTTAAGGAGGCAGAAAAATCGGCACAGGAATCTAAGATAGGGGATGAATATTTTGGAGGAACAGTATATAGTGCAATTGTTGATGTCAAAGATAATGGTGAAACTATAAAAGTATCAAATCCGGAGCTGATAGTATATGATGAGCTGGCAAAAAATCGTGTTAAAGCTAAATTTAAGGACTATTCCGATGTGCCGAGGGACTGGCTGCAAAAGGATTATCTGATTGTTCAGGCTGGAGTGGGAACCCACGGCAAGAGTGTTGTTGCAGCCTATAGAGGTACAAAAAAATTAATGGTAAAGGAATTTGAGAGAGCAACCAATCAGATAATGTTTATTCCGTTAGAAAAAGGAGTTAATAATATTGGGTTTTATTTTCTGGATAAAACAACAACAACTGTAAATAATCAAGCGGTTAATTCCTATGACTTTGTTGATTTCCAAAGAGTTAAGGTGGAAAATGGCAAGGAGGACTTAACGGGAGTATGGCAGGGAGATTTTCAGATAACAGATGCAGGCAATCTGCAAAAGTATGCGCAGGGACTGGGCGAGCTTATTACAAAATGGTTTTTAAGTGGGATAATGCAGGCTCTAGATAAGGAAATGCCTTCGGATGAAGAAATAAAAAGAGCGGTAGAGGAAGGAATAGAGGTAAATGAAGAAGCCTTTGAGCCAATGCCGATAAAGCTGGAGCTTAGTAAAATTGATGATGAAAATTATTCGATTAAGCTTACGGTAACCACAGACGAGGAATATACCTATCAAACAAAGGCAAAATACAATAATGGGGTATTGAAGTTTAATGCAGCCTTTGAGGATGGCTCTAATTTTAAATTCAAATATTATTTGTATGATAATAATGTGTTGGCGGGGGAGTTTGAGGTAGGTGCTTATGGGATGCTAAAGGCGGTATCGGGTGACAGTGTTGTAACAAGATAGGGAGCTTGTTAGATGCTTAGATTACATTTTTATTAAAAATAAAGGGATAGATTGTGTTTGGAATGCCTAAATGTTATAATATTAACGAAAATTACTCTAGTTCAAATGAACTTTATGGCGGGGAGAATCGTCTAATGAATATGGAGTATTTATTACAAAATATTTCGCTACAGTTACATAGGGCGAATATCATTGACAATTAATATGGAGGTTAGGGTTATGATGAAAGTAAGTTTTTTTAAGAGGGTAAAGCAGGCAGCCGCAGCCTTTATGGCGGTAGTTACAATGACAACTGCCTTGCCATCCATGGCAGTAGCGGGAGTGCCTGAGGATATTAATGGGCATTGGGCAGAGACAGAAATAAAGCAGGGAATGAATAAGGGCTTTATCAAGGGCTATCCTGATGGAAAGGTTAAGCCTAATAATCCTGTTACAAGAGCAGAATTTAGCAAAATGCTGAATCTTGCACTGGGAGTAACAGCAACCACAGATATTTCTATGACAGATATTAAGTCAAGTGACTGGTATTATAACGAGGTTAGAAAGGCAGTGGCAGCAGGGTATATTTCCGGCTACACAGATAACACCTTTAGACCGAAAAACAATATATCCAGACAGGAAGCAGCTAATATGCTGGCAAAGGTACTGCCGGACTATAGTAGCTCAGTTAATTTAAGCGAGCTTGCAGATGAAGCGGAGATTTCTAGCTGGGCAAAGGATGGAGTTAAAAAGGTTTATGCCAGAGGCTATATGAAGGGCGATAACAAGAAAAACTACAATCCAAACGGACCACTAAAAAGAGCAGAAGCCTGTGCAATCCTTGTTAGACTTTTAGAGGGTGAAGGAGTTGTTAGCGGAAGCTATACCATTGATAAAAAGGGAACCTCTCTTTCCAACAAGATATATACTGGCAATCTTACTATCAGCAAGGATGTAGCTGATGGGGATGTAACGCTTAAAAATATAGTAGTATTTGGAACGCTTACAGTACTTGGAGGCGGTGAGAGTACCGTTAACTTAACTGATTCAAGAATTAATCAGCTTAATGTATCCAAGAGCAGCGGCGACGTAAGAGTTCTATTATCAGGCAACAGCTTGATAAATGACACTACAGTTAATAACGGAGCTATTTTAGAGCAAAAAAACATTTCAGGAGAAGGCTTTAAGAAAATAGTATTAAGCGGAAGCTCTTTAGCCTCTCAAAAAACAACCTTTAAGGGTAATTTTGCTAATGTAGTATTAGAAAGAAAGAGCCTTGTAAATGTATATTCAGGAAAGATTACCAATCTTTCTATAGGCTCAGGAGCCTCTTCCTCAGAGGTGGATATTAATTCAGGAGCAAGCATAGGCTCAGTAACTGCCAATGCCAAGGTAGCCTTTAAGGGCGAGGGCAAGATCAGTGAGCTTAAGGCTTATGCCAATGATATTACCTATCAAACAAAGCCTAGCACCATAACTACCGGCTCCAATGTGTCCAAGCCTCCTGTGCTTGCAGAGGATAAGGAAGGACCTGTTCCAACCTTTACACCTAAGGACGATGCAACTAATATTGCAATAGATACAAAAATTACAGTGGTATTTGATGAGCCTATATATCTTGAGGGCGGAGGCAAGGTTACAGCCTCTAGCCTAGAGGACGTATTTGAGCTTAGAAAATCCTCTCAAACAGGAACAGAGCTTGATTTTAGTGCTGAAATCAGCTCAGATAAAAAAACGGTTACAATTACACCTGACAGCACCTTAGATGTAAGCACTACCTATTATGTAATACTTCTTAAGGAAACCCTTGAGGACGAAAAGGAAAATGAGAACGTTAAGACTTATTCAAGCTTTAAAACAGGAACAGCTACCAGTGGAGCACCTGTTCCAACCTTTTCACCAGCTAAGGATGCAAAAAATGTTGCAGCTAACACCAAGATTAAGATAACCTTTAATGAAGCAATACAGCTTAAAAGTGGTTCAGAGGTAAAAGCCTCTAATATTGATGATTTTGTTGAAATTAGAGAGACTTCGACATCAGGCACTTCAAAATCCTTTAGTGCAACTATTGACTCTAAGAAAAAGGTAATTGAGATTACTCCAAGTGCAGCCTTAAAGGATGGCAAGGATTATTATATTATTATTCTTGGAGATAAGATTCAGGATTCAGACAAGAATGTTGTAAGCAAAACCACCTCAAAGTTCACAGTTGGCGCAGCCGATGTAGCAGCACCGGTTCCGAGCTTTTCACCTGCTAATAATGCAACTAATATATCCGCAGGAACAAAGGTTACAATAACCTTTAACGAGGCTATTATTTTAGCATCAGGCTCAGCAGTAACCAATAGTAATATCAATACCTTTATTGAGCTTAGAGAAGCAAGTGCAACAGGAACTACTAAGACCTTCTCAGCTACCATTGACTCAGCTAAAAAGGTAATTCAGCTTACGCCAAGTGCAGAGCTGGATGTGGATAAAAATTATTATGTAATAATTTTGGCTTCAAAAATCAAGGACGAGGCGGGTAACTCAGTGCCAAAAACTACCTCTACCTTTAGAACAAGTCTTCCACAGGTATCAACACCGACTATTACAACCTCAGCCAATTCTGCTGCTAATAATGAAGCTATTACAGTTACCTTGGCATCAGCAACAGCAGGAGCAAGCATATATTATACTACTAATGGAGCAACACCAACCTCAACAGTATCGGCTACCAACAAGCTTTACGCAGGCTCCTTTACAGTGGAGAATGAAAATGGAGCAGATGGAGAAACTAAGAATATCAAGGCAATAGCAGTTAAAACAGGAATGTCGGATTCTGCGGTAGCCAGCAAATCAGTTACCTTTGAATCTAACAGAGTAGCAACACCGTCAATTAATACCTCCCCTTCAAGTGTATCAGAAGTTCCAAGCACTAGTACAGTAGAGGTTACAATAACAGCAGCAGCTGGAGCAACTGTATACTATACAACGGATGGAAGCACGCCTACTACAAGCTCAGGTACTTATGGGGCACCATTTACAGTAAGCACAGCGAACCCAGAGGGAGAAACTGTTGTAATCAAGGCAATTGCAGTAGAGCTAGGCAAAGCTAATTCTATAGAAGCAAGAAAGAACATTGTATTTATAGATAACAGAGTAGCAAAGCCGACCTATTCAGCCTCTCCGGCAACTACGGTTACAGAAGGTACAATTGTTAGAATTGAGCTAGACACAGCTACCTCAGGAGCAGATATCTATGTATCAGTAGATGGGGCAGCAGACTTTGTATATACAGGTGGCTTTGATATAAATGAAGCGGCAGGCACAGTCACCATTGAAGCAATAGCAAAAAAAGCCGGAATGACCGACTCAGACACCAGAACAATAACAATAACCTTTACACCAGCACCATAACACAGGGGGACGGTTCTTCTGAACACAGGGGGACGGTTCTTCTGCAACACACGACACAGGGGGACGGTTCGAGACCAGTGAAAAAGTCAAAAGAAACCCTTTGAAATGCACTTGGCCTGATGCTTGTTATTATATGTTTTAATAAAAAATCCCCCATTTATGGTATAA
>DFYO01000065.1 GCA_002381865.1 Clostridiales bacterium UBA4080 | reverse complement strand
CTCTTACAACTGTCAAAGATGGGATTATATACAAGTGCTCTTTAAATATCAAGGGAATGCAAATATCTTGGCACAAAAAAACCAAGATTATTTTCTTGGCTTATAAAAGAATTCTTATTCAGTTTCTGGAAACAAAGATAGTTCAACATTATTAGTTATAATATCTGTATAACTAAAGGATACATTTCTAAATGAATCCGTTTGTTCGTTTTGAACCTTGACTACAAAAATACTTGGATAGGTGCTTTGAATTACACCTTCTTTGATAATTATTTTTTTTCTTCCTTTGTTTGCCTTAATCAGAACCTTACTTCCTATATATTTATCTAATTGTCTTCTGATAATAGACATTTCCTCTCTTGCTGTCATGAATTCACCCCTTTTTTTATCTCTCCAAAAAGCTACATCCATAAGCTTTTTTCACTCTTACTCATTGTAGCACAAGTCCCCTGCAAAGTCAATAAAATTTAATATTTTATCAGAATTTCTATCTCTTGTCAATACTATATTTTCAAGTATCCTGGCGATTTTCCAAAAGCAAACCGTACTATGCTTACTGAGCTCAAGATTTTTTTTTCTTGCTTAAAGCTTTTATATATAAGATTTGTTTTTTCCTCTTGTTTTTGTTAAAATAAAGCTATTCTTATACATCTCACACAGGAGGATGCCATGAAAAAGCTTTTAAAATCTTGGAGATTTATTATTATATCTGTAGTTTTTTGGTTTATCCTAAGTGAGACGATTTCATTTACCACCCTTGCTGAAGGATTTGCTGCAGCAATAATAACTTATTTTGCAATAATACTATTGTTTGGAGAAATGTCTATTAGCAGAATATCTTACCGTATCCCAATTTTTTCTTTTATCAAGCTGCTGCTTTTTCTGATATTTAACATATACAAATCTTCATATAAGGTACTTAAAATAGTGCTAGCCGAAACACCTGTAATAAAAACGGTAAGCCTTAATACTCATTGTCAAAATGAATGGCATCGCTGTCTTATTGGCAACTGTATTACTTTAACACCCGGTACCATAACAATTGACTTAGATAAAACTGACTACTTGGTTTTATGTATGAATCCTGATTCAAAAAATCCTGACACTCTCTCAAGAATTATATTAGGTGATTTTGAAAAGGCTTTGGAGGGTTAGAAAATGATTGGTACTATTATGGTTATTCTTTCCTTAGTCGGTCTACTTCTGCTTGTTATTGTTATAAAAGGGCCTAAAATATGGGATCGTATTCTTGCAACTAATCTTTTTTCATCAATAGTGATCCTATTAATAATGCTGTATGCAACTACTCAGGACTTTGCCTATTTGTTGGATATAGTAATCCTATATGCTTTGCTCGGCTTTTTAGGTATTGTATTTATTGCACGTTTTATTCAGGGAAGGGGGAAAATATAATGACCTTTTTTGAAATTATTGGTTATATTATTATAGCTATCGGTTGCACCTTTATAATTCTCGGTGTCTTTTCTCTATATAAACACAAGGATTTTTATACTCGAATACTATCTGCATCTCTTATTGATACTGCAGGCTTTTTAACAGTTTCCTTTGGCTTAATGTTTCTTCATAATTTTTCTTTTTTCACTTTAAAAATTATTATTATTACAGCACTTGTATTATTTTTAAATCCACTCGCCACTCATATAATTGCAAGAAGTGCATATATTAGCGATACCGAAAGAAGGGAGGACTGAGTATGCTTATTATCTTTATGCTTATTGCTTTATTGTTTGCAATACTAGCTATTGGAACTCCCATACTTCGTCATTCAGTACTATATGCAAGTATTTTCTCTTTAAGCTGCTCTTTTATATACCTGCTTTATGGCTCGCCTGATGTTGCAATTGCACAGGGTGTAATCGGTTGTACACTTTCTACCGTATTGTTTCTTGTTGCAATCAGAAAATATAATATTTATACTGTATACTATTGCTATACACAGGCTCCCGAAAGCAAATCTCAAGATAGCAGCGCAAGAGTTAGGCAAGAACTTTCTAAGTTTTCTGCAAAGTATGAGCTGGAGCTCGACTTTATTTTATCCGAAAAAGATTCTTATGAAATAAGCAGCACTAGCTCTTACGATGTAATTATTGAGCAAAACAATCAACAGCTTAGGGTGTTCGGTGACCTTTCAAATTATCATTTTGAAAAAATGCTTCAATATCTTTCCGAAAAAAATCTTCAGGTTATTTGTTGTCCTCTTCACGAGGAACGCGGAGGTGAATATTGATGCGCCGAAAAATACTTGCTTTAATAGTCATACTTATATTTTTAGCTGTATTGGCATTTCCAGAGGCTGTTCTTCAAGGCTCCAATAATTTAGCTGATTATTATATCTATAATAGCTACGCAGATACTGGTGCGTCAAATAGTGTTACCGGTATTTATCTTAATTACAGAATATTTGATACTCTGTTTGAAACGCTTTTACTTCTTGTAAGTGTAATTGGTATTATTTATTTTTCCAGACACAAAGGAGATTAATTATGGAATCAAAATCCTATCTGCTTGAAACAACAATAAGCTCTATTTATATTTTTATAGCTCTTTTTGGATTTTACATAATTTATTATGGCCATATTTCTGCTGGCGGAGGCTTTCAGGGAGGTACTGTTCTTGCCGCTCTTTTTATTGTTCATTACCTTATTACTGAGGACAATTCAGTTTCCTTGGAGATATTAACAAACATAGAAAAAATACTGTATATTGCAATTTTGTGCTTTGCCATCATTTTCGGCTTATATATTGGAACTTCTCTTCCCTTGTATATAAAAAAAATATTCCTAATAACCATGAACACTCTGATAGGCGTAAAGGTTTGCTGTGGACTTAGTGTTGTATTCTTTCGTTTTGTATTATTTGAAAGCAGGTGAAAAAATGAATCGTTTTACAAACGGAGAGGCTGTTGCCCTTGCCCTGTTTTTTATAGGAATATATGGTCTTCTTGCTAGAAAAAACATAATCAAATCAATTATATCTCTAACCATTATAGACGCTGCTGCAATATTGTTTTTTTTAAGCATCCGTTATGAAAAAAACGCAGTTCCGCCTATAGGAATTGTCAGCAAAGCACTTCCTGTAGCTGACCCTTTGCCCCAGGCACTTATGATTACAGCTATCGTAATTGGTGTGGCTGTTACTGCTGTTGCTTTAACCATGTTTATAAGCTTGTATCATCGTTACGGAACCACTAACTGGCAAAAAGTAATTGAAAAAAGAAAGGAGGAGCAATAATGCCTTTATTCTGGTTTGTTCTTCTTCCTGTTTTAATTGGCTCTATTAATTATTTTGTTACCCATAAGTGGTCAAAATATTTTATTTTAGTTCTTCAGGTGATGCTGTTAGCTTTTGCTATTCATAATTTTGCTATTGTAAAGACCAACGGTCCTATATCTATAATTCTGGGCAATTATGCAAAAGGCATCGGAATACAGCTGTACTGTGATAATATAGCAGCTGTTCTTGTTGTCTTTAACATTCTAATATTTACCTGCATGGGAATATTCAGCATAAGCAGAAAATATATGACCTCTTTATTTACCTTGCTTTTTCTACTGTTACAAGGTCTCTTAAATGGTATTTTCCTATCAAATGACCTTTTCAATTTGTATGTACTAATTGAGCTTTCAACTATTGTTGTCAGTATCCTAATAATGTTTAAAAAAGACCGCCTATCCATATACGACGGTATGGTTTATTTGCTTATTAATATAGCGGCAATGTCTTTTTTCCTTATTGGTATAGGATATATATATAAAATTTTTGGAATTTTGGATATATCCTTAATCAAAGAGAAAATGTCCCTCATAAGCAATCCGAGAGCTCTTATTCTGCCCTACTCCTTTTTAATGACTGCAATATGCCTTAAATCTGCAATATTCCCCCTTTTTAGTTGGTTGCCTAAGGCTCATGGAACACCCTCTGCTCCCTCAATAGTATCAGCAATTCTATCCGGCCTTTATATTAAGGGAGGGTTGTATTTATTTATTAGAATTCAGGATATGTTTTCTCCTCAGCTAAGCACTCAGCCCTTATTTTTATTTTTGGGCTTTATAACAGGAATTATCGGCTTTATTCTAGCACTCTCTCAAACAGATATTAAACGTATTCTGGCATATTCTACTGTCAGTCAAATAGGTCTTATCGTTTTTGGAATTTCACTTAGCAGCTGGGAAAGTAACTTTGGAAGCATATACCATATTCTCAATCACGGTCTTTTTAAAGCTTTGCTTTTTTTAATTGCAGGACTGCTAATTGATGCTTTCCAAACAAGAGATATTCGCAAAATGTATAATGTTTATGAAAAGCTCCCTTTTATTTCTATTATTTCATTTATTGCAATCATGGGTATTACAGGCGCTCCCTTATTTAATGGCAGCATTTCAAAATATTATCTGGCAAAAAACACCTCTGGTTATTTAGAATACGGAATTTTTCTAATAAATCTTGGTACAATAACAATTTTTATACGCTTTTTTGAAATGTTTTTCCGCAAAAAACCTTTAACCGAAGACTATGATGTCGAAAACACAGTTGTGGCAAAGCCTCTTCTTCTTCACCAAAAAGCTGTATTAATTCTGCTGGCCGCTCTTTGTCTTTTAGGAGGTATTTTCGGAAGCCAGCTGGTTCAGTTTCTTTTTGGAGCAGGTCTTTATATTTCCAAGGAGGACTATTTTGCTAAATCGCTTATCTATCTTGTTAGCGTTTTAATATCCTTTGTATTCTATCGATATATATATTCAAAAATAAGCCTATTCAAAAAAATAAGAGAGCTGGAATTTAGTTTTCCAACCCTCTGTCTTTCTTTATTTTTATTCTTTTCTGCTTTACTCGCGTATTTACATTTCACTGTCTGATGTAATTGCCAATTATTGCTCCTGCTGACACTTTAATAACAAATAATCACAAAAGAACCGTCCCCCTGTGTCGTCCTGTGTTTAGATAACCGCTTGTCCAAAAACACTATTTACAATAAATAGTATTAGTATTGATATCAATAGCGAAATAACAGGTGTCAGCACCCACCCTATACCAATCACTCCAAGCTGTTTGTAATTAATATTGTTTGATTTTTTTGCAATACCTATTCCAATAATAGCTCCTACAACTGCTTGAGACTGCGAAACTGGAATAAGCGGAAAGGGCGGAAGGTTTCTCGAAACCAGCCATTCATAAAGACTAGCTGAAGAAAACAAAAACAATACCGCTGATGATGCAAAAACCACAACACAGGCACTAATCGGAGATAGCTTAAAAATGCTTGAACCTACTGTCATAATTACTTTTTTTGAATACGTTATTACTCCAATAGAAATAGCAATTCCACCCAGTAAAAAAAGCTGCTGAGTACCTGAAAAAACAGCTCCATTTGAAAGCTGAAGGTCCTTAAAGGGCGAAGCCTTAACAAAAACCCCCATTACATTTGCAATATTATTTGCACCTAAGCTGTATGCACCAAATGCACCTGAAATCAAAAGTGCAATTCTGGTTATTTTATAGAGCTTTAAAATATGGATTTTTGTATTATCCACTACCGCTTTAACAATTAAATAAATCATAACACTAAATACAGCTGCAAGTATTGGTGTTGCTACCCATGTAATTACAATCTTTTTAAGTACGGAAATATCTGTTGGTATCTTCACATAAAGATTCCAGCCAATAATAGCACCTACAACCGCCTGTGAGGTAGAAACTGGAAGCCCTGACCCTGTCATTCCCATAACAGTTATAGCTGCTGCTAAGGATACAGAAAAAGCCGCTGCCATAGTATTTACTGCTCCTAATGCTCCCAGCGTTCCCGAAGCTCCTGCACCGCTTACTACTGCTCCAATAATAACGAAAACACTGCATATAGCTGCTGCTGTAGAAAACTTAATCATCTTTGTCCCTACCGCAGTTCCAAAAATATTAGCAGCATCATTTGCTCCCAAGGACCAGCCCATAAAAAGACCTGAAGACAGAAATATCATTGCAAGTAAAGAAATATTTATTGTATTCATCTCTTCAACCTATATTCCTCTTTTAAACTTAAAAACAGACAGCTTCATAGCAATTACTTCTGCTGTATCAGAAATACTTGCAATTCCATTAACAAAATAGCGCAAATGTATTTTTTCACATAGCGCAATCTCGTTTTCTTGTGAAAAGATAATTCTTTTTAGGGCTTCTTCTGCTTTATCAATTTCCGCCTCATAAAAATAAACACTGTCTATATACTTATCGATATTATTAACCTGTGAAAAAAACACTCTGACTCCTTCTATAAGCTCCTCAACAGCTTTTATAGAAAGCTTTGTCATTTCCATTGTATTTTCAATGATTTCTGGAAAAATCTTTGGCCTCTCTATTCCTAAGTCTGTTAGTAAATGCTTTGATATATCTGCAATATCATCTAACACATCCATTAGCTCTAATATATCTGCGCTTAAATCAGGCATCAAATTATACTTAAATAAATAATATTTTATTTTCTTTAAATACTCATCTGCCTCCTGTTCAATCTCAAATAAGAGCTTCATCTTAGGCTCTATATCCGGATTTCCATTTAAAAATTCCTCTAAGCCCTCAAAAAAAGCATGTACCGCTTTTTCCTGGCAAACAAGATAACCTTCGATATCATTTTCTAATTCCTTGCTTTTGTCGTGAAAAAGTTTTTTCATAGTACTTCTCCTAAGCTGCTTAAGCTAATATTTTATCAACCAAATCCATCATAGCTTTTTTAACAAGCTGCATTTTAGCCTCTGCATTTTCCATTGAGCTGCCTTTAACTCCAAAATAAAACTTAACCTTTGGCTCAGTTCCAGAAGGTCGTATACATACCCAGGTTTCATCCTCTAAAACATAGTAAAGAACATTTGAAGAAATAAGTCCTGTTTTCTTTGTTGCTCCTGTTTTTAAGTCAATTATTGTATCATTTTGATAATCTCTCGCTTCTATAACCGCTATATCATTAAAAGCCTTCGGCGGATTATTTCTTAGCTCTCTAAGGATTTTATTGATTTTTTCAATTCCATCTAGCCCCTTTAAGGTTAGCGATTCTAAATCCTCTTTGAAATATCCATATTTGTCATACAAGGACATCAGCCCTTGATATAAGGTCATCCCCTTCTCCTTGTACCATGCTGCCATCTCGCAGCTCATCATGGTTGCTGCAATAGCATCTTTATCCCTTGCATGTGTTCCAATCAAGCAGCCATAGCTTTCTTCAAAGCCATACAGGTATTCATATTCACCAGTTTTTTCATACTCCTTAATCTTTTCTCCAATAAACTTGAAGCCTGTAAGAGTTTCTACAACAGCAACATCATAATGCTTTGCAATAGCCTCTACCATTTTTGTAGACACTATCGTTTCTATTACAATTCCATTCTTTGGTAATATTCCCTGCGCTTTTTTATTATTTAAAATATATTCTGTCAACAAAATCCCCATCATATTTCCTGTTAACGGAATATATTCTCCTGCTTGGTTTTTTACTAAAATTCCCAATCTGTCGGCATCTGGGTCTGTTGCCATAATTATATCTGCATTTTTTTCCTTGCCAAGCTCTAATGCAAGAGCAAAAGCTTTAATATCCTCTGGATTTGGGTAGCTTACCGTAGGAAAATTACCATCTGGAAGCTCCTGCTCCTTAACTACCTCAACCTTATTAAAGCCAATCTCCTTTAATATTCTTCTAACTGGTATATTCCCCGATCCATGAAGCGGCGTATAAACTATTGTAAAATCATCTGCCTCTTTTTTAATTGTATCATTATTAAGCACCAGCTTTTTTAATTCCTCGATATATAAATCGTCTATTTCGGCACCCATTATTTCATATAAGCCCGCCGCTTGAGCTGCTTGCTTGTCTAAGGATTTTACCTGTGAAAAATCCTCAACTGCATTAACCTCAACAATTATCTCTTCATCTCTTGGATATGCAACCTGTGCACCATCCTCCCAGTAAGCCTTGTACCCATTATATTCAGGTGGGTTATGACTTGCTGTAATAACTATTCCAGCAATACATCCCTTTTGACGTAATGCAAAGGACAATAACGGAACAGGTCTTAGGCTTTCAAAAACAAAGGCTTTAATTCCATTGGCTGCAAGAACCCTTGCAGAAATATCAGCAAACTCTGGCGACATTCTTCTTGAATCAAAAGCAATCGCCACACCTTTTTTTGCCGACTCCTGTCCTTGCTTGAGAATATAATTAGCAAGTCCCTGCGTTGCCTTAGAAACCGTGTAAATATTCATTCTATTTGTACCGGCTCCTAATACACCTCTTAATCCGCCTGTACCAAATTCTAAGTCCTTATAAAATCTTTCCTCAATTTCCTTTTCATTTCCCTCTAAGGCTTTAAGCTCAAGCTTTGTAGCCTCATCAATAATAGAACTGTTTAACCACTCTTCATATTTCTTTTTATAGCTCATACTATTCCCTCCATTTGATAATATATTGTATAGTTATTAATTTCCTGTTGTGTTCTCTGTCATCTTAACCAGCTCAGGAAATGTAAAATAAACATCCTTGCCTGTATCCTCAACCTTTATTGCATGTATTTTAGAATAATAGCCATCCTTTCTAAGTGTAATATTATGATTTCCTGCATCAATTGGAGACTGCACCGGTATTATCCCAATATAATTAGCATCAATATATAGCTCAGCACCTGCTGGCTGGTCTACGTGAATATACATAGGTGTTTTGTTTAATTTTAAGTCCACAGTCATCTGTGCTTTATTTACCGAAATCTGTTTTTCTACAGTTACATAACCCTTTAAGTCTGCTTTTACCGAATGTGTTCCATAGTCAAGTGTAATTGGTGCTGAATGGTCCTTATAAACCTTTCCATCCACTGTAAGTGTGGCATTTGAAGGACTTAATCTAAAGGTTACTGCCCCTGCAGTCACAAGTGCTGCCCCCGCATCAACAACTACCTCCTTACCCTCCTCAATAATTACCTCTGTTGTAAAGGGCTGCATTTTATCCTTATTCAGTATTACCGTCTGAACTCCTACCAGAACCTTTATCTGTGTAACAGCTTTTACCTCATCAATCGTTTTCCCAACCTCTATAGTTCCTCCTATATAGGCTTCATGGTTTTTAAGCTTAATTACTCCATGTGATTTTTCCAGCTCTATCATCCAAACCTTATCCTTGTAGCCCTTAACAGATACCAGATCCACTGAATCTAACAGCTTAAAATCATATTCCTCATCAGCATATAAGCAGACCATATCCTCTGTATATTGAAAAATATCATTACCTATTTGTATTGTATTATTTTCTTTATTATACTGAAGGTTTTGTATGTTTTTTCTTTCCCAGGTCTGCCCTGTAATCTGAACATATTCAGGTCTTAAGCTATCCTTATGATACTTAGTCTCAATTATATCTCCAAGCTTTAGCTGCTCAAGTGTTAGCTGACTTCCATATTCATCCTTTATTTCAATTCCGCCATCCAGCTTAAGCTCAACGGCTTCGTTATTCTCAATATTAATTATTTCCAATGTCCCATCCGGCATATTTGCCAGCCTTACAAGTCCCAAGGCTCTTATAAAGCCTGCCTCATCTGCTACAGCCTCTGTAGTTTTTTCAGTGCCTGCAGTATTAGGCTTTCCTTTAGATGCTTTATCCTTTATAGCCATAGTTACAATTCCTATTATTATAAGCAGACAAAGCAATCCCAATCCACCGATTATAGTCATTTTAGTTACAATATCCATTTTTCCTGAATTGCTTTTTACCTTTCTGCTTTTTTCAATATATCTGTTATTTGAACCTGACTGTTTTTTTAAGTTTTGTGATACAGTTTTATTATTCACCTTCGAGGAGGTTCTATATTTTCTATTCTTAAGTTCCTTATTGTCTTCTTCTTCGTTTCCAATTTTTATATCCATTATATCACCCTTTCTTTATAAATTTCTGATATCTTTTTTCTATTGCTATACTATATTTTATCAGAATTTCCCGGTTCTGTATATGCTGCCAGCTCCTTAGCTTTTTCCAACAAAAGCTCTCTTGTGTTTTTTTCTGGTTCTTCAATAACAAGTGCTAAAAGAGCACCTAGAATTTCACCGATTTTTCTACCTTGAGCTATCCCTAATTCAATCAAATCAAAGCCATTAATTTCCAATTGCTTAATGGTGGTACATTGTTTTTTCTCTAAGATTTCAAGAAAACATTCATGTATTTTTTCAAGCTTACCCAGATTTTCATCATAGAAAGAAGGATTTTGCGAAAGAACATCTGCCCTTTGCACCTTTAAAAAATCCTCAAATAATTCCTGTCCTATTATATGTACAGCCCTTCTAACCTGCTTTATTTCAGGAATTATTCTATAATCATGATAATGAATAAGCTTTATAATGTCTGCCTTAGTATTATTATCAAACTTAAGTCTGTTTAGTATTTTTGCACTTAGCTCAACACTGATTTTTTCATGCCCATAAAAATGTCCTACTCCGTTTTGGTCAATTGTAAAACAATAACCCTTTCCTATATCATGCAAAAACATTGCCCATCTTAATTTAACAACCGGCTCAATATACTTAAGGGACTTATAAATATGCCTATCTATAGAATAAATATGATGCTTGTTTTTCTGGTCTATACCAACATTTTTCATAAATTCAGGTATTATATGCTCCATAAGCCCTAATTTAACCAGATATTCTACATAATGCGGATTATCAGAGGTTAATATTTTAGTCATCTCCATATTAATTCGTTCTCCGCTGATATTTTTAATTAGCGGTGCTTTTAAACGAATAGCTCTCTTTGTATCCTCCGACATCTTAAAGCCTAGCTTTGCAGAAAACCTTATTGCTCTTAACATTCTAAGCGCGTCCTCTTGAAACCTTTCCTCTGCAACTCCCACGCATCTTATAATTTTATCCTCAATATCCTTTCTTCCGCCAAAAACATCTACCAAACCCTCAATTTCATTATATGCCATTGCATTCATTGTAAAATCTCTTCTTTTAAGGTCTTCAACTAAGTCTCCAGTAAAAGATACCCCTTTAGGTCTTCTGAAATCCTCATAAAGCCCATCTACTCTAAAGGTAGTTATTTCATAGGCTATTTTGTCAATCATTACCGATACCGTTCCATGCTTTAACCCAGTGTCTATGGTTCTTTTAAAAAGCGCCTTTACCTCCTCCGGAAAAGCAGAGGTAGTAATATCCCAGTCCTCTGGCTCAACTCCCATAATACAATCCCTAACACAGCCTCCGACTGCATAAGCCTCAAAGCCAGCTTTATGTAATTTTTTCAAAATATCTTCGACCTGCTTTGGCATCGCTATTCTAATCATAATATCTCCATTTTGTTCTTTTTATACTAATTCTTTTTATTTATTATCTTTAACTATTTAACATTACCTTTTCATCATTAAATGCTTTTGTAATAAGCTTTATTAATACTGCCGCCGTCATAAGAGAAACCAAAACCGCAATCCCAAATTCTCCCCAAGAAAGCTCAAAGGAAAACAGCTCCTTTATAGCCCTTATATTGCCATACAGCGGAATACCAAACACCTTTATATTATCCTGTGCCCCAATGGTATTCATTGTGCTAAAGGATGCCACCATAATCGCCATATATACTGGTGACATATAGGTTCCAGCCTCCTTTACCGAACGTGCCTTTACAGAAATCAGACATATAATTCCAACATATATTCCCACAAGGCTTATCATAAGTGCAAATAGCTGCAAATATTGCAATACACTAAAGGAAATTGCCATACTTGACATTTCAGGTGCACTTTCCTCAAAGCTATTAACCATATTGGGCAAGGAAAGTAAAATAGCCCCAAAGGAACAGGCTGCACTCATTATAGCAACCGTGCCCAAGCCTATTACCTTTCCTAATGCAATGGTTTCTCTTGGAACAGGAGTTATTAAAAGATTAGCCATAGTACCCCTTTCTTTTTCCCCTGCAATTGTATCCATTCCTATTCCCATTGCTCCTGCAAAAAGAATAATTGCAAGAAGCATTGGCAGTATCATTCCCAAGCCCATAGAGGAGGCTTTTTTTTCATTCACCAAATCATACTCGGAATTTTCACGGTCAATATCAAAAGCATTTATAAATGCCTCATTTCCAAATCTGTCTCCTAAAACCTTTTTTTCATAGCTTTCAAGCAGCTCATATACAAATATGCTTCTTGCTTTTTCAGAATATTCTAAGCTAGAATTACCATAGGATTTTATTTGTGGTATTTCACCCTTGCTCTTATATTGCTGCAAACGCATATCAAAATCCTTGTCAAACTCAGTAATAAGCTCTAGCTCACCTTCTATTATTTGTTCTTTGTAGCTATCTGGCTTATGCTCTGCAAAGCTTATATCAAAATTATAGTCCTTCTCAACCTTAGAATAATAATTCCTAAAGCTTTCAGGTGCATTTACAATTAATATTCTTGAGCTATGATTATTGATATTTCCAACCTTGTTGCCCACCATATTTCCCATAAAGCTATAAATAATATATATACTAAGCGCAGGAATTATAAATGTAGAAATCACAAGTCTTCTGTCGGAAAAAACTCTTTTTAGTTCTTTTTTTATTACTGCCAGCAGCATTATTCCTGACCCCCTTTAGCCTTTTTATATAATTCAAAAAATGCCTGCTCCAAGCTATCGGTTCCATTATCTTCCTTAACCTTGTCAACCGAGCCGTAAGCCATTATTTCTCCATCTATTATTATAGCAATTCTATCACATAGCTTTTGAGCAATATCCATTATATGTGTAGATATTACTACCAGCTTGCCTTCCTCCTTCAGCGCTATCAAATAATCTGTAACTGCTCTTGCAGTAATTATATCCAGCCCATTAGTAGGCTCATCAAAAATTATTACCTCTGGATTATGAATCAAGCTCACCGCAATAGAAAGCTTTTGCATCATTCCTGTTGAAAGCTCTCCGATTTTTTTGTCCGCATAATCCATAATACCAAAATATGAAAAAAGCTCTTTTTTTCTATTCTCAATATCCTCTTGCTTCATTTTATGAAGCTTACCAAAAAAATCAATTGTATAATTAGGTGTAAAATGCGTATCCAGCTTAAGCTCGCTTGTAAGAAAACCAATTCTTTTTCTTACCTCCATCGGCTCCTTTTCAACATCAAAGCCCTGTACCTTTATTTCTCCCTCAGTTGGTTTTAAAAGAGTAGCAAGCGTACGCAGAGTTGTAGTTTTTCCAGCACCATTTGGACCTAGTAATCCGAATATTTCTCCTTCCTCTGCCTTGAAGCTAATCCTGTCTACAGCTATTTTCTGCCCGCTTTTATTTTTTTGTTCTGTTTTTTGTTTGCGATTAAGATGATAAATTTTTGTAAAATCGTTTACTTCTATCATAGCCCCTCCTATAAGATATCAATAATCTAATTAACTAAATCTCAATATTAAATATTTTTTTCACAAGTATTCCTATAACAAAGGAGATGCCTGCAACACTCATGCTGATTACTGCCATTTCCATAAATCTTTTTTTAAATGAATAATCCTTCGCCACCGAAACATAGTAGTTAAATACCATAATTATCAATATCGCTACCCCCAAGGTTGTCCCCAAGCTTACAAATGGATTTGAAATCAATAAAAACGGTAATATTAAGGCTATTACTGTAAAAACATACGCAATTCCCGTATAAACTGCTGCTCTAAGAGCATTTTCTCCTTCTTCCTGCTTTGTAGACAAATATTCAGATGCAGCCATTGAAAACGAAGCACTTATTCCTGTAATCAAGCCTGTAAGCGCTATTAGCTTAGTGTTCTGAAAAGCAAAGGTATATCCAGCTAAGGCGCCTGTTAGTTCAACTAACGCATCATTTAGTCCAAGCACAACCGAGCCCATATACTCTAAGCGTTCTTCATTTAACATATCTATTAATTCTTTTTCATGCTTTTCTTCGTCCTGCAAAACCTCTGACAGCATAGGCAACTCCTCTACCTTTTCTGTGTATATAGATTGACCTTTTATCTCTCCATTTTCAAGCAGCTTCAATCCAAAGGTAAGACCAAAAAGTATACTAATAAGATAATAAAAATAAACCTTTAGCATATTAGGCTTGACTTCTTTTTCAGTAAGCGCTTTAAACTGATTGTAATGTCTTAACTCATCCTCGCTTATCCTTCTAAGAATCTTGGCATTTTCTTGATCCTTCATTCTATTTGCAAGCATTTTATAAATAATATGCCCGTCAATTTCATTTTTTTGTTCTTCAATTAGAAGCTTTTTAATACTATCACTAATATTTTTCATAATTACTTATCCTCCATTTTCTTTCATCATTATAACATCCTTTCATTTTTTTGAAAAGCAGACAAGCTATTCAACCTAAGCTAAACAAGGAAAGAATAATTGCGTAGTAGCAAAGCTACTACGCAATTATTCTAATACAAAGTAATTTTAGTATACTAATTAACCCGATATATTGTCTTTTCATATTTTATAAATTTTTATACCAAACATTCATACTTTCAATTCCCCCGGAAATCTGAGTATTATTTATCAATGTTCCTCCAAACAAGTAACCACTCTCACTGAAGGTACAGTTCATTGCAAGTGAAATTGCTCTTGCAATGGTATAAAGTGTTTTTATATCTCTCCTAATCATTTCATCTTCCATTTCCTTAAGCATTGCTTTTGCCAGACCTTTTCCTCTGTGCTTGTTTAAAATTGCAAAATCTGTCATTTCTGCATTATTGTATTTGCTTGATATTTCACATGAAGCTATCCCTGCTAATTCACTCTTATAAAACACTCCAAAATAAATTATATTTTCCTGCATAGTTTTTAAAATATATTTTGAATCATAAATCGGAAAAGGATAGCTCGCAAATACCTCTCCGTAGATTTTTGTCATCTTTTCTATATGCTCTTCCTTCAAAATCCTTATATCATAGCCCTTCTCCATTTGCTTTGCATCTATTAAGGGCTTTGCTTTGGCTTTAAATAAAACCTCTATTATCTGTTCAAGCTGGCTTGAAGCTTCTCTCTTTTTATTAATAAACTTGCTCATAATGTAACATTTATTTTTGCCGTTAAAAAATCTTGGGATTTCTGCTTCTTCTATATATCCATTTTCCAGACAATATTCTCTATCCTTTTCTTCGCACTTTAATATTATTTTTTCGTATTCTTTTATATTTGCTAATATTTCCAATTCATCTGTAATGTTTTTGATAGTATCATCGTTTTTCTCCATAAGATAAATACGATTGCTATCTTTGCCATGATGAATAATGCTACCATTGATGCATTCAATAACATCTCTATTCTCCATGCTTATAACTCCTCCTGTATTTCCTCTGTATTAGGAGTAAGTGTAATTATATCATTATAATCCTCTAAAAGTTTACATATACCAACCACCTTTTCGCTTCCGTCAAGCTCTACCTTAAATTGCAGATTACAATTTTCACAATCCAAATTACAGGTATTATGCAAGTACGAGCTCGGCTCCTTGTAAGTAGTTATTACCCCTTCATAATTCCGAAGAACAATCTTATTTGTAGACTGTGATAATATATAATTAGGTGCGACTGGTATTTTTCCGCCTCCACCCGGTGCATCTACAACAAATGTTGGTACTGCAAATCCACTAGTGTGTCCCCTTAGAGCTTCCATAATCTCTATCCCTCTTCCCACTGAGGTTCTAAAATGCTCTAAGCCTTCTGATAAATCGCACTGATATATATAATATGGTCTTACTCTATTTTTAACTAATTTTTGAACCAATGCCTTCATAATTCTTGGGCAATCATTTACCTCGGATAACAGAACCGACTGGTTACCCATTGGTATCCCAATAGATGTAAGTTTTTTTAAGGCGACTCTGGCTTCCTTCGTAATCTCTTTAGGATGATTAAAGTGTGTGTTTATCCATAAATTATCGTATTTTTTTAATATTTCAATTAACTCATCAGTTATTCTAAAAGGCAAAACCACTGGAGTTCTAGTGCCAATTCTAATTACCTCAATATGCTCTATCTTACTAATTTCAGATAACAAAAAATCAATAGTTTCATTTGAAAGCAAAAATGGGTCTCCTCCTGATAAAAGCACATCCCTAATCTCAGGAGTATTCTTAATATATTCAATTCCCTTCAGCATTTTTTCTCTAGTTGGTATTGAATCTATATCGGATACCTTTCTTTTTCTTGTGCAGTGTCTGCAATACATAGCGCATACGTTGCTAACATGAAAAAGCACTCTGTCTGGATACCTATGTGTAATCCCCGGGGCAGGACAATTCTTATCCTCCGCTAAAGGATCTAATAAATCAGCTTCAGATTTTATAAGCTCTCTTTCATCCGGAAAGGCTTGTCGAAACACAGGGTCATTTTTGTAGTCTGTTTCGTCCACTAATGACAAATAATATGGCGTAATTGCCATCGGAAAATGCTCCAAGGTTTTATTCAGTCTTTCTCTCTCTTCTTTGTCAAAGCTTGTTCCTAATATTCTTTCAACGGTTTCAATCTTTTTTATTGTGTTTTTTACCTGCCATTTCCAGTCCTTCCAATTTACCTCTACTCCATTAGCTTCCTTATCTTCTTTGATTAGCTCTTTTAAATTTCCATTATTTTTTTCCATTTTTTTATACCTCTCTTATTTATTGTATTTCAACCTAACTTTTATCTACTTTACTAGCAAAGCTTATGCTTTTACAGGCAATTCTAGCTTTCCTGCTATACAAGAATAGCGTTCGGTGAACGCGTTTCTTGTAGAATAGAAAAGTTTGGTCTCTTGCAAGCAAGACGAANNGAACTTTCCTATTCTATAAAAAAAGCACCCTAACTCTATATTAAAATAGAGTTAGAGTGCTTAAGCTTCACTAATTAATAGCTCGCCTTATACCACAAATACATAGTATAGTTCATGACCATCTGATCCTAAACAAGCCCCAGTTCTAATAGTATTTTTCAGTACAATTTTCATTTTCTGTGGAAATTTTATTTTAGATAAACTCTATAAGATTACTCTTAGATTCCGCATAAAAATACGTAACCAAACTCAATAACCAACTACTCATCATACCTACTTCATAAATTTGCTTTATTAATAAAAGCACATTACAATAACACAATTATATAATATATTATAAATTATGTCAAA
>DFYO01000007.1 GCA_002381865.1 Clostridiales bacterium UBA4080 | reverse complement strand
GGACATTTTCAAAAATGGTTGACACGTTTTTTACAAAATTTTTCGTGCTTGTGAGTGCTGCTTCATTTCCTATAAAAGGAGTGGAGTATTGCTATAACTTCATTTTTTTGACAAGGGTTAGAATATCAATGCTCTTTTATTGTTATCAAAGACGCTCGAGCTTTTTCAAGCAAATAAAAAAGTGCGTCTCTGCTCTGCAAGCAAAAACGCATCTCTTTTATTGAATATTATTTAATTTCTTTATTTTTGTGAATTAAGAAGTGCTTGATTTAAATCCTCAATTAAATCCTCAACATCTTCGATTCCAATTGATAATCTTATCATTTCTGGTTTTACTCCAGCCTTTACCAAATCCTCTTCCGATAATTGTGCATGAGTTGTGCTTGCAGGATGAATAACCAGTGATTTTGCATCTGCTACATTTGCAAGGAGGGAAAATATTTCCAGACTATCCAGAAACTTCCTTCCTGCTTCAACTCCTCCTTTTATTCCAAAGGTAAATATTGAGCCTGAGCCTTTTGGCAAATATTTATTTGCAAGCTCATAATATTGATTGCCCTTTAAGGAAGGATAATTAACCCATGTAACTGCTGAATGATTACTTAAAAATTCCGCGATTTTTTTGGCGTTTTCAACATGTCTTTCCACCCTCAGAGATAAAGTTTCTAATCCTTGCAATAACAAAAAGCTGTTAAAAGGACTTATAGCTGCTCCTGTATCTCTCAATAGCTGAAGTCTTATCTTCATAACAAAAGATACCTCACCTAGTGCTTCATAGTACTTTATTCCATTGTAGCTTGGATCTGGTTCGGTAAAGCCTGGAAATTTACCGCTTGCAGACCAGTCAAATTTTCCTCCATCTACAATAATCCCTCCGATAGTAGTACCATGTCCTCCAATAAACTTTGTAGCTGAATGAACAACCACGTCAGCTCCCCATTTTAAAGGATTTACTAAATAAGGAGTTCCAAAAGTGTTGTCTACAATTAAAGGAAGTCCATTACTGTGAGCAACCTCTGCAAGCGCTTCAAAATCAATTACATTGATTCTAGGATTTCCGATTGTTTCTACATAAACCGCCTTAGTTTTTTCGTTAATCGCTTTTCTAAAATTTTCTGGGTCATCTGGGTCTACAAAGATTGTTTTAATCCCAAGCTTTGGAAGGGTAGTGGCAAATAAATTATAAGTTCCTCCATACAAAGTACTGGCTGCAACTATTTCATCCCCTGCGCCTGCTATATTTAAAATTGAATACATAACTGCAGCTGAGCCCGATGCTACTGCCAGTGCTGCTGTCCCTCCTTCAAGAGCTGCAACCCTTTTTTCCAATACATCTGAGGTTGGATTCATAATTCTCGTATAAATATTACCTGGCTCTTTTAATGCAAAAAGATTTTGAGCATGCTCTGCATTATTAAAAATATAAGAGGTTGTCTGATAAATAGGTACAGCTACTGAATTTGTTGTAGTGTCTGGTGTTTGTCCTGCATGAACCTGTAATGTATCAAATTTTAATTTTCTTTTACTCATTGAAATATCTCCTTTTCACAAATATTTTTTTTATTAATCCTCTTGAAATAGTGGGGTTGACAAATACCTTTCTCCTGTGTCAGGAATCAATGCTACAATCAGCTTATCCTTATTCTCATCTCTTAATGCAAGCTGTGTGGCACCAAAAGCAGCTGCGCCTGAAGATATTCCTACAAGCAATCCCTCTGTTTTAGCCAGCTCCTTGGCTGTTAAAAAAGCATCTTCGTTTCTAACCTTAATTATTTCATCTATAACTTGTGTATCTAAAACCTTTGGGATAAAACCGGCTCCAATTCCTTGAATTTTATGTGGTCCTGCTTTTTCTCCAGATAAAACTGCCGAATCCATTGGTTCTACAGCTACTATTTTTATATTTGGATTATAGCTTTTTAAAGCTTTTCCAATTCCTGTAATAGTACCTCCCGTACCTACTCCTGCAACAAATATATCTATCTTTCCATCAGTATCCTTATATATTTCCTCTGCTGTTGTCAATCTGTGAATTTCTGGATTTGCTGGATTTTCAAACTGTTTTGGCATATATGCACCCGGCAAAGTCTCTAATAGCTCTTCAGCTTTTTTTATCGCTCCGTTCATTCCCTCTGCCCCAGGAGTTAATATTACCTTTGCACCTAGCGCTTTAAGCAGATTTCTTCTTTCTACACTCATTGTATCTGGCATAGTTAAAATAACCTTATATCCTTTAGAAGCTCCGATATATGCAAGGGCAATACCCGTATTTCCACTTGTGGGCTCAACTATAGTAGCTCCTTTTTTTAATAATCCTTTCTTTTCTGCATCCTCAATCATATAAGCGCCAATTCTATCTTTAACGCTTCCACCAGGATTAAAAAATTCAAGCTTGGCTACAATTGTGGCTTGTGCCTGCTTTTGCATACTATAATTAACTAGCTCAAGTAATGGGGTGTTTCCTATTAATTCTGTTAGGCTTTTTGCTATATTAGGCATACTGTTCTCCTTTCATTTTCAATTCCAAGTAATCTTATTGGTTTTGTTGTATTTAATAATACTCTCTTTTATTTTTGATGTCAATATATTTTTAAGCTTTATTAGGAATATTTTATTTTAGCTTTGTAGCTTTATTTTTATTGCTATTGCTTTACCTTTATTAATAAAATTTCGCAATATTTCAAAATTTTTTTCAAAAACAAAATAGCTTCTATTTATTAAAGCTCGTTGAATCATCCTTTTTGTTTTTTGCAAATTTTCGTACATTTTTCATCCCTCCAACCTCCTTAAACATTCTCTCAAGCTTTTGTTTTTCAATTTCCTTACTATTTAATCCCTCATAAGATGCTTCATTTTTCAGCTTGATATAGCTTTCTAGTCTTCTCTGATCAATAAGCTCCTCTGCTATTGCTTTTTGGACAGCACATCCTGGCTCATTTTTGTGAGTACAGTCATTAAATCTGCATTTCTTTACAAGCTCTTCTATATCTTCAAAGGTTTTTGATAGATCAGCATTTTCAACTCCAAGCTCTCTCATTCCTGGTGTATCAATTACTACACCACCAAAACGAGTAGGGAAAAGTTCACGTCCTGTAGTCGTATGCTTTCCTTTATCTGCTTTTCCGATATCTTTTGTTTCTAATTTAGAATCGCCCAGCAATTGATTAATTAACGTTGATTTGCCAACTCCAGAGGATCCAATAAACGCAGCTGTAATTCCTTGCTTTAAATATCCCTTAAGCTTTTCTTGGTTATCTTCTTCTATTGAAGTAGTTATTATATCAGAATAAAAAGAAATCTTTTCAACCTCCTGTATAATCTCACTAAGATTATTACACAAATCGGATTTTGTTAGTACAACTACTGGTTTAGCTTTGCTGTCCCATGCAATTGAAAGATATCTCTCTAAGCGATTCAAATTATAATTATTATTTAGTGACATGCAAATAAATACAATATCAATGTTTGAGGCTACCACCTGAGCTTGACCTTTTAATCCCACTGCTTTCCTTAAAAAAACGCTTTTGCGCGTCAATATCTGTTGTATAATTGCAGTTTCATTTTCAGCTTGATTGGAAACCATAATAAAATCTCCAACTGCAGGATACATAGCTATTTCAATAGTTTGATATCTTAGCGTTCCTGATAGCTGTGCAAGCTGCTCTCCCTTCTCTGTAACAATCTTATAAAGCCCCTTATACTGTGCAATAACTCTTGCAAGGTTCCATTTCTCATATTCTTTTGCTTCAGCTACATAACGATCTGTAAGGCCGAATTTTTTTAATAGTTCCACTATTTTCACTCCTCATAAGGTTCTATTCCTTAAATACAACATTATTTCTAATAATTTATTATAGCTATAACATCTAAGCTTTGCCAAGTATTTAATCGTGTGTTTATTCATAAAAAACAAATGCCTCTAAAAATATGGTATTTAAATTATTCTCTGTGTTATAATAGGAACAAATATTTTTTGTTCGATTGGTTGCAGGTATTTTATATTTTCTATTATCAATCCCTGCAAATATCATTATGAGGAGGATTGTTATGGGTGCTAACAAATTTTTATTTGGAAAGGGAGACAACCAAGTATTTTTACTTCCAGCTATGGCAAATCGACATGGACTAGTTGCAGGTGCAACAGGTACAGGTAAAACCATTTCCCTTAAGGTATTGGCAGAAGCCTTTAGTGATATGGGTGTCCCTGTTTTTTTAGCTGATGTTAAGGGTGATTTATCAGGCTTATGCGAAGAAGGTGAGAAAAAAGAAAAGTTAAACGAGCGAGCACGTATCGTAGGTATTACCTCTCTCGACTACAAAAAATATCCCGTAACCTTTTGGGATGTTTATGGCGAAAAGGGTATTCCAGTTAGAACAACCTTATCTGAAATGGGCCCTCTGTTATTGTCCAGACTGCTTAATCTCAATGAAACTCAAGAAGGAGTTTTAAGCATTGTATTTAAGGCTGCTGATGAAAAAGGAATGCTTCTATTGGATTTAATGGATTTAAGGGCAATGTTAAAATATGTTGGGGAAAATGCAGATGAATTTACTCTCCATTATGGTAATGTGTCAAGCCAAAGCATAGGTGCAATTCAAAGAGCCCTTTTACTTATTGAGGACCAAGGAGCAGACAAATTTTTCAGTGAACCTGCTCTTGATATTAATGACTTTTTCCAGCTATCCGCTGATAACAGAGGTATGATTAATATTTTAGCAGCTGACAGGCTTTTTAACTCACCTCTTCTTTATTCAACTTTTTTGCTTTGGATGCTCTCCGAATTATACGAAAATTTACCCGAAGTCGGTGACCTAGAAAAACCAAAATTCGTTTTTTTCTTTGATGAAGCTCACCTCTTGTTTAAAGATGCTAATTCCTATCTGTTAACAAAAATAGAGCAAGTTGTCAGATTAGTTCGTTCAAAAGGTGTCGGTATTTATTTTATAACCCAAAATCCATCTGACATACCTGATACAGTACTCGGACAGCTTGGCAACAAAATCCAGCATGCCCTTCGTGCTTTTACTCCAAAAGACCAAAAGGCTGTAAAAAGTGCTGCTGAATCTTTTCGAGCAAATGATAGCTTCGATACCTATGAAGCAATTACAAGTTTAGCTGTGGGAGAAGCCTTAGTTTCTTTTTTAGACGAGGAAGGTCGTCCTTCAGTCGTTGAAAAAGCTTTTGTTCGTCCTCCAAATAGCTATATGGGAATTATTCCTGATATGGTTTTATATAAAAATATAGAAGCTTCAAGTTTCCACAAAAAATATAAAGATGAAATAGACAGAATCTCTGCTTACGAATTGCTTACTCAAAAACTGGAAGCTAGTACAAAAAATTCTGATAACGATGTAAAACAAAAAGCTTTTATTGAAAAAGCGACCCATCCAAAAACAAAGCCCGCTCGAACAACCGACAGTGCCTTTGAAAAAATGGCAAAATCAGCAATGACTTCTGCAGGACGTGAAATAGGCAGAGCGGTAATGAGAGGCTTGCTCGGTTCTCTTAGAAAATAATTCATTACATTAATAATTAATTAAACGCTTTACTTCGAAGAACAAAAATTTATATATAGAACATTGGCGTTTTTAATTCAATAGCCTTCTTGCATTCTGTAACTAGCTGCTCTAAGGTTATTTTTTCTACGCACTTATTAATACTTTCACTAATTGACTGCCATACGAGCTCTCTTATCTTCTCCTCTAGTATATTGTCAGCGTCACCAATTGCAAAAAGATCACCCTCAAGAGCAATCAAAATATCCGCTACTGTTATGCTGCTAATGTCCTTAGCAATAGAATAGCCTCCCTGTGCTCCTTTCTGGCTGTTTACAATTCCTGCTTTTCTCAGAGTAGAAAAAACCTGTTCTAAATAAGGTTCGGAAATATTCTGTCTTTCTGCAATTTGCTTTAGAATTACCTTTTCACCCTTAGAATTTATTGCAAGGTCAACCATTGCCCTTAATCCATATCTTCCTTTTGTCGATATTTTCAAATTATCACCTCAAATCAAAGTTATTCAATATGTTTAATTGTATTATACCATAAAAGCATAGCTATTATACTAATATCTTAAACCGGCGTCCGTCCAGTGACTTCAGCGATGAGCAAATGGATCAACTGATTCCTTGGGGACAAAACGTGGTATCTCAATGCAAATCATAAATCTGGAGTAAACGTCTCCAATTTCGCCAACTCATTTTTATGGTTGGCTTTAATTTTAGACTACCGCCAGAATATTAAGCGCTTACGATGTTTGCATCGCAAAGGGCAAAGAAGCTTATAGACGATCACATGATAAAAACGGTCATAGATCTTGAATTACCATAAAATTCGGCCATGCTTCGCCATGGCATACATACTTCAGTTCCACGGCGAAATAAGAGAGCAGCTTATGGCAAATTTAGTGAGCAATTCGAGGACAAAGGAAGAAATCAACTACAATGTTCATCTATTAGCTGTAAAGCTTATGATCATGAATTCCAATGGGTATCAGTTGAATATTCCGGTTGATTTGAAAAGTGATTTCTTAGGAGATAATTGAAATAGAAGAATTATCCTTGCAGGGATAGTTCTTCTATTTCAATTTTTCGCTTATACATAATTTAGATTTGACCAATGACAAGTTAAGTCACTTCATCATATCCATAACCTCTTTAGACCATTTTAATGCATGTTTATATTCTTCACATAAAATATCTTTTCTTATTTCTAGTGACCTAGCACATGATTCTCCTTGATTCCATTCGCCATTCTCATAAGCTATTATTAGATTGTAAATCGGTAGCATTTCGCCTTCTCTGTGAACTAAAGCCTTTTTTATATCAGCAGTTAAAGCTACCTCATTAAGAGCTTCTTCCATTGTTTCATCTAAAATGGCATCTAACGTACTGAACAATCCCATCATAGATGCTTCATACTTCATTTTCTTAAGATTACTTTTCATTGCAATACGTTCTGCAAATTTTGCTCGAACAAGTGATAACCTTATCAGTTCTTTAGGTTTATTACTACCCAAATCTCTAATCATTAGAATATTAACCCATCGCTTCAACTCTTTAAATCCCATGTAAGTCAATGCTTTTTTTATGGAATAAATAAGATCATCTTCCGAACGGTTACTAACAACACGCATTAGTCTATACGCTAACTGAGCATCTTTCTCTACTATTTCTGCCAAAACTTGATAACTTGGTTCAGGCTTGTTTAACTCACTTATTAATCGGCCATACTGGATTTTATTCGTCGTTTTATTGCTTGATTTTCCAACTATATTGGGTTTGCTAAAGAAATATCCTTGAAAGAGATGAAACCCCATCTCTTTAGCAGCGATAAACTCTTCTTCACATTCCACTTTTTCAGCTAAAATGATCTTCTTATGCTCTAGCGCCTTTTTGACGTCCTCTTTTAATGTTTCAAGTGGTGTGGCCATTAAATCAAATTTAATAATGTCCGCGAGTGGAACTAAGGGATATGTTGAATATGATTCTACAAAGTCATCTAATGCAATCTTATAACCTTTTTGTTTTAACACCGTTAGATGGTCTATCAGGGCTTGATTTACTTTTACGTCTTCAAGAACTTCAACAACTATTCGATGACAATCAATTAACTCTATTAAATCTGAGAAGATAAAATCTGAATCAAAATTTACAAAAGCTACTTTATCTTCAACTAAATCATCTATACCAGATTCAAATAATCCACTGATAATTGTAGCTGTGGATTGTAACGATGACATCCCATCATATCCAGCAGACTGCTTTTCACCTCTAAAAAGCAATTCATATCCATATACATTTTTATTCCTGTCAAATATGGGCTGCCTTGCTATATACATATTTCCTCCTGTATAACTGGTCACCTATATTACTATCAGATATACTTAATGCTTAAATTTATTTATATTTTCTTTCATTTCAACCACAAGATCATTTAGTGATTCAGTTGCATCTGCTATTTGCATAATGGTTGCCGTTTGCTCTTCAACTGAAGCATTTACTTCTTGTGTACTTGCTGAATTTTCCTCTGTCACAGCAGCCAAATTTTCAATATTGCCTATAATGTGACTTTTCTTTTCTTCCATAAGTTGTCCACTTTTATTTAATTTTGCAATAATTGTTTTCGTTGTTTCAATTGCTCTAGCAATGCCATCAAATTGCTCTTTAGTGTTCTCAACACTCATGCCTTGCTCTTCAACCACGTGATTCATATCTTTCATAGTAACCACTGCTTCTTCTGTTTTGTTTTTTAATTCATTAATAATAATTTCAATCTCTTCAGTAAACTGATTAGATTGTTCTGCAAGTTTTCTAATTTCATCAGCTACCACTGCAAAACCACGGCCATACTCTCCAGCTCTTGCAGCTTCAATTGCTGCGTTTAAAGCAAGTAAATTGGTTTGATCAGAGATACTTTTAATCATAAGACTTGCTTCAACAATTCTAACAGCGCTTTCGTTTGCATTTAGAATGACTTCTGTAATTTCCTTAGCCGATGATTTATTTTGTTGGGTTTTTTTCACTAGGTCTTCTATATTTTTAATGCCTACTTCTTTTAATTGATCTACTAAATCCGTAGCTTCATTTAAATTAACAAGTTCTAATTGTTCTTCCTCAATTAATGTCCCAAAATAAGTAATGCTTTCAACTGCTATCTCAGCATCCTTTGCCTGCTCGCCAGCACCATAGGCTACCTCTTCTATTGTTTTTGAAATTTGATCTGCAGTTTCTGCCGACTCTTTACTAATCTGTGTTAGACTATTTGCGTTTTCACTCAATACATGAACAGCCTTCACATTCATGTTCATAAATATTCTTAAACTTTCTAATATTCTTTCAAAGGCATTCGCAAGAACACCTACTTCATCTTCACGATTGGTCAAGTCTTTTGGAACAGCATTTCTTATATCAAGATCTGCAACATGTTCTGCAATATCGGTTACTTTTAATAATGATTTTGAAATAGAATTTGCTCTAAATACAATCAAAGCAGTTACAAAAGCTAATATGATTAATGCTGCAATGATCATTAATAAAATACGTTCATTAGACTCGGCCATAATTTCTTTTTCAGTTAAAATTGTGCCAACTGCCCAATAAGTGCCACCTACTTTAATTGGCGCTAAGCTTTTAAATGTATTTTGATCAATCGCGGCAGAATATTCTACACTTGTATAGATTTCGCCACTTTGAATTACTGAAATATACACACCTTGTCCATTCTCATCAAGTTCTCCGGCGAAATCGCCTACACGAGCGAAGCTCTTATGGGCAACTAAAATTCCAGTATTTGATAGTATGCGCATAAATCCTTCTTCCATAACCACTTGACCTTCAATATACTTCTGTAGGCCATTAAGATTGAAGTCCATTCCTACAACACCTACTATTTGCCCTTGATCATCAAAAATTGGTTTTGAATAAGACAAATGCATATTTTCATTGACCATGCTTGGTTCCATCAAAACATTTTCACCTGTTTCTATGGGTTCAAGTGAATACATAAATAAAGCATCATCGATTTTACTTTTTTGGATACTCATGTCATCTTGTCTTAAAAAAGCAACTTGATTACTCCTTGTTCCATCAATCTGAGCTTTTGGAAGCCATTGAAAGTAAACAGCATGTATATTATCTTGACTGTTCATCAATTTTTCTAACTGGTTTTCTATAAAATTCAACCGCTCATTTTGAGGACGGAATATGTCAATATAGTTGTCGCATTTCATTAATTTCCTTATTTAGCTGAGAGGATCTCTTCGGCCTCTTTTTTCTTGATGGGATTCAACGATACATACTCTGGCAACGTCCATTTCTTTATACCCTTGCTCCACCTCTCTGGATGCTTGTTTCGCGCCAATTCGTATACCTTCTGCCTGTTAGATAGTATTTTTTCGCCTTCTCC
>DFYO01000056.1 GCA_002381865.1 Clostridiales bacterium UBA4080 | reverse complement strand
GGACATTATCATATGTGAGTCAGAGCTAATTTAAAACTAATAATTAAACCTCTTGACAGGGCATACATTCTATGATACATTTATGTATGCACATCCAGAGGTCTTTTTTTTTATGGGTAAAAAAAGCGTGATTTGAAAAAATTATCCTAACTTTTTATTCAATTTAAAGAAGAATTGCGTCCGAAGGACATTATTCTTATGAACTCATAGATGGAGTGTAGAGCATGCTTTAGCATAGACAGTGGAGGTGGAAGTCGTGCGTGTTAAAATCACATTAGAATGTACCGAATGCAAGCAAAGAAATTACGACACCATGAAGGAAAAGAAAAAGCATCCGGAAAGAATGGAAACAAAAAAATATTGTAAATTCTGCAAAGCTCATACGCTACACAAGGAAACTAAGTAGGTATGGTATTGTAAGAAGAAAAGGAAGTGAACAATATGGGAGAAGCAAATGTAACAAGAAAGACTAGTTTTTTCTCAGGATTAAAAGGTGAATTCAGGAAAATCGTCTGGCCAAGCTTTCCTGTATTACTAAAGCAAACATGGACAGTAATATGTGTTTCTGCAATTATTGGAGCAGTTGTTTCATTGATTGATATGGGATATCTCTTTATTGTTCAGAACATTTTAGGAATAGCTTAAGCTTAGCAAGGATTTCTATTTACTAGGCAAAAATTTATGCATTTATGCAGTATTGAAAAGGATGATTTTATGTCAGAAGAAGCTAAGTGGTATGTAGTACATACTTACTCAGGGTATGAAAACAAGGTAAAAGCCAATATTGAAAAGCTTGTTGAAAACAGAAAACTCCATGATCAGATTGTTGAAGTTGTCGTTCCATTACACAGAGTTTTAGAAGAAAAAAATGGCGCAAGAAGAGAAGTTGAAAAAAAACTTTTCCCTGGCTATGTTCTTTTGAAAATGTTTATGAATGATGATACATGGTACGTTGTTCGTAACACAAGAGGTGTAACCGGATTTGTTGGGCCTGGCTCTAAACCGGTTCCATTGTCTGAAGCTGAGATCAGAGCAATGGGCATTGATTTGGAGGTTGTTCAAATTAATGTTGGAATTGGCGATGCAGTCAGAGTTACAGACGGACCATTTGAAGGATCTGTCGGCATAGTAAAAGAAATTCACGAGCACAAGAGAACTGTTATTGTTAATCTATCAATTTTTGGACGTGAAACTCCTGTTGAACTGGATTTCACAAAAATGGTAGAGCTGTAAGAAACAATTGTACAAGACGGCTTGTACACGTGGGAGGGAATTCCCCGTAAACACCACAATTTTAGGAGGTACGCTGAAATGGCGAAAAAAGTAACCGGTATTATTAAACTACAAATTCCTGCTGGAAAAGCAACTCCAGCGCCACCAGTTGGACCAGCGCTTGGTCAACATGGTGTAAACATTGTACAATTCACAAAAGAATTCAATGCAAAAACTGAAAAAGAAGTGGGCATGATTATTCCTGTAGTAATTACAGTATATCAAGACAGATCATTCAGTTTTATTACTAAGACTCCACCAGCAGCAGTATTACTGAAGAAAGCATGTAATCTGAAATCTGGTTCTGCAGTTCCACAAAAGGACAAAGTAGCAAAGATTTCTAAAGCTGAGATTCAAAAAATTGCTGAGTTAAAAATGCCTGACTTAAATGCAGGATCTGTTGAAGCAGCAATTAGTATGATTTCCGGTACTGCAAGAAGTATGGGAATCACAGTTGAAGACTAGATTTAATTTGGAATCCTTATAATCGGAATCAAAATACTGTGGGAGGGCTAATCCCGATAGTACCACAAGGAGGTTAATAGAATGAAAAAAGGTAAAAGATATATTGAGGCTGCAAAGCTAGTAGATCGCAGTGTCTTATATGATACGCAAGCGGGAGTGGATTTAGTTATTCAAACTGCTAAAGCAAAATTTGACGAAAGTGTTGAAGCACATATCAAGCTAGGTGTTGATGGTCGTCATGCTGATCAACAGGTTCGTGGTGCGGTTGTATTACCACACGGAACAGGTAAAAAGCAAAGAGTATTAGTATTTGCAAAAGGTGAAAAGGCTAAAGAAGCTGAAGAAGCTGGAGCTGATTATGTTGGAGGAGAAGAGCTTATCCCTAAAATCCAAAATGATGGATGGATGGATTTTGAAGTAGTTGTTGCTACTCCGGATATGATGGGTGTTGTTGGTCGTTTAGGTCGTGTTCTTGGACCAAAAGGATTAATGCCAAACCCAAAAGCAGGTACAGTATCAATGGACGTTAAAAAGGCTATTGAGGACATCAAAGCTGGTAAGATTGAATACCGTCTAGACAAAACTAATATTATTCATGTACCAATTGGAAAGGTTTCCTTTGGCACAGAAAAATTATTAGATAATTTACATACATTAATGGGTGCAATTGTAAAAGCTAAGCCATCAGCTGCAAAAGGTCAATACTTAAGAAGTGTTTCTATTTCTTCAACTATGGGACCTGGTGTTAAGCTTAACACAATGAAAATTACTGAGTAGTCAATAATTTCTTGTTGAAGGCATGCTTAAGCTAAAATGCATGTTATTAAAAAGAACAGGTTGACATTAATAGTATTCAATGCTAAAATACAACTTGTGTATTACCGCAGACAGTAGGCGCATTTGCGTAAAGGTTATCCTGCCTACCGAGGAATCGTAAAAAACGATGATGAAAATATCAACCTCTTTGTCTGTGGCAAAGAGGTTTTTTTAATCTAGTAAAAAAGTAAATTGACGGTCTGTATGGTCATAAGATTTATTTTTAAGACTAAGTATTTCAAGGAGGTGTAAGAATGGCAAAGGTTGAACTCAAACAAACTAAAATTGATGAAATCAAGGCGAAAATTGATGGTGCATCTTCAGTAGTTCTAGTAGACTACAGAGGCTTGACAGTTGAAGAAGATACAGCGTTAAGAAAAGAGCTTAGAGAAGCAAATGTTGAGTATAAAGTATTTAAGAATACTATGATGAACTTTGCTTTTGATGGTACTGTATATGATGCATTAAAGCCACATCTTGAAGGACCAAGCGCGATTGCAATCAGCTATGATGATGCAACGGCAGGACCTAGAGTATTAGAGGCGGCAAGCAAAAAATACAAAGCATTAGAATTCAAAGCAGGTGTTGTTGACGGAGTATATTATGATGTAGCAGGTATCAAGCTTGTTGCAACAATTCCTTCAAGAGAGGAATTACTTTCAAAATTACTTGGAAGTATCAAGTCACCTATTTCTACATTTGCACGTACAATCAAAGCAGTTGCAGATAAGGTTGAAGAAACAGGAGCTGCTACAGCAGCAGGTATTTGTGCTGAGTAATCAGTAAGACAAGGAAACAAAAAATCTTAAATCAAAAATAAATTCGGAGGTGCGAATAAAATGGCAAAATTAACAAATCAAGAAATTATGGATGCAATTAAAGAATTATCATTATTAGAATTAAACGAGCTTGTAAAGGCTTGTGAAGAAGAGTTTGGAGTATCAGCAGCAGCAGGTGTTGTTGTAGCAGCAGCAGGTGCAGCAGCAGGTGGAGCAGCTGAAGAAAAAACTGATTTTGACGTTGAGTTAACTAGCGCAGGAGATCAAAAAATCAAGGTTATCAAAGTTGTTAGAGAGCTTACTGGTCTTGGCTTAAAAGAAGCAAAAGACTTAGTAGACGGAGCTCCTAAAACACTTAAAGAAGGCGTAGCTAAAGAAGAAGCTGATGAAATGAAAGCTAAGCTTGAAGAAGTTGGAGCAGTAATCACATTAAAATAATTTTTAATTATAAAAAGAAGTGTCTGTAAATTATACAGGCACTTTTTTGTATAATAGGAAAGTTCGTCTTGCTTGAAGAGACCAAACTTTCCTATTATACAAGAAATGCGTTCACCGAACGCTATTCTTGTTTTGGGATAGCTTGAATTACTTGCGAAGGCTAAATAGAAAATATCGGAGCTATTCCTGATATTGAAGTGCAATATCTCTAAATGCATCAGCAGAATCTAAAAAAACATCAACGATATCAGGATCAAAATGAGTTCCTTTGCCGCTTGCAATAATTTTCAAGGCTTCATTATGAGTTAAGGCTTCTTTATATACTCTTTTAGAAGTTAGTGCATCATATACATCAACTATGGCCATTATTCTGGCTGATATAGGAATTTCTTCTCCAACGCATCCAAGAGGGTAGCCACTACCATTCCACTTTTCATGATGAAAGTAAGCAATTTCTTTTGAACAGCTTAAAAAATCAACACTGATATCAAGCTGTTTTTCTGCGTTTTCAATTGCAGTATAGCCTATTGTTGTATGCGTTTTCATTATCTCAAATTCTTCTTTAGTCAGAGGGCCGGGTTTTAACAAAATCAAATCAGATATTCCAACCTTTCCAATATCATGTAAAGGTGCTGATTTGTATAAGGTTTCTATAAAGGCAGGGGTAAGAATATTTGTGAATTTGGGGTTTTCTTTTAGCTTGATGGCAAGACACCTAACATATAGCTGAGTTCTCTTAATATGGTTTCCGGTTTCGTTATCCCTGGTTTCTGCAAGACTAGCCAAGGCCCATATAGTTACATCTTGAATAGCTCTTACCTCCAAGGTGCGGTTTAATACCTCTTTTTCAAGATACGCATTTTTATCTCTTATAAAATCAGCAGCGGATTTAAGGTGCAGCTGAGCTGATATTCGAGCAAGTAAAATAGGCACGCTGACAGGCTTGGTTATGTAATCAACGGCGCCTAGCTCAAAGCCCTTTTCTTCGTTTGCAATATCAGTGCTACCAGTTAAAAAAATTACTGGAATATTTTTTGTCGCTGGGTTTTCCTTTAATAGGCGGCATACCTCGTAGCCATCCATTGATGGCATAACAATATCAAGTAAAATAATATCAGGTTTGGTTTCTCTATATGCAATTGACAAGGCTTTTTTACCATTATTAGCAATTTTAACCTTATAATGCTCCTTAAGAATTTCGCTGATAAATGACAGAGTTTCGGGGGTGTCATCTACAACTAGTATTGTTGCTTTTTCAGAAGAAGAACCAAAATATGAATAGGCCATAATATTAACACCCTCCCTTAGTTATTTTCTAAGTTAATGCTGTTAAAAGTGCTGAGTGCTGCTTCATAGTCAAAACGAGTTATTTGTTTTTTGAGGATATCATATTTTTCGTTAAGAAGCTTTTTGAATTGGAGTTCATTTTCTTTAAACAATAGGGTTGCATCAGGATTATCGTCCTGTAATAAATCATAAAGCTTTGTTAATAAATCACTAGTGTGCTTTGGAGCATTTGTTGAACTGGAAATTTCCTTATCTATATCAATATCGTTTATGGCTGCTTTTAATTTAATGATCAGCTCTTGGTAGCTATCTTTATGAAGTTGGATTAGGTCGGTTATTTTATCTAAGTCTTTTTGTTCTTTTGCATACTTTTCTATTTCGGAGGATATGTCCTGGAGCGTTGTAGCTCCAATGCTTCCTAAAAGCCCCTTTATTGTATGTGAAAGTATTCTTATGGAAGGATAATCTGCATTTTCAATTGCTTCTGTAAGCTTTGGAATAAAATCTGCCTGTTCTTCGCAAAAACCTTTAACAAGATTGTAGTATAAAGATTGATTACCACCCATTCGGTTTAAGGCTAAGGCATAATCAAGCTGTCCAATATTAGCTAGGATATTTTCCATACGTAAGGAGCTGCTTGACAAGGCTTTAGGAGGAGTAGAGGGAGCTTTATTATATAACCACTTGTTCAATAATTCAAACAATTGTGCAACGTCAAGAGGCTTGGTAATATAATCATTCATTCCTGCTGCAAGACATTTTTTGCGGTCAGCCTCCATTGCATTAGCAGTCATTGCAATAATTGGAAGAGAATCCAGACGGCTATTTTTTCGAATGGCTCTTGTTGCGGTAATTCCATCCATTACGGGCATATGCATATCCATCATAACTATATCATAATCATTGTCAGCAAGCTTGTTAATAGCAATATTGCCATTATCAGCTATGTCCACCTTATAGCCAAAGCCTTCAATAATTTCTTTGGCAACTAGCTGGTTCAAATCATTATCCTCTACAACAAGGATTCTTACATTAAGTGCTTCTTTATCAATATAATCCTCTTTTCCGTTGAATTGTATTTTTGAATTACTGTTTTCAGGTGTGTTGGACAAGACCTTGATTACTGCATCAAATAATACAGAAGCCTGTATTGGCTTAATTAGTATTGCTTCAAAGCCTGCATGCTTAGCCTCCTCAAGAAGATCCTCCATTCCGTATGCTGTAATCATAATAAGATGAGGGGATTTATCCTTTGCTTGTTCTTTGATTTGACGGCCAGCTGTAATTCCATCCATATCAGCCATCTGCCAATCCATAAAAACAATTTCATAGGGGATGCCGCTTGATATTGCATCAATCACCATCGTTACTGCAGTGGGACCTGATGAAGCTAAATCAACCTTAAAGCCCATTGCGTTTAAGTATTGCCTTGTTATCAAACGAATATTTTCGTTATCATCTACGACAAGGACTCTTTTGCCGATAAAATCTTTGGATTGATAAGCTAGTTCTTCAAGTGCAGTTGACTTTCTGAGTAATGCAGTAAACCAGAAAGTGCTTCCTTGACCATATACACTTTCAACACCAATTTCACCGTCCATTAGATGAGCAAGCCTTTTGGAAATTGCTAAGCCGAGTCCGGTTCCGCCATATTTTCTTGTAATAGAAGAATCCGCTTGAGAAAAACTTTCAAATAGATTTTCCATTTGTTTTTCGCTCAAGCCTATACCGGTATCCTTTACTGCAAAGTATAATAGAAGATTTTGAGGAAAGTCCTCTTGAATTTTAACTATCAAAGATATTTCTCCTTTATCAGTAAATTTTACTGCATTATTAATAAAGTTTATTAATATTTGCCCAATCCTTAAAGGATCTCCAACTAATGTAGATGGAACGTTTTTATCTACATCAAAAATAATTTCCAGATTTTTCTTAGCTGCTTTTTCTGATATCTGAGCACTAACATTGCTAAGAACAGATTCCAAATGGAATTCGATGTTTTCAATAACGAGCTTGCCAGACTCAACCTTGGAAAAATCAAGTATGTCATTTATTATTCCAAGAAGATGGTGGCTGGAGGTTTCTATTTTCGACAAATAATCCTTCTGTAAATCACTAAGGTCTGTTTTTGAAACCAGATAAGCCATGCCCAATATTGCATTAAGAGGAGTTCGGATTTCGTGACTCATATTAGCTAAAAACTCTTCTTTAGCTCTGGATGCATCTTCAGCTCTTTCTTTAGCAGCGAAAAGCTCATCCTCCATAAGCTTTCTTTGTGTGATTTCTGTGGAAACACTGCAAAGACCGACAACCTTTTTGTCCTCATATAAAGGAACCTTTGTTGTAATAAAAGCCTTTTTATCGCCATTTTCCCACTTGACTATTTCTTCAAATACTGTAATTGTATTTTTTTCCATATAGTAAAAGTCGTCATGGTAGGGATCGACAGTCGCATTATCGAAGGCAAGAGGTAAAGTCGTACCAATTACGTTGCTTTTTTCCTTGCCTGTAAGCTTCTGCCATTCTAAATTTACATAGGTATAATTGCCGTTTACGTCCTTTGAATATACGGAGGTGTTTAGATTGTTTAATACTGATTCGATAAATGCCTTGCTTTTTTTAAGCTCATTTTCGGCCTGCTTTTTATCAGTAATATCTCTAAAGCTTACTACTGCTCCAATCAAATTGCCGTTCTCAAGCATTGGGGTGCCAATAATATCAATAGCAATAGCATCCTTTCCCTGAAGCTCTAGTATTTCATCATCAGCAGTAACAATACGTCCGAGAGCATATGAGGAATAGAGCTGGTTTCTTACTGTAGGGCTTAAACAGTAACGCAATAAGCCATCATCTAAGGTGTGCCCAGTTACCTCTTCAGGTGAATAGCCAAGGATTTTACAGGCCATTGGATTGATGAAGGTAACCTTTCCAAGGGAGTCTAATCCGAAAAGTCCGTCTCCGCTGGATTCTAATAGTTGACGAAGCAGTGTTTCCTTTTCGGAAATTTCACTTACAAGCTTATTTACCTCGCGGCTTTCTTCGTTTAGTTTTAAAAAGGTAGATAGTCTTTCGCAAGCCTTATAAAGCCATTCTATTTTGATTTCGCTCAAGGGCTCTAGTAAGCCAAATTCAATCACACCGAGAACAATATCGTTGTACAATAAAGGAATGTCAATTAATTGAGCGGTATTGCTCTGAGTTGTACCAAAAGATATTGTGATGTTGTTTTCTGAAGAGGTAGTAATTATTGGTCGGCGTTCTTTAACAGCTTGACCGGGGATGGTTTCGCCCTCTGAAAATGAGTTCATTGTATCAGCATAAGGAGCGAAAGCATAACTTGCTTTTCTTGAAAAAAGCTGGTTGGAATCCTTAAGAAAAATAGTGCTGCAATGAGCCCCTACAAATTCAGTAATATTGTTTAAGGCATTCTCAAGGACTATATCAGAATCATTATTACTGTAAAGGATAGAGTTGAGTTTTGTTAAAGCTTTCTCCATACTTATTTGTTCGACTATTTTATCTTGTTGAATATTTGAAGCCTCCTCCAGCTTTACTCGGCGTTCTATTTCACCAGAGAGCTGCGTTACAAGAGACTCTAAATTATCTTTTGTATTTTTTAACTGTATTTCTGCTTCAGTTCGATTTTTGAATTCGCGATTTAGGGTTAAAAACAGCTCTTGAAAAGCTTTGGCTAACAAGCGGATTTCTTGAGAGCCTTTGGCTGAAATTAGAAGTTTGTCATTTTCAAAATCCACATTTTCAATATCCTTTCGAAAAAGCTCTATAGGTCTAATATATTGGGTGAAAAAAATATAAACTAGTAATAATATTGAGATAATAATAAATATTGCAAAAGAAATTTGTAGATTTTTGAAGAGGGCTATTCTTTTTTGGGAGACTTCGATTTCAGACTTTGTTTTTTGAGACATAGAAGCTATAAAAGAATTTAAGGGATTGATAACTAAATTTTTAGCATCGTTATAAGAGCTGTCAAACATAAGCTCTTTGGATTTTTCGAGCATTTGACTATTTGAAAGAGATAAGTCCTCTGCAGAGAGCTTTATATCCTTTATATCATCAGGTATTTCTTCTAAGGATATTTTTAAGCCTTCAAAGACTAAACGCATTGCCCTAAGCTCTATAGAAGAAAGAGCTGGTGTATTTGTTTTAGCTTCAGCTAACAAAGAGCTTTCATAGGGTGTGATGTCTAAGGGCTTAATTTGACTTAAAATTGAATCACTGGTTTTAGTGATATTGATTTCCTTCCAATAATTATTATAATGCCTTATATCCTTTGTTACGACAAAGCTTCGAGCCTCATTGGTTAGATGGTCAGTGGCTTTAAGCATATTCTGACCTATAATATTTAGCTGGCATAATTTTTCGAAATTATGGTGCTCATTTAGATTGTATTTTTCACCGATAATTATACTTGCAATGAGTAAGGAAGCGGCTATAAGAATTGAGCCTAATACAAATCGGGTCAGATAAGTTTTTTTAGGAATAATATTCAACATCACTCTCACCACCTACTTATATATATTAAATAAATTATAGCATATCAGAGTTAATAATAAAACAATATTAATAAAAAATGATATATGAGGAACAATTAAAAGAAAAGAATGAAAAAGTCTTTCAATTATGAAGCTTGCATATTAATAAATTATTTAGTAAAGTATTGCTTAGAACAAGATGTTTTAGGGCACTTAAGGCCGTTTGAATTGTAAAGATTAAAGTTTTTATATTTGTAAGATTAAAGTGCTTGACACTATATTTTTAGTGTGATATTATTTGATAATGCGTAAATATGGAGTTGTATGCTTATAAATAGGTTGTTATACAATTTTAACAAAAATGCATTGAATTTTAAGACAAATTGTCTTAGAAAAATCTTTGCGACGAATCGTATAAAAGTAATTTGTAATTTTTTTATAGGATAGATTACATATTTGCTTTTTTACGTGTCTTTATTAGAGGTATCTCCATAGTTTGCAAAAAGTAATTTCGATACATATTAGGTTCACTTGTATCTTAAAATAAATATTACCAAGGGGTGAAACGTAACCATGGAAAAAAATAGGATAAAACCTATCGATAATGAGAAAGCAGTCAGAATGACCTATTCTCGAAAAAAAGAAGTTCTTGAAATGCCTAACTTAATTGAAGTTCAGAAGAATTCTTACAAGTGGTTTCTAGAAGAAGGACTTAAGGAAGTATTTCGTGACATTTCCCCAATCCAAGATTACAGCGGTACGTTAGTTCTTGATTTCATTGATTTTACAATGAATAAAGATCTAAAATACACAATTGAGGAATGTAAGGAGAGGGATGCAACTTATGCGGCTCCTTTAAAAGTTAAGGTCAGACTGATTAATAAAGAGACTGACGAGATAAATGAGCATGAGATTTTTATGGGCGACCTTCCATTGATGACAGAAACAGGAACGTTTATCATTAACGGAGCAGAGAGGGTTATAGTAAGTCAGTTAGTTCGTTCACCTGGAATCTATTATGCAGTGGATCATGATAAGATTGGTAAAAAGTTATTTTCTGCAACAGTAATACCAAATAGAGGAGCATGGTTAGAATATGAAACAGATTCTAATGATGTCTTTTACGTGCGTGTTGACAGAACTAGAAAGGTACCTGTTACAGTGCTAATCAGAGCACTTGGAATTGGAAGCAATGCGCAAATCATTGATTTGTTCGGAGAAGATCCTAAGATTTTAGCAAGTATTGAAAAGGACGGCAGCAATTCTTACGAGGAAGGCTTAATTGAAATATATAAAAGAATTAGACCGGGAGAGCCTCCTACAGTAGAAAGCTCAGAGTCACTTTTAAGCTCTATGTTTTTCGATCCTAGAAGATATGATCTTGCAAAAGTAGGAAGATATAAGTTCAATAAAAAGCTTGCTTTAAAAAACAGAATCAGAGGACAGGTTTTAGCTGAGGATGTAGTAGATAACAGCACAGGGGAAATTTTAGCGGAAGAAGGAACTACAGTTACATTAGAGCTTGCAGAGCAAATTCAAAATGCAGGTATTCCTTATGTATATATAAAATTCGAAGACCAAAAGATTAAGGTATTATCTAATATGACAGTAGATATTAGAAAATATGTTTCCTTTGATGTAAAGCAATATGATGTTTTTGACAGAGTGTATTATCCTGTTCTTCAAGAAATATTAGATGAAGCACAATCAGAGGAAGAGCTGAAAGAATTGATTGGAAAAAATGCTTCAAGACTTGTGCCTAAGCATATTACAAAGGAAGATATATTTGCTTCTATTAATTATAATATCCATTTAGAATATGGTATTGGGAATAAAGATGATATTGACCATTTAGGAAACAGAAGAATTCGTGCGGTTGGAGAGCTCTTACAAAACCAATTCAGAATTGGTCTATCCAGAATGGAAAGAGTAGTAAGGGAAAGAATGACTATTCAGGACCAGGAAGGTATTTCCCCACAGACCTTGATTAACATAAGACCTGTAACTGCTGCAATTAAGGAATTCTTTGGAAGCTCTCAGCTTTCACAGTTTATGGATCAAACCAATCCACTTGCAGAGCTTACACATAAAAGACGTTTGTCAGCGCTTGGTCCTGGTGGACTTTCAAGAGAAAGGGCGGGCTTTGAGGTACGTGACGTCCATCACTCCCATTATGGAAGAATGTGTCCGATTGAAACGCCTGAAGGTCCAAACATTGGATTAATTAACTCTCTTGCATGTTATGCGAGAATTAATGAATATGGATTTATTGAAGCTCCTTATAGAAAAATTGACAGATCAGGAGAGCATCCGGTTGTAACTGAGGATATTGTATATGTTACAGCTGATGAAGAGGAAATCTATAGAGTAGCACAGGCAAACGAGCCATTAGATGACGAAGGCAGATTTGTCCACAAATATGTTACAGGAAGATATAGAGAAGATATTACTGAGATGGAAAGACATAGCATTGACTTGATGGATGTTTCTCCAAAACAGGTATTTTCAGTAGCAACATCTATGATACCTTTCCTTGAAAATGATGATGCGAACCGTGCACTTATGGGCTCTAACATGCAAAGACAGGCAGTTCCGCTACTTGTAACCGATTCTGCCATTGTTGGAACTGGTATGGAACACAAAGCTGCAGTTGACTCAGGAGTAGTAGTTGTAGCACTTGAGGAAGGTATTGTTGAAAAGGTTTCAGCTTCAGAGGTAGTAATAAAAACTGATGATGGCAAAAAAGATACATATAAGCTTACAAAATATTCAAGAAGCAACCAGGGAACCTGCATTAACCAAAGACCTATTGTTACAAAAGGTGAAAGGGTTAAAAAGGGAACAGTTATTGCAGACGGACCTTCAACGCAAAGAGGCGAGATTGCACTTGGTAAAAATCCTTTGATTGGCTTTATGACTTGGGAAGGCTATAACTTCGAGGATGCTATTTTGTTAAGTGAAAATTTAGTAAAAGAAGATGTTTATACATCTATACATATTGAAGAATTTGAAGCAGAAGCAAGAGACACTAAGCTTGGACCAGAAGAAATTACAAGAGAGGTTCCAAGTGTTGGAGAAGAAGCTTTAAAGGATCTAGATGAAAGAGGAATAATCAGAATTGGTGCTGAGGTTAGATCAGGAGATATCTTAGTAGGAAAAGTAACTCCTAAAGGAGAAACTGAGCTTACAGCAGAAGAAAGACTTCTAAGAGCTATCTTTGGTGAAAAGGCAAGAGAGGTTAGAGATACTTCCTTAAGAGTACCACATGGTGAAACAGGTATTATTGTAGATGTTCATGTGTTCACAAGAGAAAATGGAGATGAGCTGCCACCTGGAGTTAATCAGTCTGTAAGAGTATATATTGCTCAAAAAAGAAAGATTTCAGTTGGGGATAAAATGGCGGGTCGTCATGGAAATAAGGGTGTAATTTCTAGAATTCTGCCTGTAGAAGATATGCCATTTTTACCAAACGGAAGACCACTTGACATTGTACTTAATCCATTAGGTGTTCCTTCACGTATGAATATCGGTCAGGTACTTGAGGTCCATCTTGGACTTGCAGCTAAGGCATTAGGATTCAAGGTTGCTTCACCAGTATTTGATGGAGCAAATGAGCAGGAAATTTACGATACTCTTGAGCTTGCAAATGATTATGTAAATATTGAATGGAATGAGTTTGAATCAAAATGGAAGGGCATTCTTCATGAAGATATTTACAAATATTTAGATGAAAATAAAGCTCATAGAAGTGAGTGGTCAGGAGTGCCTATTACACAGGACGGAAAAATTGCTTTAAGAGATGGCAGAACTGGCGAGTACTTTGATGGAAGAGTTACAGTTGGATATATGCATTATCTTAAATTACATCACTTAGTTGATGACAAAATCCATGCTCGTTCAACAGGCCCTTACTCATTAGTAACACAACAGCCACTTGGTGGTAAGGCACAGTTTGGAGGTCAGAGATTTGGAGAGATGGAGGTTTGGGCACTTGAGGCTTACGGTGCTGCATACACTCTTCAGGAAATATTAACAGTTAAATCTGATGATGTAGTAGGGCGTGTTAAGACTTATGAAGCTATTATCAAGGGAGAAAATATTCCTGAACCGGGAATTCCTGAATCCTTTAAAGTACTTCTTAAGGAGCTTCAATCACTTTCATTAGATGTTAAGATACTCACAAGTGATGCTAAGGAATTAGATATCAAAGAAGACATTGACGAGGCTACAGATTTATCATCCGTAGAATATGAAAAAGAATCAGAGCTTCAGTTACACGAATTATTTGGAAGCAATAAAAAAGAAGCTGGCTTTGATGAGCTTGAAGAAGAAGAAGACTATGAAGATGATGAATTGGAAAATGGTTTTATTATTGGAGAAGAAAGCGAGTTATTTGAGGATTAAGATTAGGAATGCAAATTTGTTGTGGACTTTAAAAATGGAAGGAGTGTCAAATCAATGTCAGAAAACAGTGCTACTATAGAACAGCCAATATATTTTGATTCTATGAAAATTGGGTTGGCTTCACCTGAGAGAATTAGAGAATGGTCTCGCGGAGAGGTTAAAAAACCCGAAACAATTAATTATAGAACTTTAAAGCCTGAAAAGGACGGATTATTTTGCGAAAAAATATTTGGACCTAGCAAGGATTGGGAATGTCATTGCGGTAAGTACAAAAAAATCAGGTATAAGGGTGTTGTCTGTGACCGATGTGGAGTAGAGGTTACAAAATCTAAGGTAAGACGTGAGAGAATGGGGCATATTGAACTTGCAGCTCCCGTATCTCATATTTGGTATTTTAAAGGAATTCCTAGCAGAATGGGCTTGATTTTAGATTTGTCGCCTAGAACCTTGGAAAAGGTTTTGTATTTTGCATCATATATTGTATTAGAAGAAGGAGATACACCGCTTCAATACAAACAGATTCTTTCAGAAAAAGAATACAGAGATAATTATGATAAATTTGGAAATAAATTCAGAGCTGCAATGGGAGCAGAAGCAGTTAAAGAATTACTATCAAATATTGATTTAGCAAAAGAGTCGGTTGAACTAAAGGAAGCCTTAAAGGATTCTTCAGGTCAAAAAAGAGCTAGAATCATCAAAAGAATGGAAGTAATTGAGGCGTTTTTGAAATCTGGGAATAAACCAGAATGGATGATTTTGTCTGTGGTTCCTGTAATACCGCCTGATTTAAGACCTATGGTTCAGCTAGACGGAGGAAGATTTGCAACTTCTGACTTAAATGATTTATATAGAAGAGTAATTAATAGAAACAACCGTTTACAAAGACTTCTTGATTTAGGCGCTCCAGATATCATTGTTAGAAATGAAAAGAGAATGCTTCAAGAAGCAGTAGATGCTTTGATTGATAATGGAAGAAGAGGAAGACCTGTAACGGGACCTGGAAACAGACCACTTAAATCTCTTTCGGATATGTTAAAAGGGAAGCAAGGACGTTTTAGACAGAACCTTCTTGGAAAACGTGTTGACTATTCAGGACGTTCGGTTATCGTAGTAGGGCCAGAGCTAAAGATATATCAGTGTGGTCTTCCAAAGGAAATGGCTATCGAGCTTTTCAAACCTTTTGTTATGAAAAAGCTTGTAGCAGATGGAATGGCACATAATATTAAATCAGCAAAAAAAATGGTAGAAAGATTAGAAACAGGAGTATGGGACGTTCTTCAGGAAGTAATTACTGAGCATCCAGTTATGCTTAACAGAGCACCGACTCTTCATAGATTAGGAATTCAGGCATTTGAACCAGTACTTGTTGAAGGTAAAGCAATTAGACTACATCCACTTGTATGTACAGCTTACAATGCTGACTTTGACGGTGACCAGATGGCAGTCCATGTGCCTCTATCTGTTGAAGCACAGGCAGAGTGTAGATTCCTGCTTTTATCACCAAATAACCTTCTTAAGCCTTCTGATGGAGGACCTGTTACCGTGCCTTCACAGGATATGGTTTTAGGAACTTATTACCTTACACTTTGCAAAGAAGGTGAAAAGGGCGAGGGAATGATTTTCAAAGATGAAAATGAAGCTATCCTAGCCTATGAAAATAATGTAATTACATTGCATGCAAAAATTCAGGTTATGAGAGAACTCTTAATTAATGGTGATATAGTAAGAAAGCTTGCAACTACAACTGTAGGAAGAATTGTATTTAACGAAGCAATTCCACAGGACCTTGAATTTATAGACAGAACAATTGAAGAAAATAGCCATAAATATGAAGTTGATTTTCATGTTGGCAAAAAACAAATGGTTCAAATACTTCACCAGTGTATTAATATTCATGGCTCTACTAAAACAGCAGAGGTTCTTGATGATATTAAAAAGCTTGGATTCAAGTATTCAACCAGAGGAGCAATTACCGTATCTATTTCTGATATGGAGGTTCCAGAAAGTAAAAAAGGTATTTTGGAAGAAGCAGAGATTGTTGTAGAAAATATCATGAAGCAATTTAAAAGAGGTATGATGACAGAAGATGAAAGATATCAGAATGTTATCGAAACTTGGAAAAAGGCGGATGATAAGATTTCTAAGGAGCTTCTTGAAAATCTTGATCAATATAACAATATATTTATGATGGCGGATTCAGGAGCCCGTGGTTCTGATAAGCAGATAAAACAGCTTGCAGGTATGCGTGGTCTTATGGCGGATACATCGGGTAGAACTATTGAATTGCCTATCAAGTCAAACTTCCGTGAAGGTCTTGACGTTCTTGAGTATTTTATTTCAGCCCATGGTGCAAGAAAAGGTCTTGCTGACACGGCTCTTCGTACAGCGGACTCAGGATATCTTACAAGAAGACTTGTAGACGTTGCACAGGATTTGATTATTAGAGAAATGGATTGCTGCGAAGGTCAGGACGAAGTAGTAGGAATGACAGTAGCTGCATTCAAGGATGGAAAAGAGGTTATTGAGAGCCTTGAAGAAAGAATTTCTGGAAGATGGTCTATTGACGATATTAATCATCCAGAAACAGGTAAAACAATTGTTAAAGCAGATACTATGATTACTCCGATTACTGCTAAGCAGGTTGTAAAATCAGGCGTTGAAAAAGTAAGAATAAGAACTGTATTATCTTGTCAGTCACAAATAGGTATTTGTGCTAAATGCTACGGTTCTAATATGGCAACGGGATTATCAGTTCAGGTTGGAGAATCAGTTGGTATCATTGCTGCTCAGTCAATTGGAGAGCCAGGTACACAGCTTACAATGCGTACATTCCATACAGGAGGTATTGCAACAGCTGATGACATCACTCAGGGTCTTCCAAGGGTAGAGGAGCTGTTTGAAGCAAGAAAGCCAAAGGGACTTGCAATTATCGCAGAATTTGGCGGAAAGGTGACAATCAGCGATACCAAGAAGAAGCGTGAAGTTATTATTACTGAGCCTGAAAATGGAGAATCAAAGGCGTATCTTATTCCTTATGGTTCAAGAATCAAGGTAATGGACGGAGATGTTCTTGCAGCAGGAGATGAATTAACTGAGGGTAGTGTTAACCCACATGATATTCTTAAGATTAAAGGTGTAAGAGCGGTTCAAGACTACATGATTCAAGAGGTTCAAAGAGTATACCGCTTACAGGGTGTAGAAATAAACGATAAGCATATTGAAGTTATTTGCCGACAAATGCTTAAAAAGGTTAGAATTGAAGATAATGGCGATGCAGAGTTCTTACCAGGTAGCTTGATTGACCGCTTAGAATACGAGAAGACTAACAGAGAGCTTGAGGAACAGGATTTAGAGGTTTCAGATGGACGTCAAGTACTACTGGGTATTACAAAAGCATCATTGGCAACAAACTCATTCTTGTCCGCAGCCTCCTTCCAGGAAACAACAAAGGTTCTAACAGAAGCTGCTATTTTAGGCAAAGAGGATCCGCTAATCGGACTTAAAGAAAATGTAATTATCGGTAACCTGATACCAGCAGGTACAGGAATGAAGAGATATAGAAATGTTGAAATAGAAAAGACTTCTCCGGTTCAAGATGAATTTGATGCAGTCGATGACTTAGAAGAAGTACTATTTGAAGAAGATTAGACTATATTAAAGGTCAAACTGACAAATATAGAATTTTGGCTCTTTTGCAATAGTTGGGGCTGAATCCATTTGGATTCAGCTCCATTACTTTATTTAGAGCTAGTATAATACTTATTAAGTACTTAGGTTCTATGTATTTTAGATATTCACACAAGAAGAAGGGATTTTCTTGAATATACTTGACTTTTATATACTTTAGTGATAAAATTCATCAGTGTGCATTCTTTTGTACTAGCATCAGCTTGTATACTTGAATGATGTGGTGGCAATTAGCTCATAGCTGACTACCAACATAATAGTGACCAGAAGGGATGATCTATAATGCACGAATTAAAACAAGGTCCTAGGGTTGTAGGGACAAAGCAAACGCTCAGAGTACTTGAAAATGATACTGCAAAGATGCTTTTTATAGCAAAAGATGCTGACAAGCAGGTAACTTTACGTGTCATAGAAGTAGCACAGAGCAAAAATATTCCAGTCGTGTATGTTGAAACGATGGAAGAACTTGCGCAAGCATGTGAAATTGAAGTGAAAACAGCAACCGCAGCATTACTGAAGTAGATTGGCTTCTACAAAAATAACAAGACGGAGGTGAAATGGATGCCAACTTTTAACCAGTTAGTAAGAAAGGGCAGAACAACGATTGAGAAGAAATCAACTGCACCAGCTTTACAAAAAGGTTACAACTCTTTACACAAGAAAGCAACTAATGTTTCTGCACCACAAAAAAGAGGTGTTTGTACTGCAGTTAAGACTGCTACACCTAAAAAGCCTAACTCAGCGTTACGTAAAATTGCCAGAGTTCGTTTGACAAATGGTATTGAAGTAACAGGATATATTCCAGGAGAAGGTCATAACTTGCAAGAGCATAGTGTTGTTCTTTTAAGAGGTGGAAGGGTAAAAGACTTACCAGGTACACGTTACCATATCGTAAGAGGAACACTTGATACAGCAGGAGTAGCTAATCGTAAACAAGCTCGTTCTAAATACGGTGCAAAGAGACCAAAGAAATAAGTAAATGTAATTTAGTGCCAGGTATTAAGGTATATACCCTGTTGGTTGCAGGTTAAAATATATATATTAAGAACCAGGCTCGAACACGATCCGATAAGGAACGTGAGTACCGAAGAATTAATTTTAAACTAATTAAGGAGGGAAGAACCGTGCCAAGAAAAGGACATATTTCCAAAAGAGATGTACTAGCTGATCCGCTTTATAACGATAAGGTCGTTACAAAACTGATTAATAGCATTATGTTAGACGGCAAGAAGGGAACTTCACAAAAAATAGTATATGGTGCCTTTGATAAGGTTGCAGAAAAAACCGGAAGAGAAGCTATTGAAGTATTCCAAGATTGTATGAATAACATTATGCCTGTTCTTGAAGTTAAAGCAAGACGTGTTGGTGGTGCTACATATCAAGTTCCAATTGAAGTTAGAGCTGATAGAAAGCAAGCACTTGCACTTCGTTGGTTAACATTATATTCACGTAAGCGTGGCGAAAAAACTATGGTTGATCGTTTAGCTGGTGAAATTATGGATGCCGCTAACAATTCAGGAGCATCTGTTAAGAAGAAAGAAGATATGCATAAAATGGCTGAAGCTAATAAAGCTTTTGCAAGTTATAGATGGTAAAAGTAACAGGTTAATTTTTCAATCGATTTTCCAAAGGGAGGACAAATACTTTGGCTGGAAGAGAATTCCCATTAGAAAGAACTAGAAACATTGGGATTATGGCTCATATCGATGCGGGAAAAACAACTTTAACAGAGCGTATATTGTTTTATACAGGACGTAATCACAAGATTGGTGAAACTCATGAAGGTTCAGCTACAATGGACTGGATGGAGCAGGAGCAGGAGCGGGGTATCACCATTACTTCGGCAGCTACTACATGCTTCTGGAAAGGGATGGACATGTCCCTTCCGGAGCATCGTTTCAATATCATTGATACACCTGGGCACGTTGATTTCACGATTGAAGTCGAGCGATCGATGCGCGTGCTGGATGGTGCATGTATGGTGTATTGCGCGGTCGGTGGGGTGCAGCCTCAGTCGGAAACCGTCTGGCGCCAGGCAACCAAGTACAAGGTGCCGCGCTTGGCGTTTGTTAACAAAATGGATCGCTCTGGTGCCAATTTCTTCAAGGTTGTTGATCAGATGAAGACCCGCTTGAAGGCGAATCCTGTTCCAGTTGTCATCCCGATTGGTGCTGAAGACTCTTTTACTGGTGTAGTGGATTTGATTAAGATGAAATCCATCATTTGGGATGAAGCTTCACAGGGCATGAAGTTTACTTACGGCGATATTCCAGCGGAATTGCAGGATGTGTCTGAGAAATGGCGTGAGCAGATGATTGAGGCTGCGGCTGAAGCGTCTGAGGAGTTGATGAATGAGTACTTGGAGAATGGTGATCTTTCTGAAGAGAAAATTAAACTGGGTCTGCGTCAGCGCACTATTGCTTGTGAGATCCAGCCAATGCTATGTGGTTCAGCTTTCAAGAATAAAGGTGTTCAGCGCATGCTGGATGCGGTTATTGATTTTCTTCCCTCGCCAGTCGATATTCCCCCAATGGCGGGTGTTGATGAGAGGGAGAAAGAAGTCTTCCGTAAGGCGGACGACAGCGAAAAGTTTTCTGCTCTCGCATTCAAGTTGATGACTGATCCATTTGTCGGCCAACTTACGTTTATTCGTGTCTATTCCGGTGTCTTGAGCTCAGGTGCGACGGTTTATAACTCAGTCAAAGGCAAAAAGGAGCGTATCGGACGGATACTGCAAATGCACGCAAACAACCGGGAAGAAATCAAGGAGGTTTTGGCTGGGGATATTGCGGCGTGTGTTGGACTTAAAGATGTCACTACGGGTGAAACTCTGTGTGATCCGGATGCTCCGATCATTCTAGAACGGATGGTGTTTCCTGAGCCGGTGATCCACGTAGCAGTTGAACCAAAGACCAAGGCCGATCAGGAAAAAATGGGCATTGCCCTGGGCCGTCTGGCGCAGGAAGACCCGTCTTTCCGCGTTCGCACGGATGAAGAGACCGGCCAGACGATCATGTCAGGCATGGGTGAATTGCACCTGGAAATTCTGGTTGATCGCATGCGCCGCGAGTTTGGCGTCGAGGCCAACGTTGGTGCGCCGCAAGTGGCCTACCGCGAAGCGATCAAGAAGGAAGTCGAGCAGGAAGGCAAGCACGTCAAGCAGTCGGGTGGTAAAGGTCAGTACGGCCATGTCTGGATCAAGATGGGGCCGAATGAAGCGGGCAAAGGCTTTGAGTTCGTCGACGCCATCAAGGGCGGCACGGTGCCGCGGGAATATATTCCCGCAGTGGAAAAGGGCTTGAAAGAAGCCCTGACCAATGGCGTGCTGGCAGGTTTCCCTGTGGTGGACGTCAAAGTCACCTTGTTTGATGGCTCCTACCATGATGTCGACTCGTCCGAACTGGCATTCAAGCTGGCGGCGATTCTGGCTTTCAAGGACGGTATGCGTAAGGCAAGCCCGATCCTGCTTGAGCCGATGATGGCCGTGGAAGTGGAAACGCCGGAAGACTATATGGGTGATGTGATGGGCGACCTGAACCGCCGCCGCGGCATCATTCAGGGCATGGAAGATGCGGCTGGCGTCAAGCTGGTCAAGGCCGAGGTGCCGCTGGCCGAGATGTTCGGCTACTCCACCGATCTGCGTTCCATGTCGCAAGGGCGTGCCACTTACTCGATGGAATTCAAGCACTACACCGAGGCGCCGAAGAGCGTTGCGGAAGCTGTGATTGCCAAGAAGTAATCAAGCCGCGAACGCTTTCAACAGATTATTTGATTTATAGGGTACAGAGACATGGCTAAGGAAAAGTTCGAGCGGACCAAACCGCACGTAAACGTAGGCACCATTGGACACGTTGACCACGGCAAGACCACCTTGACCGCGGCGATCACCACCATTCTGTCGAAGAAGTTTGGCGGTGCTGCGAAGAAATATGACGAGATTGACAGCTCGCCCGAAGAGAAGGCGCGCGGCATTACCATCAACACCGCTCACGTCGAATACGAGACCGCCAAGCGTCACTACGCGCACGTTGACTGCCCGGGCCACGCCG